>CAJXDP010000005.1 GCA_913052445.1 uncultured Formosa sp.
CACAATCCATCTGGATATGCGTTTGGGGAATTGGAATCATTGGTTCTATTTATGCTGTTTTTGGTGGATTAAAAGCCGTTGCGGTTTCCGATTCTATTAACGCAGTTGGTTTGTTAATTGGTGGAATTTTAATTCCAATATTTGGATTAATGATGATTGGTGATGGGAGCATTTTAGATGGACTTTCTACGCTAACAACTGAAAACCCAGATAAGTTTAAATCTATGGGAGGACCAACAGATCCAGTACCATTCTATACCATATTTACTGGTATGATGTTAGTACAATTATTTTATTGGGGAACAAACCAACAAATTATTCAAAGAGCACTTGGAGCTAAGGATTTAAAAGAAGGACAAAAAGGTTTATTATTAGCATCGTTTATAAAAATATTAGGACCATTAATTGTGGTATTACCAGGTATTATTGCATATCACTTATTTCAAGGGAATTTAGAAAGTGCAGATAGTGCTTACCCAATGTTGGTGAAAAAAGTATTACCAGGTGCTTGGGTTGGTTTCTTTGCGGCTGTATTGTTTGGAGCTATTTTGAGTTCGTTTAATAGTGTTTTAAATAGCTCTGTAACCTTATTTGGAATTGACGTTTACAAAGAACACATTAATAAAAATGCAGATGAAAAAACGATTGTAAAATATGGTAAAACCTTTGGTGTTTTTTTAGCAATAGCTTCTATGTTTATAGCACCACTTATTGCAAATGCAGGAAGTCTGTTTGACTATCTACAAGAAATAAATGGTATTTACAGTATTCCTATTTTCTCTATTATTATTGTAGGTTATTTAACAAAACGAGTGCCTGCAATTGCAGCAAAAATCGGCTTAGTTTCTGGATGTTTACTATATATTGTAAGTCAATTTTTTATGAAAGACTATTTTATAAATAAAGCATTAGAAACAGCAAAAGCATCAGGAGTAACTGATCAGGCAGCTTTAGCCCTAGTAGAAGTGCAAGCTTATCCTCACTTCTTAGATGTTATGGCAATTCTATTCATCCTCAACGTAGTGATTATGCTCATTATCGGAAAAATAAAACCAAGAGAGGAGCCTTTTGTACAACAATACACAAAACAGGTAGATATTACACCTTGGAAATATGTAAAACATGCTGGTATAGTAATCTGCGTGATTGTAATAGGTGTCTATGTTTATTTTGCATAATAATTATGAACAAAAAATTAATTAAACAAGTAAAGCGTAGTTTTAAAGAGCAATTTAAAACAAAACCTCTTATTGTGTTTTCTCCTGGCAGAATCAACCTTATTGGTGAGCATACCGATTATAATGATGGCTTTGCATTTCCTGCTGCCATCAATAAAGGGATTGCAGTTGCTATAAGCAAAAGTGATGCTAAAACCAGTAACGTTTGTGCTTTAAATAAGAATGAAATTCACAACTTCAATACAGAAAATATAAGACCTTTAAAAGATGGAGGTTGGCGAAATTATATACTTGGTGTTGTAGCAGAATTGCAAATATTAAGAAAACGAGTTGGAAACTTTAATGCTGTTTTCGCTGGAAATATTCCAGGTGGAGCTGGCATGTCCTCTTCTGCTGCATTAGAAAATGGTTTTGTGTATGGACTTAATAAATTGTTTCATCTAGGCTTATCAAAGCACGATATGATTTTAGTCTCTCAAAAAGCCGAACATAATTTTGCTGGTGTAAAATGTGGTATAATGGATCAGTACGCAAGTATGTTTGGTCTAAAAAAGAGTGCGCTTCTATTAGATTGCAGAACTATAGAATCTCAACCTTATAAAATAGATTTTAAGGATTACAAATTGATGATTATTAATACAAACGTAAAGCACGATTTATCTGAAAGTGAATATAACGATAGACGTGAAGTCTGCGAAAGAGTATCGGGTTTATTACATCTTGATGCTTTGAGAGATGCTTCTAAAGAAGATTTAGATCGCATAAAAAATGATATTTCAGGCGAAGATTATCAAAAAGCGCTTTACGTAATTAATGAAAATAATCGTGTAAAGAAGTTTTCTGAAGCTATAAAAAAAGATGATATCCAAGCTTTAGGTGTTTTGTTATACCAATCTCATGAAGGTTTAAGCACTAAGTATAAAGTCAGTTGCAGAGAATTAGATTTTCTTGTGGATAGAGCAAAAGAAAATCCTAATGTTTTAGGTTCTCGTATGATGGGAGGAGGCTTTGGTGGCTGTACTATTAACCTGGTTAAAAAAGACGCGTTTAAAACCTTTAAAAAAGAGATTTCTAAAAAATTTAAAGTAGCATTTGAATATGATTGTTCTGTGTATAGTGTAAAACTATCTAGAGGAACACAAATCGTTAAAAAATAAGATAATCTAAGATGAATACAAATTTGCAAGACTATTCGCATAAGCGGTTTAATATACTAACAGGAGAATGGGTTCTAGTTTCGCCTCATAGAGCAAAAAGACCTTGGCAAGGACAAAACGAAGAAATCGCTAACGAAAAACGTCCTACACATGACCCTAGTTGCTACTTATGCTCAGGTAATACCAGAATCAATGGCGAAACCAACCCAGTTTACAAGGATGTTTTTGTTTTTACTAATGATTTTGCTGCACTACAAACAACTTCGCCAACATTTAATGTATCTGAAGGTTTATTTAAAGCTGAAAGTGAACATGGTATCTGTAAGGTTATTTGTTTTAGTCCAGATCATTCTAAGAGTTTAGCGGATATGGAAGTTCTAGATATTGATAAAGTTGTTAAAACTTGGCAAAATGAATACACAGAATTAGGTGCTAATGATATGATTAATTATGTTCAGATTTTCGAAAATAAAGGATCTGTAATGGGCTGCAGTAATCCACATCCTCATGGACAAATATGGAGTCAATCTACATTACCAAATGAAGTAGATAAAAAAGATCAACAACAAAGGGCATATTTCAGTAAGAACAATAGTAGTTTATTAGGAGATTACTTAAGGCAAGAACTAGAAGCAAATGAGCGCACCATTTATCAGAATGATGATTTTGTGGTACTAACCCCTTTTTGGGCAGTTTGGCCTTTTGAAACTATGATAGTTCCTAAAAAACAATTTGCAAACATCACAAAAATTTCTGAACAAGAAAGTTTAAACTTTGCTGACGCGATTTCTAAAATAACTAAAGCTTACGATAAATTATTTGATTGTTCGTTTCCTTATTCAAGTGGAATTCATCAATCTCCTACAAATGGAAAAATTAATGATTATTGGCATTGGCACATGAGTTTTTATCCTCCATTATTAAGAAGTGCAACGGTTAAAAAATTTATGGTTGGATATGAAATGTTTGGTTCACCCCAACGAGATATTACAGCAGAACAAGCAGCCAAAAGACTACGGAACTTAATTTGATAACATTAAATAGTTCGAACCTTGAATTGGCTATTGATAAAGCGCTTAGTTTATCCGAATCTCTCGAGAAGATATGGGTAGATGGCAATTGAAACTCTTAATACTAACCAACTAATTCATAAACTATGCAATTCTTAACATTTATTGGATTTACAGCTTTAGTTGCTATAATATCCTATTACAAAACAAGAAATACTGAAGAATCGTCTTCAGATGGTTACTTCCTTGGTGGTCGTAGCATTACCGCTGGTGTAATTGCTGGATCACTATTATTATTTATTCCAGTTAAGGGATTTTCTCAAAGTAATTCAGAAATATTTTTTGATTTCACAAGATCAAACACTGCGCAAATTGTAAATGCTAAAAATGCTATAATTAGCCCAAGTAAAAATGGTCTTACCATCAAAATCAATAAAAACCAGGAGGCTCTATTAACAATAAATGGTGAGTGGGATTTAACAGCATGGGTTTATGTGTCATTTACTATTAAAAATAACGGGACAGAAACAGTTCGTTTTGACCCTATTATTTCAGGGGAAAAAGAGAACAATAAGTGGAGTAAAGCTCTTTGGACTATCGGCTGGATTAAACCCGAAGAAACTAGAGTTTATAATAGTATTTTGCTACCGGACTATTCAACCCGAAAGAAAAACTACCCTAAAATGCATAAAGATTTCCCTAATATGCGTGGCATGCCAGATGGAATCTCTTTTGCAAGATCTTTTGATTTAAAACGAACTAAAAAGATTCAAATTAAGTTTCCAGCCTCCCCCGAAAACAAAGATTTGGTACTCGTTTCTATCCAAACAAATAAACCTTCTAAGTCGAAATTATATCTAAACAATTCAGAAAATTTCTTTCCTTTTATTGATCCATACGGACAATATAAATATGCAGATTGGGAAGGTAAATTTACATCCGATACTCAATTTAAAGAAGCAATTAAAACAGAAGAAAAAGATTTAGCAGCTCATAAAGGATCAAGTGAATGGAATGAATATGGCGGCTACAAAAACGGACCAACGTTAAAGGCAACTGGTCAATTTAGAACAGAAAAGTTAGATGGAAAATGGTGGATTATAGATCCAATAGGTAATTTATTTTGGTCTTCAGGAGTAAATTCTGCTGGACAGTTAAAAGTACTAACTCCTTATCAAGGAAGAGAACATTTCTTTGAACATTTACCCTTAAAATCCGATTCTATTTATGGCAAATTTTATAAAAAAAAGGAATATAATTTTGGTGCAGCCAACTTATACAAAAAATACGGAGAGATGAAACCAATAGTCTATGTTGAAAAAAGTTTACGTCGTATGAAAAGTTGGGGTTTAAATACCTTTGGAGGATGGTCTTTTGAAGAGGTAAATCAAATCCAAAAAGAAAAGCGTGTTCCCTACACGGCATACGTAGGTACTCAAAGCACTATATTAATCGATAAATTTCCAGATGTATATCATCCTAATTGGGGTAACAATGTACATAATGCAATAAAACGTAAAGCAGGTAAAATAAATAAAGACCCATATTTTTTCGGGTATTTTGTTGACAATGAAATGCATTGGTTCGAACCTAATGAGATGGCATCTAAAGTGCTAAAATCAAAGGGAACTTTTGGCAAAAAAGAATATATCAAATTACTAAAAAAGGAAATTAAAGATATTTCCATTTTTAATACTGTAGCAAACACAAATTTTTATAATTGGAGTGAACTTGAAAGAAACAGTAATAAAATGAATCTAAAAGCATTTGAAAAATTGAATATTCAATTTTATGAAAACCTATGTCATATTTATTTTAAAACAATTAAAGAGGCAATTGATAAATGGTCTCCTGGAAGTTTGTATTTAGGTTGCCGATGGCATGTTGGCGGTAAACATAGAAACAAATACAATGTACCTATTGGTGCTCAGTATTTAGATATTATTTCTCTTAATCAGTACGATAATGATCTCGTTGGCTTTAAATACCCGGGAAGTGATACTTTTGATAAACCTTATATTATTTCAGAATTCAACTTTGGGGCTTTAGATAGCGGTAAATTTTACCCAGGACTGGGTTATGCTTCTGACCAACGTAACAGAGGTGAGAAATATAAAAATTTTATTGAAAGTGGCCTTCGAGACCCCAATTGTGTTGGCGCACATTGGTTTATGTGGGGCAATTCTACAACTGCAGGACGAAGTACCGTTGGAGAAAATGCAAATTGTGGTATCGTATCTGAACTTGACACGCCTTACTATCAACTCATAAATTATATGAGACAAATAAATTATAATTTATATAACTATCGAATATCAAATTAAGAATTAAACAATGACAAAAATCCAACATTAAATAGTTCGAACCTTGAATTGGCTATTGATAAAGCGCTTAGTTTATCCGAATCTCTCGAGAAGATATGGGTAGATGGGAATTTAAAACAAAGACAAAAACTTCAAAATTTAGTGTTTCCATCCGGTTTAGGTTACGACAAGTCAAACGATAGAGTTCGAACCCCAAAAGTGAACGCTATTTTTGGCTCAATTCCGATTTTAACGAAGGAAATATCAAACATAAAAAATGGAGAACCGATTCCAGTGAATCAATTCTCCGATTTAGTGACCCAGAAGGGATTCGAACCCCCAACCGTCAGAGCCGAAATCTGATATTCTATCCAGTTGAACTACTGGGCCATTATGCTTAAGTTAACTTTGCTTTTACCAAAGTAGAAATTGTTTTACCGTCTGTTTTTCCTGCAAGTGTTTTGCTAACTACTCCCATAACACGCCCCATATCTTTCATTCCAGAAGCTCCTAATGAAGCAATAGTTTCAACTACTACTTTTTCAACTTCTGAAACTTCTAGCATTTGAGGTAAAAATTGACTAATCACCTCGAGTTCTGCCAATTCAGGCTCCGCCAAATCCAAACGATTTTGTTCTGTAAATATCGCTGCACTGTCACGACGTTGTTTGACTAATTTCTGTAATAATTTAAACTCATCTTCTTCTTTCATAGCGACATCTGCTCCACTGGTTCTTGCTAATAAAATAGCAGATTTAATAGACCTTAATGCGGTTAAGGCTACGGTATCTTTGGATTTCATAGCGGTTTTAAGCGAAGACATAACTAAATCTTGTAAGCTCATAAGATTGAATTTTAATTAGTGTACGAATATAATAAAAACAAACCCTCTTCTTCTTAAAATTAAAAAAAACCTGAAAAAATAAAATTATCTTTCAGGCTTTATAAGGATATACAATATATACTTAATCTACATTGTCGTGTAAATAAGAGTTGTTAGAGCGTAATTGAACCTCATCATTATCGTCAAGACCAATAGTAGTTCTAGACGCTTGTGTTTCTGAAGAATGCTCAACGTCATTGAGGCTAATTCCTTGACGCTTATAGGCTGGCTCTTTTTCAATTTCTTCTATTTTAGATGTATTAAACTTATAATTGAAAGCTTTCATTTTTTGCCTTCTTTCGTCTGCTCTATCTCGAAGAGTTTTAGAAATTGGAATATTGAATGGATCTTGTTTTTCCTCAGGCTCAGAGGTGACTACCCGTTCTTTAACTGTAACCTTCGTAAATACCATTTCTTCTTCAACATCTACTGGTGCTTCCTGCTTATCTCCATCATACTTATTTTCTGTTTGTTCTAATACAATAAAATCATCCAAAGCATAGTGTATTTCTCCTGATTCATTGGATTCAGTGACAGGAATGAGTTCAATGTAGTCATTAACTTCAATATCATTGACGTTATCCTCGAGAGTGAATACCTCAACTTCTTCAGATTCTGTCAACGATGTTTTATTTGATATTGGTAGATCAAATGTTAGCATAGTTTGATCTTCTTGCTCAGGTTCAAGTTCAATATCTTCCACTTGTATTGCAGATACCTCATTAATTATAAAATCATTCTCATCAATATCAAAGTCTACTGTTTCATAAATGACATCAATATTTTTAATAAGCTCTGAAGTGGGGATTAAATTATTTTCGGTAAAAGCATCTTCTTCTGTTTCTGTATTTTCCTCCTCCAGCTTGTATACGATTGTCTCTTCTTCATTCGGCGCTATATGAGCTGTTGCTGATTTAGGGGGGGCAGACGACATCAAATCGTGTTCCATTATTTGCTCATCTTCAAGCGCATGTATTACCTTTTTTACTTCGGTATTTGTGATTTCGTTTTGTTGATCCACATCAAAACCCGTAGCAATAATTGTAACTGAAATAGCTTCTACTAAGCTATCATCTTCTCCTACTCCCATGATGATATTAGCTCCGTAACCAGCCTCTGCTTGAATGTGATCATTTATTTCTCCTATTTCGTCAATCGTAATTTCTTTAGAACCAGAAACTATCAGCAGTAATACATTTTTGGCTCCAGTAATTTTATTATCGTTAAGTAATGGAGAATCTAAAGCATTTGTAATGGCTTGTTGTGCTCTATTTTGTCCAGAAGATGTTGAGGATCCCATGATCGCAGTTCCACTGTTACTCAATACAGTTTTAGCATCTCGCAAGTCAATGTTTTGCATATAGTGATGCGTAATTACTTCTGCAATTCCACGTGCAGCGGTAGAAAGAACTTCATCAGCTTTAGAAAAACCAGCCTTAAATCCTAAGTTTCCATAAACATCTCTAAGCTTATTATTATTAATGATCACTAAAGAATCAACTGTTTTACGGAACTTCTCAATACCTTGGTGAGCTTGTAAATTTCTAATTTTTCCTTCGAACTCAAAGGGCATTGTGACAATCCCGACCGTAAGAATCTCCATTTCCTTAGCCATTTTTGCTATTATCGGCGCAGCACCAGTACCTGTTCCACCCCCCATGCCAGCAGTTATAAATACCATTTTGGTATTAGAAGTTAACATGGCTCGGATATCTTCTAGACTTTCGACTGCGGATTGCTCACCAATTTCAGGATTTGCTCCGGCTCCAAGGCCCTCAGTTAGATTGACTCCAAGTTGTATTTTGTTAGGAACTCCACTATTATTTAAGGCCTGCGAATCGGTGTTACATATTACAAAATCGACTCCCTTGATTCCCTGCTTAAACATGTGGTTAATAGCATTACTTCCTCCCCCACCAACGCCAATAACTTTGATGACGTTAGATTGGTTCTTTGGCAAGTCAAATGTAATTCCAAAATCATTACTGCTGCTCATATACTTAATTTTACTGGTTATTATTTTTATTCTGCGTTATCCAAAAAGTGTTTAACTCTTTCTGTTAGTTTATCTAAAAACCCTCTATCTTTATTTCTATTAGAATCCGGAGTTTGAGTAATCTCTTCTTCCGCTTCACTATCGTTATTTTCAGGCATTTCTTTCATTGTCTTTTCTTGTCTAATCAAGCTGTCCATAACCAATCCTACTGCAGTAGAATACATAGGACTTGTAATATCGCTATCACTATCGCCTGCTAAGTGCTCATTTGGATACCCAACTCTAGTGTCCATTCCAGTGATATATTCCACCAACTGCTTTAAATGCTTTAACTGACTCCCACCACCTGTTAATACGATACCGGCAATCAATTTTTTCTTTTGCTCTTCGTGTCCATAATTTTTAATTTCAACATATACCTGTTCAATGATTTCAACAACTCTTGCGTGAATTATTTTAGATAGATTTTTGAGTGTGATCTCTTTAGGGTCACGACCTCTTAATCCTGGGATCGAAACAATCTCATTATCTTTATTTTCTCCAGGCCAGGCGGATCCAAATTTTATTTTCAATAATTCTGCTTGCTTTTCTATAATCGAGCATCCTTCTTTAATATCTTCTGTAATCACATTTCCTCCAAATGGGATGACAGCTGTATGCCTTATAATTCCGTCTTTAAAAACAGCTAAATCAGTAGTTCCACCTCCAATATCTATTAGTGCAACTCCAGCTTCTTTCTCTTCCTGACTAAGTACAGCATTTGCAGAAGCCAAAGGCTCAAGAGTAATGCCCTCTAAATTTAAGCCTGCTGTTTGCACACATCTACCAATATTTCTGATTGAAGATACCTGACCAACAACCACGTGGAAATTGGCTTCAAGACGCTCACCATACATACCAATAGGCTCATTAATTTCAGCCTGTCCATCAACTTTGTAATCTTGAGGTAAAACATGAATAATTTCTTCACCTGGCAACATAACAAGCTTATGAACCTGATTAATGAGGCGGTCAATATCTTGTTCATTAATTACTAATTCAGAGTTTTCCCTGGTGATATAGTCACTGTGCTGAATGCTACGAATGTGCTGTCCAGCAATACCTACGGTAACATCCCCAATCTTTAAGCCTGAGTTAGCCTCCGAGTCATAAACAGCTTGCTGAATAGACTGAATCGTTTGTGTGATATTATTTACAACACCTCTGTGCACTCCGAGGCTTTTAGACTTTCCAATACCAAGTATTTCTAGTTTATCATACTCGTTTTTACGTCCTATCATAGCCACAATTTTTGTGGTACCAATATCTAATCCTACTGAAATATTCTGAGCTTCCATACAATTATTTTTTTGTGCAAACAACCTGATTGTCAAATTGCAAATTCACGCTTTTATAAACATCTAACATCTTATCTTTTTTGGCTTTTTGATAAAATGCTTTAAAATTTTTTAATTTAATATCTAAGTTGTCTAAGGTTCCTACTAATACCTCAAAATCTAACAACCTTAACTTTAGACTTATTTCTTTATTTTCATTATAATGAATTTCAGTTACATACGTTTTTAAAAACGAATCATTATAAATAGTCAACACTAGCTTATGGACCGATTGTAAATCATCTTTATCAACTATTCCATACATCAATGGAACTCGAGCACTATGCTGAGAAGACAAAGGCATTCTAAAACCATCTTCGTCCATATAAAATACCTCGTCAGAAACAACCCTAGCAATGGGACGTTTTTGCTCAACTTTAGCTCTAACTTCTCCACTTACAGTAAGATACACTTGAGCCGACTTTATCATATCATTTGACTCAAGCAAAAACTCCATCTCTTTCAAAGCTATATCATCTTTTGGTAAAAAATATAGTTTTTCTTGACTTTGTATTAACAATTTGTTAACCATTTTAGAGGTAATAAAAACGTTATCTTCTCCCGTAAAATATACATTTACACTCGACACTGGACGACTATTGTTTTTGAAAGATGAAAAGGCATACAAAAACATTACTAAACCTAGCAAAAAAACACCTTTAATAACATTCCAATTAATACGCATAGCTTAATTTATCTTTTAATTCAGACACTTCAACTCCAATATCTCCAGCTCCAATTGTTATAAACACGGGGTACCCTAAATCTTTTATTTCATCAACTATCTGAGATTTGGATATTAGCTTTTTTATTGGACTTTTAATTTTTCCCAATAGCCAATCAGAATTAACTCCATGTATGGGCAACTCTCGCGCAGGATAAATCTCTAATAAAAAAGTGGCATCAAATTTAGATAAACTTGCTGCAAAGGCATCAGCAAAATCTCTAGTTCTCGAAAAAAGATGTGGCTGAAACACCACTGCTACTTTTTTGAAAGGATACATTTCTCTGACTGCCTGATGAACCGCATTAATTTCTGTTGGATGATGCGCATAGTCGTCAATAAATATAAATTCTTTTGATTTAATTTGATAGGTAAAACGTCTCTGAACTCCTTTATAAGATTCCAATGCTATCTTTAAGTCTGACTCTAAACACCCAAATTCAACAGCCATAGCTAGAGCAACCACTGCATTAGATAAATTATGAGCTCCCGGTAGACTAAAGCTTAGGCTTTCAATCAACCCAAGTGGGGTTAGAACATCAAAAACATAAACACCATTCACAATGTGAATATTAGTAGCGCTATAGTCAGCCTCTTCGTTGACCGCAAATGTAATACCATCGAATGGTAGTCCTTTTTTTATAAATAATTTTCCTGAAGGTTTAATTTTTTCAGCGAATTGCTCAAATGACTTCACCAAGTCATCTTCTGAACCATAAACATCCAAGTGATCGGCATCCATTGAGGTTATGCAAGCAAAATCTGGGCTTAATGTTAAAAATGAACGATCAAACTCATCCGCCTCAACTACAGAAACTTCCATTCCACGTTGAATAAAGTTTGATTGATAGTTTTCTGAAATACCACCAACAAATGCAGTAACTTTTTCATTACACTGATACAATAAATGTGCTAAAATACTGCTAGTGGTTGTTTTTCCGTGGGTACCAGCGACCGCCAAACAACGAGTATTTTTAGTTATGATTCCCAGGACCTCGGAACGTTTTAAAACTTGAAAATCATTAGATTTGAAAAAACTTAAAAGAAGATTAGTGTTCGAAACCGCAGGAGTATACACTACCAAGGTTTTCAAAGGATCCATAAACAATCTATCAATATGAACAGGGTCAGAGTTAAACTGAACACAGATTCCCGACTTAATGAGTGATTCAGTCACTGGAGAAGCTGTTTTATCATATCCACCCACAGTTTTTCCTAAGGATGCAAAGTACCTAGCAAGCGCACTCATTCCAATACCGCCGATACCTATAAAATAAATAGTATGGATAGATTTCAAATTCATTTAACTAGTAATTTTTCTATTTCGTCAACAATAGTTTCTG
This sequence comes from uncultured Formosa sp., assembly GCA_913052445.1. Lineage (GTDB taxonomy): Bacteria > Bacteroidota > Bacteroidia > Flavobacteriales > Flavobacteriaceae > Hel1-33-131. The sequence goes on from CAJXDP010000005.1 coordinate 11,971, forward strand.
TCGCTTTAATTAAAGCGAGTTTTTTAATGTTTTCTGATAATAATTCTTGCTGTGGTTTTGAGTTTAAAACTATCGAAAACTCCAATTCAAATCTTGAATCTAGATCCTTTTCAGGAATCAATATTGCTGCCTTATTTTTTGTTATTGTTAGTGCATTTTTAGTTTGATGATCTTCAGAAACATTTGGAGACGGAATGAAAATCACGGGCTTTCCAACAACACAAAGCTCAGACACAGAACTGGCCCCAGATCGAGAAATCACAAAATCGGCAGAAGCATATGCTAAATCCATACGATTGATAAAAGCATGAACCTGTACAAGATCACTTGCGTTATGTTGAATATAATCGTCTGAATATAATTTCCCACACTGCCATACAATCTGGACTCCTAACTCATTGAAATATTTAAGCTTAGATTCAATAAGCTGATTAATACGACGAGCACCTAGACTACCACCTAACACCAATAGTGTTTGCTTAGCTGAATCTAAATTGAAAAACGCAAGAGCTTCTACTCTTTTTTGTTCCAAATCCAAAAGATCTTGTCTAATTGGGTTACCACTTAGTATTAATTTATTTTTTGGAAAAAACCTTTCTAAACCATCATAAGCAACGCAAACTTTATTAACCTTTTTGGATAATAATTTATTTGTAATTCCTGGATATGAGTTTTGCTCTTGAATAAGAGTTGGCACCCCTTTTATTGATGCTATATGTAAAACAGGACCACTTGCAAAACCTCCAGTTCCGATAACAATATCGGGCTTAAATGCATTAATAATCTGAACTGATTTTAGTAAACTAAACAACAACTTAAATGGAAATAATAAATTTCCAAACGAAACTGTTCTTTGAAAACCTGAGATCCATAAACCTAAAATACGATAACCCGCTTGCGGCACTTTTTGCATTTCCATTTTATCACTTGCACCAACAAATAGAAAATCGGTCATTGGAAATCGTAATTTCAATTCATTCGCAATTGCTATCGCAGGGTATATATGTCCCCCCGTTCCTCCACCTGATAATATGATTTTATAAGATTTCATTATAATGCTTCGCTTAGTATTTCTAAAGGATGCTGATCACCCTCTTGTATGTTATTATCTTCATCTCGTTTTGCGCTCACACTTAATACAATACCCAATGCTAAACTGGTCACCCATATAGAAGTCCCCCCGCTACTTATAAGTGGTAATGTTTGTCCAGTTACAGGGAATAACTGTACAGCGACACCCATATTAACTAAGGCTTGAAATATAACTGGAATTCCAACACCTATAGCCAATAGCTTTCCGAAAACAGAGTCTGACTTTTGGGCAACGATTACAATCCTAAATAATAACCATAGATAAAGAATCAACAAGAATACACCCCCTATAAGCCCATACTCTTCAATAATAATTGCAAAAATAAAATCCGAAGAAGACTGTGGTAAAAAGTTCTTCTGTATACTTTTTCCTGGCCCTAAACCCTGTAATCCTCCAGTAGCAATTGCTATTTTTGCTTTTTCAATTTGATAATCTTCCTGAGTGACTTCAGAATCTAAGAAACTTGAAACTCGACTGGTCCAGGTATCAACGCGGTTCGGCATTAAATCAGGAAATGCCTTTGCTGTTAAAACAAATAAAGCAAGCACAACAACCCCAGATCCGATAATAATTACTAAAAACTTAAATGGATAACCTCCGATATAAGTTAGTAAAATTACCATAGAAAAAATCAGTACTGCAGTTGAGAGATTAGCCGGAAGAATCAAGGATGTAACAATAAAAACAGGCAGCCACAAAGGAAAAATAGACTCTTTAAAAGAAATCATCTTGTCTTTAACTTTAGATAGATAACGAGCTACATATACCATTAAGACTAGAGCAGCTAGGGTAGACGGCTGAAATGTAAACCCAACAATAGGCACTCGAATCCAACGACTAGCATTGGCACCTCCAACAGTTGCGCCTTGAAGCATGGTAATTATTAATAAGATTAATACAACTGGTATCATAACCATTGAAAGGCCTCTAAAATATCTGTATGGAATCTTATGAATGCCATATATAATCGAGAAACCTAGGAATAGATGCACAAAATGCTTGATAAAATAACTAAAGGTATTACTACCGGTTCCTATATAGGCCAAATTACTTGCAGCACTATACACAGGCAGGAATGAGAATATTGCCAATAATGCAGCAATAGCCCAGATAATTCGATCCCCTTTTATATTTTCAAATGCTCTTTTCATTATAACTTCCTTACCGCAGATTTAAATTGATTACCCCTGTCTTCATAGCTCTCAAATAAGTCAAAGCTAGCACACGCAGGAGACAATAATACGGACTCACCAGCAACAGCAACATTGTAAGCAATTTTAACAGCTTCACTCATGTACTGTGTTTCTATTATGACATCTACCATGTTCCCAAAGGCATCAAACAAAGCCTCATTATCTTTACCCAAACATATAATTGCTTTTACTTTTTCATTTACAAACGGAAATAATGAGCTATAATCGTTTCCTTTATCAATCCCTCCAACAATCCAGACAGTAGGAACATTCATGCTTTCCAAAGCGTAGTACGTAGCGTTTACATTAGTTGCCTTAGAATCATTTACATATTTGACCTTGTTAATTGTTAAAACCTGCTCCAAACGGTGCTCAGCACCCTGAAATCCTTCAAGACTTTCTCTAATAGTGGCTTTTCTAATTTTCAACAGATGTGCAACCGTGGCTGCAGCCATCGCGTTTTTTACGTTGTGCTTTCCTTCTAAAGCTAAGTTTGTTGTTGGCATAATTATGTCTCTATTGTTAAATTCTATTATTATATTGTTTTCTTCTAAATACGTACCGTTTGCTACTATTTTAGACAGCGAAAAAGGCACTAATATTGATTGAATTGTGTGGGTATTTATATAAGAAGTAATGACCTTGTCATCTGAATCATATAGTAAATAGTCATCTGCAGTCTGATTCATAATAATCCTGAATTTGGATGCTATATAGTTTTCAAAGTTATAATTATAACGATCCAAGTGATCAGGGGTTATGTTGGTTATAACAGCTATATGTGGCCTAAAATCTTTTATACCATCCAACTGAAAACTACTTAATTCCAGAACATAATTGGCCGTGTTAGTAAGGACTTGTTCTGCAAAGCTTTCACCAATATTTCCACCCATTGCCACATCCAAACCAGCCTGTCTTAAAATATGATAAACCATCATAGTCGTGGTGGTTTTCCCATTACTTCCCGTAATACCAATGATATTAGCAGTGGTATATAATGCTGCAAATTCAATTTCTGATACCACAGGGATGGCCAAACTCTGTAACTTCTGAATAATAGATATTTGATCTGGAATACCAGGACTTTTGACAACTATATCTGCACTTAAAATCTCAGATTCTGTATGACCACTATCTTCCCATTCAATCTCATTATGTATAAGAACGTATTTATATTTGTCTGCAATCTTTCCAGAATCAGAAAGAAATACGTTGTACGCTTTTACTTTGCCTAACAAAGCAGCACCAACACCACTTTCACCACCGCCTAGAATTACTAATCGTTTCATTTAGCGAATTTTCAAAGTAACTATCGTGAGTATTGCCAAAAGGATTCCCACAATCCAAAATCGAGTAACAATTTTACTTTCATGGTAGCCTGATTTTTGATAATGATGATGCAGAGGTGACATCTTAAAAATACGACGACCAGCACCATACTTCTTTTTCGTATACTTAAAATATCCAACTTGCAGTACCACAGATAAATTTTCTGCTAAGAAAATTCCACATAGAACTGGAATTAGCCATTCCTTACGAACTGCAATAGCAATCACAGCTATAATCCCTCCAATAGTTAAACTACCCGTATCGCCCATAAAAACCTGAGCGGGATAGGCATTGTACCACAGAAAACCTATTAAAGCTCCTACAAATGAAGCTATATAGATTGAAATTTCCTCTACTCTAGGTATATACATTATATTTAAATAGTCAGAAAAAATAATATTTCCAGAAACCCAGGCAAAAATTCCTAGAGTTAATGCTATGATTGCAGAAGAACCTGCAGCAAGTCCGTCGATACCATCTGTTAAATTAGCACCATTTGACACCGCAGCTATGATAAATATGACTGCAAACACAAATACAATCCAGGCATACTTTTCCAAGCCTGGGTGAATCCAAGTGATGAGATCGGCGTAGTCAAACTCATTTGATTTAACAAAAGGAATCGTTGTCTTAGTCGATTTTGTTTCTGAGTAAAACTGAACTAAAGGTGCCTCGTTTGATAGAGATTCAACCTGCAAATGAGCAGGAATTTTTTCCTTTATAGTAACATCGCTATGAAAAAACAAAGTCATTCCAACAATAATACCTAATCCCAACTGTCCCAAGATTTTAAAACGGCCTTTCAATCCTTTCTTATCATTTTTAAATTTTTTGATATAGTCATCAACAAAGCCTATAACACCCATCCACAGTGTTGTAATAAGCAATAAAATAATGTAAATATTATCTAGCTTAGCTAATAATAAAACAGGAATTATTGTAGCCAAAATAATAATCACACCACCCATAGTTGGAGTTCCTGCTTTTTCTTTTTGCCCTTCTAAGCCTAAATCTCTTATCGTCTCGCCAAGCTGTTGTTTTTGAAGAAAACCAATAATACGCTTTCCAAAGACAGTAGAAATTAATAGTGATAAAATAATAGCAACTGCCGCCCTAAACGTAAGAAACCCAAAGAGTGATGCTCCTGTAAACTGGTACGTTTCTTCTAAATACTTAAATAAATAATACAGCATGTTATTTGTTTAGTTGTTTCAAAAATTCTTCTGTTATTTTATAGTCGTTAAACTCACTTTTTACCCCATTAACATCTTGATAAGTTTCGTGACCTTTTCCAGCTACAAGTATGATATCATTAGGCTCCGCTAATTGACAGGCCGTCTTAATCGCTTGCTTGCGATTGGTAATTGACATAGTTTTTTTGAAGTTATGAGCCTCTACACCAACTTCCATTTCAGAAATAATTTGATCTGGATTTTCTGACCTTGGATTATCGCTTGTAAAAATCACTTTGGTACTCAACTCAGAAGCAATATGTGCCATCTTTGGGCGCTTTTCCGTATCACGATCTCCTCCGCATCCTACTACAGTAATTACGGTCTCATTCTTAGTGCGAATTGAATTGATGGTTTCCAAAACATTTTTTAGAGCATCTGGTGTATGTGCGTAATCTATAATTGTTGTGATATTTGAGTCTGAAATAAAATGCTCAAACCGCCCTTTTACGTTCTCTAATGCACTCATATGACGCAAGGTTTCGGAAGATTTCAGTCCTAAAAGCCCGGCAACTCCATAAATGGCCGATAAGTTATAGGCATTAAAGCTACCTATTAGCTTGACCCAAAGCTCATTATCGTTTACTTTCAATAAAAGCCCTATAAACTTATTTTCTAAAATTTGAGCTCGAAAGTCTGCATAATTTTTTAGTGCATAAGTGTAATGTTTTGCCTTGGAGTTTTGAAGCATTATAGAGCCATTTTTATCATCTCCATTAACTAAAGCAAATGCCGTTGATGGAAGATTATCGAAAAAATATTTTTTAACATCTCTGTATTCTGAAAAAGTTTCATGATAATCCAAATGATCGTGAGAAAGATTGGTGAAAACGCCTCCAGCAAAGTTTAGCCCTTCTGTTCTACGCTGATGTATCCCATGAGAGCTCACTTCCATAAAACAGAAATCTACACCTTCAAAGCTCATTTTATTTAAATAGGCATTTATAACTAGTGAATCTGGAGTCGTATGAGTAGTTGGATATTCTTTATTATCCACCATAATTTTTACAGTAGAAATAAGACCTACTTTATATCCAGCTTTTTTAAATAACTCGTACAAAAGTGTGGCAATGGTTGTTTTTCCATTTGTTCCAGTGATCCCAACGAGTTTTAAATTTTCTGAAGGATTTTCATAATAGTTAGAAGCCATTATTGCCAAGGCTTTACTCGAGTTCAAAACAACAACATAAGTAACTGATTCAGCCAATTCGACTGGAAGCTCCTGACACACAACAACAGCTACTCCTTGACTGATTGCTTTAGAGATAAATTCGTGGCCATCAAAAATACTTCCTTTAATAGCAACAAAAACATCATCCTTACCCACATTTCGGGAATCATATTGTAGAGCTTCTACTGGGCGGTCAGTGTTTCCTATGACAGACTCAATAGATACTTTGTATAATATGTTTTTTAAAAATTTCAAGATAGTTCGAGTGTTATTAAAGATTGAGGTATAATTTTTTGACCCGTTTTTATCGATTGTTTTGAAACACGACCAATTCCAGAGGTCTGAACCTTAAGACCCATGTTTTCTAATATAGAAATAGCATCCATTGCTGACATCCCCTTTAAATTAGGCATTACCGTTTTGTAATCTTGTGCCACGGCATAATACTTACTGTAGTTGGCTTCAACAGATTCTGATTTTTTATTCACATCTTCAACCTTATCAATAATAGGAGAATCCCTATATATTTTCTGTGCTATTTTCTTAAACACAGGGCCAGAAACATCCGCTCCATAATATCCTACGCTTTTGTTTGGTTCATGAATTACTACTATACAAGAATATTTAGGGTTTTCCGCTGGAAAATAACCAGAAAAAGAGGATATATAACTTAACTGATCTTTGTTTAAATAGTCTTTTTGACACGTACCTGTTTTTCCTGCCATTGAGAATTTTTCAGAGTACAATTTATGTCCAGTCCCGTGGGCTTTTTCAACTACATTCTTAAGCAGCTGCTGTAATTTTAATACGGTTTCTTTCGAACAAATCTGAGGATTGATTACTTCTGTCTGAAAAGTTTCAATTGAGTTATCAATTTCTTTTATTTCTCTTAAAAACTTTGGTCTTACCATAACACCATCGTTAGCAATAGAGTTATAAAAAGTTAACGTTTGAAGTGGGGTGAAAGAAACTCCGTAACCATAGGCCATCCATTCTAAAGCAATACCACTCCAACGACCATTTTTAATTCTTGGATCCGGAATAATAGATCGCCCTTCACCAATAAGAGGTAACCCAAGAGAATCCTGAAGATTCATCCGATACAACCCATCCACAAATTTTTCTGGGTTATTTTTATATGCGCCATGAATGGCTTTTACAATTCCTGTATTTGAAGAAACTTCAAAAGCTCTGGCGATTGATATATTTCCATATCCACCACTTTTTGCATCCCTTACCTTTTTTCCATAATATGACAAAACACCTTTTTCAGTATCAACCATCGATGTAGTATCAATGACTTTATCTTCTAGAGCAACCGCTAATGCCATTAGCTTAAAGGTAGACCCAGGCTCATGTGATTCTCCAACAGCATAGTTAAGCCGTTCATAATACAAGCCTTCACTATTTCTTCCTAGATTAGATATGGCTCTAATTTCACCTGTTTTTGTTTCCATTACAACAACCGTTCCATGGTCGGCTTTGTACATTTCTAACTGATCTAAAAGAGCATGATGAGCTATATCTTGAATATTAACATCAATCGTAGTGTAAATATCATAACCGTCTTGGGGATCAAGTTGATTAAAATCATCTATTGGCTTCCATTGTCCTTTACCAATTTTTTGCTTACGTCTCTGCCCATCAACACCTCTTAAGTATTTTTTACCAAATGCTCCATCAATACCAACACGTGTAACGTTACCAAAGTCATCAAAACGCTCATACCCAATTAATCTTTGTGCTATTGCCCCCATAGGATAGTCACGTTTCGTGTATTGTTCTACAATCAACCCGCCTTTGAAAGCTCCTAGTCTCAAAAGAGGGAAGTTTCTAAATTTTAAATATTGTGAATACCCTAAATTGCTAGCTAAGAGAAAGAAGCGGTTTTTATTCTTTCGTGCTAAATTCAACTTTTGTACATATTCGTTGGATGAAGCTCCATGAAAGCTAGCCAAAGAATCGCTTAATGCACTGATGTATTTTTCATAGTTTTTGATTGAGGGAGCCAATAGATCAATTCGAATATCATATTTTGGGACTGATGTCGCCAACAAGCTACCGCCCACAGAATATACATTACCTCGATTAGCTGGAATCTTAACATCTTTAATCGTTCGCTGCTCTGAAAGTCCACGATAATCAGCTCCATGAACAAACTGGATTGTGATTAATTTATAAACCACTAAAAGCGCAAAAATGAACATGACTACAGATGTGAAGTACAGTTTGTTCATAATAGACTTTTCAGTTGATAGCATTGACTTAATTAGATTTAGATTTAATAATGATTTTAAAAGGCGGATCAACAGAGGTCTTAATCCTGTTGGAAGAAAGTCGTTTTTTAATAACGGACTCCATTTTAAACTCCATTAACAAGGCACGTGTTTCGACATAAGATGAACGACGCTCCTTAACCCTTTCATTTAATCGAGCAATTTCATGCACCTTGCGATCAGTCGTATGAGAGCTGGCAATCATTAATATGGCTAATGTTAAAAAAAAGAAAATGAGACGCCAATTTTTAAAAGCTCCATCGCTAACGAGAAAAGTTCCTTTTAAAATATTATATATTCTGTTTTTCATTTACAGCTATTAATTTACTTTTTTAGCAATTCTTAACTTAGCACTTCGCGCTCTGTTATTTGACTTTATTTCAGATAATGTTGGAACAATTAAGCCTCCAACTTTTTTGAAAGGAACTTCAAAATTTCCAAAAACATCTTTTTCAGGCTCACCTTGGAATAAACCATTTCTTATAAACCGCTTAACCAAGCGGTCTTCTAATGAGTGATACGAAATAATACTTAGTCGTCCATCAGTTTTTAGTAAATAAGGCGTCTGTAATAAAAAAGCTTTAAGTACTTCAATCTCTTGATTCACTTCTATTCTAATCGCTTGATAAATTTGCGCTAGTATCTTATTTTCTCTGCCTTGAGGTAAATGTTTTTTCAAAATAGCTTTCAAACTAAACGTAGTATCTATTGACTGTATTTGACGAGCTTGAACTATTGTTTTTGCCAATACTGGAGCAGTCCTTAATTCTCCATACTTCCATAGCACTTGACGTAGAGCCTCTTCTTCATAGTTATTAACTAATGAATGTGCTGATAACACATCCTGTTGATTCATCCTCATATCTAACATCGCATCAAAACGAATCGAAAATCCCCTCTCTGGCTCATCAAATTGATGCGACGAAACGCCAAAATCAGCTAAGATTCCATCTACAGACTTAACTCCATGAAATCTCAAAAATCGCTGTATAAATCTAAAATTTTCATTGATCAATAAAAATCGAGGATCATCTATCATATTTAAAAGAGCGTCTTTATCTTGATCAAAAGCGATAAGTCGACCGTTAGGCCCTAAGCATGCAAGGATTTCCCTACTGTGACCGCCACCCCCGAAAGTTACGTCAACATATACACCATCATGCTTTATGTTTAAACCAGCTACGGTCTCTTTAAGCAATACTGGCTTATGATACTCCATCTGTATCATCTTGCCCCATTACATCTTCAGCAAGACCGGCAAAATCACCCGCAGCATCATTAATGGCTTTTTCATATTTATCTTTGTCCCAGATTTCAATAATATTAACTGCAGAGGTCACGACGATTTCCTTGGATATCCCAGCAAAGCCCACAAGATCCTTTGAAATAAGTAAACGACCAGAGACATCTAAATCTACCGGCTTGACTCCCGCAGTAAAACGTCTTATGAAATCATTATTTTTTTTCTTAAATCGATTGAGCTTATTAACGTTTTGCATCAAATCCTCCCACTCACCCATTGGATACAACTCAAGACATGGCTGAAAAACCGCACGCTTCAAAACAAAGCCGGCGCCCATTACAGAAGCCAGCTGTTTTTTGAAGGCGACCGGCAGCATCAAACGCCCCTTGGTATCAACCTTACATTCATATGTTCCAATTAAAGTATTCAATTTTTGATATTATAATTTAACAGATTAATTAATTCAAAGCTAAAAAATATTTACCACATTTTACCACATTTTACCACAATATTATTAAAATTCTATTAACGGCAAAATACTTCGATTAAATGCGTAAATTTATTATCTATATTAAATATTTATAGAGTGGAAAATGGTATTTAAAATAGCCTATTAATTACTTTAATTAGACCAAAAAAGGGCCTAAAAAAAAGCTTAATGGGTCAATACTTATATATGCTGAAGAATAAAAAATCAATATTTTTTAATTTAATTTGTGTAGATTTGCATTAAACCAATTTTCAGTGATCAAATGAATTATAGTTTTAAAAAAAAGGGTAAATTCAATTATGTAGAAATTGGTAAAGGACGACCAATAATAATCCTTCATGGGTTAATGGGAGGCTTAAGCAATTTCACTGGAGTTACTGAATTTTTTAATGAAAATGGTTATAAAGTAGTACTGCCTGAACTTCCTTTATATTCTTTACCACTACTTAGCACGAATGTCAAAACTTTTGCAGAATACCTTAAGGAATTTATTGACTTTCTAGGTTTTGATGAAGTTATTCTACTTGGGAATTCTCTTGGAGGACATATTGGATTACTTTACACAAAACTATACCCCACTAAAGTAAAAGCACTGGTTATTACAGGAAGCTCTGGACTTTACGAAAGTGCTATGGGCAGTGGTTACACAAAACGCAGTGACTACGAAGTCATGAAAGCAAAAGTTCAGGAAGTGTTTTATGATCCTGAAGTCGCTTCTAAAGAAATGATAGATGAGGTATTTGCAAGCGTCAATGACCGAAGTAAACTTATAAAAACTCTTGCTATTGCTAAAAGTGCTATTAGACACAATATGGCAAAAGATCTACCAAATATCACAACACCAACTTGTATTGTTTGGGGGAAAAATGACATCGTCACTCCACCTGACGTAGGGTTAGAGTTTAATAATCTTCTACCCGACTCAGAATTATTCTGGATCGATAAATGTGGTCATGCAGCAATGATGGAACACCCAGACACATTCAATAAGATCGTATTTGATTGGCTTAATAATAGAGAGCTGTAAAAATCAAATCATTATGCAAATTAAAACTGCTGAATTTGTAGTAAGCAACCAAGAGGTTTCTAAATGCCCTACAAATCAACTACCTGAATATGCTTTTATTGGACGTAGTAACGTTGGAAAATCTTCGTTAATTAACATGTTAACCAATCAAAAGAGTTTGGCCAAAACATCTGGAAGGCCTGGAAAAACTCAGCTTATTAATCATTTTTTGATTAACAAAGATTGGTTTTTAGTTGACTTACCTGGGTATGGATATGCTCGCGTGTCAAAATCTGCGAAGAAAACATTTCAGAAATTTATAACTATTTACTTTAGAGAACGAAAACAATTAATTTCTGCCTTTGTTTTGGTTGATATTAGACATGATCCCCAATCTGTTGATTTGGCATTTATGCAATGGCTTGGAGAACACAACATACCGTTTTCAATTATTTTTACAAAAGCAGATAAATTACGCCCAAAAGCTATTGAAAAACATATTGAGAGTTACAAAAATAAGTTGCTTGAATTTTGGGAAGAAATACCAAACTACTTTATTACATCTTCTACAAATTATTCTGGAAAAGAAGCATTATTAAACTACATTGGTGGGGTTAATAATGAGATCGCTAACGAAACTAATAAATCACATTTTCAATAACAGTTCCTGTAGCCCCACTAGGAAATGATATACCCAGTAGTGCCGAAATCGTAGGCGCTATGTCAGTTACGCTTGTAGGCTCATAAGACGTTCCCTTCTGAACACCGTTTCCGTAAAACAATAAGGGTACATGCGTGTCATAGGTATATCCTGACCCATGAGTTGTTCCTTTAGAACCATATACAATCACACCCGGTTGAAGAGTAAATAGGACGTCTCCAGATATTTTTTGATTGTAACCATTTTGGAGCAACATTGGCAAGCCACTCTCAAAGTAAGTAGACTGCATCGTTGTGGCTGTATAGGCATTACTCAAGAAAGGATACTTGATAATTTCATTCACCACAAACCTCTGTACCTCATCTAAGTTTAGTTGCAAAGAAAGAATTCGTTCTTGGTTTAAGAAAACTTGATCATTACTTATATTTTTAACTAAATCAGAAGCTCCATATTTTGTTTTAAGAGCCTCAAATAAAGGAGAAAAATCGTCTTTTGCTATGTTTGAACCTGGTATATTAATATCACTCAAATAAGCAGGAACCTCAGCTGCTCCGTGATCGGCAGTTAGAAATAAAGTATAATTCCCTTCTCCTATATTTTTATCTAAATAATTTAGTAAGCGCTCAATCTCTAAATCAAGACGCAGATAAGTATCCTGCAACTCTACAGAGCTTAAACCAAAATTATGCCCTACATAATCAGTAGACGAATAACTTATGGTAAGAAAGTCCGTAAACAAGTCATCGCCTAAACCTTCCGCCTCAATGGCAGATAAGGCAAAATCTGTGATCATTGTATTCCCAAAAGGACTTGTTTTGATGACATCAAACCCTTCATTTGACCCCATTAGATCTTTTAAATCATAAGGAAAGATCGGGGTAGTTTTTCCATTAAATCCTTTTTCATAATTTGAATTATCAGGTCCACTTTCTTGGTACAAATTAATATCGTAAAGCGTATTCCATGTCTTAACATAGTTTGATATATTTGAGCGAGTATTAAATTTTCTTACCCATTCAGGAAGTTCGTCCATGTAATAAGAGCTTGTCATCCACTTTCCTTCATCTAAACCTTCAAACCAATAGGCTCCATTTGCTGTGTGTCCAGAAGGAAAAACAGCGCCTCGATCTTTGATAGAGACCCCTATCGTTTTACCTTTCATTTGTGTAAATATTCGATTTTGATCGGCAACAGTAGTAACTTTCAAGTTCGTTGGAGCTACTTTACCGTATTTAGAGTCAGCTCCGACTGGAATATACTTCCTATCTGTAGTACAATAGACCATACTTTCCTTTGTTTTATCATACCAATCATTACCTACAATCCCATGAACACTAGGGGTCGTCCCAGAAAATATCGAAGCATGGCCAGGACCAGTTAACGTCGGAATATAATTAAAATGATGATTGTTGCAGCTATATCCTTGATTCATTAATCTTAAAAACCCTTGTGAACTGTATTTATTTTTAAAACGGTTCAGGAATTCGAAACGCATTTGATCTACCACAACGCCCACTACAAGTTTAGGCTTATTATTTGAGACTTTATAAGATGATACTTCTAAGGAAGTGTTACATGAAAAAATGCTTAATAGCAAAAACAAATACGTGACTTTGGAATACATGAATTTTTAGCTTAATTAATTTCAAAAATACACTAATTTTTATGATTCAATTTTATTAAAAGTAAATTAATGGATAGAATTTTTTACTTTAGCATCAATTATAATTCCATGAAATACCTTCACAATATTGGGTCCTATTTTTTAATGATTGCCGAAATGTTCCGCAAACCTACCAAATGGTCTGTAATGAAACAGCTGATTCTAAAAGATATTGAAGATCTAATCATTGGATCTTTAGGAATTGTCGCCTTTATCTCTTTTTTTGTAGGCGGCGTAATTACAATTCAAACAGCCTTGAATATTGACAACCCATTAATTCCAAGATACTTAGTTGGATTTGCAACCAGACAATCCATTATTTTAGAGTTTGCCCCTACATTTATTTCAGTAATTATGGCTGGTAAAGTAGGGTCTTTCATTACTTCTAGCATTGGAACAATGCGTGTTACCGAACAAATTGATGCTTTGGAGGTCATGGGGATTAACTCGGTAAATTATTTAGTGTTTCCAAAGACTGTTGCTCTTTTACTTTATCCTTTTGTAATTTCTATAGCCATGTTTTTAGGAATCATTGGAGGAATGGCGGCTTGCGTGTTTGGAGGATATTCTACTTTTGAAGACTATGTGACTGGAGTTCAAATGGACTTTATGCCCTTTCACATGGTATATGCATTTATTAAAACATTAGTATTTGCATTTTTACTAGCAACTATTCCATCCTTTCATGGATATTACATGAAAGGTGGGGCTTTAGAAGTAGGTAAAGCAAGTACTACTGCTTTTGTATGGACGAGTGTTGCTATTATTTTACTGAATTATATTTTAACTCAAATGCTTCTAAGCTAATGATCGAAGTTAAAAATTTACACAAATCATTTGGAGACTCTCAAGTATTGAAAGGGATTTCAACCTTATTTGAAAAAGGAAAAACCAATCTTATCATTGGTCAAAGTGGCTCTGGTAAAACAGTCTTATTAAAGTGCTTACTTGGACTTTTTGACTACCATAAAGGCAGTATAGGCTATGATGATAAATTGTTTTTGAGTCTATCGGCTAATGAAAAACGAACATTACGCTCACAAATTGGAATGGTATTTCAAGGAGGTGCTTTATTTGACTCGTTAACCATAGCTGAAAATGTTATGTTTCCACTAAGAATGTTCACTGACCAATCACAAAGTGAAATGGAGGAGCGTGCCAACTCTGCTTTAAAAAGGGTGAATCTTCAAAATGCTCATAATAAAATGCCTAGTGAGGCTTCTGGAGGAATGCAAAAACGTGTCGCTATAGCTAGGGCTATTGTTAACAACCCTAAATATTTGTTTTGTGATGAGCCAAATTCTGGCTTGGATCCAAAAACTGCTATTGTCATTGATAATTTAATTCAAGAAATTACAAAAGAATACGATATTGTCACAGTAATAAACTCTCATGACATGAATTCAGTCATGGAGATTGGAGAGAAAATTATATTTCTAAAAGACGGACTCAAAGCCTGGGAAGGAAATAAGGACACCATCTTTAAAACGGACAACGAAGTGGTTACAGACTTTGTATATTCCTCCAACTTATTTAAAAAAGTGCGTAAGATGTACTTAGACGACCATTAGATGTTATTTACCAATCATTTCTAAATTCTCAACATCCAACTCTGATTTTAACCATAACTTTAGGCTATCAACACGGATACCTACCAAACTGTCTGCCAGTGAGGAATCCCATTGAGTTCTAACGACAATTAATGTATCTGTGGTTCGAAAATCTGAGGAGATTAACATTTTTGAATAGCCGAAGTATTTTAATTCTGTGAATTGGATTTTAGCATCTTTGGAAAGCGTAGAAAACACATTCAAATCCATCATAGTTTTATTAGAACCCGAATTTAACTTTAAACTATCTATCTCCATTACTAAAGTCGAAATCGTCGTTTCGCGTTCCTCAATTTTATCAATAGCTAAGTCATACAATTCTAAAATCTTGTCTGAACTTCTATTTTTATTTCCGTTAATAATGAGACTAAAATCTTGAAGATACTCATAACCGTTCAGTTCATTTATTAAATCAGATTTAGTCGCCTCACTAATCTCTCCATTAAAGTTAAGTGTAATTGATTTATTATCCAAGTCCCTGTTTGAACTTCTCAACCACAGACTATTGTTGCCTTCTATTTCAGATTCTAAATACATGTTATAATCGGATTCAATCCTCGTTTCATTTAAAACGCTGTAAAAAGACCAGCTTGCTGGAAGCATCGCCGCTAAAGCAATAATAGTGGCAAAACGAGAAATGTTTTTTCGTCGCTTAGAGTTTGCATAAGTAACCATTGGAAAACGCAGAATCTTCAACACTAAAAAGGTGGCAAAGGCAATAAAAATAGTGTTAATCGCAAAAAGGTGCATAGCGCCACGAAAGTAGATCCAATTACCTTGAGACAAACCATACCCTGCCGTACAAAGGGGCGGCATCAAAGCGGTGGCAATGGCGACACCAAATACAACAGAGGCAATCGTTCCTTTTTTTGTTCGAGCAATAATTAGCGCTAAACCTCCAAAAAATGCAATAAGAACGTCTCGAATATCGGGCTTAACACGACCCAGTAATTCGGAATTATCTTGATTTAAAGGAAAGATGTAAAAAAACAAAAATGCAGTAAACAAACTCAACACAAGCATGGTTGCTAGGTTGATTAAAGACTTTCTAAGCGTATCTATATCATTGATGGCAATAGACAACCCAATTCCAAGGATAGGCCCCATTAATGGTGAAATTAACATGGCACCAATTACAACGGCTGTAGAGTCAGCATTTAAGCCTATAGAAGCGACAAAGATCGAGCAAATTAAAATCCATACTGTTGCACCTTTAAATGGAATATCGGCCTTAATCGCCGCTACAGTAGCATCTCGATCCGTGTCGTGACGAAAATCTAACAACTCTATTAAAAATATTTTTAATGAGGACCAGAGTCCTAAGGCATCATTTTTTACGGCTGCCTTAGATTGTTCTGCTTTTGTGTTCTCTGACTCTGTATTTAAATTCTCATTCATAACTAACAATATTAATCACAATGGTTATATTTTTTCTCACTCCTTTACGAGTTCTACTTCCGCATTTGGATTAAAAACGTACAAGCGGCCCGTCGCAATTTCAGTCCCTTCAAATCGCGTTCGCCTTTTTGGTCCTTTTTGAAATAATTTGCCGTTATGCAATCGAAATGTAGACCCAATTGGCACTTCAAATATAAATATTTTTCCGTTAGGGGGGTCGTACTGCTTTAACTTCAAGGCTAATACCGCATCCGAATCGCTGCTTGCTTTTGGGTTTTTAAAGTGAGATGCTAGAAGTGGCAAGATATCTGTAGGGAATACTTCTGGTCTTAAAAAGCCTAACATAAGTTGTTGAAAAACGGACTTCCATTCCGGACCGTGCGGCTTTATTTGTCTGCCATAAGACTTATACGTTTCAAAGTGGGAGATTTCATGAATCAACGTAATTAAAAAACGATAAGGATTTAAATTTGAATTGATTGTGATTTGGTGTTTACCTGTTGGTAAACGACGGTAATCGCCGTGACGGGTTTTGCGTTCTTGTTTGACTTTAACAATTAAATTATCATGCGACAAAAGAGCGGTTACTTGATCATAAGAGGCTTCTGGAATAAAATGTTGTAACGAGTCAAGCATAGAATTTAAAATTACATACGCTCAGGAACTTTAATTCCTAATAAACTAAATGCGTTTTTGACCGTGTCTGCAACTGCTTTAGAAACTTGAACTCTAAATGAGATTTCTACAGCAGAGTCTGCTCCTAATATAGATACATTTTGATAAAAAGAATTGAATTCTTTTACCAAATCATATGAAAAATTAGCAACGAGTGCTGGGCTATAATTGGCTGCTGCTTGTTGAATAACTTCTGGAAATAGCTGCAACTGTTTTAACAATGATTTTTCTTTATCGTGCAAGGAATATGAAGTCGGAATTTCTGGGTGTGAATCTTGCGCTGATTTTCTTAGAATGGCTTGAATTCGAGCATAAGTATATTGAATGAACGGACCTGTATTTCCTTGGAAATCTACGGAAGCCTTCGGATCAAATAGAATTCGTTTTTTAGGATCAACTTTAAGAACAAAATACTTAAGTGCCCCTAAACCAATCGTCGAATAAATCGCTTCTTTATCAGTCTCTGAATATCCTTCCAATTTCCCTAATTCTTGTGAAATCTGCTTTGCAGTAGCACCCATTTCAGCAATTAAATCATCAGCATCAACAACGGTACCTTCACGACTTTTCATCTTACCACTCGGCAAATCTACCATTCCATAGCTAAGATGAGACAAATTCTTAGCCCACTCAAAGCCAAGTTTTTTCAAGATCAAAAACAACACTTTAAAATGATAATCTTGCTCATTCCCTACGGTGTATACCATCCCTACAACATCGGGAAAATCTTCTAAACGTTGAATGGCAGTTCCAATATCTTGAGTCATATAAACGGCCGTTCCGTCGGCTCGTAGTACAATTTTCTCATCCAATCCATCAGCGGTGAGGTCACACCAAACAGAGCCATCTTCTTTTTTTACAAAAACCCCTTTTTGAAGCCCTTCAACAATAAATGATTTCCCTAATAAATAGGTTTGGCTTTCGTAATAGTAACTATCAAAATCAACTCCGATCGCTTTATAGGTGACATCAAATCCAGCATAAACCCACTGATTCATTTGGTCCCAAAGTGCGACCACTGCTCCATCTCCAGCTTCCCACTTTAAAAGCATCTCCTTGGCATCTAACAAGATAGGAGCTTGGTTTTTAGCGTCTTCTAAAGAGAGTCCTTTTGCTTCTAATGCACTAATTTCTTGTTTGTATACTTGATCAAATTTTACATAATAATTTCCAACTAGCTTATCGCCCTTCAGCCCTGTAGATTCTGGGGTTTCGTTATTTCCATAACGCTGCCATGCCAACATACTTTTACATATATGAATGCCTCGGTCATTAATAATTTGAGTTTTATAAACTTTCCTTCCGGATGCCTTTAATATTTCAGCAACACTATAGCCTAAGAGAACATTTCTAACATGCCCCAAATGCAAAGGCTTGTTTGTGTTTGGAGAGGAATACTCAACCATCACAGCTTGATCTCCTGATGGTTCTAAAAAACCAAATTTAGAGCTGCTAGTTAGGGTCTGAAAAAAGTCCATAAAATAGGCGTCAGAAATCACCAAGTTTAAAAAACCTTTGACCACATTATATCCAATAACTTCCGCAGAGTTTTCACATAAATAGGCTCCTAAGTCCTCCCCTAATTGAGCCGGGTTCATTTTTACAGTTCGTAACATTGAAAACGTCACAACCGTAAGATCTCCTTCAAAATCTTTACGAGTTGATTGAAACTCAACAGATATTAAGGGTGTTTGATAAAGTGTTAAAAAGGCTTGTTTAATGTGTTGCGCTAGCGATTCATGAAGAGTCATTATATATTCAATTTCAATTTCAAAGATACATTTTTTTTAATCCTATTTTGATACGGTTGCGGGCAAAAACACTTCTGCCATCATGCAACGAGCACTTCCACCTCCACAAGACTCAATGGTGTCTAGAGGACTTGAAAGAATCGTTGTGTGAGACTCTATAATCTTAATCTGTGCAGGCCTTAGTGAATTTAGTGCAGACTGACTCATTACTAAATAACTGGCCGCATCCGCCCCTTTAAGCTGCAGCATGTTTCCTGCAAATTGGTTTACTTGATCCTCGGATATTTCGATGACTTTTTTTCCGTCTTCTTGAAGATGATTAATCAGGCTTTTTCGTTCTTTTTTATCATCGATACAAGGCAAGCATACCACTGCAAACGTCTCACCAATGCACATCATAACATTGGTATGGTATATTTTTTCGCGCTTACCATTGACTGTTTGATAAGCCGAAAACACCACTGGAGTGTATTCAAAATCTTCACAGAATTCAATAAAAAGCTCTTCATCGGCTCGATCAGATATGGCACAGTAAGCCTTATTATTTACACGATCTAATAAAATACTTCCGGTGCCTTCTAAGAAAAGATTATCTGCTTCTGCAGCTGTGTAATCAACCACGTTTTTAACAACGAAGCCCTGGGCTTCCACCGCTTCTAAAACAGACTCCTTTCGTTCAAGGCGTCTATTTTCAGCAAACATCGGATATAGACCAATAGTTCCATTGGCATGAAATGAAATCCAATTGTTAGGAAATATGGAGTCTGGCGTATCAAACTCTTTGGTATCCTTAACAACTATAACATGGATGCCTGCTTTTTTAAGTTTTCTTACCAAGCCGTCAAATTCCTTGACAGCCATTTTATTCACCGCTTCGGGAAGTGTGTTTTCAGGCGTTTTTTGGTAATAATTATTGACAGATGTTTGCTCGTTCATTCGAAATTGAATGGGACGAATCATTAAAACTGTATTGGTAATTTGTGACATTTTAATCGCGTATTAGTGGGAGGGTTGAACAACGGAGTAATCCCCCTTGTTTAGATATTTCAGAATAAGGTACTTTTTCTACTGTAAACCCCTGTGCAACGAGCCAGGTGTTTAACCTTATAAAGTTTTGTTCAGAAATCACAACGGAATCTGATATAGAAAATACATTGCAATTCATTTGAGTCATTTCTTCTTTAGTCGGCTCAAACACATTGTCTTTTCCAAAAAAATCAATCAACCATTCATAATCATTTGGGTTTAAAAATCCATTAGCATGAATTAAGGCTTTACCTTGACCTAAAGGCTGAAAACAACAATCTAAATGCAACGCATTTTCAAGTGGATTTGAGTTAGATTTACGAAGCTCAAAAGTTTTAACAATTTTTTCAGGAAATAATTCCTGAATCGCTTTTGCAGCATTAAGATTGGTTCTAGCCGTTATGTAATCTGAATAATCAGGACCCGAATAGACGCCTATAAAAACATATTTACCACAGACAATTACGTCACCCCCTTCGATATGACAATCTTCAGGAAGTGCAATACTATTTTCTGGAGCGATTAATTTAAAAAGCGTTTTTAGAGCGTTAATTTCTTGATCTCTTTCTGGGAGAATATTTGATTTAAAGAATTTATCTTCAATGACAAAGGCAATATCCCTTGCAAATATTTGGTTACAATTCTCAATAATGCTTGGGCGGAATACTTGAACTTTATATCTTTTAAAGACTGCCAATACAGCTGCCATCTCTGCGCTCATATCAGCCTCGACTGGGTAAGTACCTGAACGCACGTGCTGTAAACTACTTGGATCATAGCAGTCTTCAATTAAAGGAACAGGACCGTTACTATGAGCAATACCAAGGAGGACAGACCTCAATCGGGAAAACTCATTATTTATGAGAAGAGATAGCATATGTTACTTCCTTAAGAAGGATTTTATTTAGACACAGACTTGAATGGGCGGTAAGTACTTCCAGTATATATTTGTCGCGGTCGACCTATAGGTTCATTACGAAAACGCATTTCTTTCCATTGACCTATCCAACCTGGAAGACGACCTAGAGCAAACATAGCTGTAAACATTTCTACAGGAATTCCCATAGCACGATAAATAATCCCAGAGTAAAAGTCAACGTTAGGATAAAGTTTTCTATCCACAAAGTAAGGATCTGTTAAGGCTTCATTTTCAAGACCTTTGGCGATATCTAAAATAGGATCTTCAACTCCTAAATCTTTGAGAACTTCATCAGCTGCTACTTTGATGATCTTAGCGCGTGGATCAAAGTTTTTATAAACTCTATGTCCAAATCCCATTAAACGAAAAGGATCACTTTTATCTTTAGCTTTTGCCATATATTTTTTCGTGTCGCCACCATCTTCTTTGATAGCCTCCAACATTTCTAAAACTGCCTGGTTAGCTCCTCCGTGAAGGGGGCCCCATAAGGCAGAAATACCAGCGGATATAGAAGCAAATAAACCAGCATGAGAAGAACCAACTATTCGAACTGTAGATGTAGAGCAGTTTTGCTCATGGTCAGCATGTAAAATGAGTAACTTATTTAATGCATTAACAACAACTTGGTTTTGAACATAAACCTCATTAGGCTTATTAAACATCATTTTAAGGATGTTTTCTACATACCCCAAAGAGCTATCTCCATAATCTAGAGGGAGCCCATTCTTCTTTCTTAAAGTCCATGCTACTAATACTGGAATCTTTCCTAAAACTTTAACTATATTGTTATACAAGGCCTCTCTAGTCCTTTCGTAATCAATATTACTGACTTGGTCGTTTGTAGGGTTAAAAGCTGTAAGCGCACTTGTAAGTGAGGATAAAACACCCATAGGATGTGCAGACTTTGGAAAAGCATCTAATATTTTACGAATATCATCATCTACGATAGTTTCGGATTTTATATCTGAATGAAATTTATCTAATTGTTCTTTAGATGGTAATTCTCCAAAAATTAATAAATATGTGACTTCTAAAAAATCAGCTTTGTCAGCTAATTCTTCAATGGAATACCCTCTGTATCTTAAGATACCTTTTTCGCCGTCTAAGAATGTGATTTCACTTTTACAAGAACCTGTATTTTTAAAACCTGGATCTATTGTTGTTACTCCTCCTGTAACCGACCTCAGAGTACTAATATCTATGGCAACTTCATTTTCAGAACCTTTAAAAGTTGGGAATTCATATTTTTGACCGTTTATTTCTAAAATTGCTTTATCTGACATTTTTGGGAAGTATTATAATGACTAACAAATTTACAAAAAAAAAATGTTTTATTCGAAAGGCTTACAGAGAATCTCTAGGCAACTATTTTTTTCTTAAACTGGAATATTATTAATTGAGAAGTGCAGTCTCAAAATCTTATTTAAAAAAAAGACACCTCAAATAAGGTGTCTTTTTTTTCATAAACTAAGCATGTTAGTAGATTTTAAATGCTTTCTCTTGTGGAAAGTAGGCCGTCTCACCTAACTCTTCCTCAATTCGGAGTAATTGGTTGTACTTAGCCATTCTGTCACTTCGTGATGCAGAACCTGTTTTGATTTGACCTGTATTTAAGGCAACTGCAAGATCTGCAATAGTATTATCTTCTGTTTCACCAGAACGATGCGACATTACAGAAGTGTAACCTGCATTATGCGCCATGTTCACGGCAGCTATTGTTTCAGTAAGTGTTCCGATTTGATTGACTTTAATAAGAATTGAATTAGCAATATTATTATCAATCCCTCTTGAAAGACGTTCTACATTGGTTACAAATAAATCGTCACCAACTAATTGAACCTTATCCCCTATCTTGTCCGTAAGGTATTTCCACCCTTCCCAGTCATTTTCATCCATTCCATCTTCAATTGAAATGATTGGATACTTAGCTGCTAATTCTGCTAAGTAATCTGCTTGTTGATGACTTGTACGTGTTTGACCTTTAGTTCCTTCAAATTTTGTATAGTTATAATGACCATCTGCGTAAAATTCAGCTGCAGCACAATCTAAGGCAATCATGACGTCATCTCCTAAATTGTAGCCTGCATTTTTAACAGCTATTGCAATCGTTTCTAAAGCATCTTCTGTCCCTCCTTCAAGGTTTGGAGCAAACCCACCTTCATCTCCTACAGCAGTACTCAGACCTCTGTCATGTAATACTTTTTTTAAATGATGAAAAATTTCCGTCCCCATTTGCATCGCATGAGTAAAGTTTTTAGCCTTTACTGGCATTACCATAAACTCTTGAAATGCAATAGGAGCATCACTATGTGAACCTCCGTTGATGATATTCATCATCGGTACAGGAAGCGTATTAGCGCTTACCCCTCCAACATAACTATATAATGGCATTCCTAGCTCTGCGGCTGCGGCTTTTGCAGCAGCTAAAGAAACACCAAGAATGGCATTCGCACCTAGTTTTGATTTATTAGACGTTCCGTCTAGATCAATCATAATTTGATCAATCAAGTTTTGTTCAAAGATAGAAACACCAAGAAGCTCTTGAGCAATAAGTGTATTCACATTTTCAACTGCTTTTAAAACGCCTTTCCCCATGTAAGCAGTTCCTCCATCGCGCAGTTCAACTGCTTCGTGCTCACCTGTAGAGGCTCCTGATGGTACAGCTGCTCTTCCAATAAAGCCATTTTCAGTTGTTACATCAACTTCAACTGTAGGATTACCCCTTGAGTCTAATATTTGACGTGCGTGAATGTTAATTATAATACTCATAGTCTTGTATTTAATTTAGTTATAGAATGTAAACTTACGAAATAGTATTTTTTTAGAATTATTCTAAAGTAGAATTCTAGTAATTATTAGCTAAAACGTTGTAGTAATAAAAATAAAAAAAGGCAATATTTTTTTAATTAAATATTGCCTTTTATGAATTAGTTATTTTAAACTTTGGATAAACTGATCAAACAAGTAAGATGAATCGTGAGGACCAGGACTTGCTTCAGGATGGTATTGAACGGAGAAGCAATTTTTTGACTTCATCGCAATCCCTGCCACTGTATCATCGTTTAAGTGCAAGTGCGTAATCTCTAAATCTGCGTGTGCTTCCGCTTCTTGTTTATTGACAGCAAACCCATGGTTTTGAGAAGTGATTTCACCTTTACCAGTAACAAGGTTTTTTACAGGATGATTGATCCCCCTATGACCATTATGCATCTTATAAGTAGACACACCATTAGCTAATGCAATTACTTGGTGACCTAAACAGATTCCGAAAAGGGGAAGATTTTTATCTATAATTGTTTTGGCTAGTATTTGGGCTTCTGCCAATGGTTCCGGATCTCCTGGTCCATTAGACAAGAAATAACCGTCAGGATTCCAAGCACTTAATTCTTCAAAAGTTGAATTGTATGGAAACACCTTTATGTAAGCGTCTCTTTTTGCAAAATTTCTAAGAATATTTTCTTTGACCCCAATATCTAGAGCTGCAATTTTATAACTTGCATTTTCATCTCCATAAAAATAAGGCTCTTTAGTTGATACTTTAGATGCCAGTTCAAGACCTTCCATTTGAGGGATTTGTAAAAGCTGTTTTTTAAGTCCTTCTAAATCATCTACATCAGTAGAGATAACGGCATTCATCGCACCATTATCACGGATATAACTCACCAAAGCTCTGGTGTCTACATCTGAAATTGCGAATAAGTTGTGGGTGTTAAAGAAATCCTCTAGCGATCCCTCAGCATCAACACGAGAATAGTTGTAACTAAAGTTTTTGCAAATAAGGCCTGAGATTTTGATAGAGTCTGATTCTATCTCATCAGCATTAATTCCATAGTTTCCTATGTGCGGGTTTGTGGTCACCATAAGCTGACCAAAATAAGAAGGATCAGTAAAAATCTCTTGATAACCAGTCATTCCGGTATTGAAACAAACCTCTCCGAAGGCTGTTCCCTCATTTCCAATTGCTTTACCGTGGAAAATAGTACCATCTGCTAGAACTAAAACGGCTTTCTTTCTTGCTTTGTATTTCATTATAATTGACTGCTTATAAAAGTTTTACAAAATTGCAGAAAAAAAGGATAAACTAAAAAAGTTTATCCTTAAAATTTCAAATGCTTATTAACATTTATTCTTCTTCTTCAGTTGATGATGTTTCTACCGCAGTAGCAACTGGTTTTGCAGCGGCTCCTTTTCGGCTTCTACGAGTTGTTTTTTTCTTAGGTTGCTTATCAGCATTATAGATTTCATTGTAATCTACTAATTCGATCATAGCCATATCCGCATTATCTCCAAGACGATTGCCTAACTTTATGATTCTGGTGTAACCACCTGGACGATCAGCGATTTTAGTTGCGACAGCACCAAACAATTCAGTGATAGCTTCTTTTTGTCTTAAACGAGCAAAAACTAAGCGCCTGTGATGAGTTGTATCGTCTTTTGCTTTTGTAATTAAGGGCTCAACAAATTGTTTTAAAGCTTTAGCTTTAGCTACTGTTGTATTAATACGCTTGTGTTCTATTAAAGAACAAGCCATGTTAGCTAACATTGACTTTCTGTGCGCAGTTTTTCTACCTAAATGATTTATTTTTTTTCCGTGTCTCATGACATTTTCTTTTAAACCTTATCTTGCATCAACCCATTAAGAGGAGCAAATTATAAGGTAATTAATCTTTATCTAGTTTGTACTTACTTAGGTCCATTCCAAAATTTAGGCCTTTTACATTCACTAGTTCCTCAAGCTCAGTTAATGACTTCTTTCCGAAATTTCTAAACTTCATTAGGTCATTCTTATTAAAAGATACTAAATCTCCCAAAGTATCTACTTCAGCTGCTTTTAAGCAGTTAAGAGCACGAACTGAAAGATCCATGTCAATTAGTTTAGTTTTGAGTAACTGGCGCATGTGAAGCGATTCCTCGTCATAAGTTTCAGTCTGAGCAATTTCATCAGCCTCTAGAGTTATTCGCTCATCGGAGAATAACATGAAGTGATGGATTAAGATTTTTGCAGCTTGTGTCAGAGCGTCTTGAGGGGAGATTGAACCATCTGTTTGAATTTCGAAAACTAATTTTTCGTAATCTGTTTTTTGTTCTACACGAAAATTTTCAACACTATATTTAACGTTTTTAATTGGAGTATAGATAGAGTCAGTAAAGATTGTTCCAATAGCAGCAGATGATTTTTTATTTTCTTCTGCAGGAACATATCCACGACCTTTTTCTAAGGTCAATTCCATATTGATAGTAACTTTTGGGTCAAGGTTACAAATCACTAAATCTGAGTTTAGGACCTGGAACCCAGAAATAAACTTCTGAAAATCTCCAGCGGTTAATTTATCTTGTCCTGAAATAGAAATAGAAATAGATTCGTTGTCCACTTCTTCAATTTGTCGTTTGAAACGAACTTGCTTTAAGTTTAGAATTATTTCTGTAACGTCTTCAACAACTCCAGGAATTGTAGAGAATTCATGTTCAACTCCTTCCATTTTGACTGAAGTAATTGCAAATCCTTCTAATGAGGAAAGTAAGACGCGTCTTAAAGCATTACCTACTGTTAATCCGTAACCAGGCTCTAGTGGTCTGAACTCGAACTTACCTTCAAAATCAGTAGAATCAATCATGATTACTTTATCGGGCTTCTGAAAATTTAAAATTGCCATATTGCTTAGTGTATCAGTTATTATTTAGAATATAATTCGACGATGAATTGTTCGTTGATGTTTTCTGGAATTTGAATTCTAGCTGGAATAGAAACATATGTTCCAGATTTAGTGTCATTGTTCCATGTAATCCACTCATAAACAACAGATGAATTTGACAAAGCAGATTCAATTGTTTCTAATGATTTAGATTTCTCTCTAACGGCAACTACATCTCCAGCTTTTAAAGAGTACGAAGGGATATTTACGATACCTCCGTTTACGGTAATGTGTCTGTGAGACACTAGTTGTCTGGCTCCACTTCTTGAACGGGACAACCCCATCCTGAAAACAACATTGTCTAATCTAGATTCACATAATTGTAAAAGGACTTCACCAGTAATTCCTCTAGATGCAGTTGCTTTTTTAAACATGTTTCTAAATTGTTTTTCTAGTACTCCGTAAGTGTACTTAGCTTTTTGCTTTTCCATTAACTGGATAGCGTACTCAGACTTTTTACCACGGCGTCTGTTATTTCCGTGCTGCCCTGGAGGGTAATTTCTTTTTTCAAAGGATTTATCTTCTCCAAAGATTGCTTCGCCAAACTTACGGGCGATTTTAGTTTTAGGACCAGTATATCTTGCCATTTCGTTTTGTTTTTGAGAGTGATTGTGAATTAAGGTCTTAAGCTTATCCTTCGACAGTCGTTGATCTCTCGTTTATACTATTAAAAATTAAACTCTTCTTCTTTTTGGTGGTCTACATCCGTTGTGAGGAGTAGGAGTTACGTCAATGATTTCAGTAACTTCAATCCCACTATTATGTAAAGAACGGATTGCTGACTCTCTTCCATTTCCAGGTCCTTTAACGTATACTTTAACTTTCTTAAGGCCTGCATCTTTAGCAGGACCAGAAGCATCTTCTGCGGCTAACTGGGCTGCATAAGGAGTATTCTTTTTGGAACCTCTAAAACCCATTTTTCCAGCTGATGACCATGAGATCACATCACCTTTCTTGTTGGTTAATGAGATGATAATGTTATTAAAAGATGCAGTAATGTGCGCTTCTCCCGTAGATTCTACGATAACTTTACGTTTTTTAGTACTTGACTTTGCCATATTACTAATTATTATTTAGTTACTTTTTTCTTGTTAGCAACTGTTTTTCTTCTACCTTTTCTAGTTCTTGAATTGTTCTTCGTTCGTTGTCCACGCAATGGAAGACCCGCTCTGTGACGAATACCTCTGTAGCAACCAATATCCATTAAACGTTTGATGTTTAATTGGACTTCTGAACGAAGCTCTCCTTCAATTTTAAAAGTTCCTACAGAATCACGAATATTACCGATTTCTTCATCGGACCAGTCGGATACTTTAGTACTTTCATCAACTTTTGCTTCTGCTAATATTTCTTTAGCTCTACTTCTACCTATCCCATAGATATAAGTTAAAGAGATTACTCCTCTTTTTTGTTTTGGGATGTCTACCCCTGCAATTCTAGCCATAATTAACCTTGTCTTTGTTTGAACCTAGGATTCTTTTTGTTTATAACGTAAAGTCTTCCTTTTCGGCGTACGATTTTACAATCTACACTTCTCTTTTTAATTGATGCTCTTACTTTCATCTTTACTTCTAATTAGTATCTATAAGTTATTCTTGCCTTAGATAAATCGTAAGGACTCATTTCTAATTTCACTTTATCTCCAGGTAATAATTTAATATAATGCATACGCATCTTACCAGAGATATGGGCGGTCACTACGTGACCATTTTCTAATTCTACTCGAAACATCGCATTTGACAATGCCTCTATGATGCTTCCGTCTTGTTCTATTGCTGCTTGTTTTGCCATGTATTTATATTGAGCTATTGAACTGCTTTTCTATTTTTACCTGTTTTCATCAAGCCATCATAATGTTTATTTAACAAGTAAGAATTTACTTGTTGCATTGTGTCGATCGCAACCCCCACCATTATTAACAATGAAGTTCCTCCAAAAAATAAGGCCCATCCTGGCTGGATATCCATGAGACGTACTATTATGGCTGGAAACACAGCTATAAGTGCTAGAAACATAGACCCCGGCAAGGTAATCTGAGACATTATTTTATCAAGGTATTCTGAAGTTTCCGAACCAGGTCGGATACCAGGAATAAATCCTCCACTTCTTTTTAAATCATCAGCCATTTTATTTGTTGGGACTGTTATCGCAGTGTAAAAATATGTAAAAATTATAATTAATAATGCAAACACTATATTATACCACAATCCAAACATACTATTACCACCAAAATTTGCTACCAACCACTGTCCTACTAATGAATCTTTGAGGACATCCAGACCACCTACTAATCCAGGAACAAACATGATTGCTTGTGCAAAAATAATTGGCATAACTCCCGAAGCATTAAGCTTTAAGGGTATATATTGTCTTGAACCCGTAATATTTTTTTCATAACCACCAGATGCTGTTCTTCTAGCGTACTGGACTGCTATTTTTCTCACAGCCATTACCAGCATTATAGAAGCAAGTATTATTACAAACCATATGACAAGTTCAATTAATATTTTAATTAAACCTCCTTGGGATTGATTCACCGCAGAATCAAATTCTTGAGCAAATGAAAGAGGCATCGTTGCAATGATACCTACCATAATCAATAATGAAATACCATTTCCAATTCCTTTATCAGAGATCTTTTCACCAAGCCACATTGCAAAAACACAACCAGTAACTAAGATTACAATAGAAGAAAAATAGAATACACCACCTTGACCTAAAGTAAACGCTGAAGTACCACCCATTAATGCAGGAAGACTTGCTAAATAGGCTGGGGCCTGTACTAAACAAATACCTATAGTTAACCAACGTGTAATTTGAGTAATTTTCTTTTGTCCGCTAGCACCTTCTTTCTGAAGTTTCTGCAAGTAGGGTATTGCTATTCCCATTAACTGAACAACGATTGAAGCAGAAATATAAGGCATTATACCTAAAGCAAATATAGATGCTTTTGCAAATGCACCACCAGTAAAAGCATTTAAGAGTCCAAGTAATCCCGAATCAGTTTTGGAAGCCAATGATCCTAACTGAGAAGCGTCAATTCCTGGAAGCACAACTTGTGCTCCAAAACGGTAGACCAACAACAACCCTAAAGTTAGAATAATTCTATCTTTAAGTTCTGTGATTTTCCAAACGTTTTTTAATGTCTCTATAAATTTCATTTTCTGGGATATTATAAGGTTACAACTTCTCCACCAGCTGCTTCAATAGCAGCTTTTGCCGATGCTGTGAATTTATGAGCTGAAACTTTAAGTTTAGCTTTAAGCTCTCCTCTTCCTAAAATTTTAACAAGTTCGTGCTTCCGTGCTAAACGTAGCTCTACGATCATGTTAAAATCTAATTCTGTCTTAATTTTCTTTTCATCTACTAATTGTTGTAGCGTGTCAAGATTAATACCTTGGTAGTCCTTACGATTGATATTGGTAAAACCAAATTTAGGCACACGTCTTTGTAGTGGCATTTGACCTCCTTCAAATCCTACTTTTCTAGAATAGCCAGAACGAGACTTAGCTCCTTTGTGACCACGAGTTGCTGTCCCACCTTTACCAGAACCTTGGCCTCTACCAACTCTTTTACCTTGACTCTTAACTGAACCTTCTGCAGGTTTTAAATTACTTAAATTCATTTTTCAGTATTATTTTAAGCTTCTTCAACAGAAACTAAATGTTTTACTTTATTGACCATCCCTAAAATATTAGAGGTCGCATCGTGTTCTACAGTTTGACCAATCTTTTTAAGACCAAGGGCTTCTAACGTTCTTTTTTGTCTCTGTGTACGTTTAATCGCACTTTTCTGTTTTGTTACTTTTATCTTAGCCATCGTGTTCTAAATTATCCGTTAAAAACTTTTGTAAGTGAAATGCCTCTCTCACGTGCTATTGCCTTAGCATCTCTTAATTGTAATAAGGCATCAAAGGTTGCTTTCACAACATTGTGAGGATTTGAAGAACCTTGAGATTTTGATAATACGTCATGAACCCCAACGGCTTCCAAAACTGTTCTTACAGCTCCACCAGCAATAACTCCTGTACCAGGTGCGGCAGGAATAATATTTACTCTTGCTCCACCATACTTGCCCTTTTGTTCGTGTGGCAATGTCCCTTTAATTAATGGGATTCTGACTAAGTTTTTCTTAGCATCTTCCACTGCTTTTGCAATTGCACTAGCAACATCTTTAGATTTACCTAAGCCTTGCCCAACCACGCCAGCTTCATCTCCTACAACTACAATCGCTGAAAAGCCAAATGCTCTACCACCTTTTGTTACTTTTGTAACTCTTTGAACACCAACCAAACGATCTTTTAAATCTAATCCACTTGGTTTTACTAGTTCTGCACTTTTGTATTTTTGATACATAATTTTTTAAAATTTAAGTCCTGCTTCTCTAGCGCCTTCCGCTAATGATTTTACTCTACCATGGTATAAATAACCCCCTCTATCAAAAGTAATGGATTCAACTCCTGCTTTCAAAGCTTTTTCTGCAACTGATTTCCCAACTAACGCTGCGATATCAAGTTTAGAACCTGTAGTTGAAATAAGTTCCTTATCTCTCGAGGAGGACGCACTAATGGTTGCACCACTAACGTCATCTACTAGTTGAGCATAAATTTCTTTATTACTTCTAAAAACAGCCAATCGAGGCTGAGACGCTGTCCCAGTTACAATCTTTCTGATTCTGTTTCTTATCCTTTGTCTTCTATCGTTTTTTGATAATGCCATAACTTACTTATTAAGCTGATTTACCTGCTTTTCTTCTTATTATTTCACCAACGAACCTAATTCCTTTTCCTTTATATGGCTCAGGCGATCTGAATCCACGGATCTTAGCTGCAACCTGTCCTACAAGTTGTTTGTCGTGAGATGTTAATTTAATAATTGGGTTTTTTCCCTTTTCTGATACTGTTTCAACTTTAACTTCTGGAGCAATATTTAAAACAATATTATGGGAAAACCCTAATGCTAGATCAAGTTTTTGACCTTGATTGGAGGCCCTGTATCCTACGCCAACTAATTCTAATTCCTTGACCCATCCAGACGTTACTCCTTCAATCATATTGGATATTAAAGCGCGGTAAAGCCCATGTTTAGCTTTGTGCTCTTTATTTTCAGATGGACGCTCTAAATAAACGACACTGTCTTCAATTTTTATACTTACAGCAGAGTATTCTTGGGTTAGTTCTCCTAATTTACCTTTGACAGTAATAAGGTTATCTTTGATTTCTAAACTAACACCTTCTGGAATTGCTACTGGATTTTTTCCTATTCTTGACATTTCTTAAAATCTTTAAATTAGTAGACGTAACACAAAACTTCACCTCCAACGTTTTCTCTTTGTGCTTGTTTGCCTGTCATAACTCCACGTGAAGTGGAAACAATTGCAATACCAAGACCATTGAGAATACGAGGTAAATCTCCAGAACTAGAGTATTTACGTAAACCTGGTTTACTTATTCGTTGTATCTTTTTTATTACTGGGTCTTTAGTCTCTTTGTTGTACTTAAGTGCTATTTTGATAGTACCTTGTGCAGTTGAGTCATCAAACTTATAACTTAAAACATATCCTTGCTCGAATAATATTTTGGTAATTTCTTTCTTTAAATTAGAGCCAGGGATCTCAACGACCCTGTGATTTGCACGGACTGCATTTCTAATTCTAGTTAAATAATCCGCTACTGGATCTGTATACATAGTGTATTAATTTACGGTTTTGGTTTTCTAATATTAGAACCTTGAACCAATTTATAATTTTACCAACTTGCTTTTCTAACGCCTGGAATTAAACCTTTGTTAGCCATTTCTCTAAACATAACTCTTGAAAGTCCAAACTGACGCATGTAGCCTTTTGGACGACCCGTTAATTTACATCTATTATGCATACGAACAGGTGATGCATTAACAGGAAGTTTTTGCAAACCTACATAATCACCAGCTTCTTTTAAAGCCTTACGCTTATCAGCATACTTAGCAACTACTTTCTCTCTTTTCACCTCGCGGGCTTTCATTGATTCTTTAGCCATAGCTTAATTCTTTTTAAAAGGAACGCCTAGTTCAGTTAATAATGATTTTGCTTCTTTATCAGTGTCGGCATCTGTTACAAATGTTATGTCCATTCCAGAAATTTTGTTGACTTTATCAATGTTTATTTCTGGAAAGATAATTTGTTCAGTAACCCCTAAATTATAATTACCTCTACCGTCAAATCCATTAGCTTTAATTCCGTTGAAGTCCCTTACACGTGGAAGTGCAGAGGTCACTAAACGATCTAAAAACTCATACATTTTTTCACCTCGTAAAGTTACTTTAACACCTATTGGCATTCCTTTACGTAATTTAAAAGATGCTACATCTTTTTTAGAAATAGTAGCAACTGCTTTTTGACCAGATATTTTTGTTACTTCTTCGATTGCGTAATCGATGAGTTTCTTATCAGCAACAGCCGCACCAACACCCTTAGATATTACTATCTTTTGCAGTTTAGGAACTTGCATTATATTTTTATATCCGAATTCTTCTGTAAGAGCTGACATTACTCTGTCTTTGTACTCTTGTTTTAACCTTGGAATGTACCCCATAATTATTAAATTACTTCGTTAGATTTCTTTGCAAATCTTACTTTTTTACCTTCTTCCATTTTGTAACCTACTCTTGTTGTTTCACCCTTAGAGGTTAGCAATGAAAGATTAGAAATTTGGATAGACGCTTCTTTTTCAACAATACCACCTTGAGGGCTTTGAGCACTAGGCTTCATGTGTTTTTTTACCATGTTTACCCCTTCAACGATAACCTTATTTTTTTCTAGCGATACTTTTATGATTTTTCCTTCAGATCCTTTATGATCCCCGGCTATAACCCTAACAGTATCTCCTGTTTTTATTTTAAGCTTTCTCATGTTTCTTAAATTAAAGCACTTCTGGTGCTAATGATACAATCTTCATAAACTGCTTATCGCGAAGTTCTCTTGCTACAGGCCCAAAAACACGAGTTCCTCTCATTTCTCCTGTTGGATTTAAAAGAACACAAGCGTTATCGTCAAATCTAATGTAAGATCCGTCAGGACGTCTAACTTCTTTAACTGTTCTAACTACTACAGCAGTCGAAACAGCTCCTTTTTTTATTCCACCGTTAGGAGTAGCGTCTTTAACAGTAACAACAATTTTGTCGCCGAGTGAAGCATACCTACGTTTTGTACCTCCCAGAACACGGATGGTCAACACCTCTTTTGCTCCAGTATTATCAGCTACTTTTAATCTTGATTCTTGTTGTAACATAATTATTTAGCTCTTTCAATGATTTCTACTAATCTCCAACATTTAGATTTACTTAAAGGTCTTGTTTCCATGATTCTTACAGTGTCTCCTTCGTTACAGTCGTTTGTCTCGTCGTGTGCTACATACTTTTTAGTCTTTAGCACGAACTTTCCATACATAGGATGTTTTACTTTTTTCACTTCAGAAACCACAATTGATTTCATCATTTTGTTACTTGTAACAACTCCTATACGTTCTTTTCTTAAATTTCTTTTTTCCATCTTTCAGCAGAATACAATTATTGCACTTCTCTATTAGTTAACTCCGTTGCCAATCGTGCTACAGATCGTCTAACTGATCGTAATTGGATTGGGTTTTCGAGTGGTGATATTGCGTGTGTCATTTTTAGATCCACGTAAGTTTTTTTGGTATCACTAAGTTTTTCCTGTAACTCAGCTGTCGATAGTTCTTTAATTTCAGATTGTTTCATAATATCAATAAAATTAAGCTTCGTAGTCTCTAGCGATTACAAATTTGGTTTTAACTGGTAATTTTTGAGCAGCTAAGCGTAATGCTTCTTTAGCTACGTCTAATGGCACACCACCAACTTCAAATAAAATTCTTCCTGGTTTCACAACAGCTGCCCAATATTCTACGGCACCTTTTCCTTTACCCATACGTACTTCAAGTGGCTTTTTGGTGATAGGCTTATCTGGAAATATTTTTATCCATAGCTGACCTTCTCTTTTCATATGGCGTGTTGCAGCAATACGAGCAGCCTCAATTTGACGAGAAGTTAAAAAATTTGAATCTAGTGATTTTATACCAAACATTCCGTTAGAAAGTTGATGACCTCTCTCTGAGTTCCCTTTCATACGTCCCTTTTGGACTTTTCGAAATTTTGTTCTTTTTGGTTGTAACATTTTCTTTTAATTTATAAAAAATTAATTTCTACGGCGAGGCTTTGAATTCGATGAACGATTTCCTTTAGATTGACCTTTTGAAAGACCAACCAAAGGAGACAACTCACGCTTACCATAAACTTCGCCTTTCATAATCCATACTTTGATACCTAATCTACCGTAAGTAGTATGAGCTTCTACCAAAGCATAATCTATGTCAGCTCTAAATGTTGATAAAGGGATTCTGCCATCTTTGTAGTGCTCACTACGTGCCATTTCTGCACCATTTAAACGACCACTAATTTGAATCTTAATTCCTTCTGAGTTCATTCTCATCGTAGCTTGAATAGCCATTTTGATTGCACGTTTATAAGAAATACGATTTTCAATTTGACGAGCAACACTCGACGCTACTAAATACGCATCTAATTCTGGACGCTTAATCTCAAAGATGTTCAATTGAACTTCTTTATTTG
Organism: uncultured Formosa sp.; assembly: GCA_913052445.1. Classification (GTDB taxonomy): domain Bacteria; phylum Bacteroidota; class Bacteroidia; order Flavobacteriales; family Flavobacteriaceae; genus Hel1-33-131. The sequence continues at coordinate 47,024 of CAJXDP010000005.1, forward strand.
TGAGTTTTCTTAATTCTTCCTTCAACTTGTCTACCTCTTGGCCACCTTTACCAATAATGATACCAGGTCGAGCTGTTGTGATAGTAACGGTTACAAGTTTAAGAGTTCTTTCAATAATAACTCTAGATACACTAGCTTTTGCTAAACGAACAAAGATGTACTTTCTGATTTTATCATCCTCAGCAAGCTTGTCTCCGTAATCATTTCCTCCGTACCAGTTAGATTCCCATCCTCTGATGATTCCAAGGCGATTTCCTATTGGATTTGTCTTCTGTCCCATTTATTAATTGCTTTGAGTGTTATTGTTAGCTCCTAGAACCACTGTAACATGGTTGGATCTTTTTCTGATTCTGTGTGCACGTCCTTGAGGTGCAGGACGAAGTCTCTTCAACATAGAACCTCCATCAACTGTGATTTCTTTTACAAAAAGATCAGCATCTTCTATACTTGCTTCTTCATTTTTAGATTGCCAGTTAGCAACAGCAGATAGAACTAATTTTTCTAAACGGCGTGAAGCTTCTTTAGGACTAAATCTTAAAACGTTAAGTGCCTTTTCTACCTTTTCACCCCTTACTAAATCAGCTACTAAGCGCATCTTTCTTGGTGACGTAGGACAGTTATTAAGCTTAGCAAAAGCAATTTGCTTTTTACCAGCTTTAATAGCGTCTGCCATTTGTTTTTTACGACTTCCCATAGCTCTTATTTTTTACCTTTATTTTTAGCACCTGCATGTCCACGGAATGAACGTGTTGGTGAAAATTCTCCTAATTTGTGACCTACCATGTTTTCAGTTACATAAACTGGAACAAATTGACGGCCATTGTGAACTGCAATTGTTTGGCCAACAAAATCAGGTGTAATCATACTGGCTCTTGACCAAGTTTTGATAACAGTCTTCTTGTTAGCTTCTACATTCGTAGCTACTTTTTTCTCTAACTTATAATGAACGAAAGGTCCTTTTTTTAATGATCTTGCCATGTCTTATTATTTCTTTCTACGTTCTATAATATATTTACTACTTGCTTTAGTCTTAGAACGAGTTCTAAATCCTTTTGCAGGAATACCATTTCTAGAACGAGGATGTCCACCTGAAGATTTCCCTTCACCACCACCCATTGGGTGATCGACTGGATTCATAACTACTGGTCTAGTTCTTGGTCTTCTTCCTAACCAACGACTTCTACCCGCTTTACCAGATACCATTAACTGATGGTCTGAGTTGGAAACAACTCCAATAGTTGCGAAGCATCCTAACAATAGTAAACGTGTTTCGCCTGAAGGCAATTTCACAGTAGCAAACTTACCATCTCTGGCCATTAATTGCGCAAATGCACCAGCACTACGTGCCATAACAGCTCCTTGTCCCGGACGAAGTTCGATACAGGAGATAATTGTTCCTAATGGTATTTGACTTAAAGGCATTGCATTTCCAACTTCGGGATCAACATCTTGACCAGAGACTAACTTTTGGCCTACTTTAAGACCACTTTGTGCAATGATATAACGTTTTTCACCGTCTTGATAGTTTAGAAGCGCAATAAATGCCGTTCTGTTTGGATCATATTCAATAGACTTAACTTCTGCTGGAATTCCAGTTTTATTTCTTTTAAAATCTACAATACGATACCTTTTCTTATGACCTCCGCCAATATAGCGCATGGTCATTTTTCCTTGACTGTTTCTACCACCTGAACGTTTTTTCGGAGTCAATAAACTCTTCTCCGGCTTATCAGTAGTAATAGCATCATAACCATTTACTACTCTAAATCGCTGTCCTGGGGTGATTGGTTTTAATTTTCTTACTGACATGTTTGTCTAATTATATATTAGCGTATAAATCAATCGTTTCACCTTCCGCCAGTTGTACAAGTGCCTTTTTAACAGCATTTGTTTTACCATGTTGAATCCCGGTTTTAGTAAACTTAGTTTTTCGATCTGGACGGACATTTATAGTACGAACTTTAGTAACAGAAACGCCGTAAGCAGCTTCTACCGCTTTTTTAATTTCTACCTTGTTCGACTTCGTATTCACTTGAAAGCTATAGCAGTTTTTTGACTCACTGGCAAGTGTTGCTTTCTCTGTGATAATTGGTTTAATTAAGATACTCATGGTTTTCTTATTTACTTAAATTCGTTTCAATATTTTTCAAAGCACTTTCAAAAAGCACAACTTGATTCGCGTTTAATATTTTATAAGTGCTTAATTCTGAGTCTATTAATACTTCGGAGCTCTTTAAATTGCGCGACGACAAATATACATTATTATTGGAGCCACCCAAGACAAACAAAGATTTTTTGCTATCAAGGTTTAATGCCTTTAAAACAGCTGTAAAATTCTTAGTCTTTGGAGAATCAAAAGTAAAATCTTCTAAAACTGTAATTGATTTTTCAGTAGCTTTAATAGTTAATGCTGACTTACGCGCTAAACGTTTAACATTTTTATTCAGTTTAAAACCGTAGTTTCTAGGTCTTGGTCCGAACATACGACCACCACCTTTAAATAAACCAGACTTAATACTACCCGCTCGGGCTGTACCTGTTCCTTTTTGCTTTTTAATCTTACGAGTACTTCCCGTAATCTCAGCTCGTTCTTTAGCTTTGTGAGTTCCCTGACGTTGATTAGCAAGATATTGCTTAACATCTAAATAAACTGCATGGTTATTAGGCTCTATAGCGAATACATCTTTAGAAAGGTCTGCCTTTCTACCTGTATCTTTTCCGTTTAAATCTAAAACTGCTACTTTCATTATTTCTGAATCGTTACATAAGCGTTCTTAGCTCCAGGAATACATCCTTTAACTACTAGTAAGTTTTTTTCAGTTACTACTTTTAAAACTCTTAAATTTTGAACTTTAACTGTGTCGGTTCCCATACGACCTGCCATTTTCATTCCTTTGAAAACTCTTGCAGGATATGAAGCCGCACCAATAGATCCTGGCGCACGCAAACGGTTATGCTGTCCGTGAGTCGCTTGTCCTACTCCGGCAAAACCATGACGCTTAACAACTCCTTGAAATCCTTTACCTTTTGAAGTACCAGTAACATCAACAAACTCACCTTCACTGAAGTGCTCTACTGTTATGGTATCTCCTAACTTGTAATCCACATCAAAACCTTTAAATTCCGCGACTTTTCTCTTAACAGAAGTGCCAGCTTTTTTAGCATGACCTAAGTCAGCTTTTGTAGCACTTTTTTCTGTCTTGTCATCGAAACCAAGTTGTAAGGCTGAATAGCCATCAACTTCTTCGGTTCTGACTTGGGTAACAACGCATGGTCCAACTTCTAATACAGTACATGGCATGTTTTTGCCATTCACGTCGAAGATGCTGGTCATTCCGATTTTTTTTCCAATTAACCCAGACATAATTATTTATTTAATATTTAACTTTTTATTTATTCCAAAACAAAGGGTCAAATACGTTTCAACCCTGAATTGTATTTTATCCGCTTTTCCCTTGCGCTAAGCTTGGGACATGTAAATCGCTGATTTTCAGAGATTATTTCTAGAAACATAGGGGTGTCCTAAGTTTTTCGAGCTGCAAATTTAATTAAATTTAATCTATCCACCTAAATTATTTGGGGATTATTTTAAATTTATCTTCTTTGGATACGCATAATTGTAAAGGGAAGTGCTGGGGCTTAAAAACTCAAGTTGACACAAAATAAAAAAAATCATAAAAACACAAGCTTTACAAGCATAATCAGCAGGTATAAAATTAACAATCAAACCTTATAAATACCTACAATTAAAAAATCTAACAGAAGCTTTCTGAAATAAAAAAAAACAGCATCCAAATGAATGCTGTCTTTATATGAAAATTGATTTTTTGTGATAGTCACAAATCAATATAAATAATTACACTTTGATCTCTACTTCAACGCCACTAGGTAACTCAAGCTTCATTAGTGCATCAATTGTTTTAGATGATGAACTATAAATATCTAGTAGTCTCTTGTAGGAGCTTAATTGAAATTGTTCTCTCGACTTTTTATTTACGTGCGGAGAACGCAATACAGTAAATAATTTTTTGTGTGTTGGCAAAGGAATTGGTCCAGTGACAACAGCACCAGTGCTTTTAACTGTTTTTACAATCTTATCCGCAGACTTGTCTACTAAGTTGTAATCGTAAGACTTTAATTTTATTCTGATTTTTTGACTCATGTTCTTAACTTTTAAGATTGGATTCCTTTAGCTTCTTTAATAACTTCTTCTGAAATGTTTGAAGGTGTCTCAGCATAATGTGAAAATTCCATTGTGGAAGTCGCACGGCCTGATGACAACGTTCTTAAGGTCGTAACATAACCAAACATTTCTGAAAGAGGTACTGTAGCTTTTACAGTTTTAGCTCCTGCTCTATCGCCCATATCACTAACTTGACCACGACGACGGTTGAGGTCTCCTACAATATCACCCATGTTTTCTTCGGGTGTAATTACTTCTAATTTCATAATAGGCTCCATGATTACTGCTTTCGCTGCTTTGGATGAGTTCTTAAACCCAAGCTTAGCTGCTAACTCAAATGAAAGCTGGTCTGAATCAACATCATGATAAGATCCATCTTTCAATGTGACCTTAACCGAGTCTACTTCGTAACCGGCTAATGGACCATTAACCATTGCCATTTTGAATCCCTTTTCAATAGATGGAATAAATTCCTTAGGAACATTACCACCTTTAATTACAGATTCAAACTGAAGACCTACTACTCCTTCGTCTGCAGGCTCTATTGTGAAAACAATGTCCGCAAATTTACCACGACCACCAGATTGTTTTTTATAAACTTCTCTATGATTAGCAGTTTGTGTTATTGCCTCTTTATATTCGACTTGTGGCTGACCTTGGTTAACCTCTACTTTAAATTCTCTCCTTAAACGATCTACAATAACGTCTAGGTGAAGCTCTCCCATTCCAGAAATAATAGTCTGTCCTGAAGCTTCATCAGATCTTACTGTGAAAGTTGGATCTTCTTCAGCTAGTTTAGCTAAGCCCATTCCTAATTTATCAACATCTGCTTTTGTCTTTGGCTCTACCGCGATACCTATTACTGGATCAGGGAAGTCCATTGATTCTAAGACTATAGGATGTTTTTCAGCTGTTAAGGTATCTCCTGTCTTGATAGATTTAAATCCAACAGCAGCTCCAATATCACCAGCTTCGATGAAATCAATTGCATTTTGTTTATTAGCATGCATTTGGTAAATACGAGAAATACGCTCTTTTTTTCCAGAGCGATTATTTAAAACATATGAACCTGCATCTAAACGACCAGAATAAGCTCTAAAAAATGCAAGTCGACCTACAAAAGGGTCTGTTGCAATTTTGAAGGCCAAAGCAGCAAACGGCTCCTTCACATCTGGTTTGCGTATTTCTTCTAATTCAGTATCTGGATTAACACCAACAATACCTTCTTTGTCTGTTGGAGCAGGTAAATAACGACAAACAGCATCTAGTAAGAATTGAACTCCTTTATTTTTGAATGCAGATCCACAAATCATGGGTATGATAGCCATGTCCATAACCGCAGCCCTAAGTGCGTTGTGTACCTCTTCTTCAGTTATAGAATCTTCATCTTCCATGAATTTCTCCAATAGAACTTCATCGTAACTTGCAACCTCTTCTATAAGGTTTGCACGAAGGATTTTGGCTTCTTCTTTAAGTTCTTCAGGAATATCAACAATATCAAAAGTTGATCCCATTCCTTCTTCATGCCAAACAATTGCACGATTTTTAACTAAATCAACAATTCCTTTAAAGTTTTCTTCATCGCCAATATTCAAAACAATAGGCACGGCATTTGAGCCTAACATTTCTTTAACTTGACTACAAACCATCATAAAATCCGATCCTTGACGATCCATTTTATTAACAAACCCAATACGAGGTACATTGTAGTTATCAGCTAATCTCCAGTTAGTTTCTGACTGAGGTTCAACTCCGTCAACTGCACTAAATAAAAAAACTAATCCGTCAAGCACACGTAATGACCGATTTACTTCAACTGTAAAATCAACGTGTCCAGGTGTGTCAATTATATTAAAATGATAATCCTCAGCTTCTTCTGTTGGCTTTCCATTTTCAGTTGGGAATTGCCATTCACAGGTTGTAGCAGCAGAGGTAATTGTAATACCTCTTTCTTGTTCTTGTTCCATCCAATCCATTGTAGCAGCACCATCATGTACTTCACCAATTTTATGAGAAACACCTGTATAATAAAGAATACGTTCGGTTGTAGTAGTTTTTCCTGCATCAATATGAGCAGCAATCCCTATATTTCTTGTGAATCTTAAATCTCTTGCCATTTCTAATTAGAATCTAAAGTGTGAGAATGCTTTATTCGCTTCAGCCATCTTGTGAGTGTCTGTACGTTTTTTAACAGCAGCACCTTCTTCTTTAGCCGCAGCTAAAACTTCAGAGGCTAACTTTAAAGCCATAGATTTTTCATTACGCTTTCTTGCAAAGCTAATCAACCACTTCATAGCGGTAGATATCTTACGATCAGGTCGTATTTGCATAGGAATCTGAAATGTAGCGCCCCCAACGCGACGACTACGTACTTCTACGTGTGGCATCACATTTGATAGAGCATCTTTCCAAATTTCTAAAGCTGTTTTTTCTTCGTCTGTTTTCTTTTCTTCAACGATGGCAATCGCATCATAGAAAATTTTAAATGCTGTTGACTTTTTACCATCCCACATCATCATATTAACGAAACGTGTTACTAATTGATCGTTAAACTTTGGATCTGGCAACAGCGGTCTTTTCTTCGCTTGCTTTTTTCTCATGTCTTCTTAATTAAAAATAATTATTTCTTAGGGCGTTTTGCACCATACTTAGATCGACGTTGTGTACGACCAGAAACACCAGCGGTGTCTAAAGCCCCACGTACAATGTGATATCTAACTCCTGGTAAATCTTTTACCCTTCCACCTCTAACTAATACTATCGAGTGCTCTTGTAGATTGTGTCCTTCACCACCGATGTATGCATTGACTTCGTTTCCATTTGTCAACCTAACTCTAGCTACTTTACGCATTGCTGAATTTGGTTTTTTTGGAGTCGTCGTGTAAACACGAGTACACACACCACGTCTTTGTGGACAAGAATCTAAAGCAGCCGATTTACTCTTCTTAGTTATTTTGGCTCTTCCTTTTCTTACTAATTGTGAAATTGTTGGCATATTATATATACTGTTTTTTTAAATACCTCTTCTTAGAGGGCTGCAAATGTAAACATTAAAATGAATTATTCAAATCATAATCTTATATTTTTAAAATAATATGTTTTTTTTTATCCAGAAAATATTTGGAAACGTTTTTACGTTAGATTTACATGAAAATTATATTTGTGTCCTTTCAATTGAAATTATTCCTATCTATTTTATTTATGTTGTCTGTTTTCAACAAAACTGATGCACAGGATCTTCAACTAACCATTTTGAGCAGTAATGCTCAAGAAAACAAAACCATAGAGTTGATTGGCTACTCAAAATCATTCAAAAACTACGAAACATTATTATTGGAAATAAAGCGCTTTAAAAATCGAGCTTACGTGCAAGGATATATTGAGGCTAAAGTTCAAAACATAACTAAAAATATTGCAGAAACATCAATTGATATTGAACTAGGGCCAAGATATGAGTCTATAAATGTATATGTAGACAAAACTCTATTTGAGCTTTTAGAAATTAAAACAATAAAAAGTAAGGGTTCTCTGACGTATTTTAATGTAAAAGTATCTGCTTTAGAAGAATTAATGAACCAATTCACAAACACATTAGCAAATAAGAGCTACCCCTTTGCATCTGTAAATTTAAAAAACCTTAAACCAATTGATAAAACTAGACTTAAAGCCGATCTATCTATTTCTACAAAAAAAGCTAGAGAGTTTAATAAAGTGGAAATTAAAGGATATGAAAAATTTCCACAGTCATTTATTAAATATTATTTGGGGATTAAGACCAATATTCCTTTTAACCTAGAAGCTATTCAAGCAAAAACTGAAGCGCTAGATCAAATCAGCTTTGCTAAACAACTCAAGCCTGCAGAAGTGTTATTTACTCAGGACTCAACGAGTGTTTATTTATACTTAGAAAAAAATAAAAGTAATAGATTTGATGGGTTTTTAGGGTTTGGATCAGAAGAAACGACTGGGAATTTAAATCTAAACGGATATTTAAATCTCAACTTAACAAATAATCTGAATTATGGCGAATCATTTGTATTGAATTACCGAAACGATGAAAATGATCTTAAAACATTTGATACCAAACTGACTGTTCCTTATTTGCTAAAAACGCCAATTGGAAGTGAACTCAGTTTAAATATATTTAAAAAAGATAGCACATTCACAACGTACGACCAATCTGTGAACTTATATTATCAGCTGGACTCTAAACAAAGACTCTTTGTAGGAATTAGGTCAACAAAGTCAAATATTCTAACTTCAGATGAATCTAGTACAAATAGTGACTACAAATCAAATGCGTACGAATTAAGTTACACATATATATATAGGACTCCTAAAGACATCTTATTTCCGGTAAAAAGCCAAATCGAAATAAGATTATCAATGGGGAATAGAAAAACATCATTGATAAAGACAAGACAAGAGATGTACCTAATAAAGGCTTTCTATCTATTTAACTTAAATAGATCTAACAGTATTTATATAAGGGGGAATTATCAAGCTATAGACTCAAAAGAATATTTCTCTAATGAACTCATCAGGTTTGGAGGAATTAGAACAATTCGGGGTTTCAAAGAAAATAGCATTAATGCTATTTCATTTGGAATGCTTAGCTCAGAGTATCGTTACAAATTAAGCCAGTCCTTATATATACACTCAATAATTGATGCAGCATACTTCAACACCCCAATTAAAAAAAACAATAAGCTAGTTGGGATTGGGTTTGGATTTGGGATAATTACTCAGGGCGGGCTACTAAAGTTTAATATTGCAAATGGAAAAGCAGAAAACCAAAGCTTTAAATTCTCAGACTCTAAGGTACACCTTAGCTTGACTGCTAATTTCTGATAAATAAAAATAAGAACTAAACATAACTAGTTCAACGTTTTAACTGTCAAAAGTAAATACTTTATTTTTTAATTTATAAATGTCTTAAATTGAGAAATGAATTAAAAATTAAAAACTCAATAAACCTTATACAGGTTGAAAACACTCATATCAGCAATAAATAACAATAAATCTTTAATTTTTTGAAGAATTAAATTATATATTTTTAAAACATTTTGTTGGTTATTAGAGTTTTTATTAGCACATTTGCGAAGACTAATTCAAATAAATAACAAAAATGAAAACAAAGTTTAATGTTATACTTACGCTTTTACTAGCGTTAGTGGTGCAATTTTCTTTTGCACAGGAAAAAAAAGTTTCAGGTACTGTATCTGATGATAATGGTTTACCTCTTCCAGGTACTACAATCATAATCAAAGGTTCTTCAACTGGAGTTTCTTCAGATTTTGACGGAAACTACTCTATTAACGCAAATGTTGGAGATGTTCTAACGTTCAATTATGTAGGTTACTCAGACCAAGAACAAACAGTTGGAAGTTCAAACCAAATTAATGTAACAATGTTAGCGGATACTTCTCTAGAAGAAGTTATCGTTATTGGTTACGGCTCAACTACTAAGGAGTCATTTGTAGGAACTGCAACAAAAATTGAAACAGAAAACGTAACTGCTAAGGCAAACGGGAATTTCTCTCAGGCTCTTAGAGGTGAAGTTGCGGGTGTACAAGTTACAACAGGTTCAGGTGCTCCTGGATCAGATGCAACTATTCGTATTCGTGGAACAGGTTCTGTAAATGGTAACAGAGCACCACTATACGTAGTGGATGGAGCTCCCTACGCCAGTGATATATCAGCTATCAACCCTTCTGATATTGAAGATATAACAATACTTAAAGATGCAGCGGCAACATCAATTTATGGATCTAGAGGTTCAAATGGTGTAATTGTTGTAACAACTAAAAAAGGTAAATCAGGAATGTCTAACATTTCTGTAGATGTAAGAACTAGTATTAACAGTCTTTCATTACCACAGTACTCAGTTATAACTTCTCCAGAAGAATATATAGAAACTACTTACTCTTCTTTAGTTAACAAAGGAAGAATTCAAGGAGAAGCTAATCCAAATGGATGGGCTAGTGATAACTTGTACGGAACTGTAGAAGGAATAAACAATGCATACAATATTTGGGATGTCCCAGGAAATCAGTTGATAAATCAATCAACTGGTCGATTTAACCAAGGAATCAATCGTAGATGGACACCAACCCTTTGGGCTGATGCAGCTTTTGGAACTGGAGTAAGACAAGAAGCAAATATACAATTTGACGGAGGTAACGACAAGACTCAATATGCAGCATCTTTTGGTTATCTAGATGATGAAGGTTTTGTAACAAACTCTGGATACACAAGATATACTACTCGTATTAACCTACAACACAAGCCAAAAGAATGGTTAAGAGTTGGAGCTAATATGGCATTCACTGGAGCTCAGTATAATAGATCTTCAGGTTCTGAAGGTAGTACTGGTTCATCAGGAAACATATTCGCACTTACATCAACTACACCATCTATATATGATGTATTCCTTAGAGATACTGATGGTAATTTAGTTGCAGATCCAATTTTTGGTGGTAACCAGTATGATTATGGTAATGAATATGGACGAAGAGCTTGGAATGCAACAAATGGTATTGCAGATTCTAGATATGACATTTCAAGATCAAATTCTATTACTCTATTAGGAAACTTTAATATGGGAATCGATCTTACAGAATGGTTGTCATTTGATATTCGTTACAGTGGACAATTCAGTGATAACGATGCTGCTTCAAGAGGGAATCCTTATTACGGAGGTAATGCTGGAAGTGGTTTCTTATCTAAGTCACTTAGCCAAAATGTGAACCAAAACTGGAACCAGATATTAAGATTCAACAAATCTTTTGGAGAACTTAATGTTGATGGTATAATCGGTCACGAATCAAATGAAAATAGATTTAAAAATATGAATGCTGCTGCTCAAAACGCAATACTTCCTAACAACTTGGATTTAGATCAGTATACTATTCCTTTTGGAAGAGCAGGTTCTTATTCTACAGCTTACTCACTTGAAAGTTATTTCGGAGCCCTTAACTTAAGTTATGCTGGTAAATATTTTCTAAGTTCTTCTGTTAGACGTGATGGTTCATCCCGTTTCAAGAAAAACAAATGGGGATCTTTTGGTGCTGTTGGTTTAGGATGGGTGATGTCTAAAGAAGACTTCTTTCCACAAGGTACATTTGTAGATTACTTTAAAGTTAAAGCTAGTTACGGAGTAAATGGTGATCAAGGTAATAACCTACAATATGGATGGCAAATATTTGGCATCAACCAAACACCAGATGGATCGTATTCATTCACACAAAGTTCAACTTTAGCTAACCCTGAGTTAACATGGGAAGAAAAGAAGAAAACTCAATTTGGTTTTGAATCAATATTATTTAACAGCAAAGTTACTCTTGATATGGATTATTTTGTTGATAATACTGAAAACCTGTTTTTTAACCAATCATTACCTGGATCAAGTGGATCTACACTTATTCAGTATAATGATGGTAAGTTAACAAATAGTGGTATTGAAATTAATGCTAACATCAGTTTAGTACAAACTGAAGATTTTAGTATGTCATTAAATGTTAATGGTGCGATGCTAACAAATGAGCTTGAGGAAATGCCAACTGATTATTTCACTGGTGAACCAAAAATACTCGATGGTCGATATTCTGCTGGAAAATCATTATATGATTGGTACATGAGAGAATGGGCAGGAGTAAATCCAGCTACCGGTGCAGCAATGTGGAATTTATATTATGATGATATGAATGGAGATGGGATATTTAACTCTGGAGATTCTGCAATAAATAGCATGACTCTATATATGGCTGATTTCCCTGAAGCAAACGTACAGAAAACATCAACTGAAACTTATTCAGATGCTACACAAAAATATGTAGGTAAAAATAATCAGCCTGATATTGCAGGAGGGTTTAGATTAAACGCAGCTTACAAAAACTTTGATATTACTGCACAATTCACATACAGTATTGGTGGTTATATTTATGACAATGGATATGCAACTGTTATGCAAAACAGAAGTCTTGCAGGTAGTGATAACTTTCATACAGATGTTAGAAATGCATGGAAACAACCAGGTGACATTACTAATGTACCGAGATTCTCTGCTGGATACAGCTCAGATGTTCAACACAATTCATATTCGACTCGTTTCTTAACTAAAGCTGATTACTTATCACTAAACAATGTAAGATTAGGCTATACATTACCAGACGATGCAGTAAGTAAAGCTAAGCTAGAAAATGTGAGTTTTTTCGTATCTGGAGATAACTTAATGATGTTAAGTGCTAGAAAAGGATTAAATCCACAAACTTTAATTAGTTCTTCAGGATCAGGTATATATATGCCAATGACTACATTTAGCATTGGTACAAAAATTCAATTTTAAAAAAACAAAAAGATGAAAAGAAATTTAATTTATTCAATTTTACTTACATCCCTAGCTTTTGTAGGGTGTAGTGAGGACTTTTTAGATCCGCAAAGAAACACAAGTGTGCTTACTGCAGAAGATCTATCTCAATTCTCAGATATTAACCCTGCATTAGTAGAGGGAACTCTTGAGGGTATTGGTAGTTTCATGATTCAGGATTTCGGGGTTACTGGAAGTAGACACTATGATTTCGGTCAGAAGGGTGTTGATATCTGGACAGATCTTGTTTCTGGAAGTATGGCTTTATCAGGAAGTGCATATGGATGGTATAACAATTCAGCAAACTTAGTTTGTACTGTTGATTTCACTCGTGAAGAAAACACAATTATTTGGGAATATTATTACAAAATTGTAAACTTAGCTAACACAGTAATTCAAACTACCGGCGGTAATGCTGGTGTGCCAGAAACTGCTGCAGCTAGAAAGATAATGGGTCAAGCAAAAGCTTCTAGAGCTTATGCTTACTATTATTTAGCACAACTTTTCCAAAACAGTTATGATCCTGCACAACCAATTTTACCTTATTATGATGGCGAACTTACTGAAACAGCTAAAGTTCCAGCATCACAAATATATGGTTTAGTAGTTAGTGATTTAACTGAAGCTATCGAATTGTTAGATGGTTATGTTAGAACTGACAAGAGCAAAATTGACAAAACAGTAGCTCAAGGTTTATTAGCAAATGTTTACGCAGGTATGGGCAACTTTACAGAAGCTAAGGTTATGGCAGATGCTGTGATAGCTAGTGGATATCCACTAACTACTGCAGGTGCATTAGCTTATCCAGGTGCTGGTTCAGGATTTAACGATGTTAATTCACCTTCATGGATATGGGCTTTTGATTTAACAGAAGAATTAGGACACCAATTAATTGACTGGTGGGGACAAATGGATCCATTCACATATAGTTATGCATGGGCAGGAGATCACAAATCTATAGATGATGCTCTTTTTGCACAAATAGATGACTCAGATGTAAGAAAAGGTCAATTTGGTACTGGAACAGCTCCTTTACAAGCAATAAACAAATTTTTTGATCCAAATAGACAAATTGGTGGGCAATACATTATTACTACTGATTTAATTTTTATGAGAGTTGAAGAGT
>CAJXDP010000006.1 GCA_913052445.1 uncultured Formosa sp.
CATAGAATGATAAATGAAAAAGCGAGGGGACATAAAGTCCCCTCTTTTTATACCAAATGTTTAGAGATAAAGTAAAAGAATTATTAGAAGATTGTCTTGAGCAAAGGCCTGATTTATTTTTGATAGATTTTGAAATCTTGGATGGAAATAAAATTAGAATTGTATTTGATGGAGATAAGGGAGTTCTGGTTGAAGACTGCATGTTTGTGAGTCGTGGAATAGAGCACAACCTAGATAGAGAAGAACATGATTTCTCTTTAGAAGTATCCTCGTCAGGGGCAACCACTCCGTTGACACACCCAAGACAATATCAAAAACACATTGGCAGAACCTTAGAAGTAAGAGCTTTAGAAAATCAAAAATTTGAAGCCGTACTAACAGAAGCTAGTGATAGTGAGATTTTACTAGAATGGAAAGCAAGAGAACCAAAACCTATAGGTAAGGGTAAAGTGACGGTTCAGAAAAAAGCAACCCTGTTATACGGTGAAATAAGTGAAGCAAAAGTGAAAATATTATTTTAATATAAGACTATAAATTATGGAAAATTTAGCGTTAATTGATTCGTTTTCAGAGTTTAAGGATGAAAAATTAATCGATCGTGTAACCCTAATGTCAATCTTAGAGGATGTGTTTAGAAATACATTAAAGAAAAAATTTGGGGATGATGACAACTTTGATATTATTATTAACCCTGACAAAGGGGATTTAGAGATTTGGAGAAACAGAATTGTTGTTGCTGATGATGCGGTGGAAGATGATAACCAAGAAATATCTCTAACAGATGCCCACAAAATCGAACCTGATTTTGAGGTTGGTGAGGATGTATCTGAGGAGGTGAAGTTGATTGATTTAGGACGTCGTTCTATATTGGCACTACGTCAAAACCTAATCTCAAAAATCCAGGAGCATGACAACACCAACATATACAAGCAATTTAAAGAATTAGTTGGAGAAATATATACCGCTGAGGTACACCACATTCGTCACCGTGCAGTTATTTTGTTAGATGACGAAGGAAATGAATTGATTCTTCCAAAAGATAAGCAAATCCCATCCGATTTTTTTAGAAAAGGAGATAATGTTAGAGGAATTATTGAAAGTGTAGACCTTAAAGGGAATAAACCATCCATTGTTTTATCTAGAACAGCACCTGTGTTTTTAGAAAAATTATTTGAGCAAGAAATTCCAGAAGTTTTTGACGGCCTTATATCTGTTAAAAACGTGGTAAGAATTCCGGGCGAAAAAGCAAAAGTAGCTGTAGATTCTTATGATGACCGAATAGATCCAGTTGGTGCCTGTGTGGGAATGAAAGGTTCAAGGATTCACGGAATTGTTCGTGAGCTGGGGAATGAAAATATTGATGTCATTAATTACACTACAAACTTACAACTTTATATAACTAGAGCTTTGAGCCCTGCAAGAGTTACCTCGATAAAAATTAACGAAGAAACTAAAAGAGCAGAAGTGATTTTAAAGCCAGAAGAGGTTAGTAAAGCAATAGGTAGAGGCGGCCATAATATCCGTCTAGCGGGACGTTTGACTGGTTATGAAATTGATGTCTTTAGAGAAGGTGTTGAAGAAGATGTTGAACTTTCTGAATTCTCTGACGAAATTGAAGCTTGGATTATTGATGAGTTTGCAAAAGCAGGTTTAGATACAGCAAAAAGTATTCTTGAACAAGAAATTGCAGACTTGGTTAAACGTACTGATTTAGAGTTAGAAACAATTGAAGACGTTGTTCGTGTACTTAAAGAAGAGTTTGAAGATTAAAATTTATTATATTGGTGGCCCAACAGTTTTTGGACAACCTGAGTTTAGTACTTGCAAGGAAATACAGAAATTCTGTAAAAAACAATAAAGGCAATTTATGGCTGAGATTATTAGATTAAATAAAGTGTTAAGGGAATTGAATATTTCTCTAGATAGAGCAGTAGATTTTTTGGAGACCAAAAACGTTGAAATAGAAAAACGTCCTACAACCAAAATCTCCTCGGAAGTCTACAATCTTCTTGCAGGAGAGTTTCAAACAGATGCAAACAAAAAAGTTGCATCCAAAGAAGTTGGTGAGGCAAAGTTAAAAGAAAAAGAAGCCCTTCGTATTCAACGAGAAAATGAAATCGAAGAAAGATTTCAAAAAGCAGAAGCCGCTAGAAAAGTTTTGATTGCCAAAACAAAGCTTGAAGGCCTGAAAAAAGTTGGAAAAATAGACCTGGATGCCTCAAAAAAGGTAGCTCCCAAAGTCAAGCCAATTTTAGAAGTTAAAAAGGAAGAATCTAAGAAATCTGATATTTCAAAAAAGGCTTCAGAAACAAAAAAATCTAGTGATATACAAGCTGTAGTTGACACTACTAAACTTACTCCAGCAACAAAAATAGATGAAGTTCAAAAAGAGGCAGTAAAGCCTGCATCTTCAACATCCAAAACGACTGCGTTGAAGTCAGAGGAAATCTCTGATGAAGCCCCGTTGGTTGGAGACAATAAAGTAGAGACGACTAACTATAAAAAACTATCAGGCCCTAAATCTACAGGTCAAACAATTGATTTAACTCAATTTAATAAACCTAAAAAAGCGAAGCCAGTTACCCCTGCGGCATCTTCAAATTCAGCAGATGCTAAGAAAAAGCGTCGTAGAATTAGTAAAGTAGGAAGCAACACCTCGCCAAATAAAAGTAACTTTAGAAGTCGCCCAAATCAAACCAGAACACAAGCCCCAAAAGTAGAGCCTACAGCTGAGGAAGTTCAAAAGCAGGTACGAGAGACTCTTGAAAAATTACAAGGTAAATCTAATAAAGGTAAAAAAGGCGCCAAGTACCGAAAAGAGAAAAGAGACCAACATAGGGAACAGACAGAGAAAGATCAAGAACAACAAGCATTAGAAAGTAAGGTGCTTAAAGTTACCGAATTTGTTACTTCAAGTGAAGTAGCTACTATGATGGACGTTTCTGTGACTCAAATTATTTCTGCGTGTATGTCCCTTGGAATGATGGTAACAATGAACCAGCGTCTAGACGCAGAAACATTGACTATTGTAGCTGAAGAGTTCGGATATACTGTTGAATTTGTAACCGCCGATATTGATGAGGCTATTGAAATAGTTCTTGACACAGAAGACGAATTAGAAACGCGAGCTCCAATTGTAACAGTCATGGGACATGTTGATCATGGTAAAACATCTTTACTTGATTATATAAGAGAAGAAAATGTAATTGCAGGAGAGTCTGGAGGCATCACCCAACATATAGGAGCCTACGGAGTTACTCTTTCCACAGGTCAAAAAATAGCATTTTTAGACACTCCTGGTCACGAAGCCTTTACGGCAATGCGTGCACGTGGTGCTCAAGTTACAGACATTGCTATTATTGTTATTGCAGCGGATGATGATATCATGCCTCAAACAAAAGAAGCAATTGCTCACGCACAAGCAGCTGGAGTCCCTATTGTATTTGCTATTAACAAAATTGATAGACAAGCAGCAAACCCTGAAAAAATTAAAGAAGCATTGGCTAATATGAATTTGTTAGTTGAAGACTGGGGAGGAAAAATACAGTCCCATGACGTCTCAGCTCTTAAGGGGGATGGTATAAAAGAATTACTAGAAAAAGTATTGCTTGAGGCTGAATTATTAGAGCTAAAAGCAAACCCTAATAAAGCCGCCATTGGAACTGTCGTTGAAGCTTTTTTAGATAAAGGACGTGGGTATGTTTCTACGATATTAGTACAAGCAGGAACTTTAAAAATTGGCGATTATGTACTTGCAGGAAAAAACAGTGGTAAGGTAAGAGCAATGCATGATGAGCGTGGAAATGACATCTTTGAAGCCGGGCCCTCAACTCCAATATCTATTTTAGGATTGGATGGCGCACCTCAAGCAGGCGATAAGTTTAACGTCTTTAATGACGAGCGTGAGGCGAAGCAAATTGCAGCTAAACGAACGCAATTACAGCGTGAGCAATCTGTTAGAACGCAACGTCACATTACACTTGACGAAATAGGTAGACGTATTGCGTTAGGGGACTTTAAAGAGCTTAACATAATCCTTAAAGGAGATGTAGATGGTTCAGTAGAGGCCTTGACTGATTCATTCCAGAAACTATCTACTGAGGAAATCCAAGTTAATATTATACACAAAGGTGTTGGAGCTATTACAGAGAGTGATGTTTTATTGGCCTCCGCGTCTGATGCGATTATTATCGGGTTTAATGTGCGTCCAATGGGTAATGCACGACAAATGGCAGACAAAGAAGAAATCGATATTAGAATGTATTCAATCATTTACGATGCAATTAATGATCTTAAAGACGCAATGGAAGGCATGTTGTCTCCAGAATTTAAAGAGGAAATCACAGGATCTGCTGAGATTAGAGAAACATTTAAAATATCTAAGATCGGAACGATAGCTGGGTGTATGGTTACCAATGGTAAAATTTATAGAAATTCTGGAATCCGTTTAATCAGAGAAGGAGTCGTTGTTTATACGGGTGAATTAAGCTCATTAAAACGATTTAAAGATGACGCTAAAGAAGTGTCTAAGGGCTATGACTGTGGTATGCAAGTAAAGAACTACAACGATATTCATGTTGGAGATGTTCTTGAGGCCTTCCAAGAAGTAGAAGTCAAAAAGACACTAAAATAAATTTAAATTTAAAAAAATGCGGTTAGTTATAACCGCATTTTTTTATGGTTTAGTCAAATTAGGGGGTGAACAAAAAAGCATTTGGAAAAAGAGCTTTTACTTTTACTAACTCTCGGTCCGCTTCTAGTCGAGTTCTAAACTTACCAACCCAAACTTTATAGTTCGGAGTTTCATATTTCAATTCTGAAAATTGATCTGGAAAACCACCTTCATATCCTAGTAAAGCTTTTTCTGCGTCTAATCGATTCCCACTGTATATTTGAATTTTAATAAATGATGTGTTTTCATTGAGTTCTTTTTTGAGTGTTAAAACTCTTTCAATTTCTATACTTTTATTAATCCTAATTACACCCTCTTGTGCCAAGATAGGTGCTGAAAATAAGGCGCTTAGTATAAAATATTTAAAACAATTCTTCATCATAGTATCCGATTGTTTTACAAATGTAATTGAATAAATTTAAACACTATAATTTATACTTATTTAGAATGTTTATAAATTAGAAATTTACGCATATCTAACATTTTAAAAATGGACATTATATCTTACTTTTGTGGAATATTTTTTATACCCAAATGTTATCTGTTTTTGTTAAAAAATCGTATCAAAGTTTAGAAATGACCTCTATCAACACTATGAAGCAAAGATTTAACCTGCAAGTACCCTCGAAATCATTATCAACAGGGCTTTTATTTTTAGCAATAATATTCACGTCACTTTTTGCTCAAGAAGGAGATCCTGTTAAAGGAAAATCTTTATTTAATGCAAACTGCGCAGCATGTCACCAGTTAGACAAAAAAATGACTGGCCCGGCTCTTCGTAATGTCGAAACAAGATTAAGCGAGACAGAAGGCTTAGACAGAATTTGGCTTAACTCATGGATTAGAAATAGCTCTGCGCTTATTAAATCAGGAGATGCTTACGCCAACAAAATTTATGCAGAATACAACGGCTCAGCAATGACTGCTTTTCCCCAGTTTTCAGATGAGGATATTAATGACATTTTAGCCTACACGGCAAAAGAAAAAGCGACGCCTCCAGTTGCAGTTTTGGGTACTAGTCAATCAAATATTCAAAGTACTGGCGGAGTATCTCAAGAAATTGTGTTGGGCGCTTTAGCGATTCTTTTTGCATTATTGGCTCTAGGGTTGTTTTTAGTAAATAAAACACTACAGCGTTTCGCTTCTGCTAATAATGTAGAAATTGCGGAAGCTGTTAAAAGAAAATCGCTTTGGAAAGCATTTATAAAAAATCAATTTTTAATGTTGGTTACGGCAATATTCTTTTTATTATCAAGTGCTTACTTTGTTTACGGATACCTTTCTCAGGTTGGAGTTGATCAAGGATATCAACCAATTCAGCCAATCCATTATTCTCACAAAATTCATGCGGGTGATAACGGAATCGATTGTAAATACTGTCACTCCTCTGCTCGCGTGAGCAAGCACTCTGGGATTCCAGCACTTAATATCTGTATGAACTGTCATAAATCTATTTATGAGGTTTCTGAAAGTACTGGAAATGATGAGTATAGTAAAGAATTCTACGATGGAGAAATTAAAAAATTATATGATGCTGTAGGTTGGGATGATGCTAATCAAAAATACACAGGTAAAACAAAGCCAGTGAAATGGGTTCGAATACACAACCTTCCTGATTTTGCATATTTCAACCACTCGCAACACGTTTCAGTGGCTGGACTAGAATGTCAAACCTGTCATGGTCCTGTTGAAGAAATGGAAGTGATGTACCAGTTCTCACCTCTCACAATGGGTTGGTGTATTAACTGTCACAGAGAAACAAATGTTAAAGTTCAAGATAACGGCTATTATGAAAAAATTCATGAAGCGCTCTCCAAGAAATACGGAGTAGAGCAACTAACGGCCGCACAAATGGGTGGACTAGAATGTGGAAAATGTCATTACTAGAATTTAATTAAAACGATCAACAAGTAATAATATACATATGTCATCAAATAAGAAATATTGGAAAAGTGTTGAGGAGTTAAATCCAAGCCATAGTTCTACTGTTGAGACACTAAAACAAAAAGAATTTACACAAGAGATCCCTGTAGATGATTTTTTAGGAGATAAAGAAACCTTAGAAGATTCAAGTACGACGCGCCGTGATTTCTTAAAATACGTTGGATTTAGTACAGCTGCCGCGTCTTTGGCAGCATGTGAGGGACCCGTCATTAAATCGATCCCATATGTTGTTCAGCCAGAACAAATTATTCCTGGTGTTGCTAATTACTACGCTACCGCTATAGCAAATGGATACGATTTTGCAAGTGTTTTAATCAAGACAAGGGAAGGTCGTCCAATTAAAGTTGAGTCTAATGGTTTAGCTCAAGCGAATTGTAGTATTAATGCAAGAGTACAAGCTTCTGTATTAGATTTGTATGATAACCAAAGGGTTGTAGGCCCACAAAAAGAGGGACAAGCAATTAGCTGGGGAGAACTTACTGCCGAAGTATCTCAGAAATTAGAATCTTTTAAAGGAACTGACAAATCAATTGTATTGTTAACACAATCCTTCGCAAGCCCATCGACCTCTAAGTTAATTTCAGAGTTTAAACAAAAATACACAAACGTAAGCCATGTGGTTTATGATGCAATATCTGAATCTGCAGCAGCAGATGCTTTTCAAAATAAATATGGTAAAAGAGGATTAGTAAACTACGATTTCTCAAAAGCACAGACTATCGTTTCTATTGGTGCTGATTTTTTAGGTGACTGGCAAGGCGGTGGATTTGATTCGGCATATGCTAAAGGTCGTGTTCCAAAAAACGGAAAAATGTCACGTCACACCCAGTTTGAAGCAAACATGTCTCTATCAGGGGCCAATGCAGACACCCGGGTAGCCCTCAAGCCTTCTCATCAAAAAGTAGTTCTTGCAAAGCTTTATGGAAAATTATTTGGCATTAGTGTGGGGGGAAATTTAACGACAAATTTAGAAAACGCAGTAGATAGAGCAGCCTCAGAATTACTGAAAGCTGGATCTAATGCAGTTGTTCTTACAGGAATTCAGGACGTCAATGCGCAAAATCTCGTGTTAGCAATCAATGAAAAACTAAATAGCAAAGCGTTTGACACAGCCCGTCCAATTCAAACCCGCTTAGGGAATGATAAAGCGGTTGCCAAATTAGTGTTAGACATGAATTTAGGTAAAGTTGGTGCAGTTATAATGGCTGGAGTTAACCCAGCTTACACACTTCCAAATGCAACTGCATTTGTTGAAGGATTAAAACAAACAGAACTATCAGTTGCATTTTCAATGAAAAAGGATGAGACTGCTTCTGTATCACAATATGTAGCTGCCGCACCTCACTACTTAGAGTCTTGGGGAGATTTAGAAACTATTAAAGGACACTATGGTCTCATGCAGCCAACGATTCGTCCGTTGTTTGATACGAAGCAATTTCAAGAAGTTTTATTAGAACTCATTGGGACTTCAGGGTCTTATCACGATTTTGTTAAGTCTTATTGGAAAAGAAATATACTAGATGGAGCCTCCTGGAACGATGCCCTTCATGATGGGATATATACGACAACAACCTCTCAGACTATAGAGATTGATAATTCTTTTGATTCGACTGGAATCTTAAGTCTATCTGCCGCTGTTAATTTACTCGCCTCTACTACTACTAATGGTATAGAGCTTACTCTTTATCCCAAAACAGGGATGGGTGACGGCCAACAGGCGAATAATCCATGGTTACAAGAGTTTCCAGATCCACTAACAAGAACCACTTGGGACAACTACCTAACTGTTTCTGAGTTTGATGCTAAAGAATTAGGTTTTTATCTTGAAACAAGTACCTTTTTCAGTCAAAATAGCCATGATGCAAATGGTGGCTTAAATGGGAAATATGCAAATATTACTGTAAATGGTGTGACGGTCAAAATTCCAGTGATTATCCAACCTGGACAAGCTAGAGGCACGATGGGAATGTCATTTGGATATGGACGTACTAATGGCCTTAAAACTGAAATGCAAACAGGTGTCAATGCCTATCCATTATATGCTAATTTTGATCCCGTTCAAACTGCTACAGTTCAATTGGCTGACGGCAAGCATGAATTTGCTTGTGTACAGCTACATAATACCTTGATGGGAAGAGGAGATATTATCAAGGAAACAACTTTAGAGGTGTTTAACACAAAATCTGCGTCAGACTGGAATCCAATGACGATGGTTTCATTAAACCATGAAGAAACTCCGGTAAACTCTCCTGATGTTGATTTATGGGACGAGTTTGATCGCTCTATTGGGCACCACTTTAATCTTTCAATCGACCTAAACTCATGTACTGGATGTGGCGCCTGCGTCATTGCATGTCATGCTGAAAATAATGTTCCAGTAGTAGGGAAACAAGAGATACGCAGAAGCCGTGACATGCACTGGCTTCGTATCGATAGATATTACTCATCAGATGAAACATTTGAAGAAGACAACACTACCAAAGATAATATTGAAGGGCTCGGGAGTTCGTTAAGCACTTTTGGTGAGATGGAAGTTCCATCTGAAAACCCACAAGTTGCTTTTCAACCCATAATGTGTCAGCATTGTAATCATGCTCCATGTGAAACGGTTTGTCCAGTAGCAGCCTCTTCTCACGGCCGACAAGGTCAAAACCACATGGCCTATAACCGTTGTGTTGGAACGCGTTATTGTGCAAATAACTGTCCTTATAAAGTACGCCGATTCAACTGGTTCTTATATAATGAGAATGATGAATTTGATTACCACATGAACAATGACTTAGGCCGCATGGTGCTTAATCCAGATGTTACGGTACGTTCCAGAGGAGTTATGGAAAAATGTTCATTTTGTATTCAAACAACTCAAGCTGTAATTTTAAAGGCCAAAAGAGAAGGTCGCCCAGTTTCTAAAGGAGAATTTAACGATTCTTGCGCATGCTCTGCGGCTTGCGGTAGTGGCGCGATGAGATTTGGGGACATCAATGAAGAAGAAAGCCCTATTTCAGAGTTAGTAAAAGACGATCGGGCATACCATTTATTAGATCACGTAGGAACAAAGCCAAACGTAGTTTATCAAGTAAAAGTAAGAAACACAAACGAAGCATAAAATAATTAAGAAATAATATAAAAGCATTATGGCGTCTCATTACGAAGCACCTATCAGAAGACCACTAGTTACTGGGGAAAAATCATACCATGATGTTACCTTGGATGTAGTTGCGCCCGTTGAAGGAAAAGCAAACAAACTTTGGTGGCTTGTTTTTTCTATTGCACTCGTGGCTTTTGGCTGGGGGTTAGGTTGTATGGTTTACACTGTCGCAACTGGAATTGGTACTTGGGGACTTAACAAAACTGTTGGATGGGCGTGGGATATTACAAATTTTGTTTGGTGGGTTGGTATTGGTCATGCTGGCACCTTAATATCAGCTGTTCTTTTGTTGTTCAGACAAAAATGGCGTATGGCAATCAATCGTTCTGCGGAAGCTATGACCATTTTCTCTGTAATACAAGCTGGATTATTTCCTATCATTCACATGGGCCGACCATGGTTGGCTTACTGGGTATTACCGATTCCAAACCAATTTGGATCGCTATGGGTTAACTTTAATTCTCCATTATTATGGGATGTATTTGCAATTTCTACCTACCTATCAGTTTCACTTGTATTCTGGTGGACAGGACTATTGCCTGATTTTGCAATGATTCGTGACCGTGCTGTAAGGCCATTCCAAAAGAAAATTTATTCTTTATTAAGTTTTGGTTGGAGTGGACGCGCAAAAGATTGGCAGCGATTTGAAGAAGTTTCTTTGGTTCTTGCAGGCCTTGCAACTCCTTTAGTATTATCAGTTCATACGATTGTATCTTTTGATTTTGCTACCTCGGTAATTCCAGGATGGCACACTACGATTTTTCCTCCTTATTTTGTGGCAGGGGCTATCTTCTCAGGATTTGCAATGGTAAATACGTTGCTAATTATAATGCGTAAAGTATGTAATCTCGAAGACTATATTACAGTACAGCATATCGAATTAATGAACATCGTAATTATGATTACGGGATCTATTGTTGGAGTTGCTTATATAACTGAATTGTTTATTGCCTGGTATTCAGGAGTTGAATACGAACAATATGCTTTCTTGAACAGAGCAACAGGACCTTATGCATGGGCCTACTGGTCTATGATGTCATGTAATGTGTTTTCGCCACAATTTATGTGGTTTAAAAGACTTAGAACAAGTATTATGTTTTCGTTTTTTATATCGATTGTTGTAAATATTGGAATGTGGTTTGAGCGTTTTGTAATTATTGTTACCTCACTTCACAGAGATTACTTACCGTCGTCATGGACCATGTTCTCACCAACGTTTGTTGATATCGGAATTTTCATTGGAACTATTGGGTTCTTCTTTGTACTATTTTTATTATACTCAAGAACGTTCCCAGTGATCGCACAAGCAGAAGTCAAGACTATTTTAAAATCGTCAGGACAACGTTATAAAAATATTAGAGAAGCGGGTGGAAGCTTAGCAGGTACAGGTTCAGACAAACGTACCGATTCAAAGACAAAGCCTAAAGTAACCCCTAAAAAGAAAAAAGAGTAGCCTATGGGATCTTTAAAAGTTATTCACGCACTTTATACGGATGATGATGTTCTATTATCAGCGGTTAAAACGGTCAAGGCCGAAAAGCACCATATAGAAGAGATATACACACCTTTTCCAGTACATGGGCTCGACAAAGCAATGGGGTTAGAGCCAACTCGTATTGCAATTGCAGCTTTTATGTACGGTTGTGTTGGGTTGATAGTAGCAACCACTATGATGAACTACATCATGATTGAAGATTGGCCTCAAGATATTGGAGGAAAGCCAAGCTTTAGTTATTTAGAAAACATGCCAGCATTTGTGCCGATTATGTTTGAATTAACCGTATTTTTTGCAGCACACTTAATGGTTATTACTTTTTATTTAAGAAGTAGATTGTGGCCGTTTAAAAACGCTGAAAACCCTGACCCAAGAACAACTGATGATCATTTTTTAATGGAAATCCCTGTTCATAATAATGAAAAAGAATTAAAAACTCTTCTTACCAAAACAGGTGCAGTAGAGGTTCATATTGTTGATAAAGAAGCACATTAGTCTTATGAAAAGTGTATCAAAAATAATCGTTTTAGTAGTGTTCTTAGGGACGACGTTCTCTTGTCAAAATGATAACAGTCCAAATTATCAATATTTTCCAAATATGTATAAGTCTGTTGCCTATGAAGCTTATGGTGAATATGATGTCTTTCCAAATTCACAACAAGCATTGTTACCTGTAAAAGGAACGATCTCAAGAGGCCATTCATTATATGAGTACGAAAACACGAACGAAGGTTATGCTGCAGCGTTATCTGAGCTTATATCCCCTTTGGGCTCTGCTGAATTAGATGCTAAAAGAGGGAAAGAACTATATGATATCTATTGTGGTATTTGTCACGGAACTAAAGGAGCTGGCCAAGGAAAGCTAGTGAAAAGAGAGAAAATACTTGGAGTTCCAAGCTATGCAGACAGAGAGATTACTACAGGGAGTATTTACCATGTAATTTACTTTGGTAAAAACACGATGGGCTCGTATGCAAATTTATTGAATGAGGAAGAACGTTGGCAAGTAACGGCCTATGTTGAAAATCTAAGAGCAGAATTAAAAAAATAAGAAAAGTAAAACATCTATATACATGTACACGTTTTCAAAAAGACTTAAAATTGTTTCAATCCTTCTGTTCGTAGTTGGTGCTGTAGGTTGGGGAACAAGTTATGTAGCATCTCATGACTTGACACTTGATGATGTAAAAGCATTGCTTGCAGAAGAACATTCGTACCACGGAGCAGAGACCTCTCATAGCGAAGAAGCATACGGAGCAGATGCTCAACGTGACGTCCAAACAAATTCGGAGGCACATGCTGCAATGATACATTCTACACATGACTCAAATACTCACGCTGAAGAATCACACGTAGTAGATACTCACAATGACGATGCTCATGCTGAGCATGTATTACACCAAATGCACAACAGACCTTATGCTGCTTTGTATGTAGCCGCTTTTTTCTTTTTCATGATTTCTTTGGGAGTGTTAGCCTTTTATGCAATACAATATGCTGCACAGGCCGGTTGGTCTCCAGTACTTTTTAGAGTTATGGAAGCAATTACCTATTACCTTTTACCGGGTGCCTTGATCGTTTTAGGAATTGCTTGGTGGGCTGGAGATCACATCTTTATATGGATGGATCCAGAAGTAGTAGCTCATGACGAACTAATTCAAGCAAAATCAGGCTGGTTAAATAAAACCTGGTTTATGATTAGAGGTTTAATTTTCATCACTGGATGGAGCTTGTACCGTTATTTCTCTCGTAAGTTTTCACTAGCCCAAGATTTAGCTGATGTAAATGACAATAAGAATTTTAAAAATAACTTTAGAATATCAGCAGGATTCCTTGTGTTTTATATTTACACGGAGTCTATAATGTCATGGGATTGGATCATGAGTGTTGACCCACATTGGTTTAGTACCCTGTTTGGATGGTATGTATTTGCAAGTATGTTTGTCAGTGGAATTACTGTAATTGCCTTAATCACTATTTATCTAAAATCTAAAGGATTAATGGAATTTGTAAATGACAGTCATTTACATGATTTAGCTAAGTTTATGTTTGCCATAAGTGTTTTCTGGACTTATTTATGGTTTTCACAATTTATGCTTATTTGGTATGCAAATATTCCTGAAGAAGTAACATACTTCGTAACTAGAATAGAAGACTATAACCTCCCATTCTTTGGAATGATAATTTTAAACTTTATATTCCCCTTCTTAGTGTTGATAAACAGCGACTACAAGAGAGTGCCATGGTTTATCGTGATGGCTGGGGTTGTTATATTGTTTGGTCATTATATAGACGTATTTAATATGATAATGCCAGCCACTGTAGGAGATCGATGGTTTATTGGGGTTCCGGAAATTAGCGCCGTATTATTATTTTTAGGATTATTCATCTTTGTTGTTTTTTATGCGCTTTCAAAAGCACCATTACTAGCAAAGGGAAATCCTTTTATTAAGGAAAGCGAACATTTTCATTATTAATTAAAATTTAAAAAGACAAGATATAAAGATGACTGGCTTATTAACTATATTAATTTTATTAGGGATCACTATTGCAATATGGCAAATGGTCAAAATTTTTGATTTAGCGCAAGTAAATAAAGATGTTTCACAAGTAGCTAATGACAATGACAACAGAGTCAATGGATACCTAATGTTAGCCTTCTTGGGCTTTATTTATGGAATTACAATTGTCTCTTTTGCGTTATGGGGTGATTTACCACTAACCTCTAATTCAGCGTCCGAACATGGGCCAGAAATTGATCGTTTAATGATCATTTCTATGGTAGTTATTTTTATAGTACAAACCATTACACAGTTCTTATTACACTACTTTGCTTTTAAATACAAAGGAGAAAAAGGCCGTAAAGCTTTGTTCTATGCAGATAATGACAAGTTGGAATTCATATGGACCATAATTCCAGTAATTGTACTAGCGGGCCTAATAATGTATGGACTGTTTACTTGGACAGACATCATGACCATAGATGAAGATGATGATCCAATCGTGGTAGAACTTTATGCACAACAATTTAACTGGAAAGCAAGATATGCAGGAGAAGATAATGTACTAGGTAAAGCAAATGTCCGATTAATTAATCTTGATAATGCAAATATTTTAGGTTTAGATGAGTCAGATCCCAATGCTCAAGACGATATCATATCAACGGAATTACACTTGCCCGTGGGTAGCCCTATATTGTTCAAGATGCGTTCTCAAGATGTTTTACACTCTGCTTATATGCCTCATTTTAGAGCACAAATGAATTGTGTCCCAGGAATGATAACACAATTTTCTTTCACTCCCACAGTCACTACAGAAGAAATGAGGTTAAACCCAGATATTTATGAAAAAGTAAAAAACATTAATAGGATCAGAGTTAATAAAAGTAAGAAACTTCAAGCCAAGGGCGAAGAGCCTTTAGATCGCTACGAGTTTGACTACTTATTACTTTGCAATAAAATATGTGGAAAGTCTCATTACAATATGCAAATGAAAATAATTGTTGAGTCACAAGAAGATTACAACGAATGGTTAAAAGAGCAAAAATTGTTTAAGAACTCTTTGGTTCAAAATTAAAAAATAATAATACAATAAGTTTATGTCAGCACACGTAGATACTAATGCACACGAAGACGATCATGGACATCATCACAAGGAAACATTTGTAACTAAATACATTTTTAGTCAAGATCATAAAATGATAGCTAAGCAGTATTTGATTACTGGAGTTATTATGGGAGTGATTGGGATTTTAATGTCTCTTTTAATGCGAATGCAAATTGCATGGCCCTCCGAGCCCAATGTAATTTTCGAAGCATTATTAGGCAAATGGGCGCCTGGAGGCGTGATGGATGCTGATATTTATTTGGCTTTAGTGACCATTCACGGAACTATAATGGTCTTTTTTGTACTTACTGCGGGTTTGAGTGGGACATTTAGTAACTTATTAATTCCATTGCAAATTGGCGCAAGAGATATGGCCTCAGGGTTTCTTAATATGATTTCTTATTGGCTATTCTTTTTATCTAGCGTAATTATGGTTATGTCCTTTTTTGTAGAAGCAGGCCCTGCAGCAGCAGGATGGACTATTTATCCTCCATTAAGTGCATTGCCTTTAGCTCAAGGGGGCTCAGGAGCAGGAATGACTATGTGGTTAGTTTCTATGGCTATATTTATTGTTTCTTCTTTATTAGGATCTTTAAACTACATAGTAACAGTAGTGAATCTGAGAACAAAAGGTATGTCAATGACAAGACTACCATTAACAATATGGGCATTTTTTATAACAGCTGTTATTGGAGTTGTATCTTTCCCAGTCTTACTATCAGCTGCGTTATTATTAATTATGGACCGAAGCTTTGGAACCTCTTTCTTTTTGTCTGATATTTTTATTCAAGGGGAAGTATTGCATTACCAAGGAGGATCTCCTGTATTATTTGAGCACTTGTTTTGGTTTTTAGGCCATCCTGAAGTATATATTGTACTGCTTCCAGCATTAGGGATTACTTCTGAAGTAATTGCAACAAACTCACGCAAACCAATTTTTGGATACCGTGCCATGGTTGCTTCTATTTTGGCTATTGCTTTCTTGTCAACGATCGTATGGGGTCACCATATGTTTATTTCTGGAATGAACCCATTTTTAGGATCTGTATTTACATTTACAACCTTATTAATAGCAATACCGTCTGCAGTAAAAGCCTTTAATTACATCACTACTTTGTGGAAAGGAAATTTACAGCTAAATCCGGCTATGTTATTTTCAATTGGGTTAGTTTCAACTTTCATAACAGGAGGTCTTACAGGAATTATTCTTGGAGATAGTGCTTTAGATATTAATGTTCATGACACTTACTTTGTTGTTGCTCACTTCCATTTGGTTATGGGAATTTCAGCACTCTATGGACTTTTTGCTGGAGTATATCATTGGTTCCCAAAAATGTTTGGTCGCATGCTTAACAAAAACTTAGGATACATTCATTTTTGGGTGACAGCGATATGTGCTTATGGAGTCTTTTTCCCAATGCACTTTATTGGAATGGCAGGTTTACCAAGACGTTATTACACAAACAGTAACTTTCCGTTATTTGATGATACTTCAAACGTTCAGATTCTTATTACCGTGTTTGCACTGATCGGTGGTATTTTTCAATTAGTATTTTTATGGAACTTTATTCATAGTATGTTTTATGGAAAGAAAGCAGAACAAAACCCATGGAGATCCAATACGCTTGAATGGACTGCTCCTGTTGAACATATGCACGGAAACTGGCCCGGAGAAATTCCTCATGTACACCGTTGGGCTTACGACTACAGCAAGCCAGGTCATGATGATGATTTTGTGTCACAGAACATTCCATTAAAAAAAGGTGAAGAAGAGTTACAGCATTAGACTGTTAATACTTAATACTATATTTAAAAGCCTTTCTTAAAACAAGAAAGGCTTTTTCTTTATATTTGTTAATATGAATGAAAATCTAGATCCAACCGACGAAAATTTATCAGCAGAGGAACATGATATTGAAAAGGTATTAAGACCACTTTCATTTGATGATTTTGCAGGTCAAGATCAAGTGCTTGAAAATTTACAGATTTTTGTAGAAGCTGCCGTGGAGCGTGATGAAGCTTTGGATCATACATTATTTCATGGCCCTCCAGGGCTTGGGAAAACAACGCTTGCACATATTCTTGCAAATGAACTAGGAGTGGGCATTAAAGTAACATCTGGTCCTGTTTTGGATAAGCCAGGTGATCTTGCAGGATTACTTACAAACCTAGATGAAAGAGATGTGCTATTCATTGACGAAATTCATCGTCTTAGCCCCATAGTCGAAGAGTATTTATACTCCGCGATGGAGGACTACAAAATAGATATTATGATTGAGTCAGGTCCTAACGCCAGGACGGTTCAAATCAACTTAAACCCTTTCACATTAGTTGGCGCCACAACAAGATCAGGCCTTTTGACAGCTCCGATGCGTGCTAGATTTGGGATTAGCAGTCGCTTACAATATTATTCAACGGAACTACTCTCTACTATTATTCAACGGAGCTCGGAAATTTTAAAGGTTTCTATTAGCATGGAAGCCGCCATTGAAATAGCTGGCCGGAGTCGTGGAACTCCCCGAATAGCCAATGCATTACTGAGACGTGTTAGAGATTTTGCACAAATAAAGGGTAACGGAAAAATTGATATTGAAATTGCAAAATTTGGGCTAAAAGCATTGAATGTAGATGCTCATGGCCTTGACGAAATGGATAATAAAATTTTAACAACGATTATAGATAAGTTTAAAGGAGGACCAGTTGGGGTCACTACAATAGCAACCGCAGTTAGTGAAAGCCCAGAAACTATTGAAGAAGTTTACGAACCTTTTTTAATCCAACAAGGTTTTATCATGCGAACTCCTAGAGGACGTGAAGTTACCGAACTAGCATACAAACATTTAGGTCGTGTTAAGGGTGATATTCAGGGTGGGTTATTTTAGACCGTAAATCATGGGGTTTTTTTCAGAGAAACTTTTTCAAAAAAGTCTCGCTTATTAGTTAACTGTTCACATATCAAATGGTTTAACAAGCTTTAATCACTATTTTTGATAACTAAAGAAACATATTCAAAACGAATCAAAGCTGAAGCTAAACGCCTCGGTTTTTTGTCTTGCGGAATGAGTAAGGCGGGGTTTTTAGAACAAGAAGCACCACTTTTGGAGTCCTGGCTTAAAAAAAATAGTCATGGCGAAATGCAATACATGGAAAATCATTTTGACAAACGACTTGATCCTACATTATTAGTAGAAGGATCCAAAAGTGTTATTTCACTAATTTATAACTACTTTCCTGAAAATATACAACAAGACCCAGAAGCTCCAAAAATAAGTAAGTATGCCTATGGAAAGGATTATCACTTTGTTATAAAAGATAAACTCAAGCAATTACTAGAATTTATAAAAGATGATGTGGGAGATGTTCACGGCCGTGCTTTCGTAGACTCAGCGCCAATTTTAGAAAAAGCCTGGGCTAAAAAGTCAGGACTCGGCTGGATCGGCAAACACAGTAATCTACTCACACAAAAAGTAGGATCCTTTTATTTTATAGCAGAACTAATTATTGACTTAGAATTGGATTATGACTATGCTGTTACAGACCACTGCGGCAGTTGTACAGCTTGTATAGACGCCTGTCCAACAGATGCGATTACCTCAGAGAATGGCGTAGATGGAAGTAAGTGTATTTCTTATTTTACGATTGAGTTAAAAGAACAAATTCCCTCCAATATGAAAGGGCAATTTGACAACTGGATGTTTGGCTGTGATGTATGTCAGGATGTGTGTCCATGGAATCGATTTTCAAAAGCACACAGCGAGCCATTGTTTAATCCCAACCCGGAACTTCTTTCAATGACTAAGCAAGATTGGGAAGAGATTACCTATGATACATTTAACAAAGTTTTTCAGCACTCAGCGGTGAAGCGTACTAAGTTTTCTGGACTAAAAAGAAACATTAAATTTCTTGAATAACTAATGTCATGAACAAAATTAGCATATTACTAATAACAGGAATCCTTTTGCTTTGTTGTAGTAAAAAAACAATTCAAAATAGCAGAAAAAAAAATCGTGGACTTATTGCTGAAAATGCCATGGTGGTTTCAGCAAAGGAAGAGGCTTCAAAAATAGGCCTAGACATAATGAAACAAGGAGGTAATGCTTTTGATGCGATGGTTGCTACCGACTTGGCACTTTTAGTCACTTATCCTGTAGCTGGAAATATTGGTGGTGGCGGATTTATGGTGTTCCGCTTGGCTGACGGAACATCTGGAGCTTTAGACTATAGGGAGATGGCCCCTATTTCAGCCACCAAAAACATGTATTTGGAACAAGAAGGAAAGGTAGTATCTGACAACAGTAAAACTGGAGCATTGGCTATCGGAGTTCCAGGTACTATTGCGGGATTGTTTGAAATACACAAAAAATTTGGTACAATTTCTATTGAAAAACTTATACAACCTGCAATTAATTTAGCAAATAATGGAATCGTTATAACAGAAGCGCAAGCAAAGCGTTTTAGTCAACACAAAGTTAGTTTTAGAAAAGTTAATCAAAAACGAATACTTTATGATCAACAATGGCGGGCGGGTGATACTATTAGAAACCCTTTACTGGCTAAAACATTAGAGCGAATAAAGACGCACGGCAGAGATGGCTTTTACAAAGGGAAAACAGCAGACTTTATTGTTAATAAAGTTCAAAATCTTGGTGGAATTATCACAAAAGAAGACTTAGAAAACTACAATGTGAAATGGAGAGAGCCTATAATTTTTAATTATAATAGTCATAAAATCATATCGATGCCACCACCATCTAGTGGAGGGATCTGTCTTGCTCAAATTCTTAAAACTATAGAGCCGTTTAATATAGGTCAGTACAAACACAACTCTAAGAAATATATACAATTAATAGTTGAAGCCGAAAGACGCTCTTATGCCGATAGATCCTATTTTTTAGGTGATCCTGACTTTGTTGATATACCAACAGAAAGTTTAATTTCCACAAAATACCTATCTCAAAGAATGAAAAGCTTTAATTGGAATAAAGCTACAAAATCAAGTGATCTTACTAGGGGTTCATTATTAGGATTCGAAAGTGATGAAACCACGCATTACTCTATTGTTGACCACTATGGGAACAGTGTGTCCGTAACTACCACTCTAAATGGGGCTTATGGATCAAAAGTATTTGTAGACAAAGGAGGTTTCTTTTTAAATAATGAAATGGATGATTTTAGCTCCAAGCCGGGTACGCCAAACATGTTTGGTCTAATCGGGGCTGAAGCAAATTCAATTGCCCCAAAAAAACGAATGCTAAGTTCAATGTCTCCTACAATAATAGAGACTAATGGTCAACTTAAAATGGTCCTAGGTTCACCAGGAGGTTCAACAATCATTACCACAGTATTGCAAAACATTTTAAATATATTGCACTATAACATGACAATGCAAGAATCGGTTTCAGAGCCCCGTTTCCACCACCAATGGTTACCAGATAACATTAAATTTGAACCTTCATTTGATACAGTTGTTTTTGGACCTCTTAAGAAATTAGGCTACAAAATCGACAATAGTAATTTTCAAGTAATAGGAAAAACAGATGCAATCCTGGTTCTTCCGGACGGTCGCTTGGAAGGAGGAGCAGACCCAAGAGGAGATGACAAAGCAGAAGGCTTCTAAAGACATGATCGTTTTGTTTTTACATACTAGCTTTTGAACCTTATCAAAAAAGAATAGCAATTAAGTTTTAATATTAATTATTAGCGTTTAACTTTGTAAGACAAACTAACTAACACATGCCAAGATTAAGTAAACACGATTTAGAAGCTTTAGCTTATCACGAAAGACCATCACCAGGAAAAATCCAAGTAATTCCAACTACTAAATATGCATCACAACGAGATTTGGCTTTAGCCTATTCTCCAGGAGTGGCAGCGCCTTGCCTGGCTATTGAAAAGAATCCTTCAGATGCTTATAAATATACCGCAAAAGGAAATTTAGTTGCGGTTATTACCAATGGAACAGCCGTTTTAGGATTAGGAAACATTGGAGCTGCAGCTTCCAAGCCAGTCATGGAAGGTAAAGGCTTACTTTTTAAAATATTTGCAGATATTGACGTGTTTGATATTGAAGTAAATACTGAAAATATTGAAGAATTTATTCAAACGGTTAAAAATATAGCTCCTACTTTTGGAGGGATTAACTTAGAAGACATTAAAGCTCCAGAAGCTTTTGAAATTGAAACACGGCTTAAGGCAGAGTTAGACATTCCCGTAATGCATGACGACCAGCATGGAACGGCTATTATATCAGCTGCCGCATTATTAAACGCATTAGAAATTGCAGAAAAAAACATTCAAGACGTCCGTATCGTTGTAAGTGGTGCCGGCGCTGCAGCTATTTCTTGCACTCGTCTCTATCAATCTTTTGGAGCTAAGCGTGAAAACATTGTAATGCTAGATAGTAAAGGGGTTATTAGAAACGATCGCGATAACTTAACCAGCCAGAAAGCAGAGTTTGCTACCCAAAGGAAAATAGATAGTTTAGACCAAGCGATGATAAATGCGGATGTTTTTATCGGGTTATCTACTTCTAACATTGTGAGCCAGGAGATGCTTAAAACGATGGCTAGTAATCCAATCGTATTTGCTATGGCAAATCCAGACCCTGAAATAAAATATCAACTTGCGATCAAAACAAGAGATGATATTATTATGGCTACTGGAAGGAGTGACAATCCTAATCAAGTAAATAATGTACTTGGCTTTCCATTTATATTTAGAGGGGCTTTAGACGTTAGAGCTACAACAATTAACGAGGAAATGAAAAAAGCAGCGGTCATAGCATTGGCCGAGTTAGCAAAAGAACCTGTCCCAGAGCAAGTCAATATAGCTTATGGAGAAACACGGCTTACTTTTGGTAAAGATTACATTATTCCTAAGCCATTTGATCCTCGATTAATTGCAGCGATACCTCCAGCAGTTGCCAAAGCAGCTATTAAAAGTGGAGTTGCATTAGCTCCAATTTCTAATTGGGAAAAATATGAAGACACTCTATTAGAACGAATGGGGTCAGACAATAAGATTGTAAGACTTTTATTTAATAGAGCCAAGCTAAACCCTAAGCGAGTTGTTTTTGCTGAAGCTGACCAATTAAATGTTTTAAAAGCAGCTCAAATTGCTTTGGAAGAAGGAATTGCAACCCCGATCTTACTTGGAAGACGAGACGAAATTGAACGTCTTATGGAAGAATTAGAATTTGGCGACGAGGTACTAATAATTGATCCAAAAGGAGATGAAAGTGTTGTTCAAAAAAACAAGTATGCTGAAATTTATTGGAAGCAACAACAGCGAAAAGGGATAACGCTGTTAGCTGCTCAAAAAGTAATGAGAGAACGAAATTATTTTGCTGCTATGATGGTTAACGAAGGAGATGCAGATGCTCTTATTTCAGGTTATTCAAGCAATTATGGATCTGTTGTTAAACCAATGTTAAATTTAATTGGTTTGGCACCAGGATCGACCCGTATAGCGACAACCAATGTAATGATTACCCAGCGAGGACCAATGTTTTTGAGTGATACTGCTATTAACATCAACCCATCTGCAAATGATTTAATAAAAATTGCTCAGATGACTTCTGGCGTAGTTAAGATGTTCGGATTGGAGCCAGTAATGGCAATGACATCATATTCTAACTTCGGATCTTCTAAGGACAAAACGGCAACCAAAGTAAGAGAAGCGGTATCTTACTTACACAGAAGGCATCCTAAATTATTAGTAGATGGTGAATTGCAAACAGATTTTGCTTTAAATAGTGAGATGTTGAAAGCTAACTTTCCTTTTTCTAGACTTGCTAATAAGAAAGTGAATACTCTTATTTTTCCAAACTTAGAGTCTGCAAATATCACTTATAAATTACTTAAAGAACTAAACAAGGCAGAATCAATTGGCCCTATAATGATGGGCTTAAGAAAGCCAGTGCATATTTTGCAATTAGGAGCTAGCGTGGATGAAATTGTCAATATGACCGCTGTAGCTGTTGTTGACGCACAACAGAAAGAAAAATAGTAAAACATATAGAATAACCCCTTTAATTTTTACTCCTAAATATTGTATTATTTTAGTACATTTGAAACTCATAGGAAGTGAAAAGATATGATAACACACATTCAAGGAAAGCTAGTTGAAAAAACTCCAACACATATTATAGTGGACTGCAACGGAATTGGATACTTTATTAATATTTCACTACATACTTTTTCTCAACTGCCTAACCAAGAAGCAGTCAAAGTTTTCACACACCTCCAGGTTAAGGAGGATTCACACACTTTATATGGGTTTCTTAGCTCATCGGAACGAGGGATATTTCGACTATTAATCTCAGTAAGTGGAATTGGAGCAAGTACAGCCAGAACAATGCTTTCTTCACTCACTCCTAAACAAGTAAAAGAAGGAATTGCAGTTGGAGACGTAGCGTTAATACAATCTGTCAAGGGAATTGGTCTTAAAACAGCCCAACGCGTTATTATTGAACTGAAGGATAAAGTTCTCAAAATCTACGATATAGACGAATCTTCTTTATCTCAAAACAATACAAACAAAGATGAAGCGTTATCAGCCTTAGAGGTTTTAGGTTTTATGAAAAAGCAATCCGAGCGTATTGTCGAAAAAGTGATTTCATCTAGTCCAGATGCTTCAGTAGAGTTTATTATCAAAGAAGCTCTTAAAAACCTGTAATTCATTTGAAAACATCAAATCATAGATTATATTTAAAAAAACTCTTTTTTGCGGTTTTTTTATTGATATGTACTGTAGATATGTTCGCTCAGCAACCTGCAACTGTTATAGATTCCACATCTACGACGTTTTCGTTTGGTACGCTAGACACACCTGACCCAGCCAGCATCATAAACAAATATACTTATGACCCATTAACAAATCGATATTTTTATACTTCTACGATTGGCGATTTTAACATTAATTATCCTATTATATTAACTGCAAAGGAGTTTCAGGAATTAGCTCTTAAAGAAAGTTTAAAACAATATTATAAAGAAAAAATTGATGCTCTTAATGGAAAAAAAGAAGGGTCAGAAGAAGCCAAGAAAAATCTAATCCCAGATCTTTATGTAAATTCTAAGTTTTTTGAAACAATATTTGGAAGTAATACTATTTCTGTTGTACCACAAGGGTCCGTTGAAATGGACCTTGGAATTATGTATACCAAGCAAGAAAACCCTGCGTTCTCACCTAGGAACCAAAGTAACTTTACCTTTGATTTTGACCAGAGAATTAGCCTAAGCCTAATGGGTAAAGTAGGTACTCGATTGCAGGTTAATGCTAATTATGATACCCAATCAACATTTGATTTTCAAAATTTATTTAAGTTGGAATTTGATCCTAGTTTACCTGGAGCTGATGGTCTCAGCGGAGGAGAAGATTCTATACTTCAAAAACTTGAAGTTGGTAATGTCAGCATGCCTTTGAATAGTTCTTTAATTACAGGGGCACAAAGTCTGTTTGGAGTTAAAACAGAACTACAGTTTGGAAAAACAAGAATAACAGCTGTTTTTTCAGAACAACAATCAGAAACTAAATCTGTAGTCTCTCAAGGAGGTGGAACTATCGAAGATTTTGATTTTTTCGGATTAGATTATGATGAAAACAGACACTTTTTTCTAGGTCATTATTTTAGAGATAAATACGATCAGGCCTTAGAAAATTATCCATTTATTAATTCGCAAGTACAAATCACAAGAGTTGAGGTATGGGTCACTAATCGGACTAACCAAATCCAAAATGTAAGAAATATAGTTGCTTTACAAGATTTAGGAGAGTCTTTAATTATTGGTTTAAACTCTATTCCTGCTGGTTTTATTAATGTTGGACCTAATGCGTTTCCAGACAATGGCAATAATGACTTTGACCCCACCAATATTGGAGGAGCTGGTTCTCAGATTACAAATTCGATTCGTGATATCGCTACCGCTCAATCAGGTTTTTTAATTCCAGATGTTAATGAAGGATTTGACTACGGAAAGTTAGAAAATGCGCGAAAACTAATTCAAGGTAGTGGATTTACCGTAGACACACAGTTGGGTTATATTTCTCTAAATCAGCGCTTACAAAACGATGAGGTATTGGCCGTTGCTTATCAATACACTGTTGGGGGAGAAGTCTTTCAAGTTGGTGAATTTGGAAACGATGGGCTTAACGCTACTGAAGTTGGTGAAGACGTCTCAGGTATTCAAACAGTTACCAACCAAAGCTTGGTCTTAAAAATGTTAAAAAGTGCAGTGACCAATGTCAGCCTTCCAATATGGGATCTGATGATGAAAAATATTTATAATACGGGTGCCTACCAATTATCTCAAGAAGATTTTAAGTTAAATATATTTTATAACGAGACATCCACACTTAACTTTATTTCACCTGTTAGTGGCACACCTTTCCCAACTCCAACAGGCAACGAAGACCCTATTAATGAAATTCCATTAATTCGATTATTTAATTTTGATCGACTAAATTCTAATAATGATCCTCAGAATAAAGGTGATGGTTTTTTCGATTTTGTTCAAGGGATTACTGTAATTCCTCAAAACGGGAAAATTATATTCACCAAAGTTGAGCCTTTTGGTAGCTTCCTCTTTGAAACATTAAGATTAAGTGGCTCTGAAAATTATAGCGCTGATGAATCTGTTCCTGGAGTATTTAATCCAAATCAATTAAAATACGTTTATAAATCTCTTTACAAAAACACAAAAACTGCCGCATTACAAGATAACGATAAAAATAAGTTCTTAATGCGTGGTCGCTATAAATCCTCTGGAAGCTCTGGAATTCCAATAGGCGCCTATAATGTTCCAAGAGGATCAGTTAAGGTAACTGCTGGTGGTCGTGTACTGGTAGAAGGAGTTGATTAT
Organism: uncultured Formosa sp.; assembly: GCA_913052445.1. GTDB lineage: Bacteria > Bacteroidota > Bacteroidia > Flavobacteriales > Flavobacteriaceae > Hel1-33-131. Next base: position 25,728 of record CAJXDP010000006.1, read on the forward strand.
ACCGTAAATTACCAAATGTCTACTGTTCAAATTTTGGACCCATCTTTACAAGCATCAAATATTCCGATTCAGGTATCTGTTGAAAATAATGCAGTTTTTGGACAACAAACAAAACGATTTACTGGAGTAAATGTGGAACATCAGTTCAATGAAAACTTTGTATTAGGAGCAACGATCTTAAATTTAAACGAACGTCCTATAACTCAAAAAGCAAATTACGGCACAGAGCCTATAAATAACACAATTTTTGGCTTCAACGGAAATTATTCAACGGAAGTCCCATTCCTAACACGCTTAGTAAATAAATTGCCAAACATTGATACTGATGTTGAATCTAATTTATCGCTTAGAGGTGAATTTGCTTATCTAAAACCGGGTGCGCCAAAGGGTACGGATTTTAACAGTGAAATAACTTCTTATGTTGACGATTTTGAAGGCTCCCAAAATGGAATTAGCTTACTAACTCCACAGTCTTGGTTTTTGTCAAGTCGCCCTAAAGGACTTGGTCGTGTTTATGCACAAGGCTCAGAAGATAATAATGGGTACCAAAACGGATTTGATAGGGCGCATCTAAACTGGTATACTATCGACCCTATTTTCTATAGCGCTCAAAGTCCAGGAGAAATAACAGATGAAGACATATCAAATATTTATACGAGAAGAATATTTATTGATGAACTCTTTCCACAAGTTGATTTAGTAACTGGGCAATATACAGTCATAAATTCATTAGATCTAGTTTACAACCCTGCTGAAAGAGGCCCTTACAATTATCAACAAGGGGCCGAAAATGGAATACTAAACTCACCTCAAAATAGTTGGGCAGGAATATCAAGACAACTTACGTCAACAGACTTTGAACAAGCTAATGTCGAGTATATTGAATTTTGGCTGATGGATCCGTTTTTAAATAATCCATCTAACCCAGGAGGGAAACTAGTATTAAATTTAGGAAATATTTCAGAAGATGTTATAAAAGATGGTAAAAAACAATATGAAAATGGGCTTCCTGAAGATGGAGACATTAGCCTTTTACCAATATCAGATTGGGGCTCAGTCAGTCCTCAAAACCAGTCTTTAATTTATGCTTTTTCATCTCAAGGGGACGAACGAGATAATCAGGATGTTGGGCTAGACGGATACAATGATTATGAAGAAAGAGCATCTACGGACCCACGTTTCTCATCATTTTCCGGACTTGAGGACCCAGCCAATGACAATTATGAATACTATCTAAATACAGAGGGAAATATATTTGACCGCTACAAGAAGTATAATGGATTGGAAGGTAACTCTCCAGACACATTTTCGGACACTAACCGCGGGTCCACTACTCAACCTGATGTGGAGGATATTAATCGTGATAATACAATGAACACTATTGATAGTTATTTTGAGTATGAAATTGGGATTTCTTCGGCAGACTTCAATAATTTAAACAACCCTTATATTGTTGACAGGAAATCAATCACAAACATTACGTTACCAAATGGAGATCCTTCAGGGATTATTAATTGGTACCAATATAGAATACCTCTATCTGAATTCACAAATGCAGTAGGTGGTGTCTCTGACTTTAGATCTGTTCGATTTGCACGCCTTTACCTTAAAGAATTTATAGAAACAACAGTGCTTCGATTTGGAACCTTGGACTTAGTTCGAAGTGACTGGCGTCGCTATCAGCAGTCTTTAGATGATGACTCAAATCAGGTAACGGAATTAGAGCCTACTGACTTTAGTGTTGGTATTATTGGGATTCAAGAAAATGATGGTAGCTATGTGTCGCCTCCAGGAGTTGAACGTGAGCAGTTAAATAACAACAACAGCATAATTCGACAAAACGAACAATCGCTTGTGCTAGATGTTTGTGAATTAGAAAGCGAGGATGCAAGAGGGGTCTTCAAAAATATTAATGTAGATATGCGTCAGTATAAAAAACTGAAAATGTTTATTCACGCTGAAGACGGAGAAGCCAATAGTTTTAACCAAGGAAACTTAGTTGGGTTCATAAGAATGGGTAATGACTTGACTCAAAACTATTATCAGATAGAAATACCTCTAAGAAAATCATCAGGTGCAACAGGTGCCTCGGACAATGAAGTATGGCCGGAATATAATGAGATAAATATACCTTTAGAATTTCTTGAACAAATTAAATCTTTAGGAATTAGTCTCGGTACCTTAGGCAGCGAAGACCCTACGTTCTACAATATTATTGACGGAGAGTTAGAAGAGAATCCCGTTGGTGAATTTGCACCTTTTGCATTAAGCTTTAGTTCTACTTTAAATGAGACCCCTATTGAGCAGCGTATTGCGATAAAAGGAAACCCAAATTTTGGAGATATTCGTACATTAATGGTTGGCGTTAAGAATATTGGAACTTTACCAGAATGCGCGGAAGTTTGGTTTAATGAACTTCGACTTGCAGACATGGATAACGAAGGTGGGTGGGCTGCAATTATGAGTATGGACTCTAATATTGCTGACTTCATGAATATCAATGCAACAGCGAAGAGAATCACTACCGGCTTTGGATCCTTAGAACAAGGTCCAAATGAGAGAAGTCGTGAAGATTTAAAACAATATGATTTCGTAACCAACATGAACATTGGGCAGTTATTACCGAAAAAATGGGGTTTAGAAATTCCCTTTAACTACGGACAAAGCGAGGACATGATTACCCCTGAGTATGATCAGCAATACAAAGATTTAAAGCTTCAGAGCAGACTAGATGCGGCAATATCATCATCGGACAGAGAACGGATTAAAAGTCAATCAGAAGATTATACTAAAAGAAAGAGTATTAATTTTATTGGGGTTAGAAAACAACGTACAGGAGATGCTGACCCGAGAGTTTATGACGTTGAAAACTTGACAATGAATTATTCTTATAACGAAATGAAGCATCGAGATTTTGAAATCGAAAACTCATTAGATCAAAATGTGAGAGTAGGGGCTAATTATAGTTTTAGTTTTAAGCCACTTAAAATTGAGCCGTTCAAGAAAAATGACTCTCTTTTTGTGAATAAATACTGGAAATTAATAAAAGATTTTAATTTTAACCTATTGCCTTCAACCCTAACTGTGAACTCAGATTTTGTGAGAGAATTTACCAGTCAAAAATTTAGAGATGCTGGATTAGGAGCTGATAACATTTCAATAAATGAATTGATTAGAAGGAATTATACTTTTGATTTTCAATATACTATCAATTATGAACTTAGTGATGGCCTGCGTCTAAACTTCACCGCGGCAAATAACAGCATTATTAGGAATTATTTTATTGATAATCAGTTGGATGGAGATCAAGACCCTACACTAGGGGTTTGGGACCGTTTCTTTGACTTTGGAGACCCTAACAGACACACGCAGCAACTAGGTGTTAATTATGAGTTACCGCTAAATAAATTTCCTGCACTTAGTTTTGTATCCTCAAACTATTCTTACACAGGAGATTTTCAATGGAATAAAGGATCTGATTTATTTGGAGATATAAGTATTGACGGACAGAGATATGATCTTGGAAACTCAATTTCTAACTCGAGTCAACATAATTTGAATACATCGTTAGATATGCGAAAATTATACCGTTATTTGGGAATAAAGAAATCAAGAAGTTCTAAACGCTCATCAAGAGGTTTTGATGAAAGTGCGAAAGCCAACAACTCTGTTAAAGTTAAAAAATTTAAATTGAAGGATTTTGGAATAGGTTTATTGACCGCGATCGATAGGGCTCAAATTAATTACTCAGAGAGTAATAGTTCCTTTTTGCCGGGATACCTCCCAACTCCTGGATTCTTAGGTACACTTAGACCAACAGCTGAATATACTTTTGGTAGTCAGCGAGATATTAGAAGAATAGCCGCTGAAAAGGGATGGCTAACAACCTACTCCCAATTTAATCAGCAGTATACTGAAACCTATAATCAAAACATCGACTTTGTAATTAATATGGAGCCCATATCAGACTTTAAAATTGATTTGAACGGCGGTAAAACCTATGCGACTAATTATGCCGAAAGTTTTAACACGACAGACTCCAATGGGGACGGCCTTAGTAATGCATATAATTCACTTATTCAAAATACTTTTGGTAACTACAACATTTCAACTTTATTAATTAAAACAGCCTTTAGTCAAAGCGATGAAAATAGCTCAGTACCATTTGAAGAATTTAAAACTAACCGTCTGGTTATCGCTAACCGATTAGCACGTAAGTTTTATGGATCAACCCCCTATAACTTAGATGCGGAAGGTTACCCGGAAGGCTTTGGAAAAAATAGCCAAGGAGTTTTGTTGCCCTCCTTTTTAGCTGCTTATTCAGGTGAGAAATCAAATAAGATTAGTTTAGATGCATTCCGAGACATACCAATTCCAAATTGGACTTTGAAATACACTGGGCTTATGAGAAATAAGTGGTTTAAAAAACGCTTCAAGAGATTCTCATTAACTCATGGCTATAATGCCTCTTACACAATTAATCAATTTAGAACTAATCTAGATTATACGGCAGCAGATCCTGATTTAGATTATGCCTCGCAAACTCAGGACACTAAAGATCAGTCTGGAAACTACAAGTCACAAACTCTGTACAGCAATATAAATCTAGTAGAGCAATTCAGTCCTCTTGTTAAAGTAGACATGGAAATGAAAAACTCTATTAAGTTCACCGCTGAGATTAGAAAAGATCGAAGTTTATCTTTGAGTTTTGACAATAACCTACTGACCGAAATTCAAGGAGACGAATACACTTTTGGTTTAGGTTACCGAATAAAGGACTTAAGAATCCGATCTAAATTAGCTGGTCCCCGAAATATTATTAAAAGTGATTTAAACATGAAAGCAGATGTTTCAATGCGGAATAATAAGACCATCATTAGATACTTAGACCTCGATAATAACCAAGTCAGTGCAGGTCAAACGATTTGGAGTATGCGCTATGCTGCAGATTATGCATTTAGCAAGAACTTAACCGCTATTTTCTACTTTGATTATGCGTTCTCAGAATATGCAATATCAACAGCTTTTCCTCAAACAACGATTCGTTCAGGATTTACTTTGAGGTACAATTTTGGAAATTAAATAAACTATAAATATATAAACATGAATACACCATCAGATTTAAAATATACTAAAGACCACGAATGGGTCAAGATAGAAGGCGATACACTTACAGTTGGGATTACAGATTTTGCACAAGGCGAATTAGGCGATATTGTTTATGTTGAAGTAGACTCTTTAGATGAGACCCTTGATTCAGAAGCTGTTTTTGGTACCGTGGAAGCCGTAAAAACAGTATCAGACTTGTTTATGCCAGTAACAGGTGAAATAATAGAATTTAATGAGATACTAGAGGAAGAGCCAGAAAAAGTAAATGACGACCCTTACGGAGAAGGCTGGATGATTAAAATAAAAGTAACAGATTCTACAGATTTTGATTCACTTTTAAATGCGGATGATTATAATTCTTTGATAGGTGTCTAAGAAATACATTATTTTTATTATCACTGTATTTTATACAATACTAACTACCTTTTTGAGTCTAGTAGAACTTGGTGATATACCAAATTTAAATACGAAATTTGATGATAAAATAGCACACTTTTTGTTTTATGCTATATTTTGTTTGTTATGGTTTTTAAATCTTACCTATTTTAAAATCAAACGAAGTCTAATTGCTGCTAGCGCTATTTCAATTCTATTTGGCTTGATTATGGAGATATTACAGGACTTGACAACTACTTATAGAACAGCAGAATTCTTAGATATTTTAGCAAATACAATGGGAACTATCATAATGGCTACCTTAATTTATAAAAAAAAAGAACTAATAGTTAAAAACCTGTAATCCTTTGTGTATTTGTTAAATTTTTAATTAATTTAACAACTTTAAAAGAACACTGATATGGAATCAAAGAAAAACCCAAAAGCAGACGTTAGTAGAAATGGCTCAATTTATTTTGCGGTTGGATTGGCGTTAATGTTATTTCTAACATACACGACTATTAATTATAAAACCTATGACAAGTCATTAATTGATATAGGTCAGCTAGATTTAGACGCCGACCTTGATGAAGAAATTCCTTTGATTGATCAAATAAAGCCACCACCACCACCACCACCACCACCAGCAGCACCAGAAGTTATAGACATTGTAGAGGATGAGGAAGAAATTGAAGAAACTGTCATAGAGTCAACTGAAATAGACCAAGACGAAGAGATCGAAGTAGAAGACATTATACTTGAAGAGGTCTATGAGGATGTTGAGGTGCCGTTTTCAGTAATTGAAAATGTTCCAGAGTATCCAGGATGTGAAAAAGGATCTAATGCAGAAAAACGAAAATGTATGTCTGCTAAAATCGCCAAGTTTGTTCAGCGAAAGTTTAATACAGACTTAGCCGGTGATTTAGGTTTGTCAGGAAGACAGCGAATTAATGTTATTTTTAAAATTGATAAAAAAGGAAATGTTGTTGGCGTTCGTTCGAGAGCACCGCATCCACGCTTGGAAAAAGAAGCAGCTCGAGTTATTAACATGCTCCCCAAAATGAAGCCAGGACGTCAACGAGGAAAAGCAGTTATTGTTCCTTATTCCCTTCCTATCACATTCCAGGTTCAAGATTAAAGAAGATTTAGATTAAAACAAAGAAAGCCGCGTTAGCGGTTTTTTTTATTAATACTTGAGATACAAGTATCTTTTTTCGTAATCTAAAATCCCATTTCCTGTTTTTAAAATATCAGCACCAATAATTCCATCAACTGCTTGGGTTTTTATAGATGCAAATGCATTATTCACATTACTCAAGTCTATTAATAGTATCTGAAATTTTTCAGACCTCCAACTTCCGATTTTTATAGAATTATTTTTAGAGAGTTGTGTAGTCAGCTTATTGGGTCCAGCTCCACTGGCCTCTATAAGGGATGTTTTTGATTTAAGCTTAAATTTATCTTTTAGGCTTATATCTATAAAAGTAGACGAGGCTCCAGTGTCTAAAATAAATACGCCTTTAACTCCGTTAATTTTTGAGATAATCTTAAAGTGGTTTGATGCAATAGCATGCATCTTTATCCTAAAGTAGGATTTATTCCTTAGAAAATCAGATAAAGGCTGTATTCTTAAATTCAAAGCTAATTATTTTTACAAATATACTAATCAAAATCTTACTTTTGTAACATGGTAATTACAGACACACACACCCATCTTTATAGTGAACAATTTGATGATGACAGGGTAGAGGTCATTGAAAGAGCCTTAGCTGTTGGAGTAACACGGTTTTTTATACCTGCTATTGATTCTACTTACACTAAGGCGATGTATGCACTGGAATCAATCTACCCAAATAATATGTTTTTAATGATGGGACTACACCCCACCCATGTTAAAGACAACTACTTGGAAGAGTTAGATCACATCAAGCAGCAACTAAAGTCTCGTAAGTTTGTTGCTATTGGAGAAATTGGAATAGATCTCTATTGGGATCAAAGCACTTTAAATTTACAGCGAAAGATGTTTAGGCTGCAAATTCAATTGGCCAAGCAGTACAAGTTGCCTATTGTAATTCATTGTAGGGATGCTTTTGATGAGGTGTTTCAGGTTTTAGAACAAGAAAAAGGGGCTGAGTTGTTTGGAATATTTCATTGTTTTACGGGGACTTTAGAGCAAGCGCAAAAAGCAATATCCTACAATATGAAGCTAGGGATTGGAGGAGTTGTCACTTTCAAAAACGGAAAGATACATGAGTTTTTAAATCAAATTAGCCTGGATCATATTGTTTTAGAAACGGATGCCCCCTATTTATCTCCTGTCCCTTTTAGAGGAAAACGAAATGAAAGTAGCCATATATTGAATGTACTAGAAAAACTTTCAGATATTTATACAATGTCAAAAAGCAAAATTGCATTAATCACAACTGAAAATTCAAAATCTATTTTTAAAAAATAAAAAAATGAAGCCCCAAATTCTATTAATTTATACGGGAGGTACTATAGGGATGATCAAAGACCCTTTAACTGCTTTTTTACAAGCATTTGATTTCGACTCTCTTTTAGAAAAGATACCGGAATTACACCTATTAGATTGCACTATAGACTCTATTTCTTTTAAGACCCCTATAGATTCTTCCAATATAAAATTATCTCATTGGATAGAAATTGCTACTATTATTGAGGGAAATTACGCAACATATGACGGATTTGTAGTATTGCACGGAAGTGACACCATGAGTTATTCAGCATCGGCGCTAAGTTTTATGCTAGAAAACTTATCCAAACCAGTGATATTCACAGGATCCCAATTACCAATAGGTGATTTGCGAACAGACGCTAAAGAAAACTTAATTACTGCCATACAAATCGCTGCATTACAGAACAATAAAAAAGCGCTCATTAAAGAAGTTGGTTTGTATTTTGAATATAAATTATATAGAGGCAATAGAACCACTAAAATTAATGCAGATTATTTTGAAGCTTTTGCATCTTTAAACTTTTCAGAGCTACTCACTTCAGGAGTACATTTGAATATCAAACATGACTTATTACTAAAAAACTACTCTAAAGCACCCTTGTGTGTTCACAAAAAGCTAGATACCAACGTGGCGTTAGTGAAGCTATTTCCTGGAATTACAGAAACGGTATTAAAATCCATTTTAGAAATACCAAAACTTAAAGCAGTTGTTATTGAAACATACGGAAGTGGGAATGCGACCACAGACGATTGGTTTCTACAATCGATAGAAGCTGCCATAGCTAAAGGTGTCTATATTGTCAATGTCACTCAATGTGCTGGCGGAAGTGTTAAAATGAACCAGTACCATACAGGAAAGTTGCTTGAAGATCTGGGGGTTATATCTGGAAAAGATATGACAACAGAATCTGCCCTAACGAAATTAATGTATATGTTAGGGCTTAAAATTTCAAGAAATATGTTTAAAACTGTTTTTGAAACTGACCTTAGAGGGGAAATATCTTAAAATTAATACTTAAAAATTTTAAAAACCAAACAATTTTATCTTTATTTGGCCTGCTAATAAATAAAAACTAGAGAGGTGGCCGAGTGGCTTAAGGCGCACGCTTGGAAAGCGTGTATACGGCAACGTATCGAGGGTTCGAATCCCTTCCTCTCTGCAATAAGCTTAGTAAGAGTTACTCACAAGTGATTAATACTCAAGTGTTGATCTGTAAAAATTTATTATGGTAATAATTTAATGACTTTTGTTGTTTTTATTTTCGTAACTATTTTTTTTTCATATCTTTAGCACCTTAACAAAATAATATTTTAACAAATTAAGAATATAACAATGAAAAGATTATTTCCAATTCTAGCTTTTGCCTTTATGATGGCATTCGGGTCTGTTAGTGCTACTTCATCTACAAATGTGGACACTGTTACAACTACAATAGTCAACCCGTTACAAGATGATGCTGTTTCAGCTGAGTCCATAGGTTTTCATCAAGAGCTCAAAAAACGATTTATTGAAGGTGGTCCAGGTTTTATGGGGATCGTTTTGTTGTGTCTCATATTAGGACTTGCAATTGCAATTGAAAGGATTATATTTTTAAATCTTTCAACTACAAACTCAAAAAAATTAACTGAAGATGTTGAAAGTGCTCTAGCCTCAGGAGGGTTAGACGCTGCTAAGGAAGTTTGTAGAAACACAAAAGGACCTATTGCATCAATATTCTATCAAGGTCTTGACCGCGCTGACCAAGACTTAGAGTCTGCCGAAAAAGCAGTAGTTGCGTATGGAGGTGTCCAAATGGGACAGTTAGAGAAAAACGTATCCTGGATTTCTTTATTTATAGCCCTTGCCCCTATGTTAGGATTTATGGGAACAGTAATAGGAATGATACAAGCTTTTGATAAGATTGAAGCTGCTGGAGATATGCAGCCATCTCTTGTTGCTGGGGGTATTAAAGTCGCCCTATTAACAACGGTATTTGGTCTTGTTGTAGCGATTATCCTTCAAGTTTTTTACAATTACATTATTGCTAAAATAGATAGCATTGTAAATGATATGGAAGATGCTTCCATCTCATTAATGGATATCTTGGTTAAAAACAAAAAATAATAACACCTCAATACTAAATCAGATAATTATGGATTTACAAAAATTATTGAAGATCGTAGCTATTGTTATCGGTGTGATTTCAATCTTCTTCCTTGGGAGTATACTTTCTTCAGGAGATGAAGCTATAAAAGCAGGTGAGAGCAGTGGTACTGTAAATATATTCATGTACGTTTCTTATGCCGTTTTAGCTTTAACTGTACTTATTGTATTGCTATTTACTGTACTAAATTTAGTTTCAAATACATCAGGATTTAAAAATACTCTTATAGGGATTGTTGCTTTTGTAGTACTATCGCTAATTTGCTATTTTGGATTTGCAAATGGCGTTGAATCTCCTCTTAAAGACGGTAACATGCTTTCTGAAAAAGGCTCCAAGCTCATAGGCGCTGGTCTTTACTTATTTTATTTCTTGGCACTTATTGCTGGAGTAATTATGTTAGGATTTGGAATAAAAAAAATGGTAAAATAATATGGCTAAGCGATCCGTACCTGAAGTAAATGCTGGCTCAATGGCTGACATCGCCTTCTTATTATTAATATTTTTCTTGGTAACAACAACTATAGAAAAGGATTCTGGTATTAACCGGAAACTACCCCCTATTGAAGAACTTGAAGAAGACGTTGTTATTAAGCAAAAGAATATTTTTACAGTTCTTCTTAACGGGAAGGATCAATTACTAGTTGAAGACGAGTTGATGGAGCTTAAAGACCTGAGAGCAGCAGCGGCAGAGTTTTTAGACAACAATGGAGATAAGTCTTGTGTTTATTGTAAGGGGCTTAAAGATCCAGCATCTTCCGACAATCCAGATAAAGCTATAATATCTTTAAAAAACGAACGAGAAACATCTTATGCAGCTTATATATCAGTCCAAAATGAGTTAGTAGCGGCTTATAATGTACTTAGAAATAGACGTGGTTATGAACTAGGCTCTAAAGAAGGGTTTAAGGATATGAATTTTGTTGAAATGCAAAAGAACTACAAGGATGCGCGCTTTGTTGGAAATAAAGAAAAGTTAAAAACAGTGATTGATCAAATAAAATTAGAGTTTCCACAAAAATTATCTGAAGCCCAGTAGATCCAACTAAAAAGAAAACAAAATGTCCAAATTTAAAAAGAAAAAAGACGGCGGTACTCCACCAATTTCTACCGCTTCACTTCCAGATATTGTATTTATGTTATTGTTCTTTTTTATGGTTGCTACAGTAATGCGTGAAAATTCACTTAAAATTCAAAATGCACTTCCTGTCGCTAATCAAGTTGAAAAACTTGATAAGAAGAACCCTGTAAGCTATATATATATGGGTAAGCCGAGTTCTGGATATGAAAAGTTTGGAACTGAAGCAAGACTTCAGCTAAATGATCAGTTTGCAAATCTTAATGAGGTTGCTGCTTTTATCAGTGCTGAGAGAGCTGCTCTTCGAGAGGAGTTAATTCCTTTTCTCACTGTAGCCCTCAAGGTAGATAGAGATGCTAATATGGGCATTGTCGGAGATGTTAAGCAAGAACTAAGAAAAGTTAATGCACTTAAAATCAATTATACCACTGGAGTAGGTGACGCAATGACTAACTTAAAATAAAATTTAATATTTATATTTAAAAAGACATTCTGATTAGAATGTCTTTTTTTGTTTAATTTAGTATTGAATTTAAGATTTTACTTATGAGATTTTGTATGCTTTTAATACTTTTTTTAAACTGTTTTTCTGCAGTAAAAGCACAAGTAAACCAAACAACTGAGCAGGACAGTTTGTATAGAGAAGATCAGTTTTATGTTAGTGTAACTTATAATGCTCTAATTGATTTACCTAATAATGTTTCGCAAAACAGTTTCTCAACTGGTTTTCATTTAGGTTTTATTAGAGATTTTCCATTGAATAAAAGACGTAATATTGCCCTAGGCTTAGGATTTGGCTACTCTTTCAACAACTTTAATCAGAATATTAGAATTAGCGGATCAAGCCCATCTACTTATACAGTTATTGAAAGTTCTAATTACTCTAAAAACAATCTCTCTCTGCAATTTTTAGAAGTTCCACTTGAGTTTAGATGGCGAACCTCCAGCTCTGAGAGTTATAAGTTTTGGCGTGTTTATACGGGATTAAAATTTGGTTATCTTATAAACTCAAAATCTATTTTTAATAATAGTACTGTTTCTGATAAACAGAAAAATCTAAAAGACTTAAATATGATTCAATATGGCTTGACGATGAGTATTGGCTATAATACCTGGAATGGCTATGTTTATTATGGTTTAAATTCTATTTTTAATGACGTTTCTACATTGGATCTTCAGCCTATCGACATGAGTGCATTAAAAATTGGACTTATTTTTTACATATTATAGTACTCAATTTTAGAGTAGAATATGCAAAAAAACACGACTATTTGGTTCTTACACCAGAAGGCAACTGTACTTTCGGTTATTATGATCTAAACTCACCTCGCACCAGTGATTATGATCAAGGTCAGCTTCCAATATTAATTTTAGAGATATATTTTTGTATAAATAGGACCCATAGTAACTCATATTAACTGAAACTGTTTTTTTGTGTAAGTTTAGCTAGTTCCTTTCTTAAACACTATTTGTACCATAAAACTGATTAAAACTGATAAGATACTTGTAACACTTTTATGCAATCTTAAAATGCTCGACATTAATCGGTGCCTTTTTGTTAAATTTTCTTAATTTTGCGTCCTTAATACTAATTAATAATGAGCACTACATTTCCTGATTACAAAGGACTTAACTTGCCTAACGTAGCAGTTGAAATGCTAAAGTTTTGGGAAGAGCATGATATCTTCAATAAAAGCATTACAACTCGAGATGGCCAAAAGCCTTTTGTTTTTTTTGAAGGGCCACCGTCTGCCAATGGATTACCTGGTGTGCACCATGTTTTAGCACGTGCTATAAAAGATATTTTTCCGCGTTACAAAACCATGAAAGGATATCAAGTCAACAGAAAAGCTGGCTGGGATACACACGGTCTTCCAATCGAACTTGGGGTTGAAAAAGAACTTGGAATTACTAAAGAGGATATTGGCAAAACAATTTCTGTTGAAGATTACAATTCTGCTTGTAGAGCTGCAGTAATGCGCTATACGGATGTTTGGAATGATTTAACTCAAAAAATGGGTTATTGGGTAAACATGAATGACCCTTATGTTACTTATGATCCTAAATATATGGAAAGTGTCTGGTGGTTGCTAAAGCAAATCTATAATAAGAAACTTATTTACAAAGGATATACGATACAGCCCTACTCTCCTAAAGCTGGAACAGGGCTAAGTTCACACGAATTAAACCAGCCTGGTACCTACCAAGATGTTACAGATACTACCATTGTTGCGCAATTTAAAGCCATAAATGAATCACTGCCAGACTTTTTACTACACCAAGGACCTATCCTGTTTTTAGCGTGGACGACCACTCCATGGACATTACCAAGTAATACCGCTTTAACTGTAGGACCAAAAATAGAATACGTACTTGTAAAGACTTACAACCAGTATACTTTTGAATCTGCCAACGTAGTGCTTGCAAAAGTGCTTATTGCAAAGCAATTTAGCGGAAAATTCAAAGAAGTACATTCAACTGACGGCTTAGAAGGTTATAAATCCTCTGATAAAATCATTCCATTTTTTGTGGTAAGTTCTTTTGTGGGAAATGATTTAGTAGGTATTTCTTATGAACAATTATTAGATTATGCCTTGCCTAATGACCATCCAGAAAATGCATTTCGAATTATTTCAGGCGACTTTGTAACAATTGAAGATGGAACAGGAATTGTACACACAGCTCCAACCTTTGGCGCTGATGATGCAATCGTTGCCAAACAAGCCACACCAGAAATACCACCATTATTGGTTAAAGATAGCGATGAAAATTTAGTGCCACTTGTAGATTTACAAGGACGATTTAGGCCAGAAGTTTCTGAATTTGCGGGGCGATATGTCAAAAACGAATACTATCCAGAAGGAGAAGCACCTGAGAAATCTGTTGATGTTGAAATTGCAATTAAGTTAAAGACAGAAAATAAGGCCTTCAGAGTCGAAAAATATAAACACAGTTACCCTAACTGTTGGCGTACAGATAAGCCTATTTTGTATTATCCGCTAGACTCGTGGTTTATAAAAGTCACGGATGTTAAAGACCGTATGTTTGAGCTTAACAAAACTATTAATTGGAAGCCAAAAAGTACAGGAGACGGCCGTTTTGGAAATTGGTTAGCAAATGCAAACGACTGGAATCTTTCACGTTCTCGCTATTGGGGCATCCCGCTTCCAATATGGAGAACAGAAGATGGTAAGGAAGAAATCTGTATAGGCTCTGTCAAAGAACTAAAAGCTGAAATGCAAAAAGCAGTAGATGCTGACATATTAGAAAATGATATTTTTGAAGACTTTCAAGTTGACGATCAATCAAACGAAAATTATGCTAAAATTGATTTACACAAAAACATTGTAGATGCCATTACCTTAGTTTCTCCATCTGGCCAACCTATGTATAGAGAAAGTGATTTAATTGATGTTTGGTTTGACTCCGGAAGTATGCCCTATGCACAGTGGCATTATCCATTTGAAAATAAAGATCTTATTGATCAAAATAAGGCATTTCCAGCTGATTTTATTGCAGAAGGTGTAGACCAAACACGTGGGTGGTTTTATACGCTCCATGCCATTGGAACTATGGTTTTTGACTCTGTAGCTTATAAAAATGTTGTGTCAAATGGTCTCGTATTAGATAAAAATGGACAAAAAATGTCTAAACGACTCGGCAATGCAACTGACCCTTTCGAGACGCTATCAACATACGGAGCTGATGCGACTCGTTGGTATATGATTAGTAATGCGAATCCGTGGGACAATTTAAAATTTGATGTTGAAGGAATAGAAGAGGTAAAGCGTAAATTCTTTGGAACTCTTTATAATACCTATGCGTTTTTTGTTTTGTATGCTAATATCGATAAATTTTCTTACAAAGAATCAAATATTGAAATTCATCTCCGCCCAGAAATAGACCGTTGGATTTTATCTGAACTCAATTCATTAGTTGAGAAAGTAGATGTTTTGTATGAAGAATATGAGCCTACAAAAGCTGCGCGAGCTATTTCAGAATTTACCCAAGAGTATTTAAGTAATTGGTATGTTCGCTTAAGTAGAAGACGTTTTTGGAAAGGAGAATATCAGCAAGATAAAATATCAGCATATCAGACCTTATATACTTGCATGGTGACTATCGCAAAATTAGGAGCACCCATAGCCCCATTCTTTATGGACAGATTGTACCTAGATCTAAATTCAGTTACAAATAAAGAGTCTTTTGAAAGCGTACACTTGTCTAATTTTCCTTCAACTGATAGCTCTCTTGCAAACAAAGACTTAGAACGCAAGATGGGACAAGCACAAACAATTTCATCACTTGTCCTTTCTTTAAGAGCTAAAGAAAAAATTAAAGTTAGACAGCCGTTACAAAAAATAATGATCCCTGTCAACTCTTCAACTCAAAGAGAGGAAATTCTAGCAATCTCAAACTTAATTAAACATGAAGTCAATGTCAAAGAAGTTGAGCTTTTAGAGGATGCATCCGATATACTAGTAAAACAAATTAAACCAAACTTTAAAGCCCTAGGCCCACGTTTTGGGAAAGACATGAAGTTAATTGCAAATGCCATTAAAGGGCTAGAAGCTAATGACATCAAACAAATTGAAGAAAAAGGAGTTTTGGATATTGAAATTAATCGGAAAATCATTAGATTACAACTTGGTGATGTTGAGATAACATCTCAAGATATTGAAGGTTGGTTGGTTGCAAATCAAGGCGTAATGACTGTTGCTTTAGATGTAACTATTTCGGAACCACTAAGGGACGAAGGTATTGCTAGAGAATTAGTTAATAGGATTCAAAACCTTAGAAAGGATTCTGGTTTTGAAGTAACGGATCGTATAGAGGTCTTCTTAAAAGCAGACATTAAAATTGAGAATGCTATAAAACAAAATTTAGAATATATTAAATTAGAAACATTAACGGATGAGCTACATTTGGTAGCGCAACTAGACAAAGGGATAGAAGTTTCCTTTGATGCAGTTAACAGCAAGTTACATATCCAAAAATTTAAATAATTATGTCCATAGAAAACACAAGCAGATACTCAGATAATGACTTGGAAAAATTTAGAGTTATTATTCACCAAAAAATTGACAAAGCTAAACACGATTTAGAATTGATTAAGAGTGCTTATATGAACGACCACAATAATGGTACCGAAGACACATCACCAACTTTCAAAGCATTTGATGAAGGGAGTCAGGTAATGAGCAAGGAGTCAAACTCTCAGCTAGCGATCCGTCAAGAGAAGTTTATCAGAGACCTGAAAAATGCGTTGATTCGAATTGAAAACAAAACGTATGGTATTTGCAGAGTTACCGGCAAACTAATTAATAAAAAACGTTTAGAATTAGTGCCACATGCAACATTGAGTATTGAGGCAAAGAATATGCAAAAATAATATGTCTAAGAAACAGACAGTTTTATTAATAGCGATAATTATTTTTTTTGACCAAGCCTCAAAAATATATATTAAAACCCACTTTGAGCTAGGACAGGAAGTCAAGGTTTTTGACTGGTTTAGAGTTTTTTTTATTGAAAATGAAGGTATGGCATGGGGTGCCAAATTAAGTGATATTTCTTCTTACATAACTGATTCAAATGCTAAGTTATTCTTATCTATATTTAGGGTATTTGCTGTGTGTGGTATTGGATACTGGTTATTTCAAAGCCTTCAAAAGAACGCCTCCAAGACACTAATAATTTCAGTCACATTGGTTTTTTCAGGGGCTTTAGGAAATATTATAGATTCTGTTTTTTATGGCCTTTTATTTGACAGTAGCTCAGGACAGATTGCAACGTTATTTCCTTCAAAAGGCTATAATGGATTATTTTATGGAAATGTTGTAGATATGTTATATTTTCCTTTGTTTAAGGGGTCTTTTCCAGAGTGGGTTCCATTCATTGGAGGCCATTACTTTACCTTTTTTGATCCTGTATTTAATATAGCTGATATGGCAATAAGTACAGGTATTGGATTGCTTTTATTCTTCAATAAAAAAGCATTTCCAAAGTCCTAACTTATTTAAAATTGTAAATTTTTGAAGGAGTTATACAATAATCCAAGGGAACGTCGTGAGGCTCACAGTCATAGATAGACTCTTCAGCACTAAAAAAAGAAAGCCCAATTTTTAAAGTACTCTTATGACAATTTTTCAGAAACGCATCATAAAATCCTTTTCCATATCCAACACGATTGCCATGTTGATCAAATGCGACTAGTGGAATAAAAACGACTTCAACCTGTTTACTGCTTATCTTAATCCCATCTTCTGGCTCTGGAATGTTTCGGGAGTTTAGTTTTAGGATGGTATTATCCTGAAGTAAAAAATGAGACATGGTACAATCTTCAAAATCACTTTTAGAGATTATAATGTTTTTATCTTTCCCCGATAGAATTGCTAAAAGAGGACCTGTATTAATTTCCTTAAGAGATTTAATACTTAAGAAAATATGATAAAATGAATATTTCCAAATGGGAAGATTAATAATTAAGTTTGCTATTTGAAGACTATAATCATCAATTTCCTCTAAACTTAAATTATTACGTCGGCTTTTGTACTTATCTCTTAGTTGTTTTTTGTTCAACGTTTGTAATTATTAAAAGTTTAATATTTTTATTAGCGCTTGTTTCTTTCAATATAAGTTATAATTTGTTGGGCTATATTTTTTTTGGAAGCGCTTTCAATTCCCTCAAGCCCTGGGGTCGAATTGATTTCCAAAACTAAAGGACCTCTATGAGATTGTAATATATCGACACCGCAAATTGGTAATTTTAGTTTTTGAGCTGCTTTGGTAGCAATTTTAACTTCTGCATTAGTTAACTTATAATGTTCATAGCTCCCGCCCCTATGTAAGTTGGATCTAAACTCTCCTTTTTTGCCTTGCCGCTTCATAGCACCTACTACTTGTTCGTCAACAATCAACACTCTGATGTCAGCTCCTTTGGCCTCAGCTATGTACTCTTGAACTAAAGCCCTTGCCTCGAGTCCATTAAAAGCCTCGAGAATAGATTCTGCTGCAATTTTTGACTCCGCTAAAACCACTCCAATTCCTTGAGTCCCTTCTAGTAATTTTATAACAACAGGAGGTCCACCTACTTGGGTAATGACATTCTCCACATCTCGAGAGTAATTAGTAAAAATAGTTTTTGGCATGTCAACTCCTGCTTTTGAAAGGAATTGAAAGCTTCTTAATTTGTCTCTAGAGCAAATAATTGAGTCAGAAGAAACAGATGAAAATACATTCATCATCTCAAATTGCCTAACAACTGCAGACCCATAAAATGTAATTGATGCTCCAATTCGTGGTATAATCGCATCAACATAATCCAGATATTTATCTTCATATAAGACAGTTGGATTTTGATTTTCAATAATTAAGTCACAATTTAAAGGATCAATTACTTCAACAAAGTGATTCCTTTTTTCAGCCTCCTCAATCAACCTGCGTGTTGAATAAAGATCTTTATTACGTGACAAAATTACAATATTCATGATGTTTAATAGGTTTTGCTAATGCAAGATAGTAAAAATGCAAATTCAACTTTTACATTCGTTTGAATTAATATACCTTTGGATTAATGAGCAGTCCTACAATTGAAGTACAATTACAAACCTTACCTAATACTCCTGGTGTATATCAGTTTTATGACGCTTCTGGTGTAGTGATCTATGTTGGCAAAGCTAAGAATCTAAAAAAGCGTATTCGATCTTATTTTAATAAAGTACATGATTATGGAAAAACAAATGTCTTAGTCAAAAAAATTATCGAGATTAAACATATTGTTGTAGAAACGGAAACTGATGCGTTATTGTTGGAAAACAATTTAATAAAGAAATATCAACCGCGCTATAATGTGCTTTTAAAGGATGATAAATCTTACCCCTGGATTTGTATTAAGAATGAACGTTTCCCAAGATTATTTCAGACTCGCAAAGTGATCAAAGATGGGTCTGAATATTTTGGCCCTTATTCGAGCGTTAAAGTCGTAAATACCATTATTAATTTAATAAAGTCTCTGTATCCCATTCGGATTGAGAGCTACAATTTCTCTCAAAATAAAATAAATAATTCTGAGACTGAAATTTTCTTAAAAACGCACAGCCACCAAGGGTACTTTTTGGTTTTAGGGTTTGCAGCGCATCCCAAAGTACTGACACGGGATTTTATTTCTGAAAAGGACTACAAAGCAAACATGCTGTTTATAAGACAAATATTGAATGGTAAATTAGGCAATATTAAAAAAACACTTCGGGACGAAATGTTCAAATTTTCTAAGTTGAATCAGTTCGAAGAGGCACAATCTTTTAAGGAAAAAATTATAATTTTAGAAAACTATCAGTCAAGATCCACCATTGTTAATCCTAAAATTAGCGATGTAGAGGTGTACAGCATTATCAGCGATGAGAGTTACGCTTATGTTAATTTCTTGCAAGTTTCTCATGGGGCCATTATTCGGGCACATACCATGGAATTGAAAAAGAAATTAGATGAATCAGATTCTGAACTTTTAACTTTAGCAGTCACGGAACTCCGCCAAAGATTTGACCTCCAATCCAAGGAAATTTATGTACCCTTTGACATGGAATTGCCATTAAAGCTTACAATTCCCAAGGTTGGGGATAAAAAGCAACTTTTGGACTTGTCTTTACGCAATGCTAAATACCAGCGTTTAGAAAAATTAAAACAAGTTAAAATTATAGATCCAGACCGGCATGTTAAACGAATAATAGCGCAAATGAAAGCCGATCTTCGGCTTTCGGATGCACCCACCCATATTGAATGCTTTGATAATTCCAATATTCAAGGAACGCATCCCGTCGCTGCTTGTGTTGTTTTTAGAAATGCAAAACCGAGTAAAAAAGAATACCGCCATTTTAATATTAAAACTGTAAAAGGTCCTGATGATTTTGCTTCGATGACAGAGGTTGTTTACCGCCGCTATAAACGTTTGTTAGAAGAAAAAAAACCCCTTCCTCAACTTGTTATTATCGATGGAGGAAAAGGCCAATTGTCAGCTGCTTTAAAAAGCATAGACGCGCTTGGCTTACGTTCCAAAATTGCCATTATTGGCATTGCAAAAAGATTAGAAGAATTGTTTTACCCAGATGACCCAATTCCCTTATATTTAGATAAAAAAAGTGAAACACTTAAAATAATTCAACAGTTAAGGAATGAAGCGCATCGATTTGGAATTGAGCACCATCGGAACAAGCGAAGCAAAACAGCTTTAAATTCTGAGTTAGAGTCTATTGTTGGTATTGGGGAGAAAACAATTTTAGAATTACTAAAAAGTTTTAAATCGGCTCAGCGAGTTTCATTTGCTACCCTTGACGAATTAGAGCAGGTAGTGGGAGTCTCAAAAGCTCTTATTCTTTATAACTATTATAAAAATAATCCGCATGCATAAACTAGTAAGTTTAATATTAATACTTGTTTTTTCTTGGGGTTTTTCACAAGAAAAGGAATCTAAAAATCCTCGAGTAGGTTTAGTGCTTAGCGGGGGTGGTGCTAAAGGATTGGCACACGTTGGGGTATTAAAAACCTTAGACAGCCTTGGGGTACGTGTTGACTATATTGCTGGCACAAGCATGGGAGCAGTTGTAGGGGCTTTGTATGCTTCTGGCTATACAGGTCAGCAACTAGATTCTATTATCAGGTCTACTAATTTTAATCTACTTATAAGTGACAAAGTACCAAGAAACTCAAAAACATTTTATGAAAGAAAAAATTCTGAAAAATATGTATTAACACTGCCCTTTAATAATTTTAAAATTCAATTACCGTCCTCTATTTCAAGAGGACAAAATGTTTTTAATCTTTTGTCAAAATTAACCCTGAACGTTAGTGGGATCAATGATTTCAGTAAGCTTCCTATTCCTTTTTATTGTGTCGCTACAGACATACAAAGCGGAGAAGAGGTTATCCTTGATCACGGAAATTTAGCACAGGCTATCGCTGCGAGTAGTGCATTACCTACTCTTTTTCAGCCAGTTAAATTAAATAACAAGTTATTGATGGATGGAGGAATTGTAAACAACTTTCCGGTTAATGGACTTTTGTCAAAAAATTTAGATTATATAATTGGTGTTGATGTTCAAGACGATCTTCTTATGGTTGATGAGCTTAACTCAGTTTCTAATATTATGCTTCAAATTAATAACTTCAGAGCAGTAGAAGAATTAAATAAAAAGTCAAAATTATTAGATATATATATACAACCAGATGTTGATGATTTCTCAATAATTTCGTTTGGACAAGGGCTTAAAATCATAGAAGAAGGTCAAAAAGAAACATTAAAGTTTTTAGACAGATTAAAGTCAATTTCACAAGTCCAAAACTTTAAAAAAAGAACGTTAAAGTTTCCAGAATACAATCAAATTAAGATTAATAAAGTAAAAGTATCTGGACTAGGGAAATACACTTCTTCCTATGTGAAAGGAAAGTTGAGGTTTAGGAATGGAGAAATTATTAGCTATGATGACCTCGGTAAAGGAGTTAACAACTTAGTAGCAACAAACAACTTTGATAGTTTTTTATATAAATTAACTCCAAGCGGAAATAGTTATAATTTTAATGCCCAGGTTGTAGAGGCCAAAAACACTGCCTTTATAAGATTTGGATTACATTACGACCAACTCTACAATAGCGCAGCCTTATTGAATTTAACTAAAAAGAAACTATTATTAAAAAACGATGTTGTTTCAGTAGACTTTATATTTGGAGATTCCCCTAGATATAATTTTGACTACTATATCGATAAAGGGTTTTATTGGAGTATTGGAGTCAATTCTAAATATAACCTATTTAGATATAAAGTAAGTCCGGCCTTTTTTAGCGACAATCAACAGTTCTCAGAAATGAATAGGACAGAAGCCTCTATCTCTGACTTAACAAATCAATTTTTTATTGAGACCTTAATAAAAAAAGACTTATCAATTAAAATTGGTGTAGAGCTTAAAAAGCTTACAATTTCTTCTTCAGATAATTATCTTAATTCTTTGTTCAATACAAATTCTTATATTTTTGAAGATAGCAACTTTTTTAGCCTCTATGGGTCGCTAAAACTTGACACTTTTGATGATAAATTTTTCCCAAAAGATGGGATATTTATTGAAGGAAATACTCAGCTCTTTCTCTCATCTTCCGCTAGCAACAATAACTTTTCTCAGTTTTCATATTTAAAACTAAACATAGCAAAGGCATTTAGTGTTTTTAACAACGGGTCATTTGTTTTAGGAGCACAGAGTGGAGTTAAAATAGGAAGCTCTGAAATAAAGTCACTAGACTTTGGTCTTGGAGGATATGCATATAATAATATAAATAATTATTTTTCATTTTTTGGATATGATTATTTTTCATTAGCAGGTGATAGCTTCACAAAAGTGCATGCAATTCTTGACTATGAAATTTTTAAGGATCATCATATTAATATTGCTGCAAATTTTGCTAGTATTGGAGATGATATTTTTTTCCAGAATGAATGGATGGAAGTCCTGAATTATAGTGGATATGCTGTTGGATATGGATTTGAAACAATTTTTGGGCCTATTGAGATAAAATATAATTGGAGCCCAGACACAAATTACTCAGCGTACTTTATTAATTTTGGATACTGGTTTTAGTAAGCTTTCAATTATAATTGTCATTTTAGATAATCTACTCTTTAGCCTATTCGCTTTATTTTCTGAAATAATAATTGCAAATTTGCACTCAATACACAAGGTTTAAAATCACAGTTTTAACTTAACATGAAGAAATTATATTTAATTTTTATAATTAGCTCTCAGCTACTAGTAGCTCAAGAAACCTCTTCGTTTCAAGGTGGTGAATGGTTAAAGTTCAGATTAAGCTATAGCGGTTGGTTAAAAGCTGGCAATGCCACTCTTGAAGTTTTTGATGATGTTTATAACAATATACCTGTTTACAAGGTTGTTGCAAAAGGATGGACTACTGGGCCTTTAAATTGGGTTTTTAAAGTTGAAGACCACTATGAAAGTCATTTTGACAAGCAAACGGGCATGCCTTATAAGTTTGTTAGAAATACTTACGAAGGCGGCTACACTAAAAATAGAATTATTGATTTCGATCGTGTACAGAACAAAGCGTATATTAACGATATTAAAGAGCAATCAACATCTTCATTTAATATTGAAAATGACATTCAAGACCTTGTGTCTGCCTATTATTTTCTTAGGAATAATTATGAAACAGAATTATTAAAAAAAGGTGACATTGTTAAACTAAATATTTTTTTTGACAGTGAAACTTTTCCATTTAAACTAAAGTATTTAGGTCAGGAATCAATTAAAACAAGTTTCGGAAAAATTAAATGTATAAAATTCAGACCCTATGTAATGGCAGGACGTGTTTTTAAAGAAGAAGAAAGTTTAACACTGTGGGTTACCGCAGACGCAAATAAAGTTCCAATAAAGATTAGTGCAACTCTAGATGTAGGCTCGTTAAGAGCTGACTTAGTCGCTTTAAAAGGACTTAGGCATCCATTCGAAATCCAATTTTAAAATAGATGACAAAAAAACCAACGACAGACAAATTATTACAGGAACTTGACGATAAGTACAAAGCGATTCACCAAAATCGGGATGTACACCTTGAGGGGTTATTACACAGTAACTCGATTACATATTGGGATTATATCCATACGGATGCTTTATTAGGATTACAGATTCAACGCACGAATCTTCCTGATGAAATGGTCTTTATTGCTTACCATCAAATTAATGAGTTGATTTTTAAAATGATTCTTTGGGAGATTAAGCAAGTTGCCGAGGCGGAGCCTTTAATTGTAGATATCTTTCAAGACAAACTCATGCGAATTAGCCGTTATTTTGATATGTTAACGACTTCTTTTAATGTCATGAGAGAAGGAATGGATGTGGCTCAATACAATAAATTTAGACACACCTTAACGCCTGCAAGCGGATTTCAAAGTGCCCAATATCGTAAAATAGAATTTGCTTCTACAGAGCTAATTAACTTAATAGATATTCGTTTCCGAGCTAATATTGACAGAAACACTCCCTTCGAACATGCGTTTGAGCATTTATATTGGCAAGCTGCTGGGAAGGACTACAAGACTGGGCAAAAATCACCATTGTTATCTAATTTTGAAAATCGTTACAAAGAAGAGTTTATTACATTTATGAAAGTCTATAACATTAAAAATATATGGTCACGATTTAATGAACTATCTCATGAAGATCAACAAAATAAAGCATTAATTGCTGCCATGCGACATTATGACTATACAGTTAATGTAACTTGGGTGATGGCTCATTATAATGCTGCTAAATATTATATTATGGGAAAAGATGGTGATGGCACTGCTACTGGTGGAAGCAATTGGCAAAAATATATGCATCCAAAATACCAAAAAAGAATATTTTTTCCAGAACTTTGGAGCCAAGATGAAAAAGATAATTGGGGGCATGAAGTTGATTAACACG
>CAJXDP010000007.1 GCA_913052445.1 uncultured Formosa sp.
TTACTTCTGATGATCTTTTAGGAAATATTTTTGCTAATTTCTGTATTGGTAAATAGTAACACTACTCATTCCTCATACTTAATTCTTACTTTTTAGTGATACATTTATGACACAAAATAAGTTCGTATCACTTAATTTGTATTAGTTGTGGTGATTTGTTTTCGAGTTGAAAGATGTAAAGCCCAACGGCAAGTTGAGGTAGTTTAATATGAGGATTTGGTCCATTTACATTACCAGACAAAATGAGTTGACCTGATATGTTGTAGATATTATACCAAGCAGCTTCAGTTATATTTGTTTGTATTCTAATAAAATCATTAGCAGGATTAGGATAAATGATTATTTCGTCTTTTCGATTGCCGTAGTCGTCCAAACTCGAAAGGGTTGTGCAGTCAGGCGTAAAACTATTATTTACTGTCATGTTTAAGGCACGATCGTACAAGGCATCACAAATATATAATCCTTCTCCTTCACCATTGGTTAAAAGACAGATTCCTATATCATTTTGTGGGTCTATGTACAAATATGTGGAAACACCCTGTTCTCCACCACTATGTCCCCATAACATCTCTTCACCTCCGCTGTGATAGAGTGTAGTTTTGAGCCAGTTTAAACCAGTTACGGAATCTATAGTCGGGATTTGCAAAGACAGCATTTCGTTTACGCTGGCTGGCGATAGTATGGAGTTGTTACCTAAAGTACCTCCGTTTAAGAAGGCAATCATGTAATTTCCTATGTCCAATACAGTACTTCTTAATTGGCCGTTTGGGTAGTCAGCAAAACCATAATGATCGATGGCAAAGTAGCTTCCGTTTTGGAAGTAATATGGAGTTGCAACTTGGTTTGGGTTGAAATCAGAAAAGTACCATGCGGTATTTACCATACACAATTGATCGAATAAGTTATTATCGCAATAATCATCAAATGAAATACCTGTGCTTGCTTCTACAAGATATCCGTTTAGAGCAGATCCCATGTTTGAATAATTGTAAGTTGAACCTGGAGCTGTGTTAAAAAAATTTTCAGAGGCGTTATAATTAGACCCTGAGTTAGTAAAGTAGTTTTCCATGCAATTTGATAATGAGATTGTTGGATCTGGGTAGCCGTAGTAGGAACTCATGACTTCCCAGTTATCATTGATAGATGCAGTATGTGTCATGAGTTGACGCGCAGTAATGGAATCGCTTGTAAAATTAGGCACATCTACTGACCATGGGAGGTAATTGTTCACATCTGCATCTAAGTCAATGATTTCTGTCTCATGGAGTTGCATAGCTGCCGTTCCAGTAAACAGCTTGGATACAGAAGCCAAAAGAAAAACAGTTGTATCCTCTACAGTTAATGAATTGGCTATATCAGCGTATCCATAAGATTCTACCCATACTATTTCACCATTTTTAACAATAATAGTGGAAGCACCAGGAAAATGGCGTGTACTCATTTCATTTAGAATTAAGGCATCTAGTGTTGTACTTGGATTTGGATTTTGTGCTAGAGAAAACAGTTGAAAATTAATAAACATCAAAGTGAGAAGTATATTTTTCATTAACTAACTTATTTTGTCAATCTGTTCTTTTTCTGAAAGTTCTGTAATCTTTTTTGGCATAATTAATAATTTGATAATTATAAATTTATATAAATTAATGTAAAGTAACCTTGTATATAATTTAACAAAAGTAAGGTGTATTTTATTTACTTTTTTTAGTATTGGTATATAAATAGAAGTGTAAATAATATCCTTAAAACTTCTATTCCATATTCTACTTTTCCTAAATCTCTTAGCCTTTAGGTTTAGTAATAGTGAACATACTTTCCTTGGTTAATCTTGAATACCAATCACCACCTAATCGCGCCACTAAATCTAATTTAGTCGGATCAATTTGATTATTTGAATCTAATAATTCATTTTTGACATGGATGTGTACCACTTTAGCGATTACTAATTGACCAGCACCTCCGTTGTCGCCTAAAGAGATAATATTATCTACCACACATTCAAAAGATACGGGCGACTCTAAAACTCGAGGAGGCTTCACTTTAAGAGAGTTCACCTCTGTAAGACCAGTTTTAGTAAATTCATTAACTCCTTTTGCATATTCATTACTAGACTTAGACATCTGCTCTACGATCGAATAATCGACCATGTTTATTACCACTTCTCTTGTTTCATCAGCATTTTGTAAAGTATGTTTTGTTGTGTTGTCACGCACACGCCTAGAGGGAGAGAAAATTAAAATTGGAGGATTGGAACTAAAGACATTAAAATAACTAAATGGACTAAGGTTGACATTTCCTTTAGAGTCAATAGTACTTGCAAATGCTATTGGTCTAGGTGCAACTGCAGATAAAAGTAATTTATGTAAATCTCTAGTTTCTAGTGTTTCAGGATCAAATGATTTAATTGTAGACATAGTATTTATTTAGCTTTAAGTAATGTAGATGAAACGGCACCAAACCCTACACGGATGGGTCCTTTTTTACAATACCCTTTCATAATAACGGTGTCATTATCATGAATAAATTTTCGAGAACCACCTTCGTTTAATTCAACAGGCTTGGAACCGGCCCAGGACAGTTCAAGCATAGATCCGTACGAATTTTGGTCTTTCCCACTGATCGTTCCTGAGGCCATCAAGTCACCAACATTTAAATTACACCCATTCACGGTGTGATGGGCAAGTTGTTGATTCATGTTCCAGTACATGTATTTGAAATTTGAATGACTCACAGTCGTCTCTTTGCAATTTTCAGGTCGTATAGCGACTTCTAGATTGATGTCATAGTTTCTAGAGCTTTTTGAACTTAGATATGGCAATACTGCTGGTTCTTGCGTTGGTCCATCTACTCTAAAAGGCTCTAAGGCTTCTAAAGTTACTACCCAAGCAGACATGGAAGAGGCGAAGCTTTTAGCTAAAAAGGGTCCTAATGGCACGTATTCCCATTTTTGAATATCTCGAGCTGACCAATCATTAAACAAGACTTTCCCAAAAATATAATCATCCGCACTGTCTGTAGATATGGAATCACCCAAATAAGATGGTTTTCCAATAATAAAGCCCATTTCCAACTCAAAATCAACACGTGATGATGCTTGGAATTTAGGAGGGGAGCCAGCTTCTAAAACAACTTGACCTTTTGGTCTATGAACGTTTTGTCCGCTTACTATTATAGAGGAGGCACGTCCATGATATCCTACTGGTAAGTGTTTCCAATTAGGTAGCAACGCATTGTTAGGGTCTCTAAACATAGTCCCTATGTTAGTAGCGTGTTCAATACTTGAATAAAAGTCAGTATAATCACCTACCTTAACAGGTAAATGCATGGTCACTTTAGTTTGCTTAATAAAAACCGATGGGTGGGATTTTAAAAAAGAATTTTCATTGCATAATTCTGACTGAAGATCAGCTCTAAGTTTTACAGTTATAAGTTTC
Organism: uncultured Formosa sp.; assembly: GCA_913052445.1. GTDB lineage: Bacteria > Bacteroidota > Bacteroidia > Flavobacteriales > Flavobacteriaceae > Hel1-33-131. The sequence continues at coordinate 3,432 of CAJXDP010000007.1, forward strand.
CCTAAAGCTATAAAATCATTTAAGTAATCCGACTTCAAAACAGAAATATCAAATTTTAAGTCTTTAAAAACACCGAGTTCATAAACGGCATATAGATCAATTATATGTTCTCCTATAGCTACACCAACTCTTTTAATATGATCATCCTCAGAAAAAATTCCAAACGGTAAATTGTAGATACTAAAATCTGAATTTTTATCAACTTTAATCCAACAGTGCATATGTTATTTTTTAATAATTAAATTTAAGCCATCTGTAATAAGCTTAGAATAGTGTTTGTTTTGCTTCAAGATTAGAAGCTGCTCATGAATTTTATTCATTAAAGATAAATCTTTGTCATAAACAAGTTCGTATAATTCCAATAATAGTAACCATTCAGAGGGATGATTATCGATGAGTTCTTTAAAAATGGACTTAAGAATTTCAACTGCATCGGCATTATTTGTTCTGTATGTTTTAACTTTTTCATATAATTCATGAACCTTTTTTTCTTGGTCAGAATATATAATTGGAGTTGTTTTTTGTTTTGATATACTATAAATATCTTTAAATGAATTGGAATCGGCAGGTCCAGCAAACGCCGAAGCAATATGGTTTCCAATCGCCATATCATACACTCCCCAACTCGGGTCAAACAATACCGTTTCATTATGGGTTACCAAACAGTTTTTCAGTGAGATCAGTATTATTTTTCCTTGGAGATCTCTTTTGCCAGTAATAATTTCTCCCTCAACTTTAATGCCGCCTACAAAATTAAGGCTAGTAGATTTGCCTTCAATTATGCCGTATACCTCTAAGTCTTTAGGGGACATGTCTTCAATTGCTGTATTGATACCTTCTAGTTTTCCAAGCGTACTCCCATAGCCGTTTGGGTGCTGTTCAATTCCATGCCCAATTAATTCAGTGCCTTCATTTGCCAAAGCAGTAGAGTCGTTTGTTTGAAAATAGATAGGAGTATGGCCATAATTTATAACATTTGTAAAGGTTCCGGAAATCTGAATTCCTGTGCTTAACTCTATTGTTCCCATTTTTTTTGAAGCAATTAACTTTTGAATTCCTTTTAACCCACCTGTTCTAATGGCCATGGTATTGGCAAATTCTTCTAAAACAAAGCTCAAACTAGAAAAATTAGGAATAACAAACAACTGAGGTTGCGTACTAGTAATGTCAAAATTGACTGTAGCCGCTTCAATTGAATAGGGTAATTTCTTAACTTCTTTTTGTAAGCATAAACGACTTTCTTCAATAGACGATAAGAGACCTGCACCATAAAGTTTTGGGTTTTTAAGCGTTCCAATCAGACCGTATTCAACCGTCCACCAGTGGAGGTTTCTAATTTGTGCCATTTCAGAAAGCTTGCTCATTTCGTTTTGCAATTTATTGACTTTTTTTATAGCTTCTGATATTGATGTTTCTGATGAGTTTGGATTCTCTTTTAAAATTGATAACAATCGAATGGCTTCGTACATGTCGTGATCCATAGGCGATGATATAGCCTTAGCTCCAATTTCGCCTAAACGTCTCAAATATTCTGCATATTCAGCGTTTGCAATTATAGGTGCATGCCCTGCTGCTTCATGAATAATATCTGGTGCAGGGGTATAGTTTATATGGTCTATAGTTCTAATATCAGAAGAGATAACCAGCACATTGTAAGCTTGAAATTCCATAAAGGCATTTGGAGGAATAAATCCATCAACTGCCACTGCTGCCCATCCAATATCTTTAAGAATTCGATTCATACCTTCCATTTCAGGAATAACTTCTTCATCGATTCCTGTTTTTTTTAGTCCAAGAATATAACTCTCATGGGCTGTGTCTTTTAGAGTTAGTATGTTTAAACGCATAACATAGCGCCATACTGCCTGATTTTGAGCGGTATAAGAGTCATAAGGCTGTTGTACTATAAACTTATGAAGGTGTTTAGGTAATTTCTTTGTTACGCTGTTAAACTCCATTACAGTGGGATTATGATGTCTACCAAAAATTTAGTTATAAAGTTCCTCTATTTTCTTGTTCTCTTTCAATGGCTTCAAAAAGTGCTTTGAAATTTCCAGCTCCAAACCCTCTTGCACCCATTCTTTGAATGATTTCAAAAAACAAGGTGGGTCTATCTTCTACAGGTTTTGTAAATATTTGTAATAAATAACCTTCTTCATCAGCGTCAATCATAATCCCAAGAGATTTTAATTTTTCAATATCTTCTTCTAATTCATGGTTGTGATCAGAAAGTCTTTTTGGAACGGATTTGTAATAATCATCGGGGGGTGTGCTTAAAAACTCAACCCCTTTAGCTCTCATTTTTGCTACTGTATCAATTATATCATTTGAGGCAACAGCAATGTGTTGTACTCCTGGACCATTATAAAAGTCTAAGTATTCCTCAATTTGAGATTTCTTTTTTCCTTCTGCTGGTTCGTTAATTGGGAATTTAATTCTTCCGTTTCCATTACTCATTACTTTACTCATTAATGCAGAGTATTCTGTTGTAATTTGCTTATCATCAAAAGATAAGAAATTTACAAAGCCCATAACATCTTCGTAATATTTCACCCAGATATCCATTTCATTCCAACTAACGTTCCCTACCATATGATCTATAAATTTAAGACCCATAGGTTCAGGGTTGTATTCTGATTTCCATTTTTTATAACCAGGTAAAAATACTCCTGTGTAGTTTTTTCTTTCTACAAAAATGTGAACAGTTTCTCCATATGTGTAAATTCCAGCTCTTACTATTTCGCCATGTTCGTCTTTTTCAACCGTTGGTTCCATATAAGATTTTGCGCCTCTTTTGGTCGTTTCTTCCCATGATTTTTTAGCGTCATCTACCCATAAAGCAACAACTTTCACCCCATCACCATGCTTGGATAAATGATTGTTCATCCATGAATCTTGATTTAGTGGAGTGGTTAATACGATTCTTATTTTATCTTGTTTTACAACATAAGATGCATAATCTTTACATCCCGTTTCTAATCCTTTATATGCAAAGGATTGAAATCCAAAAGCAGTTTTGTAAAAGTGGGCTGCTTGTTTAGCATTACCTACAATAAATTCTACATAATCAGTTCCTAATAGCGGGAGAAAGTCTTTTGCATCTTTAAATATTTTTTCCAATCCGTACTCTACGTTTTTTATTTTACTCATTTCCGTAAATTTTTTATTTTTTTATTTTGTAATCCAGGATTTATAGTAATCTTCGTTTTGTAAATTTATGGCTTCTTCTGTCACCATCAATGGACTAAAAGTGTCCACCATCACAGCGAGTTCTTTGGTTTCTTTTTTTCCAATACTTTTTTCCATTGACCCTGGGTGTGGACCATGGGGAATTCCTGCGGGATGCAAGGTTACACTTCCTTTATTAACATCATTTCTACTCATAAAGTCACCATCTACATAATAAAGGACTTCATCCGAGTCGATGTTAGAGTGGTTATAGGGAGCTGGCACTGATTTTGGATGGTAATCAAAAAGTCTTGGCACAAACGAACAAATGACAAACTTAGACGTCTCAAATGTTTGATGTACAGGAGGTGGTTGATGAATCATTCCAGTAATAGGTTCAAAATCATGAATAGAGAACTTATAAGGGAAGTTATAGCCGTCCCAGCCAACCACACTAAAAGGGTGAGCAGCATAAATATATTCGTGAATTGTGTCTTGTTTTTTAACCTTTATAAGAAAGTCGCCTGTTTCATTAAACGTTTCTAATTCTGTAGGAGGGTGTAAATCTCTTTCAGAGTACGGGGCACCTTCTACATGCTGGCCAAACCAGTTTCGATAGCGTTTAGGTGTATAAATAGGACTTCTTGATTCCACTATGAACAGGCGGTTGTCTTTATCATTAAATTCGATTTGATAGATTACCCCTCTAGGAATGACTAGATAATCTCCGTATTTGAAATTGATATTTCCCAGAAGTGTTCTTAGCTTTCCAGTTCCCCTGTGGACAAATAGTACTTCGTCTGAATCTGTATTTTTATAAAAATAACTTGTTAAGGACTCTTTTGGAGCCGCCAAACTTATTTGACAATCTTGATTGGCAAGTATACAAGTTCTGCTTTCTAAATAATCTGATTTAGGGGGCACTTCAAAACCTTCAAGTTTTAACGACTTCATATTTTTAGAAACTGCAATCTTAGGAGCGACATCGTAAGATTTTAAAATCTTTTTGACTTGTGTGGGACGTTGGGTGTGGTACATCAATGACGACATCCCTTCAAACCCTATGGTGCCAAACAATTCTTCATAATAAAAATTGTCATTATCGTCTTTAAAAATAGTGTGTCTTTTTGGAGGAATTTTTCCTAACGTGTGATATCTGGACATATATGACTAAAGGATTAAGAAATTAAATAAACAACTTATTAATAAATAATAAGAACAAATATATGTTAAATACGACTATAAAATCTTTTTGTTATTAAATCAGTTTCTAAATAAGAATATTTATATGTAATTTTGTAAAAATTAAGGATTTAATTCTTTTATGTTCTAATTTTATAACTTTTAAACTATTTTTTTTCTAAATGATTAATAAACTTGACAAGACTGATATTGAAATCTTAAGGCTATTACAGCAAAATAGCAACCGTACCATTAAAAATATTGCGGAAATTTTAGAGATGACTACAACTCCTATTTTTGACCGAATCAAAAAACTAGAAAAAACAGGATTTATTGATAAATATGCAGCTATTTTAAATTCTAAAATGTTAGGCTTGAAATTGACTGTTTTTGTTGGGATTACTTTAAAAAATCACACAAGGAGTTATTTAGAGAAATTTGTGGCTACTATCAAAGGATTTCCTGAAGTGGTTGAATGCCATCGTGTTTCTGGGAATTTTGATTATTTATTAAAGCTAACTCTAGTTGATATCGAGGACTATGAACAGTTTATTTTAACCAAACTAGCCATCATAGCGGATGTAAACAATGTCCAAAGTTATGTAGCATTATCTCAAAGTAAGTCCACCAATGAGGTTAATCTAGATCACCTTTTGTAATATATTTACTCTCTAAGAACAATCAAACTTGCTTTGTGTCCTGTTGTTAATAACCATTCGCCTGAAGCAATAATTGTATTACTTTCATTGTAAACTTTTAGTTGCGCCGTGTTAGGACTAGAGCTTCCTTCGTTGAGTGCAAAAAACTCAATGGTATTTAACCCCAATTTTAATTTAATGTCTATTGTATAAGCCGAATTTCTGAGCTTGATGTTGGGATGAATAATAGCTTTATTCAACAATAATTTTATTCGATCTCCGTCTTCATATTCATGATCTCTACAAATTATTCGTATAAATTTTGATTTAGTTTTAATGTCTCCTAAGTAGTAGTCGCGATCAAACTTAGTAATATCCTTTTGCCCCTCTTTAAACTGTTGTTTTATTTCCCAGGAAGGATCTACAACATCACGAGTTTCTGTTATTCCATATTTTTTCTTAGCGAATCCATCTATGGGTTTAATACCCATGGTAATGGCAAACCCTTTATCAGTTAGTCCCACAATGGGAGATAATTTAATAGGGTAGTTATTGGATAATTTAATTTTGTCTAGAGCTAAGACTTCTAAGCTAAAATTTTGTTCAGTATTATCAACTTGTGAATAAAGAGTTTGTTGCATACCCACAAGTGTTAGCAATATTAAATATCGATTTATTAGTTCTTTAGTCATACTTAGTTAGTAAATATATAAATTTTATTTCCAATGCTTAAGCTTGCTAGTTCTTCCAATACCAGGATTGAAAAAATTGGTTGGATCTAATTTTTTATAAAATTCAGTCAAAGAGGGTTTTGCGAAATATTCATGTCCAACATTATGCTCAGCAGGATATTCAGCTCCTCTATAATCGTATGTTTTTAGTAGTTTTTTCTTAAGCTCTTCTACATCCACTCCTTTTTTAACAATGTAATTGAGATGTAAGACATGACAGAACAAATGACCATAGTAAAATTTCATATCTAATAAATCATTTATTTCTGAGGGTAGTTTTTCAAACCAATCTTTTTCATTCCTAGGGAAAGCAATATCCATTGACAACATTCCCCCTGTTATATTTTCATTTAGTGCATGATAACGACCTATTGCACTTGAAGCTACGTAGCGATGTAAAATCGATTTTTCAGCCTCTTTTTTAGTACATTCAAAAAAATCTCCTTCTTTATTTTTAAAAAATTTATTAAAGTATTCTTTTGCTTCTTCTATTCCATCATCAGACATTTCAATTACCCAATGATGTTCATATTTATCTCTAAACTGTTCCATTCTTTTAGGTAAATGATTAGGCCATAACTTGCTTAAAAATTGCATTATTTTATCTGATAATCTATTGGGAAGGAACTTCATCTTTTTTGATAATAAATCTACTTTCCTTTTTAACTCAAAAAGCGTTGGAAGAAAATTGGTACCTAACTTTTCAATTACAATAAAGGTGTCTTTACTGTATTTTTTAGCAGCATCATAACTATCTCTATGTAGGTAGTCACCTGATGTAGGAAGTTTTTTAAATTCAGAAAGTATATGTCTTCTTATTTCCCAAAAGACATCTGAATTATTAGATCCAACATAGAAAACTTGATTTTTTTTAGGAGTATCATAGGTATCTAGCCTTACAGCAAAAACAGCGACCTTTCCTGCACTTCCTGAGACTCCATACAATAATCTTTTATCAGCATTATACCTTGCCGGTACATTTGAATTAATTTGTCTAACAATATTTGAGTAATCATTATCAGACGCTAGTTTGTTTGATTGAATGATATCAGATTTATTATAATTTCTATTTTGTAAGTTGTTTAAAATTTCTTCTTCATTGGAACCTAAATTAATTTCTAGTTCATTAACTAACTCTAGTTCACCGTTTTGATTCACTTTAGCATACAGAGCTAACTCTGTATATGCAGGACCTCTTTTTACTAAAGACCCTCCTGAATTATTACAAACTCCTCCAACAATAGAAGCTCCTACAGAGGTTGAACCTATAACCGAATGAGGCTCTCTCTCAAATGGTTCTAATTTTTTTTCCAAATCATATAAAGTGCTACCAGCTAACCCTACTATTTGTTTTCCCTCATTTATAATATGAATATTATCAATACGCATAGTGTTAATAATAATAATAGGACGATCGTAATCATTGTCATATGGAGTTGAACCACCAGTTAAGCCCGTGTTGGCAGCTTGCATAATAACAATAACATCTGCTTTCACACAAATTTTTAAAATTTTCCAAATTTCAAGTAATGTAGAGGGTCTCGCTACTGCAAAAGCTTTCCCAGATCCGTACCTCCAACCTTTGCTATATTGTTGTTTTTCCCAGCTTTGAGTGATTAAATATTTATCTCCCACAATAGTTTTTAAATCTAACAGTAGTTGAGAAGTATTGTCCATTTTTTATGATTAAAAATTCTTTATAAAAATAATCATATTGTAATGAATATGAGTTTTTTTAGCTTGAATTTATTTGTTAAATATTTTAAGCTTAACTAATTTTTTTATCATCAGTAAATGATTGGAAGATATTTATTCAGTAGATAAATTAACAAAATTATATTTAATAGTACTGAAGTTATTTAGAATGCTTTAAATTAGAGGCATGGATTTCGTAGACCTTTTCGGATATTTTGGAGCCTTGATAATTGGAATAGTTATCGGCCTATTTGGAGGGGGAGGGTCATTACTCGCTGTGCCAGTATTTGTATATTTATTTCATTTAAACCCCATACTAGCCACTAGTTATTCCTTGTTTGTAGTTGGTTTTTCCGCAGCTGTTGGGACATTAATCAATATTAAAAAGAAATTAATTGAATATAAGATAGCCCTTGTTTTTACAGTCCCTGCATTGGGTTCTGTTTTTATTACCAGATCTTATATAATTACAAACCTTCCTGATGTAATTTTCGAGTCGCAATTCTTAATAATAACTAAAGAGATGGCGTTAATGCTGCTATTTAGTATAGTTATTTTCTTATCAGCAATATCAATACTGAAAAAGAATAAACCATCTGCTTTCCAAAAGATAAAAAATATAAATTATAGTTCATTAATTATTGTTGGGCTAGGAGTTGGGCTTTTAACTGGTTTGGTTGGAGCAGGAGGTGGGTTTATTATTGTTCCAGCGTTAGTGTTCTTTGCAGGTTTAGAGATGAAACAATCAATCGCAACATCATTAATTGTTATCACATTTAATGCGCTTTTTGGCTTTGCCGCTGATATGATACAAATCACCATTGATTGGCGTTTTCTTATGATTTTTACATCGTTCTCGATAGCGGGTATATTTTTAGGTACTTATTTTTCAAACTTTACTGATGAGAAGTCATTAAAAAAGAATTTTGCCCGTTTTATGCTACTTATGGCCTTGATTATTATTTTTAAAGAATTTACATTTTAATTACTTTCATTTTCATCTGCTATACTATTAAATTATTTTCAATTCATTCTATTTTAAATTTTTGCATTACATTTGCTCCAAGATTACGTTATTAAATTATGAGTCAAAAAGTTTTACTTAACAACAAAGAAGTAAACATCATTCTCCACCGATTGGCTTGTCAACTAATTGAAAAACATATCGATTTCTCTAATACTGTTTTAATAGGTCTTCAACCAAGAGGAACTTATTTGGCCCAGCGATTAAAAATGATGTTATCAGATGATTATAATATTTCTGACATAAAACTAGGTCTTCTAGATATTACGTTTTACAGAGACGATTTTAGACGTTCTGATAAATTACATGAAGCAAATTCAACTGAGATTGATTTTTTAATAGAGGATAAAAATGTAGTTTTTATTGATGATGTTTTGTATACCGGTCGAAGTATTAGGGCTGCATTAACAGCTATTCAATCCTACGGACGACCTAAAGAAATTGAATTGCTAACACTTATAGACCGCCGATTTAGCAGGCATTTACCGATACAACCTGATTACCGAGGTAGACAAGTAGATGCTATTAATGATGAAAAGGTATTAGTTAACTGGATAGAAACAAGTGGTGAAGATGCCGTTTATTTAATAAATAATTAAAACATGAGTGAACTGAGTGTAGATCATTTGTTAGGAATAAAATATCTAAATAACGATGATATTAACCTTATTTTTGACACTGCAGATCATTTTAAAAAAGTTATTAATCGCCCTATTAAAAAAGTACCTTCTCTAAGAGATATTACAATTGCCAATTTATTTTTTGAAAATTCAACGCGAACTAAATTATCATTTGAATTGGCACAAAAACGATTATCTGCTGATGTCATTAACTTTTCTTCAGCACAATCCTCTTTAAATAAAGGTGAAACATTAATAGATACAGTGAACAACATACTGTCAATGAAAGTAGATATAGTTGTTATGCGTCATCCAAACCCAGGTGCCGCTAAGTTTTTATCTATGCATGTAGATGCTAAAATCATTAATGCAGGTGATGGAGCCCATGAACATCCAACACAAGCTCTTCTAGATACATATTCTATACGAGCTAAATATGGAGAAGTTAAAGGAAAAAAAGTAGTTATTGTAGGAGATATTTTACACAGTAGAGTTGCTTTATCAAATATCTTTGCACTTCAACTACAGGGAGCTGAAGTAATGGTCTGTGGACCAAAAACTTTAATTCCTAAGTATATAGATAAATTAGGTGTCAAGGTAGAAACGAATCTAATTAAGGCTTTAAAATGGTGCGATGTAGCTAATATGCTTCGTGTTCAGAGCGAAAGGATGGATATTAGTTATTTCCCTTCCACTAGAGAATACGCACAGCAGTATGGAGTCACTAAAAACCTCTTAGATTCTCTAGATAATGAAATTACAATTATGCACCCAGGCCCTATAAATAGAGGGGTTGAAATCTCTAGTGAAGTCGCAGATTCAGACCAATCTATCATCCTTAATCAAGTTGAAAATGGGGTAGCCATAAGAATGGCTGTTATATATCTTTTAGCCTCTAAAATTAAGTGATATTATGAAGATTGATTCCCACGGAAAAACTGTTGTTATCACTCAAGATAAATTAAGTTTAATTGAGTTTTATAAGAAATTTTTAGTGCTTTATGAAAGATTTAAATCAGAAGACATTATTATTCATTTAACAGATTCATCTCTTGGATCTCTAGAATGTTTTTCGGATTTAGTTAGCAAACATATCATTGCCAAACATTGCTTTGTAGTTGTTAGTATAGAACTAAATCAAGAAGATTTTGAAAATTTTATAATTATTCCAACATTACATGAAGCTCATGATTTTATTGAGATGGAATTGATGCAACGTGAGTTAGGACTTTAAACAAAAAACGGTGAAACTATCTATCCTTGGGTGCTACAGTGCTACACCTCGTATTATTGCTCACACCACTTCTCAAATTCTTGAGACAAGAGGTCATTTGTTTTTAATAGACTGTGGTGAAGGAACTCAAGTAGAAATTCGAAGACATAAGATTAAGTTTAATCTAATTAAACATGTTTTTATATCTCATTTACACGGCGATCACTATTTTGGTTTGGTTGGATTAATTTCAACATTTAGATTACTAACTAGAGAAACAGACTTACATATTTATGGCCCTAAAGGGCTTAAAGATTTGATTACTTTACAAATGAGGCTTGCTGACTCTTGGACTAACTTTAAACTTATATTTCATGAGTTAACCAGTAAATCATCAGAGCTGATATTTGAAGATGAAAAAGTCTCCGTATACACAATTCCTTTAGATCATCGTATCTATACTAATGGGTTTTTATTTAAAGAAAAAGCTTTTGAACGTAAATTAAATCTTAACAAAGTTGAGGACTTAAATATAGATAAGGCTTATTATAGAAAACTAAAGCAAGGAGACGATGTTGTTAATGACCAAGGTCTATTAATCTCTAATGAAACAGTTACTTTTCAAGGACATCAACCGAAGAGTTATGCTTTTTGTAGTGACACAGCCTATAAAGAGGATATAATCCCAATCATTAATGGCGTTGATGTTCTATATCATGAATCTACATTTTTGGAATCACATGCACATTTATGTGAAAAAACCAAGCATTCAACAGCTAAACAAGCGGCTACGATCGCTTTGAAAGCGAATGTTAAACAGCTGATATTAGGGCACTATTCAACTCGTTATGGAGGACTTGAAGGATTTAAAACTGAAGCATCTTCTATTTTTAAAGAAGTATTGTTAGCGAACGACGGAAAAATCTTTGATTTCTAAAACTTTTCAAAAACTCCCAATCCAAATAAAGCAAAATCATATTTGACAGGGTCTGTAGGGTCTAGTTTGCGTAAGTTTTTATCAAGCTCATTTAATGCTCTTGAGTCGTTCTGTGAGCGGATTAAAAGTCCTAACTTTCTAGCAACATTTCCTGAATGAACATCTAGAGGACAAGATAACTGTGAAGGAGTTAATTGTGGCCATAATCCAAAATCTACTTTTGTGTCATTTGGACGAATCATCCACCTTAAAAACATATTGATACGCTTAGCAGCTGATTTTTTTAAAGGATCGCTTATATGTTTTTGGGTACGTTGAAGATGCTCAACTTCAAAAAAATGCTGTTTTAAGTGGTGAATAGCAACCTGTAAACTGTCTTTTTCAGAATATTTATTAAATATTCCTTCCAATCCATTATGATGTGTGTAAATATGTTTCAAACTCTCAATAAATTGTATACAATCTAACCCATTAAATGTACGATGTACAAATGATTTTAACCCTTCAAGGTCTTTGGACTTGTGTTGCATTACAAAGTCATAAGGTGCGTGGTCCATTAATTCCATTAAACGTTTGGCATTATTAATAATACTTTTTCGGTTCCCCCAAGCAATGGTCGCTGTCAGAAATCCTGAAATCTCAATATCTTCTTTTAATGAATAGCAATGTGGTATTTGAAGTGGGTCTGATTTAATGAAATCAGGTTTGTTATATTGTGTGACTTTAGAGTCTAAAAAATCTTTGAGTTCAGAATGATTTAATAAATCCAAACTAGATTGTTTTTACTAGTCCATCACTCATTGTAATCTTTCTGTCTGCCATGTCAGCCAGTTCATGATTATGAGTTACAATTACAAACGTTTGACCAAAACGATCTCTTAATTTAAAAAACAGTTGATGTAGTTGTTCAGCTGATTCGCTATCTAAATTACCGGAAGGCTCGTCAGCAAAAATAACAGAAGGGTTGTTGATTAAAGCACGAGCAACGGCAACTCGTTGTTGTTCTCCTCCTGAAAGTTCATTGGGTTTGTGATTAATACGTTTTTGTAACCCTAAAAAACTTAACAGCTCATGGGCTTTAAGTTCAGCATCTACTTTGGATGTTCCTTTGATATATGCAGGAATACATACATTTTCAAGTGCTGTAAATTCTGGAAGTAATTGATGAAATTGAAAAATAAACCCTAATTGTTCATTTCTAAATTTTGCTAAAGACTGGTCTGAAAGAGAGGAAATATTTAATCCATTAATTTCTAATTTGGTTGCCTTATGTTTACTAGGCTTATCTAAAGTGCCTAACAGTTGTAATAAGGTTGTTTTTCCAGCACCTGATGCGCCAACAATTGAAACGACTTCTCCTTGTTTTATGTTCAAGTCAACTCCTTTAAGTACATGGAGTTGACGGTAATATTTATGTAATTGTTTGGCAATAATCATAACGTGAAATTAAGATTTAAAGTCTTTATGTGCAATAATTAATAGTAATTTTAATTTATAGTTTAGTAACTTTATTCAAAATTTAATAGTTATGAAACGAGGCATATTTGCTGGGGGCTGTTTTTGGTGTACTGAAGCGATATTTAACCGCTTGAAAGGAGTTAGTAATGTAAAATCAGGATATACTGGTGGGTTCATTAAGAACCCACCCTATCGAGAAGTCTGTCAGGGACGAACAGGTCATGCTGAAGGAATTTCGTTCGACTATGATGAAACTTTGGTATCCTATGTTGATTTATTAGAAGTTTTTTTTGCAACCCACGACCCGACAACTCTGAATAGACAAGCAAATGATGTAGGAACTCAATACCGTTCGGCTGTATTTTATATTGATAAGGAACAGTGTGAAATTTCAAAGAAATATATAAAATTACTTGATGAATCTAAGGCTTTTAAGAATCCGATCGTAACTGAGGTCAGCCCTTTAGATGTATTTTATGATGCCGAAATTGACCATGATAATTACTATGATTTGAATAGAGATCAGCCATATTGTACATATTTAATTGATCCAAAAATTAAAAAACTTAGGAGTCATTTCTCTAATTTACTAAAATAATTAACTTTAAATAAATCTATTAATTCTTTAGAAATTTACCCAATCCAAAACGTTTTAGCATTTTTTTTTCAAAACCCCAGAAAAATTTAAATTGTCCAAATAACCATCCAAAAACTAATAGCAAGATCTGGTAAAAAAATAGACTTATAAAAATGAATAAAAACCAATAAAAGATAGGGTAGAGGTTGTCTTTTGTAATACCAATAAACTCAATAATAGGTCGACCGACGAAAACCGATGAAGAGCCTGTGAATGCAAATACTATAAAAATTCGAATAAGTTCCCAACGTTGATTAACAACCCATTTATTTTCTAATTTATGAATAGCATAGAGAACGATCTTTAAACAGAAATAATAAATGCCAACGCAATATATAATGAAAATTAGATAGGGTAGAAAATAAGAGTCTGTCGGATTAAACCAATTAGCAGGAATTAATTTAACTAACTTAAAACTACTGTATCCAAGAAATATAACTCCAATAAGTGGAAATAATAATTGCCAGTTTTGTGTAATTTCCCAGTTTTCTTTAAATCTTTTCATCTATCTTTAAACGTACTAAATATGATTAATTTCTTAGGGAAAGTATAATTTAATTTTATAATATTTCACAAAAAAAAATACTTACAAAATATGAGGGATTATTTATTTTAGGTTAATTAATCTTTAATTAAGTATCGATATGATTTGTGAAGCTAATTCGGAGCCAATTCGGTCTTGTGCTTGGTTGGTAGCTGCTCCAATGTGTGGGGTTAACGATATCTTAGAGTTCATTAATATTTGAACTGCTGGAGTTGGTTCGTTTTCAAATGTATCTAATCCCGCAAAAGATAGTTTACCAGAATCAAGTGCAGCGACCAAAGCGACCTCATTAACAACGCCTCCACGAGCTGCATTAATTAATCCAGCACCCTCCTTCATTAGTTCTAGCTCAGCTTCTCCAATTACAAATTCTTTTTGTGCTGGTACATGTAGCGTAATAAAATCAGATTCCTTTAATACTGTTTCTTTAGATAGAGTTTTAATTTCAAAATCAACGGTTTGGCTATCAAAGAACGTTAAAGAAATAGTTGTTTTTTCTATAAAAGGGTCAAAGGCAATAACTTTCATTCCAAGTCCTAAGGCCATTTTTGCAGTTGCTTGACCGATACGACCAAATCCAATAACTCCTAAAGTTTTGCCACGAAGTTCAGTTCCTTCAGCATAGGATTTTTTGAGGATCTTAAATTTCTTTTCTCCTTCTAAAGGCATACTTCTGTTAGAATCATATAAGAACCGTACGCCTGAAAATAAATGAGCGAATACTAATTCAGCTACAGATTCTGATGATGCAGCTGGTGTGTTAATCACACTCAGACCTTTTTCTCGTGCGTAGCTAACATCAATATTATCCATACCAACACCACCTCTTCCGATGATTTTTAGACCAGGACACGCATCTATAAGATCTTGTCTTACAGTTGTAGCACTTCTTACAAGAAGGGCAACAATATTTTCTGAATTAATAAACTTTTCTAATTGCTCTTGTGCTACTGTGGTCGTTAAGACTTTGAATCCTGCAGTTGTTAAATCATCTATTCCACTTTGTGAAATACCATCGTTTGCTAATATTTTCATTTATTTTATGCTTTACGTTCTAATTCACTCATTATCTCTACTAAGGTCTCTACGCTTGCTAATGGTAGTGCGTTGTACATGGAAGCTCTGTAGCCCCCAACACTTCTATGACCATTTAGCCCATTAATACCAGCATCTTTACACATACCATCAAAACTGTCTTTTAATTTGTCATCGGTTAATGAGAAAGTTGCATTCATTGTTGATCGATCGGCAGTGGCAGCAAACCCTTTAAATAAGGGGTTTAAATCAATTTCAGAGTACATTAAACGAGATTTTTTGAAGTTCTCTTTTTCTATGGCTTCAATTCCGCCTAGTCCTTTTAACCATTCGAGTGTTAGCATGGATGTATATACTGCAAATACAGGTGGTGTATTGAACATGCTGTCTTTACTAATTTGTACTTTGTAATCCATCATAGATGGTATCTGTCTAGTCACTTTTCCAAGAATATCTTCTTTTACGATGACAAGCGTTGTACCTGCTGGACCCATATTTTTTTGGGCACCTGCATAGATTAAATCAAACTTTGAAAAATCAAGAGAGCGAGAAAATATATCACTACTCATATCACAAACTAAAGGAATGTTAAGTTTTGGAAATTCTTTCATTTGAGTACCAAAAATGGTATTATTGGAAGTACAGTGAAAATAATCTAGATCTGAAGGTATTTTATACCCCTTTGGAATATAATTGAAATTTGACTCTTTAGAAGATGCAACTTCTAAAACTTCCTGATGCATTCTAGCTTCTTTTATTGCCTTGTCACTCCAAGTTCCTGTATTAAGGTAGCCTGCACGGCTTTCTAGCAAGTTCAAAGCAACTGCCAAAAACTGAGTATTTGCTCCGCCTTGAACAAATAAGGCTTTATAACCTTTTCCTTGCAGTCCCAATAACTCGATAGCAAGTGATCTTGCATTTTCCATTACATTAATAAAAGCTTTACTACGGTGTGAAATTTCAATTAGAGAAAGTCCTTCATCAAAATCTAATATTGCTTGGGCAGATTTCTCTAAAACTTCTTCAGGTAAAATACTAGGACCTGCACTGAAATTATGTTTTTTCATTCTAAAATTTGTTGTATGAACAGTTAATTAATTAGTGTTAAATTGTCAAGCTATAAAGGTCTGAATTAATTGGAGATAATTATATACGAAAATGCTAATTTTATGTTATATTTTCAACAAGAAATCAACAGTGTCAATACCGTCTGCATATTCGTCAAGTTTTGGTGTTTGTGTACTCCCAAAAGACAAATGTTTATCTGATAATTCTTTAGAAACGATACATTGGATTTTATCCGAATCTTTTTCTAGTTTCTTGAATAAATTTTCAAGGGAGTCGTAATGTTCATAAAAAAGAGAGGCTATTGGTGAAGCGTAGCTAGAATCTTTTTTAATCATTAGAAACCCGTTTTCAAGCATCTTAAACTCACTCATTAAGTAAACTGCTTTATTGTAATCGTAATTATTAGCATATTTAGCTCCTTCAATGATAGGGTGCCAGTGGTAGATGGCTTCAAAAAAGGCATCAAAGTTATAGTTCTTTGGAACAAATAATTTGGAAACACTTCGACAACCCAATCCGTAATATTGAAAAATGTCATTGGACAGTTGAAATAAATCTTCTTTGGACTCTTCACCTGTTAATACACATAAAGAATTTCTGTTCTTGCGAATAATTGAAGGCTTATTTTTGAAGTAGTACTCAAAATAACGAGCAGTATTGTCACTTCCCGTTGCTATAACCGCATCAAACCCTTCTAGCTTTTGTTCTAAAAACGTGACTCTATTTTTAAGTTCAGGTGCTATTTTAATAAGGTAATGCATTAAGAATGGTAAAAGATGTTTGTCGTTAGAAGATTGTTTAACTATTACTTTATGATCACATATTAATGCACACAATAAATCATGAAACCCAACTAGTGGAATATTCCCAGCCATAATGATGGCTATATTTTTTTGAGTTGAGTTCTGAAAATTATAATTTGAAGTCCACTTATTTAATGAATTGGTATTTAAAAGAGCAGACCAGTTTTCAATTGAAAAAAGGAGATTAGTCTTTGAAAACCACCCATTATATTCTTCAGAAATTTTTATTTGGTGTTTAAAACCATCAAAGAATAAGTTATTATGAAGTACTGAATCGTCTTTAGATATTGATTTTGTGGAGAACTGGCTTAAAAAACGACCTAATTCATTTAAAGCTATAATTATGTTTGATTTGCTAACCATTATTTGTTTAACCGCTTTTTTGGAGTTATTTTTGCTTGCAAATCTAAGTAATATATATCCAAACAATGCTATGGCAATTATTATAACTGATGAATGTATCAATTGTGGGGCCTGTGAGCCTGAGTGTCCTAACACAGCCATATACGAAGGTGCAGATGATTGGCGCTACGAAGACGGTACTAGCTTAGAAGGAGATTTAGTATTATCAGACGGAAAACAAGTTAATGCAAGCGAATCACAAACACCCATTAGTGACGAGCTTTACTACATAGTAGCTGATAAATGTACAGAATGTGTTGGATTTCATGAAGAACCACAATGTGCGGCTGTTTGTCCAGTAGACTGTTGTGTTCCTGACGATGCTCACGTTGAAACGCAAGAAATATTATTAGCTAAACAACAATTTATGCATCCTGAATAATTCATACGAAACCTATTAAAAAAATTCAATCAAACATGTGTGGATTTTTTCTCTCTTATAATAAAAATCTCAAATGTATGTGAGATTTATCTGATTTAAAAACAAAAATTAAAACCTGTTAAGAAATTAGACTTTAATTCGCTTTATGACATATAAAGTAATTTATCTACTCGCGTAAATTATTGAATTAAATAATTACATTTGCATTCAAATTTTAAGATATGAAAGCAGGTATTGTTGGATTGCCCAATGTAGGAAAATCTACTCTTTTTAATTGTTTGTCTAACGCTAAAGCTCAGAGCGCTAACTTCCCTTTTTGTACAATTGAACCTAACATAGGGGTTGTTAACGTCCCAGACCTCCGATTGTCTAAACTTGAAGAGCTTGTAGTTCCTGAACGTGTAATTCCTGCAACTGTGGAAATTGTTGATATTGCAGGACTTGTAAAGGGTGCTAGCAAAGGAGAAGGTCTTGGGAATCAATTTTTAGGAAATATCCGTGAAACTGATGCCATACTACATGTTTTACGTTGTTTTGATAATGATAATATTATTCATGTAGATGGGAATGTAGATCCTATAAGAGACAAGGAAACAATAGATATGGAGCTTCAATTAAAAGATTTAGAGACAACAGAAAAGAAATTAGAAAAAGTCAAACGTGCTTCTAGGACTGGCAACAAAGAGGCTCAGAAAGAAGAAGTTATTCTTGTAAAAATAAAAGAAAATTTAGAAGCTGGAATATCTATTCGTGCTTTAGAATTTTCTAAAGATGACTATTTAGAATATGTTAAACCATTACAGTTCATTACTGATAAACCAGTAATGTATGTCTGTAACGTAGACGAAAAATCAGCTGTAAATGGTAATTCTTATGTAGATATCGTTAAAGAAAATGTTGCTAATGAAAATGCAGAAGTTTTGGTTCTAGCTGTAGGCACAGAAGCAGATATAAATGAATTAGATGATTATGAAGAACGTAAAATGTTCCTACAAGACATTGGCTTAGATGAGCCAGGTTCAGCAAAACTAATCCGTTCAGCATATAAGCTACTAACTTTACAAACCTACTTTACTGCGGGAGTTAAGGAGGTTCGTGCATGGACAATTAATGTTGGAAGTTCAGCGCCCCAAGCTGCAGGTGTTATTCATACAGATTTTGAAAAAGGATTTATTCGTGCTGAAGTTATTTCATATAACGACTTTGAGAATTTTGGATCTGAAGCAAAAGTTAAAGAAGCTGGAAAAATGCGTGTAGAGGGCAAAAATTATACAGTTAAAGATGGAGATGTAATGCATTTTCTTTTTAATGTATAATTATTTGTATTTAAATTATTACTAAGCCAATGTTCTCAACAATATTGGTTTTTTTGTTAATTAATTTGTGTTTTAAAGGTTTTATTTTTTGTACTGATGTGCTATATTAGCCTGCTGTCACCAAACACTTATGTCTCAAAGTTCAGATTACACAGAAGATAATATTAGATCACTCGATTGGAAGGAACACATTCGAATGCGCCCTGGTATGTACATAGGTAAATTGGGAGATGGTTCTTCAGCTGATGACGGGATTTATATTCTTTTAAAAGAAGTCTTAGATAATTCTATTGATGAGTTCGTCATGGGTGCTGGTAAAACAATTGAGATTTCAATCCAAGGAAGTAAAGTTATTGTACGTGATTTTGGCCGTGGTATTCCTTTAGGAAAAGTAGTAGACGTAGTTTCTAAAATGAATACGGGTGGAAAATATGATTCTAGGGCCTTTAAGAAATCTGTTGGGCTTAACGGAGTTGGAACCAAGGCAGTTAATGCATTGTCTTCTTTTTTTAGAGTCGAATCTACGAGAGATGGAAAATCTGCTTCAGCAGAATTTTCTTCAGGCACTTTAAATCAACAAGATTTACTTGATGATACGACACGACGAAAAGGAACAAAAGTCTCATTTATCCCAGATGAGATCATTTTTAAAAATTATAAATATAGAACTGAATATGTAGCACGTATGTTAAAGAATTACGTGTACTTAAATCGAGGACTTACCATACTTTTTAATGGAGAAAAATTCTTTAGTGAAAATGGTTTAAAAGATCTTTTGGAAGATAATACGAATGCAGCGGATATGACATATCCAGTTATTCATATTAAATCGGTAGATATCGAAGTAGCTCTTACGCATAGTAAAACACAATATAGTGAAGAATATCATTCGTTTGTAAATGGTCAAAACACCACTCAAGGTGGAACACATTTAGCCGCATTTAGAGAAGCATTTGTTAGAACTATCCGGGAGTTCTACGGAAAAAATTATGAAGCTTCAGATATCAGAAAATCTATTATTTCTGCAATAGCTATAAAAGTAATGGAGCCTGTATTTGAAAGTCAAACAAAAACAAAGCTAGGTTCAACAGATATGGGCGGAGATCTCCCAACAGTACGAACTTTTATAAATGAATTTTTAAAAACACACTTAGATAATTTTTTACATAAAAATCCAAACACCGCCGAGGCTTTACAGCGCAAAATTTTACAAGCTGAACGAGAACGTAAAGAATTGTCCGGTATTCGAAAAATTGCTAAAGATCGCGCTAAAAAGTCCAGTCTTCATAACAAAAAACTAAGAGATTGCCGTGTTCATTTTGGAGATATTAAAAATGGACGCAACCTTGAATCTACTTTATTTATAACTGAGGGAGATTCTGCCTCTGGAAGTATTACCAAATCAAGAGATGTAAACACGCAAGCTGTTTTTAGTTTGAAAGGAAAACCTTTAAACTGCTATGGCTTAACAAAAAAAATTGTTTATGAAAACGAAGAGTTTAACCTTCTTCAGGCCGCATTAAATATAGAAGAATCAATTGAGGACCTTCGTTATAATAATATTGTCATCGCTACAGATGCTGATGTTGATGGTATGCACATACGATTGTTGTTAATTACATTCTTTCTTCAATTTTTTCCTGAGATTATTAAAGAAGGTCACCTTTATATATTACAAACGCCTTTATTTAGGGTTCGAAATAAAAAAGAAACGATTTACTGCTATTCTGAAATTGAGCGCAGAAATGCAGTGCAAAAGTTAAAGCCTAAACCAGAAATAACACGATTTAAGGGTTTAGGAGAAATTTCTCCTAATGAGTTTAAATATTTTATTGGTGAGAATATTCGCTTAGATCCAGTTATGCTAGACTCCGATATGACGATAGAGTCATTACTTCAGTTTTATATGGGAAAAAACACACCTGACCGTCAAAAATTTATTATTGAAAATCTAAAAGTAGAATTAGATATTATTGAAGAAGAGGTATGATAGAAGAAAATGGTGATATAGCTGCTAATGAGTTACAAGATAATCAGGAAACGATTACCAGAGTTACAGGGATGTTTAAAGATTGGTTTTTAGATTACGCATCTTATGTAATTTTAGAACGTGCAGTTCCTGCAATCGAAGATGGTTTTAAGCCTGTGCAGCGTAGAATCTTACATTCTATGAAAGATCTTGACGATGGACGTTATAATAAGGTGGCCAATATTGTAGGGCACACCATGCAGTATCACCCGCACGGAGATGCCAGTATCGCTGATGCGATGGTTCAAATAGGACAAAAAGATTTATTAATTGATGCCCAGGGAAACTGGGGGAATGTTCTTACCGGAGATCGTGCTGCGGCTTCTAGATATATAGAAGCACGACTGTCTAAATTTGCTTTAGAAGTCGTTTTTAATCCAAAGATTACTCAGTGGCAAGCCTCTTACGACGGACGTCGTAAGGAGCCAATTAACCTTCCAGTCATGTTTCCTTTGTTATTAGCTCAAGGGGCCGAAGGGATTGCTGTAGGGCTTTCTACAAAGGTATTGCCTCATAATTTTATTGAACTAATTGATGCCTCTGTAAAGCATCTACAAGGCAAACGATTTACTATATTTCCTGACTTTGCAACTGGAGGAATTGCAGATTTTACAAATTACAATGAAGGTCTACGTGGGGGTAAAGTACGCTGTAGAGCAAAAATATCTCAACTCAATAAAAATACATTAGTAATTTCTGAAGTTCCATTTGGAACGACGACTTCTTCCCTAATCGATTCTGTTCTTAAAGCAAATGAGAAGGGTAAAATTCGGATAAAAAAAATTGAAGACAACACGGCTGCAGAAGTTGAAATACTAGTTCATCTTCCAGCTGGAATATCGCCAGACAAAACAATAGATGCATTGTTTGCTTTCACATCTTGTGAAAACTCAATCTCTCCATTAGGATGTGTGATAGAAGATAATAAGCCTTTGTTTGTTGGTGTTACAGAAATGTTGAGACGTTCTACGGACCACACAGTCGAGTTGCTAAAACAGGAATTAGAAATAAAGCTAGGAGAATTTGAAGAACAATGGCATTTTGCTTCTTTAGAGCGGATATTTATAGAAAATAGAATCTATCGTGATATTGAAGAAGAAGAAACTTGGCCAGGAGTAATTAGTGCTATAGATAGGGGGCTGAAGCAACATATACAGCATCTAAAACGTTCGGTTACTGAAGAAGATATTACACGCTTAACAGAGATAAGAATTAAAAGAATTTCTAAGTTTGACATTGAAAAGGCACAACAAAAAATTAATTTTTTAGAAGATCAAATTGCTGAAACAAAAGGATATTTGGCTAATCTTATTAACTATGCTATTGATTACTTTAAACGCTTAAAAACAAATTACGGAAAAGGTAAAGAACGTAAAACTGAAATCAGAATCTTTGATGATGTCGATGCTACGAAAGTAATTATCAGAAACACTAAGCTATTCGTCAATAAAGAAGAAGGGTTTGTAGGAACCGGTTTAAAGCGAGATGAATACGTATGTGACTGTAGTGATATTGACGATATTATTGTTTTTACCAATGAAGGAAAAATGATGGTTACTAAAGTTGGAAGTAAAACTTTTGTTGGTAAGCATATAATTCATGTTGCTGTCTTTAAGAAAAAAGACTCTCGTACGATTTATAATATGATTTATAAAGACGGAAAAGGAGGCGCTTCCTACATAAAACGATTTGCAGTCACAAGTGTGACTCGAGACAGAGAGTACGACTTAACAAATGGGAAATCAGCGTCAAACACTCTATATTTCTCTGCCAATCCAAATGGAGAAGGTGAAGTGGTGACGGTTTTATTGCGTCAAGTAGGGAATATTAAAAAGCTTAAATGGGACATTGATTTTGCAGGTATTAATATTAAAGGCCGAGTTTCCAAAGGAAATATTGTTACTAAAAACGCGATCAAGCGAATTGATCTCAAGGAGAAAGGGGTGAGTACGCTTAAGCCTAGAAAAATATGGTTTGATGATACCATCCAGCGTTTAAACGTTGATGGTCGTGGAGATTTAGTGGGTGAATTTAGAGGTGAAGATCGCATTCTGATTATAACACAGTCAGGCATAATTAAAACTATTATACCCGAAATTACAGTTCACTTTGATGATGATATGATTGTACTTGAAAAATGGGTTCCTAAAAAACCTATTTCAGTAATTTACTTTGATGGCGGAAAGCAAAAGCACTACGTTAAGCGTTTTATAATCGAAAACGAAAGTAGGGAAGAGTGCTTTATTTCAGAGCATCCTTCAAGTTTCCTGGAAATTGTGTCCACTGATTGGCGTCCTGTTGCTAAATTGTCATTCGCTAAAGACAGGGGGAAAGACAGGCGCGATGATCAAGAAATAGATATTGAACAGTTTATAAGCTTAAAAGGGATTTCTGCGCTAGGCAATCAATTAACCAAGTTGAAATTGAAACAGATAGATCTTATGGAGTCTTTGCATTATGACGCACCAATTCAATTGGCTGCTGATGAGATTGAAGTTGTTGAGGAGGAAGTTTTGGTGCAGTCGGAAAAGAAAACTGGAGTTATAGAGGAAGTTGAAACTATACAAGAAACGACTCCAGTCAACAAATTAGAGAAAGCTCCAAAAACAAGGGATTTAGGACTTGATGTTAACGATGAGGGTCAGATTACATTGTTTTAATTAATTCTTGTCGCTTCTCCTTGACGTTTATAGGTGTCTCCAACGTATCCATATTCAAAGCTGTAACTGTCTTCGGAAGTTGTAAGGATTTTTAAATGAATGTCCTTTTTTTCGGCACGATTTTTTGGATTGATTGTTTTAAAGACTACTTCACAATTGTTTATCCAACGAACGTACGTTGAATCCACAGTTCCTTCAAACGATTCAACCTGAAGCAAAGAGTCACGAGAAAACGTAGACTTGTAAATTATGCCATCTATCGTTATCTTGCTTTTATAGGTCCCAGTTTTAAAATCGTTACAGTTTCGTTCTATTTGGTAACAACTAACAAATAAGGATGGAATTAACAGCAAGGCTATATACTTCATGTTACAAAAATACAAAACAGATTTGTTAATCATACTTGTTTTTAAGTATTCATCTTATAACTCTTAAAACTTCCGTCTTGAAAAAAAATGACAATTCTATCAATACCTTCTGAGTTATTAATAATTGAGCTAGTAGGTAGTTGGGTCTCAACTAGAGGCTTTTCTACTGTAGACTTTTCTACTGTAGACTGGTCAAGGGTATTGTCGCAGTGAAGCTGGCCTTTGCCACTTAATAACCATAAAAGATCAATTTCAGGAAATGCATGTAAAACTTTATCTATAAAATCTAAACTAGGTTTATTTCGTCCACTTAAAATATGGGAGATGCTTGAGCGTTGAACGGATATTTTCTCAGCAAACGCAGAAGCTGATAATCCATAATGTTTTAAAATTTTTTCAACACGGGAGTTAAATTCAGCAGTATTGATCATTGTTTACAAATGTAAAAGAGTTTAAGAGTTACAAATGTAAACTTTAATCCATAATTTGCAAAAAAGAAGTTTAAAATATTAATTAATATCCAAAAAAAAGGTTTAGTTAAATTATTTTAAATTACTGATTGTTAGTTTTTAGTGAATTATATAATGATATATTAAAATTTTTAATTTGACTTGTTAAAATGATGATATATTTATGCTAAACTTGTAGATAATTATAATTTATTATTGTTTACAATTGTAAAACCAATAATGTTTACATTTGTATTATATCAGTAAACCTATGTTTAATTCCACTTTTTTTTTATCTCAATACAAGTCTTTAAAAGCACAGTCATTAAGGTCTAGGCATATATCAAATTTAGATATTGAACCACTGATGGAGTTATTTTCTGATAAATTTGATGTTAGTATTTTAGGAAATTCAGAAGCAGGACTTCCTATTCGAGCAGTTAAAATAGGCTCAGGTTCGAAACGGATTTTGATTTGGTCTCAAATGCATGGCAATGAAAGCACTACTACAAAGGCACTCTTTGATCTTTTTAATTACTTAGAACTAGACGATTTTAAATCATTCTTAAGCACTTTTTCATTTTTTATCATACCAATACTAAATCCTGATGGCGCACTTGCTTACACACGTTTAAATCACCATCAAGTAGACTTAAACAGAGATGCTATAAATAAGTCTCAAATTGAAAGTAAAGTTTTAAGTTCTGCTTTTGATAATTTTAAGCCTCATTATTGTTTTAATTTACATGGTCAGCGTACTATATTTAGTGTTGGAAGAACTAATAAATCTTCAGTAATGAGCTTCTTATCTCCTTCTGAAAATGTAGAACGTGATGTTACAAATACCCGTAAAAAGTCGATGTCAATTATCAATTCTATAAATCGTGTACTGCAAATATATTTACCGAATCAAATTGGACGTTACGAAGATGATTTTAACCCAAACTGTGTTGGAGACCAATTCCAAACTCAAGGAGTTCCAACAGTACTTTTTGAAGCAGGACACTATCCTAACGATTACAACAGAGAAGAAACTCGTAAATATACTGCGCTATCTCTTTTTACAGCTCTTGATTATATTTCAAACAATGAAATCAACGGACATGACTTTATTGATTATTTTCAAATTCCAGAAAATAAGAGATTATTTAACGATGTTATTGTTAGAAATGCAATAATAGATATTAGTAATCCAACTCACTTTTGTGATATAGGCATTCAGAATACAGAAGTTTTGAATAAAAGCGGGATTATATTTAAACCCACGATCAGTATTATTGGAGATTTATCAGAAAAACATGGGCATTTTGAAATTGACGCGAATTATAAGCTTGTATCCCATCCAGATTTCCCTAAATTATCGGAAAACTACGAAATCGATTTCTTATTAGTAGATTCTTCTAAAATACACCTATTTGATAAAAATAATTTAACATAATAACATTTTTAATAAATTAAAAATGTTAAATTTAAACTTTTAATGAAAATAAACTAAAATTTTTAAAAGTGGCAAAAGTCAAACTAGACGACATTGATCATCAAATCCTAGATATGCTGATTGATAATACCAGAATTCCATTTACAGATATTGCAAAAAAATTATTAATCTCAGCCGGAACAGTTCATGTGAGAGTTAAAAAAATGGAAGATGCAAAGATAATTAAGGGTTCTTCATTAACTATTGATTATCAAAAACTTGGATATTCATTTATAGCCTATGTTGGAGTTTTTTTACAAAACACTTCTCAAACTAAATTTGTTTTAGAGCGTATTTACCAAATACCTCATGTAACTGTTGCACACATTACCACAGGAAAATTTAACATCTTTTGTAAAATTCGTGCAAAAAGTACAACACATGCAAAAGAAATTATCTTCAAATTAGATGACATTGAAGGAGTTTACCGTACTGAGACTATGATTTCTTTAGAAGAAAGTATTAATGATAAGAAACGCTTAATGCATTCTATATTTAATGATATGTAATTTTTTTATTGTTTTGAGGCATAATAGTCAAATGCTTCAAATATCACATCATTATCAACAATCATATCTACTTTACATTTTCCAATAGATTCAATTAGAGAATATTTAACTTCTCCGTGTGAATTCTTTTTATCATACTTCAAAAGTTCAATTATTAATTTTTTGTCCTTTGTATCAAACTCAACACATCCATACATTTTTGTAAATACTTTTTTGATTTTTAATAGTTCTTTATTAGTTAATCCGCAATATTTAGTAGACAAGTAAGCTTCAATTACCATTCCAGCCGCGATTGCTTCGCCGTGAAGTAATGTTTTTTTTGTTTTATTTTCAAGACAATATGATTCAATGGCATGTCCTATAGTATGTCCGAAATTTAATTGCTTACGCTCGCCTAATTCATTTGGATCTCTAGTCACTACTTCATTTTTTATAATAATGGATTCGTGAATTAATGCTCCTAAGCCACTTAACTTTAAATGTGATAAACCATCCAGGCGGTTCCAATAATTAGCATCTTTTATTAAGCCATGCTTCAGCATTTCTGCCATCCCTGACCTCATTTCATCTATTGATAATGTTTTTAAAAATGAGGTGTCAATTAGTACCATTTCAGAGAAATTAATAACACCTACTTGATTTTTAAGACTTCCTAGATCTACTCCTGTTTTTCCTCCCACTGAAGCATCAACCATGGCAAGTAGGCTTGTAGGCACGTTGATAAAGCTAATCCCACGTTTAAAAGCGGATGCTACAAAACCCCCTAAGTCGGTAACTACGCCTCCTCCAAGATTTATTAACAATGATTTACGATCGGCTTCTAACTCCGTAAGAGTATGCCATACTTGTGTACAGGTATCTATTGTTTTATTAAGTTCACCCGCTTCCATTTCGATGATTTCAAATTCTGAGAAATAACTAATATTTGATAAGAATTTAGGAAGACAATAATTGTGAGTATTAGAATCTACTAAAATGAATATTTTACTAAAATTAGAGTGTTCTAAATATGAATCAAGCTCTTCATAACAGTGTTCATTAAAGTGAATTGAGTAGGCCTCAGATTCTATAGATTTCATAGTTATTTATATCATAGATTACAAGTGTGAAATTAAGTAGAAATTTGCAAATAATGTAATTAGTATTAAATATATTTGTTTCGCTTTTAATTCATATTTATGAGTATTGATTTTAATAATACTAAAGTTGCATTTCACTTAAAGTCGGATTCCGAACTAGAGCGTGCCTATTTTTTGTTTAAAATGATTTCTATAGAACCTCTAGTTAAAATAGGGGCCACCGCTACTAATTTTGCTTTAAAGGCGCATCTTCCTATTGAGGGTTTAATTAGATCTACTGTGTTCGATCACTTTTGTGGAGGAGTTAGTGAATTTGATTGTATTCCTAAAATTGCTGAAATGCATAAGAGTGGGGTCTATAGTGTTCTTGATTACTCTGTAGAAGGGAAAGAAGATGAGATTCAATTTGACTTGGCTCTTAAAAAAACATTAGAATTAATTTTATTCTCTAAAAGTAATGACTCCATGCCGATTGCGGTTTTTAAACCTACCGGTTTCGGTCGTTCTGAAATTTATCAAAAAATAAGTGAAAAAACAAAGTTAACTCCTTCTGAGTTTGAAGAATGGTTACGAATCAAGCAACGTTTTAATTTGGTTTGTGCTTCAGGAAAGTTAAATAATATTAAAATCCTTATTGATGCTGAAGAAAGTTGGATTCAAGAGTCTGTTGATGATTTGATTTTAGAAATGATGCAACAATATAATAAAGAATCTGTTATTGTATATAATACGCTTCAAACTTATCGTTCGGATCGTCTAGACTATTTAAAGCAAATTCATTTAACTTCTAAAAAGTTAAATTTCAAGCTAGGTTTCAAAGTGGTTCGAGGAGCTTACATGGAAAAAGAACGTTTAAGGGCTTCTGAGTTAGGATATAAATCTCCTATTTGTGAAACGAAGTACATTACGGACACCCTGTTCAATGATACACTAATATTTATCTTAGATAACCTTAATCAAATTCACCCTTTTATCGGGACTCACAATGAGGAAAGTACGACTTTGGCAATTCATTTAATGGCACAAGCTAAAATCACTAATAACGATCCAAGGGTTTGGTTTGGACAACTTTACGGCATGAGTGACCATATAAGCTATAACTTAGCAGATAAAGGCTATAATGTTGCTAAATACGTGCCTTTTGGACCAGTCAAGGATGTCATACCTTACTTAATAAGGCGAGCTGAAGAGAATACTTCAGTAGCTGGACAAACTTCAAGAGAACTTTCGCTAATTAAAAAAGAAAGAAAACGTCGAAAGTTCTAAAGAACAATAAGTGTCTTTATTCTAACAATTGTTGTGCAATTATCAACAATAAGGTCATATTTTTCACCCTCAACATAATAGGTTCTACACGGAAGTGATTTAGTATCGCTTTTGCCAAAATTAATATCTGCATTTTTAAATATTGAATGCAATGTTAAAGTGTCAATTATTTTAGAGTTCAACTGTAATTGAACAGACTCTGAGTATTGAGGTTTTTTTGTTTGTATATTTTTTAAAACACGAGCATCAGGTCCGTACGAACAACTAGTTCTTTTTCCACTCAAGAAAAACATCAAAAAAACTAGTCCTATCGAAAATCCCCCCATGTAGAAACCAAAACGATGAACAATTTTCATAAAATAATTTTAAAATATTAAAAGATTAGCATCTGTGTAGTCTAAATCAAACCAATCTGCTATATATTTATTGGTTAAAACGCCGTGGTAAAAGTACAATCCATTTTTTAATCCTTTGTCAAATCTTAAAGAATTTTCAACACCACCATCTTCTGCAATTTTCAGAAGGTAAGGAGTGAAGATATTACTTATTGAGACCGAAGAGGTTCTAGCATACCTAGCAGGTATATTAGGAACACAATAATGTATGATATCGTGCTTAACAAATGTGGGGTTTTTGTGGGATGTTACTTCACTAGTTTCAAAACACCCGCCCATATCAATACTAACGTCTATAATAATGGCACCTGACTTCATTTGCTCTACAACCGTTTCATCTACTACAATAGGAGCTCTATTATTTCCTTTTACTGCTCCAATGGCAACGTCACAACGCATTAATGCTTTTTGAAGGTTTTTGGGCTGCATTGTAGAAGTATATATAGATCTTCCTAAATTTGACTGTAAGTTGCGAAGTTTGGTTATTGAACTATCAAAAACACGAACATTGGCTCCTAAACCTATAGCGGACCTTGTTGCAAATTCACCAACGGTTCCTGCACCTATTATTACAACCTCTGTAGGAGGTACTCCACTAATATTTCCAAACATAAGTCCATTACCTTCATTTGTAATTGACATAATTTCTGAGGCAATTAAAATACAAGCAGATCCTGTAATTTCGCTTAATTGACGTACAGCAGGAAACGCGCCATCTTGATCTTTAATAAATTCAAACCCTAAAGCCGTAATACGTTTTTCAGAAAGCTTTTTGAAGTAATCTTTTTGCTGTATTTTTATTTGAACTGCTGAAATAAGAAGTGCATTTGAGTTTAAAAGTTCAATTTCTTCTAATGTTGGTGGTTCAACTTTAAGTATAATTGAGCACCCAAATACTTTTGCTCTGTCTTCAACTATTTCTGCCCCAGATTCACTGTATTCATGATCATTAAAACTCGCATTATCACCAGCTCCAGACTCAATCAAAACACGGTGCCCATTGTTTGTCAAGGCAGATACTGCATCAGGAGTAAGACAAACTCTTTTTTCTTGAAAAGAGTTTTCCTTAGGTATCCCAATAAATAAGGACGATTTATCTTTGGTAATTTCTAAAGTCTCTTCTTTTGGAAGTAATTGTTCTCTGGTAAAAGGTGAAATAGGTTTGTCCATAGCCTGTTATTAAAATAACTAATTTACAATTATTTTTTTGAGAATCCTGTAGAAAGTTTTTTTTCCGATATTTTAAGAATTCTCCCTCCGTCTTCAGCTATTAATAGGTTTATTATAGATACATGCTCAGGAAATAAAGAATTAACTTTGTCAGGCCATTCAATAAAATTCCAGTGTTCAGACCCAAAATAATCCTCAATCCCCATATCTAAGGCTTCATATTGATCAGCGATTCTGTAAAAATCAAAATGATAAACAATATCATTTGTTACTTCATATTCGTTAACAATCGAAAATGTGGGACTAGAGATTTCACCAGCTCCTCCGAGTTCTTTAACGATTGCGCTTATTAAGGTTGTTTTACCACTACCCATTTCTCCGTAAAACAAAATATTTTTCGATTTGACTTGATTTAGGATTGTCTTGGCAGTACGCGACAAGTCCTTTATTTTGTAATGAATACTTTTGCTCATTTACCTAGGATTTAATATGGCGAAAGGGATAATAACCTCTTCAAGTGAAATACCTCCGTGTTGGTAGGTGTTCCTAAAATAACTAACATAATGATTGTAATTATTTGGATATGCAAAAAAAAGGTTATCCTTTGCAAAAATAAACGAGCTATTCATGGCTGACGATGGAAGGTATATTGATTTTGGATCTTTAACGGCCAAAACATCTTTTTGTTCATAACTCAAACTCCTTCCTGTTTTGTACCTTAGGTTTAGGCTAGTGTCTTTGTTTCCAACAACTTTAGAAGCATTTTTAACATTAATAGTTCCATGGTCAGTGGTGATTATTAGTTTAAAATTAAGTTCTTTCGCTTGTTTGATTATTTCTAGTAATGGGGAGTTGTCAAACCAACTTTTAGTAAGTGATCTGTAGCCCTTGTCATTAGAGGCAAGCTCTTTAAGAACTTCCATCTCAGTTTTAGCATGAGATAACATGTCTACAAAATTATATACTACTACAGTTAAGTCATTAGAGACTTTACTTTTAAATGATTCTGCCAGCTTTTGTCCTGCTTTTAAGTTGGTTATTTTAATGTATTCATACTTCAATTCAGATAAGCCAAGACGTTTCATTTGAGCTTCTAGAAATTGAGCTTCATATAAGTTTTTTCCACCTTCATCATTATCATTCTTCCAATATTGTGGAAATAATTTTTCCATCTCACTGGGCATTAGACCGGAAAATATAGCATTACGTGCATACTGGGTCGCAGTTGGAAGAATACTAAAGTAAAGACTGTCTTCTTGAACTTTATAGTAAGTGTTTATGCTAGGTTCAAGCGCTTTCCATTGGTCATATCTCAGATTGTCTATAACCACTAGAAGAGTCGGTTGTTTTGAGTTAAGCGTCTCTGCTATTTTTTCTTTAAATAATGTATGAGACATCACAGGGGCTTGGTAATCTTCAAACCAACTTGGGTAGGATTTTTCTATGAACCGTCCGAATTGCATATTAGCTTCTGATTTTTGAGCTTCTAGAATTTCGCTCATAGTTGGGTCGTTTGAGTTTTCTAACTCTAATTCCCAAAAAACGAGCTTTTTATATAATTTTTCCCACTCTTCAAAGGAGTTAATTTCATTAAGCTCCATTGATATTTTACGAAACTCTTGTAAATAATTAGAAGATGTTTTTTCAGAAACTAAGCGATTATGGTCTAGATTCTTTTTAAGAGATAGAAGAATTTGATGAGGATTTACAGGTTTAATTAAATAATCTGCTATTTTATTCCCAATGGCATCTTCCATTATGTATTCCTCCTCACTTTTTGTAATCATAACAACAGGTAAGGAAGATTTTATTTCTTTTATAGCAGAAAGCGTTTCCAAGCCCGAGAGCCCAGGCATGTTTTCATCTAAAAATACAATATCAAAAATACTATCATTTATTAGATTGATCGCTTCAGTTCCACTTTTACAGGTCTTGACAATGTAATTTTTCTTTTCTAAAAATAGGATGTGAGGTTTTAAAAATTCAATTTCATCATCAACCCATAAAATAGTTATATTCCCCATGTATTATTTTTTAATCAAGAATAGAAGTCCTTTGGTTTTAGTATTTTTACAAAGTAAAAACTTTTAAAGAAAGTTCAAAGTGTAAATTTAATACTATAAAGTTTGAATAAGGACAACAAGCTTAAAATATTTAACGATCCAATTTACGGATTTATTACAATCCCAAACACATTAATTTTTGACTTAATAGCGCATAGGTATTTCCAGCGATTGAGACGAATTTCTCAGATGGGACTTTCATATTTAGTTTATCCAGGAGCACATCACACAAGGTTTCAACATGCGTTAGGTTGTTTACATTTAATGCAGAATGCTGTCAGAATCTTGCGATTTAAAGGAGTTGAAATTTCTAATTTGGAAGAAAATGGATTATATATAGCCATTTTACTTCATGATATTGGCCATGGACCTTTTAGTCATGCGATGGAGCGAAGCATTGTCGAAAACATAAGCCATGAATCTATTTCACTTAAATTCATGGAAATACTAAATATCGAGTTTAATGGGGAGTTAGATACTGCTATTTACATGTTTAAAGGTGAGTATCCTCGAAAGTTTTTTGGACAGCTTATTTCAGGTCAATTAGATATTGATCGATCAGATTACCTCAAAAGGGATAGTTTCTATACAGGAGTTTCTGAAGGAAACATTAATAGCGAAAGACTTATTTCAATGATGAATGTTGTTGATGATGAGTTGGTTATTGAAAAAAAAGGAATTTATTCAGTAGAAAAGTTTTTAATGGCACGGCGTTTAATGTATTGGCAGGTTTATTTGCATAAAACAAGCTTAGTCGCTGAGCAAATGATCATGCGTGTATTAAAACGTGCAAAGGAGTTAACCCTAATGAATGTTAAACTTGAAGCAAGTTCGGCTCTTACTTTTTTTATGAATAATTCTTACGATGTTACTAATTTTAATACAGCTTCTCTAGATCAGTTTTCATTGTTAGATGATTGTGATGTGATATCAGCACTCAAATCTTGGCAGTTTCATAGTGATTTTGTCCTTAGCAAGCTTTCTAACATGATTTTAAACAGGATTTTATTAAAAATAAAATTTAAAAACAATCCTGTGTCAGAGTCCAAAACAGAAAAAATAACAAAACAGATGATGGAAACATACAGGATAAGCTTTAATGAAGCGGCTTATTTTGTATTTAATGGATCCGTATCTAATTTAGCTTACGACCAAAAACAAGGAGGTCTTAAAATTATGTACAAAAATGGAAAGTTAAAAGAAGTAATTAGTGCTTCAGATCATCTTTCTCTAAAAGTGTTATCTAAAACAGTTACAAAGCATTATATATGCTATCCAAAGGATATTCTTTGATATTTTTTTTTACTTTTGCATCAATGAAATTTACAGCTACACAAATATCAGAACTATTAAATGGAAAAGTTGTTGGTGATCCATCGGTTAAAGTTGATACGCTTTCGAAAATTGAAGAAGGCTCAACAGGATCTATAACATTCTTATCAAACCCTAAATATACTTCACATATTTATACTACAAATGCCTCAATTGTTGTTGTTAATAATGACTTTGAACCTCAAAGTAAATTAGACTTAACTCTTGTTAAGGTTGAAAATGCTTATTCTGCATTCACAACACTTTTAGATTATTATAACTCAACAAAAAATAATAAATCAGGAATTGAATCTCCACTTTTTATTTCTGATTCAGCTTCGTATGGAAAAGACGTATATATCGGAGCATTTTCACATATTGGTGAAAATGTAGTAATTGGAGATAATGTTAAAATATATCCAAACACTTTTATTGGAGATAATGTTACTATAGGGCCAAATACAACGATTTGTTCAGGAGTTAAAGTATATTTTGATTGTGTAATTGGCGCAAACTGTTATATTAACTCAGGAGTTGTTATTGGGGCCGATGGGTTTGGTTTTTCACCTGATAAAGATGGTATTTACAAAAAGATTCCACAAATTGGCAATGTCATTTTAGAGGATTTTGTTGACTTAGGAGCTGCCACTACTGTTGATAGAGCTACATTAGGGTCTACAGTCATTAAAAAAGGAGTGAAGCTAGATAATCAAGTTCAAGTTGCTCATAATGTAACTATTGGAGAAAATACAGTAATAGCCGCTCAGTCAGGAATTGCTGGTTCAACCAAAATTGGTGCTAATTGTCAAATTGGAG
Organism: uncultured Formosa sp.; assembly: GCA_913052445.1. GTDB lineage: Bacteria > Bacteroidota > Bacteroidia > Flavobacteriales > Flavobacteriaceae > Hel1-33-131. The sequence goes on from CAJXDP010000007.1 coordinate 37,877, forward strand.
GTCAAGTAGGAATAGCAGGACATATTGTAATAGGCAATAACGTTAGGATTGTAGGACAGTCGGGAGTTACTAAAAGTATTAAATCAAATCAAACTATTAATGGTACACCTGCCTTTAATAATTCGGACTACAATAAGTCATACGTTCACTTTAAAAACCTTCCTAAAATAATAAAAGAGTTTAATTCTTTAGAAAATACAACTAAACATGATCTTTAAAACAGATACTAAGCAGACAACAATTAGTAAAAAAGTTTCTTTAACAGGAGTAGGTCTTCACACAGGCAAGGAGGTTAAAATAAATTTTTTGCCTGCACAAATTAATGATGGCTATAAATTCCGAAGAATAGATTTAGAAGGACTTCCTATGATTAATGCTGACGCTAATTTAGTTACAAACACTCAAAGAGGTACTTGTTTAGAAAAGAATGGAGTTATAATTCAAACTTGTGAACACGTGCTAGCTGCACTAGTAGGCTTAGAAATTGATAATGTAATTATAGAATTAAATACGTCAGAGCCCCCTATAATGGATGGTTCATCAAAGTATTTTATTAAAGCATTAGAATCAGCAGGGATTCAAGTATTAGAAGCTTTTAGAGAAGTTTTTGTTGTCAAAGATGTGATTTCATATAAAGATGAAGAATCTGGAAGTGAAATTACTATTATACCATCTGAGGAGTATCAAGTAACGACTATGGTTGATTTTGGAACTAAGGTTTTAGGAACTCAAAATGCAAACTTAGAAAACCTATCTGATTTTAAGAAAGATATTTCTGAATCTCGAACCTTCAGTTTTTTACATGAACTAGAAATGCTTCTTGAGAGCGGTTTAATTAAGGGAGGCGATTTAAATAATGCTATTGTTTATGTAGATAAGCCTCTTTCTGAAGAAACTATGGAAAGGTTAAAGCTAGCGTTTAACAAAGATTCCATTTCCGTTACTTCAAATGGGATATTAGATAACCTTACTCTGCATTACCCTAACGAAGCAGCTCGACATAAATTATTAGATGTTATTGGAGATCTAGCTTTGGTTGGAACACGTGTTCAAGGAAAGGTAATAGCTAATAAACCCGGACATTTTGTAAATACACAGTTTGCTAAAAAACTATCTAAAATAATTAAAATGGAACGTCGTAATAACGTACCAAAAATTGATTTAAATCAAATTCCAGTTATGGATGTAAATGCGATTATGGATATGTTGCCTCATCGCCCTCCATTTTTGTTTGTTGATAAAGTTTTTGAATTATCACCCAACCATGTAATCGGCTGTAAAAATGTATCCATGAATGAAACATTTTTTCAAGGTCATTTTCCCGGATCACCTGTAATGCCAGGAGTGCTTATTGTTGAGGCTATGGCGCAAACAGGTGGAATTCTTGTTTTAAACACGGTTCCTGATCCAGAAAATTACCTTACCTTTTTCATGAAAATGGATAAAGTTAAGTTTAAACAAAAAGTTGTTCCTGGAGATACATTAATTTTCGTATGCTCTTTAATTACTCCAATAAGAAGAGGGATTTGTCATATGCAAGGATATGCCTATGCGAATGGAAAATTATGCGCAGAAGCTGAATTAATGGCTCAGATATCAAAAGTTAAATAAATTATTTAAAATAATTACAAAATGAATCAACCTCTAGCTTATGTTCATCCAGGAGCCAAAATAGCCAAAAATGTGGTTATTGAACCTTTTACTACAATTAATAATAATGTTATCATTGGTGAAGGGACTTGGATTGGATCAAATGTAACAATCATGGAAGGAGCTAGAATTGGTAAAAACTGTAGTATTTTTCCTGGTTCTGTGATTTCTGCAATGCCACAAGATTTAAAATATGATGATGAAGAAACTACTGTTGTTATTGGAAACAATGTAACAATAAGAGAGTGTGTAACTATCAATCGTGGAACTACAGATAAAATGAAAACAGTAATTGGAGATAATTGTCTGATAATGGCTTACTGTCATATTGCACATGACTGCACGGTTGGAAAAAATTGTATTTTTTCAAATAATAGCACTTTGGCTGGGCACACTACGGTTGGAGACTATGTGATATTAGCAGGGATGGCTGCAGTTCATCAATTTTGTTCAATTGGAAATCATTCATTTGTTACCGGTGGTTCACTCGTTAGAAAAGATGTCCCTCCTTTTGTCAAAGCTGCTCGTGAACCTTTATCATATGTTGGAATTAACTCTGTTGGACTGAGAAGAAGAGGTTTTAGCTCAGAAAAAATTAAAGAAATTCAAAATATTTACAGGCTACTTTATCAAAAAAACTACAATAATTCACAAGCAGCAGAGATTATTGAAGCTGAAATGGAAGCCACACCAGAACGTGATGAAATTTTACAATTTATTAAAAATTCACGTCGTGGAATTATGAAAGGATATTTTAATTCAAATTAATTAAATTATGGCAAGTACATCAGATATAAGAAATGGATTGTGTATTAAATATAACCACGATATATTTAAAGTTATTGAGTTCTTACATGTTAAGCCTGGAAAAGGCCCAGCATTTGTTAGAACAAAAATGAAGAGTGTAACTAATGGAAAAGTTATTGACAACACGTTTTCCGCAGGGCATAAAATTGAAGAAGTACGTGTCGAAACACATAAGTTTCAATATTTATATAACGATGGCGATACGTTTCATTTCATGAATACCGCAGATTATTCTCAAATTGAATTACAAAAAGCGGTTTTAGACAATCCCGACTTAATGAAAGAAGGAGAAGTTGTTACACTTCTAATGAACACTGAAGATAACTCCCCGCTTTCAGTGGACTTACCTTCAAGTGTTATATTGGAAGTAACATCAACAGAACCTGGTATTAAAGGTAACACAGCTACCAATGCGACAAAACCTGCTACTGTAGAAACTGGAGCAACTGTGATGGTTCCTTTGTTTATAAACGAAGGGGATAAAATTAAAGTAGAAACAGCAAAAGGAACTTATAAAGAACGTATAAAAGCATAGTATGAAATTCACACAATCGCATGCATTGAAAGATATTGCATCACTTATTGGTTGTGAGTATATAGGAGATCCATTATTAGAAATTTTAGGGATGAATGAAATACATGTTGTTTCTGCTGGGGATATTGTATTTGTAGATCATCCAAAGTATTATGACAAAGCACTTAATTCAAAAGCTACTGTTATATTAATTAATAAAACGGTGCCTTGTCCTAAAGGAAAAGCATTATTAATTTCTGAAGATCCATTTAGAGACTTTAATTTTCTTACAACACACTTTAAACCTTTTCAACCCTCAACTCAAGCGATTTCAGAGTCTTCAAGTGTTGGTAAAGGAACAATCATACAGCCTAATTGTTTTATTGGTAATAATGTGGAAATAGGAAAAAATTCCATTATTCATGCTAATGTTAGTATTTTTGATGATACTATAATTGGCGACAATGTGATTATTCAATCTGGAACAGTTATTGGAGGTAATGCATTTTATTACAAAAAGAGACCAGAGGGATATGACCAATTAAAATCAAGTGGAAGAGTTATTATTAAAAACAATGTTCATATAGGATCTTCTTGTACAATTGATCGTGGTGTCACTGGAGATACAACTATTGGAATGGGTACAAAACTAGATAACCTTATTCAAATTGGTCATGACACACTAATAGGTGCGAACTGTTTAATTGCATCCCAAAGTGGAATTGCTGGTTGTTGTGTTATTGAGGATGATGTAACTATATGGGGTCAAGTTGGAACAAATAGCGGAGTAACTATAGGGTCTAAGGCTGTTATATTGGGTCAAACCGGGGTTACCAAATCGATTGAAGGAGGGAAAACTTATTTTGGCACTCCAATTGAAGAGTCTAGGTTTAAACTTAAAGAACTTGCATTAATTAGAAAACTGCCTGGAATAATCAAAGAACTAAAAGAAAAATAAACTCTTATAAATTTAATCCTTAAATCCTTTAAAATTTGCAATCAAAAAATTACATTTGATGCATCAATTTAATTATAATAAAATCAAATCTATATGAGTGTTTTAGTAAATAAAGATTCAAAAATTATTGTTCAAGGATTCACAGGAATTGAAGGTACTTTTCATGCTTCTCAAATGATGGATTACGGTACGAATATAGTTGGTGGAGTAACTCCAGGAAAAGGTGGTCAAACTCATTTAGAAAAGCCTGTTTTTAACTCTGTTAAAGAGGCTGTAGACCAAGTTGCCGCAAACACTACTATTATATTTGTTCCTCCAGCTTTTGCTGCGGATGCAATAATGGAAGCCGCAGATGCAGGAATTAAAGTGATTATTACTATAACTGAGGGAATTCCAGTAGCCGATATGATTGTTGCTTATGAATATATTAAAAATAAAGCTTGTCGTTTAGTAGGACCTAATTGCCCAGGTGTTATTACTCCAGGTGAAGCCAAGGTTGGTATTATGCCAGGATTTGTTTTTAAGAAAGGTGCTGTTGGTGTAGTTTCTAAGTCTGGGACTTTAACTTATGAAGCTGCTGATCAAGTAGTAAAACAAGGATTAGGAATAAGTACCGCTATCGGAATTGGAGGAGACCCAATTATAGGAACAACTACTAAAGAAGCTGTTGAATTATTAATCAATGACCCTGAAACAAATTGTATCGTGATGATTGGAGAGATCGGCGGTCAGCTTGAAGGAGATGCAGCAAAATGGTATAAGAATAGTGGAAGTAATAAACCAGTTGTTGGATTTATCGCAGGTGAAACAGCTCCAGCTGGACGTACAATGGGTCATGCTGGAGCTATAGTTGGTGGAAGTGATGATACTGCACAGGCAAAAAAGCAAATTATGAGACAATGCGGGATACATGTTGTTGAATCTCCTGCAGAAATAGGTAAAAAAGTTGCCGAAGTACTACTTTCAAATTAATTATTTAAGCTAATGGTTTGCTATTACAGCAACTCACAACCCATAAACTTTTAGTTTTAACAAACTAGCGTTATTTAACATATAATTTAAAAATATGAAACATTTAAATCTTTATTCACTTTTACTTATTGCTATTCTTTGTAGTTGTAATAACATAAACGATAAGCACAGTAAGGAGTTTAATCCTGAAATAAAGGTTGATAAAAATGGCTTTTCTTATGAATCAATTGCAAATGATCCTACAAGTCTTCGTTTGTATACTTTAGATAATGGATTAACAGTCTATTTAAGTAAAAATTCAGACGAACCTAAAATTCAAACCTATATAGCTGTTAGAGCAGGTTCAAATTATGACCCTGAAGAATCTACAGGTTTAGCACATTACCTTGAGCATATGGTCTTTAAAGGGACATCGAAAATTGGAACTATAGATTGGGAGAAAGAAAAAGTATATTTAGATCAAATTTCAAATTTATATGAAGCACACAGAGCTGAAACTGATTTTGAAAAAAAATTAGCACTTTACAAGGAAATTGATGCAGTTTCATTAGAAGCATCTGGTTATTCTGTTGCTAACGAATACGACAAGATGACAAGCTCCTTAGGGGCTACAGGAACTAATGCACATACATGGTTTGAGGAAACTGTATATCAAAATAAAATTCCTGCTAATGAATTAAGTAAATGGTTAACATTAGAAGAAGAACGTTTTAGTGAATTAGTGCTGCGCTTATTTCATACTGAACTAGAAGCAGTATTTGAAGAATTTAATAGAGGCCAAGACAATGACGGAAGGAAAAGCTATGCAGCGATGTTAGAAGGATTGTTTCCGACGCACCCTTATGGACAACAAAAAACAATTGGTACAGCTCATCATTTAAAAAACCCGTCTTTAATAGATATTAATAATTATTTTAATAAATATTACGTCCCTAATAATATGGCCATGGTATTAGTTGGTGATATTGAATTTGAAGAGACTATTCAAAATGTAAATAATACATTTGGAAATTTAGAAAGAAAAAAAGTAGTTCACCCTGTTCTGCCAATTGAAGAAAAAATTACATCTGTAATTACTAAAGAGGTTTTCGGACCCACTGCCGAAAGTGTAAATCTAGCATTTCGTTCTGAAGGAGTTAACACAAAAGAAGAAATGCTTGTAACTCTTTGTGATATGATACTAGCGAATGGCACTGCAGGTTTAATCGATCTTAATTTAAACCAAAAACAATTAGTTCAAAGAGCCGGCTGTTCTCCCACCTTTTTAAATGACTATGGGTATCACAGTTTTAATGGGAGTCCAAAAGATGGTCAATCTTTAGATGAGGTTAAACGATTAATCTTAGATCAGATTTATTTGCTTAAGCAAGGAAAATTTGATGAATGGATGATTGAAGCGGTGGTTAATGATATGAAAAAATCACAGCTACAGCAATTTGAAAATAGTACATCATTAGCATCGGCTTATTACAATGCATTTATCCACCATGAAAAATGGAGTGATAAAATTAAGTTTTTAGAAGAATTAAATAAAATATCTAAACAGGAGTTAGTCGATTTTGCAAATGAGTTTTATCAAGATAACTATGTAGTGACTTACAAACGTAAGGGAGAAGACAGTAGTATTGTTAAAGTATCTAATCCCGGGATAACTCCTGTCAAGCTTAATAGAAATAAATCATCTGATTATATGGTTGAATTTAATGCGATAGAGTCAAAACTATTAGAGCCATCATACGTGGATTATGACTCTGCAATAAATGAAACAATAACTGCTAATGGGCTTAATCTTTCATTCATAGAGAATGAAAGTAATGACTTGTTTGATTTGAACATCATTTTTGATATGGGTAGCGATAATGATAAAAAACTTGGATTAGCTATTGGATACTTAGATTATTTAGGTACAGATTTATATTCAGCAGAAGCATTGAGAAAAGAGTTTTACAAATTAGGAATTGATTATTACGTTAGCGCGCAGGCTGAACAAACTTATGTAGGACTTAGTGGTCTTAAAGAAAATTTATCTAAAGGACTGCAGTTGCTTGAGCATTTATGGGATCATTCAGTTGCAAATCAAGACTCATACAATGACTATGTTGCAACAATCGCAAAAGAAAGGCAAGATAACAAAACAAGTAAGGGACGGATTTTACAGTCAGGATTATTAAATTATGCCATTTATGGAGAAAATTCAAGGCTGCGTAATATTATTCCTGTTAGTGAGTTAGCTACTATTGATCCTCAAGAGTTAGTTCAGATCGTAAAGCAGTTAAAAAACTATAATCAGCGTTTGTTTTATTACGGAAAAGATGTTGAAAATGTTGTCACTGCCTTAAATGACTTCCATTTTACATCAAGTGAATTAATTGAATACCCTGAGCCAGATACTTACATTGAAAAGGAAACGGGAGGCAATGTCTATTATGTAGATTATGATATGGTTCAGTCTGAAATGATGTTTATTGCAAAAGGCGCTCCCTTTAAAGCTGAAAATATGGCAGTTTCAGTCTTATTTAACACTTACTTTGGAGGTGGCTTGTCGTCTATAATCTTTCAGGAAATACGAGAATCTAAATCCTTAGCCTATTCAGCATGGTCAAATTATTCAACTGCTAGTAAGAAGGAAAATTCAAACTATGTCATGGCCTATATTGGAACACAGGCTAATAAGATGCCTGAAGCTGTAGAGGCGATGATGGATTTAATGAATGATATGCCAGAAGCTGAAGAACAATTTAACGCCGCAAAAGAAGCAACATTAAAACAACTAGCGTCACAACGTATTACCAAATCTAATATATTTTGGAATTACGAAAGACTTCAAAAAATAGGGATTAGTACAGACAATCGTGAAGCTATGTATAATGCAATTAAAAATATGCAAATGGTTGATTTACGTAATTTTTTCAATGAAAACATTAAAGGAGAAAACTATAATGTAATGGTAATTGGTAATGAAAAAGATCTTGATTTTACCGCATTAAATACACTAGGTAAGGTTCAAAAAATGGATGTAGATTATTTATTTAACTATGAAAAGCCTTTAGAAGTAAAGTTATAAGATTCCCTTTTTTAAAGAGACTCTAGGAATTAAACACCTCGCAATATAATTATTGTGAGGTGTTTGCTTTTATAATTACAATGTAAATCCATTTTACTATCTTTGAATTATCAATTATCATACTTTATTTTTATGAAACTATTAGAAGGAAAAACAGCAATTATCACTGGTGCAAGTCGAGGAATTGGAAAAGGAATTGCAACTGTTTTCGCTGAGCATGGAGCTAACGTCGCATTTACTTACAGTGCTTCTGTAGAGGCTGCAAAAGTATTAGAAGCAGAGCTTCAAGTGCATGGAACTATAGTGAAAGGCTATCAAAGTAACGCAGCTAATTTTGATGATTCTCAAAAACTAGCTGATGACGTTCTTGCCGATTTTGGAAGTATAGATATTTTAATTAACAATGCAGGCATAACCAAAGACAACTTACTAATGCGAATGGTTGAAGCTGATTTTGATAAAGTGATTGAAGTTAACCTTAAGTCTGTTTTCAATATGACCAAAGCGGTACAACGTACTATGTTAAAACAACGTAAAGGATCTATTATAAATATGAGCTCGGTAGTAGGAGTGAAGGGAAATGCGGGTCAGACTAACTACGCAGCCTCTAAAGCCGGTATTATTGGGTTTTCTAAATCTGTAGCTTTAGAACTTGGTTCCAGAAACATTAGAAGTAATGTAATAGCTCCTGGATTTATAGAAACTGAAATGACTGCAAAATTAGATGAAGCAACTGTTGCTCTATGGCGTGCTGGAATCCCACTTAAACGAGGGGGATCTCCTGAAGATATAGCAAATGCTTGTGTGTTTCTTGCAAGTGACCTTTCTAGTTACATAACTGGACAAACCATAAACGTCGATGGTGGCATGCTTACTTAATTAGACAAAAAGCAACCACTTTTAATAACTAACTGTATTTGTGATAACGAATCTGACGATATTATATATTATAGCATCTGGAATTTTAGCGCTCTTTGTAGCGCTTTTTCAGTATATATATAAAATGAAACGGAATCTTATTAATTGGAGTTTAGCAACTCTAAGGTTTGTTACGGTATTTTCATTACTGCTTCTTATTATCAATCCAAAATTTGACAAAAACGTAATTAAAGTAGTGAAACCAATACTTGCAGTTGCTGTTGATAACTCACAGTCTATTAAATATTTAAACAAAGATAGCTTGTCAAAAATAGCTACTGAGTTGATACTAGGTAACTCAGGGCTTTCTGAAAAGTATGATATTAAAACCTATAGTTTTGGCAAACAGTTAAATCAAAATAAATTTTTAAATTTTAACGAAAAACAAACAAATATAACAAAGGCAATTCAGGATATTGAATCTATTCATGAGTCACAAATAGCACCTATAGTGTTAATATCTGACGGTAATCAAACGATTGGTACAAACTATGGATATGCATCAAAAGCTTTTAAACAAGCTGTATTCCCTTTAATTCTAGGAGACAGTATATTTAATACCGATTTGAAGATTCTGCAAATAAACGTCAATAAATACGCTTATTTAAACAATAAATTTCCTGTTGAGATCTTTTGTTCATACTTAGGAAATAAGACCATATCAACAGAGCTAACAATTTCATCAGGAAATCAAACGATTCACAAAGAACTTCTGGAGTTTTCACCCGAAGTCAATTCAAGAATAATTACTCCATTAATTAAAACAACTAAAGTAGGTCAACAAGCCTACCAGGTATCCTTAAAACCGATTCAAAATGAAAAAAATAAAGTAAATAATCTTAAATACATTTCATTAGAAACTATTGATGAGTTTAGTAAAGTTGCTCTAATATCAACAATATCTCATCCTGACATAGGAGCTTTAAAAACTTCTATTGAGTCAAATAAACAACGACTTGTAGACATCCTCAAACCAGAAGAGTTTATAGCTACTAATGAATCTTATGGATTGGTTATTTTATACCAACCTAATACTGAATTTAATAACGTGTTTGAGCGGACTAAAAAAATGAATAACAATGTCTTTATTATTGGCGGATCAAACACACAATGGCGTTTTTTAAATGAAATTCAGTCGGACTTTTATCAAGAAGTTACTGGACAAAATGAGTCATTTCAAGGTAAGATAAATCTTGACTTCATGAATTTCAATAGTACTGACTATCGCTTTATATCTCATCCTCCGTTGACAACTGAATTCGGGCAAGTTTCTATTAAAACACAATACGAAACTCTTTTATATAAATCTGTAAATGGTGTTTTAACTAATGAGCCGTTATGGTTTACTTATGAAAATAATTCATCAAGAAACTCCGTTTTATTAGCTGAAAATCTATGGAAATGGCGAATGTATTCATTTCAACAAAACCTTAACTTTGTAACATTCGATTCATTCATTGCAAAAGTAATTCAATATCTAGACGTTAAAAACCAAGACAATCGTTTAATAGTAGATTATCAATCTGTCTATGATGGGGGACAGGAGTTAGAGATTTCAGCTCAGTATTTCAATAAAAATTATGAATTAGATTCAAATGCTAATATTGAAATTACATTTACAAATAATAAAAGTGGACGTCAACTAGAATTCCCGATGATTACGGATTCATATTCTTATAAACTGGATCTTAGTGTTTTAGATGCAGGGGCTTATTCATTTGAAGTAAAAGTTAACAAGGAATCCCTTCGTAAATCAGGTGTAATTGAAATCTTAGAATTTAATATCGAACAACAGTTTTTAAACTCAGATGTTAGTCAACTCGAACAACTATCAATTAACACTAGTACTACAATGTATTTTGATTCACAAATCAATGAACTAATTGATCAACTATTATCTGAAAATCGTTTTTATAGTGTTCAAAAAATTACTAAAAAATCAGTATATTTGCTAGATATTACATTTATGTTGTTTTTATTGTTTTCAAGTTTAACAACTGAATGGTTAATTAGAAAGTATAAAGGATTAACTTAATAATTTAAAATAAAAAACAAATGCAAAATTTACCTAAAATCGGACTACCAATTATTGTTATAGTTGGCGTACTCTTTCTATTAATTTCTAAATCAGCTGTAACAATAGGCCCCGGAGAAGGTGGTGTGTTATTTGAACGTTTTGGCGAAGGGATCGTTACTGATAAAACCTACGGAGAAGGTTTTCAAATTGTGGCTCCTTGGAATAGTATGTTAATTTATAAAGTAAGACAACAATCTATTTCAGACGAAATGAATGTACTTTCAGTTAACGGATTAGAAGTTAAAGTTAATGGAACTATATGGTATGAACCAGAGTATCAAAACCTTGGAAATTTAATAAAAAAGAAAGGAGAAGACTATGTTACAGAACTTTTAAATCCTGCTGTTAATGCTGCCGCTCGTAGTGTAGTTGGTCGTTACACTCCTGAACAATTATATTCTAGTAAGCGTGATGTTATTGAGCAAGAAATTCTTGATGAAGTTATAAACTTATTAGATGGTCAATTTTTAAACGTAAAACGTGTTTTAGTTGAAGATGTAACACTTCCAAATACAATTAAAAATGCAATTGAAAGTAAATTAAAGCAAGAACAAGAATCTTTGGAGTATGAATTTAGATTAGTGACTGCTGATAAAGAAGCTCAAAAAGTACGTATTGAAGCACAAGGAAAAGCAGATGCAAATAGGATACTAAGTGCATCTCTAAATGATCGTATTCTCCAGGATAAAGGAATTGAAGCAACTGTTAAGTTGTCTGAATCTCCTAATAGTAAGGTCATCGTGATCGGTTCTGGAAAAAACGGATTACCTATTATACTAGGAAATCAATAATCTTTAATAAATAGCTATTTTTTAATTATTTGTTACAGTAAAAAAAACCATTTGAGCAATCAAACGGTTTTTTTTTTAATAATACACAGAAATATTTAAATAAGGCTAAACGATAATTTATTATTAAATTATATCTAATCCAAAGGATAAATTATAGTACTTAATAGATGTTTTGAAATATAGATAATAATTTTGTAACCATTTGTAAAATCACCAACTTGTAATTATGTTAAAAACACGATTTTATTACTTAGTGAAAGTTCAGTTTTTAGGATATCGTTTTCATGGTTGGCAAA
>CAJXDP010000008.1 GCA_913052445.1 uncultured Formosa sp.
GAACTTTGGAGCCAAGATGAAAAAGATAATTGGGGGCATGAAGTTGATTAACACGAAGTATTTTAATTTAAGATTTTTCCTTTTTGGATTTGTAATGATTATTTTTTACAACCTCGTTATTAAAGGCTGTTTAGATAAAGACTCATTGGTAGAAAAGCCTGAAGAACTAGTCCAAAATGACAACTACAAATTTGGATACAACCTTAACAACTATAAGGTGGTCAACGATACCGTTAGAAGCGGAGATAGTTTTGGGGTCCTTTTAGAAAGAAATCATTTATTTTATCCTCAGATTCATCATATTGCCGAAAAAACAAAATCTGTTTTTGATGTACGCCAGCTGAGAATAGGAAAGCCTTACACTGTTTTGTACGCTAAAGACACCGATAAAACCCCACTTGTATTTATCTATGAACTCAATAAAATAGAGTATCTAGTTGTTGAGTTCTGTGATTCAATTATCGCTTATACACAGCGAAAGCCCGTAAAAGTTATAGAAAAAGAAGCATTTGGAGTCATAGAAAGTTCTCTTTCTGAAACCATGGATGCGCAAGGACTACCAGCCCAGCTTATTTATGATATGTCTGATGACATTTATGCTTGGACAATTGATTTTTTTAGATTACAAAAGGGCGATAATTTTAAAGTAGTATATAAGGAGCGGTTTGTGGATGACAGCATTTATGCTGGAATTGAAAGCATTGAAGCTGCCTTTTTTGAGCACAAAGGAGAGTCTTTTTATGCTTTTAATTACATGAACAAAGATTCTAAAAACAGTACTGACTATTTTGACGAGAGTACAAAGAGTTTGCGTAAAGCATTTTTAAAAGGACCGGTTCAGTTCAGTCGAATTTCCTCCAGATTCAACTTGAAACGAAGAATCGCCTACTATGGAAACAAAGTACGCCCCCACAAGGGAACAGATTTTGCAGCGCCTATAGGGACACCAATTTTGGCAACTGCAAACGGGACAGTTACGGAGTCGACTCGTAAAGGTGGAAATGGAAAATATGTTAAAATTCGCCACAATGCTACCTACAGCACACAGTATTTACACATGAGTAAGCGTTTGGTAAAAGTAGGGGATTACGTCAAGCAGGGCGATGTGATTGGAAAGGTAGGTATGACTGGAAACACTGGTGGGCCGCATGTATGTTACCGCTTTTGGAAAAACGGAAGGCAAGTAGATCCACTTCGTCAAAAATTACCGGATGCAAAAGCCTTGTCACCAGATTTGAAACCAGACTTTCAAGCTTTTATAGCACCCTTAAAACAGCAACTAGACTCAATAAACTAATTATATTTAAAATTAACCAATGGCATTAAATTCGATCAACCCAACGCAAACTAAAGCATGGTCAAAACTAGCTGCACACTTTGAGACTATCAAAGAGTCTGAAATGAAAACCTGGTTTAAAGAAAATCCAAACCGTGCAGAAGAATTTACTATAAAATGGGAGGATTTTTATGTAGACTTTTCTAAAAACAGAATAACCTCTGAAACCTTAGAGCTTTTCAAGGAACTGGCGCAGGAACTAAATCTTCAGGATGCTATTTCAAAATATTTTGGAGGGGATGTTATTAACCAAACCGAAGGTAGATCGGTCTTACATACGGCTCTACGATCTCCAGCTGACGTTGAAGTTATTTTAGATGGTGCGAACGTGATGCCTGAAATCTATAAAGTTAAGGCTCTGATTAAAACGTTTTCTGATGCGATTATTAATGGCACAAAAAAAGGATATACAAATAAACCCTTTACAGATGTTGTGAATATTGGTATTGGAGGCTCTGATTTGGGTCCTGCAATGGTGGTAGACTCGTTATCTTTTTATGGAAATCACTTAAGGCCTCATTATGTTAGTAATGTTGATGGCGACCATGTAAATGAAATATTAAAATTTCTTGACCCCGAAACTACTCTTTTTGTAATTGTCTCTAAAACATTTACCACTCAAGAAACACTGTCTAACGCTACAACTATTAAAGATTGGTTTTTAAAATATGGAACACAAGATGATGTCGCTAAGCATTTTGTAGCTGTTTCAACCAATATTTCAAAAGTTGAGGCCTTTGGGATCGATCCGTCTAATATTTTTCCGATGTGGGATTGGGTTGGAGGTCGTTTTTCACTTTGGAGTGCTGTTGGTTTGAGTATCAGTCTTGCCGTGGGATATGAACATTTTGATTCACTTTTAAAAGGGGCTCATAAAATGGATATCCATTTTAAAAAAGAAAAATTTGAAAATAATATTCCAGTAATTTTAGCATTTTTAAGTGTATGGTATAACAATTTTTTTATGGCTGAAAGCGAAGCTGTTATTCCTTACACTCAATACCTAAATCAATTTGCAACCTACCTCCAGCAAGCTGTTATGGAAAGTAATGGAAAAAGTATTGATCGCTCAGGAGATAAAGTTGCGTATCAAACAGGAAATTTAATCTGGGGAGAGCCAGGAACCAACTCCCAACATGCATTTTTTCAATTGATTCACCAAGGAACAAAATTAATTCCAGCTGACTTCATCGGTTTTACCAAGTCTTTACACGGAAATTTAGATCACCACGATAAGTTAATCTCTAATTTTTTAGCACAAACGGAAGCGCTTTTAAATGGAAAATCAAAAGCGGAGGTTCTTTCGGAAGGGACTGAAGCAGCTATTGTCCCTTTCAAAGTATTTGAAGGGAATAAACCAACCAACACTATTTTTATTAAGCAGTTAACTCCTGAAAGCTTGGGTAAATTAATTGCCATGTACGAGCATAAGATATTTGTGCAAGGAGTGATTTGGAATGTATTTAGTTATGATCAATTTGGAGTAGAATTAGGCAAAGAGTTAGCCAGCAAAATTTTGAATGAATATGATTCTAGTACAATTGTTAATCATGATGCCTCAACATCCAATCTCTTGAATTATTACAAGAATAACAGGGTGTAAACTCGTAATCAAGCAATATTTCTTTTTATTTTTAAACCTAATTCGATTTTTCTGTAAATTTTTTGTGCATCCTTTTTCGTGGTTTTTAACATTATGTTAACGATTTGAACATAATTATCAGTATTTTTGGTGTAACTAATTAAACAATTAATCACATAATTTAAATTATGAAAAAAGTTACAAAATTATTTTTATCAGCAGTCCTATTTATGGGATCATCAATTGCGACTGCACAAACCGAAATTCCAAATGATTCTACATCTGTAGAATTGCAGGAAATTGTTTTGGTTGGATCTGGAGTTATTGATTTAGCTTCTGACAGAAAAACACCAGTAGCGGTGTCTACAATTAAAGCATCTACAATTCAACAAAGAGCCGTAGGTAACGTAGAGTTTTCTGAAGCTTTCAAAAACACACCATCGATTTATGTATCGAATCAAGCAGGTGGTTTTGGAGACAGTCAAGTGTTTACACGTGGATTTTCACAGTCTAACACAGCATTCTTATTAAATGGACAACCAATTAATGGAATGGAAGACGGTAAAATGTACTGGTCTAATTGGTCTGGTATGTCTGACGTTGCAAATGCAGTTCAAGTTCAAAGAGGGTTAGGATCTTCTAAACTTGCAATTTCATCTGTAGGTGGTACAGTTAACATTGTATCAAAGACAACAGATAAAAAGCAAGGAGGGTATGTACGTTACATGTCAGGTAATGACAGCTACGTCAAAACAACTGCTTCTTACAATTCTGGTCTACAAGATAATGGATGGGCTTACTCAGTGTTATTAGATCACTGGCAAGCACATAGAAAATACGCAGTAGGAACTGCAGGCCAAGGGCAAACTTATTTCTTTTCTGTAGGAAAAAAATTCAATGACAAACACAGCTTAAACTTCTTGTTAACTGGGTCTCCACAATGGCATGATCAAAATTTCTCAAAAAGTAAAGAGTTTTATGCTCAAAACGGTATTAAAGCAAACAGAAATACTGGATTCTATAATGGAGAGCGTTTTAGTGAAAGACGCAACTTTTATCATAAGCCAATCGCTAATATCAACTGGGATTTTAATATAAATGACTCTATGGACCTATCAACTGTATTGTATGGTTCTTGGGGCCGAGGTGGTGGTACTGGAGGTTACGGAAGAGGTCGTGTACGTTATGAAGATTCTCAGAATGGTGGCAATAGACCAGGTCATGAAATCGATTTTGATGCGATTGAAACAGAAAACATCGCTAATGCTGATGTAAACGGTAATGGTAATTATAACAACTCTTATTTAAGAAGAGGGTCTATGAATATCCATAACTGGTATGGGACTGTTATTAATTTGAATATTGATAATGGTGGTGCGTTTACGTATAACTTTGGAGCTGACGGTAGGACTTATACTGGGCAACACCACAGACAAGTTGTAGATTATTTTGGCCTTAACGGGTATGCTGACACTTATGGTTCTTCAAGAGCTGATGGTTATGTTGTCACGGAATCATTTGAAGCTGACCCATGGTCTGCGTTATTTGACTCAGCGGATTCTGGACAAAGAATTGCATATGATTACTCTGAAACAATTAACTATGTTGGTGGATTTGGACAAGTAGAGTACTCAGTTGATGAGTTCTCAGCATTCCTTCAAGGATCGGTGTCTACGCAATCTTATCAAAGACATGGTGGGCGCGATTTTGGGGATTCAGGAGACTCAGAAAAAGTTAACAAAACAGGTTATAATGTTAAAGGTGGAGTTTCTTTTTCTAGCGAAGATGGAGCTCACGCTGTATTTGCTAATGGAGGTCTTTACTCAAGACAACCATTCTTAGATAATATTTTTGACAACGTAAGATACAGTAATGATTTGGTGGATACGGATATCGAAAACGAAGAAATCATTGGTTTTGAAGCTGGATATCGATATACTGGGAGTGAAGTAAAAGTTAATTTAGACCTTTATAGCACCGAGTGGGGTAACCGATTCTTATCATTTGGAGGAGAAAATGCTGCAGGCGATGTGACCTTTTACAGATTCAATGATGTAACCCAAATCCACTCAGGATTTGAATTTGATGTTCAATACAATCCAATAGCATCATCACTTACTTACAGCCTTTATGGCTCTCTTGGTGACTGGAAATATAAAGACTCAACTCCTTACCAACAATTTGATGATGAAACATCTTTGCTAATAGATAGTGGTGATATTAACCTTTCAGATGTAAAAGTTGGTCAAGCTCCACAATCATCTTTTGGATTAGGAATCGATTGGAAAGTATCTCCAATGATGACATTTTACACGAACTACAACCAATATGGTAACTTCTATGGCTTTGTTGATGTAGAAGATGCTGTTCAAGCAGGCGTAGACGGCGTTGATTATTCGTCTGAAAAATTAAACTCGTATGGTTTAGTTGATTTAGGAATGTCTTATAAGTTTTATGTAAATGATCATGCTGTAATGTTCAGAGCAAATGTATACAACTTATTAGATGAAGAGTTCATTAGCCAAGGAGATGCTTACGGATACTTCTATGGAAATGGAACAACTTGGAATGCAAGTTTACAATACAGATTCTAATATCTAGTCATATAAGAATTCTAAAACCCTCACTTTGTGAGGGTTTTTTTTATGCCTAATTCTCTTGTTTAAATTTTAACTGTTTTTCATTGTTAAATTAACGATTTGAGAATTATTATGCTTAATTTTACAATGACTAATTAAAACAATTAATTAAACATAATTTAAATTATGAAAAAAATCAAACAAATTTTAACCTTAGCTTTGATAATGTGCACCTTTTCAGTTGCTGCTCAAAGTACGATTACTGGGGTTGTTCAAGACGCTAACATGCAAGATCCTTTGCCAGGCGCTACAATCATTGAGAAAGGAACAGCCAACGGAGTCTCTACTGACTTTGATGGAAATTTCACATTAAAAACCCTGAATTCTGAAGGTGAGCTTATTGTCTCATATGTTGGTTATGGGTCCTTTACAATCGCTTTTTCGCAAAGCATGGACTTAGGTTCTATATCTTTAGAAACCAATGAATTAGGCTTGGAAGAAGTTCAGCTTTTTGCTTCAGTTGCGATTGATAGAAAAACGCCTGTTGCAGTATCTACAATTAAGGCCGCTGAGATTGAACTTAAACTTGGAACTCAAGAATTTCCAGAAATTTTAAAATCAACTCCGGGAGTATATGCTACCAAACAAGGAGGTGGATATGGTGACGGTAGAATTAACCTTAGAGGGTTTAACTCTGAAAATGTTGCCGTATTAATAAATGGTATCCCTGTAAATGATATGGAGAATGGTCGTGTCTATTGGTCAAACTGGGCTGGATTAGGTGATGTCACCTCTTCTATGCAGGTTCAAAGAGGTCTTGGAGCTTCAAAAGTGGCTGTACCTTCAATTGGAGGAACAATTAATATTATTACCAAAACAACTGATGTTGAATCTGGAGGTAATATATTTTCGTCAATTGCAAACGATGGGTATGAAAAACTCGGCGCAACCTACTCAACTGGAATTATGGAAAGTGGTCTTGCAGCTACAGTTTCTCTAGCTAGAACAAGAGGAAATGGCTACGTAGACGGTACTGAGTTTGAAGGTGTTTCTTATTTTTTAAATTTATCAAAAGAAATCAATGATGATCACAAAATAGCATTCTCTGTGTTCGGAGCTAAACAGCGTCATGGACAAAGACAAAACAGACATTTAATTGAGACTTTCAGAAATACTGAAAGAGGGAGAAAATTTAACTCAGACTGGGGTTACAAAAATGGACAGGTTACTCATCAAGAGGATAACTTTTACAACAAACCACAAATTTCATTAAACCACTATTGGACAATTAATGAAAAATCTAGTTTATCAACTGTATTGTATGCTTCCTTTGGTAGTGGCGGCGGCGGAGGAACTGCTAGGTTGCGTGATACTGCGGATAAGTTCATTATGGACGAATCAGGTTATAGTGATTATAGAGATGGGTTATATGGAACTTTAGATTTTGATAAAATTGTTGATGAAAATATCTCAAGAGGAGCACTAGGGTCACAATCAATTTTAAGAGCATCTCACAATGATCACAATTGGTACGGAGCTTTGTCTACATATAAAACAAATCTTTCAGATGATCTCGTTTTATTAGCTGGATTGGATGCTAGAAGCTATACGGGGAAACACTATCAGACAGTTACAGATCTTTTAGGAGGACAATATTTTCTAGATAATAACGACGAAAACAATCCTAATGCTGCATTGCAAGTTGGTGATAAAAGAAGTTATAATAATGACGGTAATGTTGGCTGGTTAGGAGCTTTTGGTCAGTTAGAGTATGATGTTAATGACAACTTTAATACTTTCATTTCTTTAGCATTATCAAATACATCTTACCAACGAGTAGATTACTTCAACTATCTAGATTCGGACCCTTTACAAACTACTGATACTTACAATTTCTTAGGCTATAGTGCTAAGGGTGGTGCTAATTACAGAGTTAATGCAAATCACAATGTTTTTGCAAATATTGGATATTTTGAAAAAGCTGCAGGATTTGGTGCGGTATTCTTGAACTTCAATAACGAGACTATAAATCCAGATGCAGAAAATCAAAAAATTACTAGTTTTGAATTAGGATATGGCTACAGGTCAGGCAAATTGTCTGCTAATGTAAACTTATACCATACTGCATGGAGAGACAGAACAGAGACTCAAAGTTACCGACAACCAGACAATACGGTTGCAGTTGCAAACATCTTAGGAGTGGACGCTGTTCACCAAGGCCTTGAATTGGACTTTGTATACAGAGCCTCAGAAAAATTAAAGATCACAGGGATGGCTTCATTTGGTGATTGGAGATGGGATAGTAATGTAGAAAATGTTCAAATTACAAACGAAGATCAAGAAGTTGTAGATACAGTAAACTTATACATTGAAGGTTTACACGTTGCGGATGCTGCTCAAACAACAATGGCTTTAGGATTTAATTATAAATTAACACCAAAAACAAAATTTGTTGTTGACTATAACTATTATGCCGATCTTTATGCTGATTATGACCCTAGTAGAAGAGGGACTCAAGGAGCTCCTGATGCATGGAATATGCCTGATTATGGTTTGTTTGATACATTAATAAGCCACACTTTTGACTTAGGACCTTTTGAAACAACTATGACGGCTCGCATGAATAATGTATTTGATACGGAATATATCTCAGATGCAAGAGACGGATCGGGATCTGTAGCTAACACTGCTTTAGTGTATTATGGTTATGGAAGAACATTTAGCCTAGGCGCAAAACTTAACTTCTAAAAAAATAAAATAATGAGAAAAATAATCTATTGTTTAGCAATTTTAGGAACAACAATGATGAGTTGTAGTCCTAATGAAGACATCTATAATGAGTTAGATGCACAAGCAAGTCCAATTGTTGGTGATGCAGTTTATACGCTCACAGATGATGACTACGATGATTTAAACTTAAACTACGGCAACTTTAATTCAACTGAAGATGCTAAGGAAATGATCCCTAGTTTATTGGCTGATATTTTCCCTGTATGGGGGCTTGGTTCAAGCGCTTTAGTATCATTTAAAGTATACAATCCAGTATCTACATATGAATCTGAAATTAGAGAAATATCTGCTGCAGAATGTAATGCCATTACTGGTCAAACTTATGGAAACTTTTCAAGCAGTGGACATATATATAGCTTCCTAGCGGCAGAATATCCAAATCCTAGTGATGGAGATTTTATTTCTTTAAGATATGACTATTACTCTGGTAGCGTGAGTACTCTAACAAATGGTTTTGCTTATGAAGATGGAGACTGGATAAAATTTACTGGATTTACTGAAGACCAATACTCTGCAATGGGAGAAAGTTATCCTAATTTTTCAAGTTCAGATGAAGCAGATATAAAAATTCCTATTGCACTGTTAGATGTGTATCAATTTAGCCCTTTAAGTGCTGGTGATATTGTACTATCAATGTATGAATTATATATGGGCGGTGGAGTTACAAAAAGTTTCACGGCAGCATTTATTTTTGATGGTGTAGCTTTTCATCCATATGAAAATGAAATCGTGGAGACAGTTCAGTTTGGTCATGATGGAGAAACTTGGGTTCCAGATAATACTATAAAATATGATCTAACCTCAGCTGATGTTAGTTTTATTTCTAGTGAGTTCATGAGCTTATACCCTGGTCCAGCTGATAACGTTGGTTATTTTGGAAGTTTTGACAGAAGACCTGACAGTTCTAACTACTGGACAGACAGTATGCTGTTAGAGGCTTTCAATGCACTATTAGATGATATGGATTCTTCTGCCGAGGAAGGTCAAAAATATGTTCTTAAATATGTTGTTTATACAGGTGCTACAGGAAATGAAACAATGAGTCTTATTAAAACTGACGGAATATGGGTTGTTAACTAATAACTTTCAACATTTTTAAAATCATAACAGCCATCTATAAAGCAGATGGCTTTATGTTTTAATTTTTAATATATTTTATTATGAAAAAAATTATACCAATTTTCTTTTTTACTAGTTTATTTATTAATTGTAGTTCTGGGGACGATTCTGGATCAGATAATAATAACAACAATGATAACAACAACACCCAGCCTGTAGCTGTTGATGATTTTTATGACACACTAGAAGACACTGATTATGATATAGAAAACTTATTGTCAAATGATACTATTGAAGACTATGCATATATCGAGTCTTTTGATGAAATCACTATCGAAAACGGAATTATAGTTGATAATAGAGATGACACATATACA
The DNA here is from genome assembly GCA_913052445.1 of uncultured Formosa sp. GTDB lineage: Bacteria > Bacteroidota > Bacteroidia > Flavobacteriales > Flavobacteriaceae > Hel1-33-131. The sequence goes on from CAJXDP010000008.1 coordinate 9,724, forward strand.
TATACTCCTGCAGATGATTTCATTGGAGAAGATTCTTTCACCTATACGCTCTGTGATAATGACTCGCCAGCGGATTGCTCTACGGCAATAGTTACAATCATCGTTGCAGACCAAGGTGACCCAGTAGCGTTTGACGACGCACATAATGTTACGAAAAATACCACTAAGACAATCACTAATTTATTAGAAAATGACAGTGTAATTGATGAAGCAGTTCTTTCCTCGATTGATACTTCTGGCACCATGGGTGAAGTTATATTTAATTCAGATGGATCTATTCAATATACGCCACCAATAAATTACGTAGGGCCTGATAGCTTTATATATAACTTATGTGACGATGACATCCCGGAAAACACTTGTTCATCCGCTGTAGTGTCAATTAACGTTTTAGACACAGTCTTATTTAATATTCCAGCAGATTTAGTAGATTATTATACCGGAGTTCAATTCTCTGAAGATTCAGGCATAATGTATGATGAATTATCAAGCCATACATCTGATAACCATACGACTATATTGACATATACACAAAGACACCAATATTTATATGACGCTGATGCCGATTTAACTTCATCTGATAATGTGGTTTTGATGTATTCAGGAGAGACGCGGTATTGGCAAGAATATACCTCTGGCTCAAATTCTTATTCTCCTCAGACTTTTAATACTGAACACGTTTATCCACAGTCATTATTAAATTCTTCTATTGCCCTAACAGATTTGTATCACCTAAGAGTATGTGATGCTAGTATTAATACGACAAGAAGTAATAAAGCTTTTGCAGAAGGAAGTGGAAACTATTCTGTGACATCATCTAACAAATGGTTCCCAGGAGATGAATGGCGCGGTGATGTGGCACGAATGATCTTGTATTTAAACATAAGATATGGTGAGAGCTTTGATCCTGTGGGGAATTTAGACCTTTTTCTAACGTGGAATCTAGAAGATCCAGTTTCTGAATTTGAAAATCAAAGAAATACCGTTATTTACTCTGCTCAAGGAAATAGAAATCCTTTTATCGATAACCCCTATTTGGCAACTATTATTTGGGGTGGTGAAAATGCAGAGAATAAATGGGATTAGTACCTAATTAAATTTATCTCATAAATTTTAACACTTATCTAGTGATTCAAACTATTCATTCTTACTGGGCTTATTTGATACTAGTTGTGCTGACTTTAGCAGTATTAAAATCCTTTTTTGGGTATTTTGCTAACAAGGATTATGACGCTAATGCTTTTAGAGTTTCTTTACTAACATTAATTGTCTCTCATATTCAGTTGCTTATTGGAATTCTTTTATACTTTTCATCTGCGCGTTTTGGACTTTGGAGTGACTTAGGGTTAGTTGAGGTTATGAAGAATGCCGATTTACGACTATACCTTATTGAGCATCCAATAATTAATATCTTGGCTGTAGTTTTAATTACTATGGGTTATTCTAAACACAAAAAGAAATTGGTGTCTAAGCCTAAATATAAAACCATTGCCTTTTTTTATAGCATCGCTCTAGTGCTTATTATTTCTAGGATCCCGTGGAACGTTTGGCCCAATTAATAGTTATAAAAATAGCATCCAATCGGCTGCTATTTTATAACTATTCTCTATTGTATTTATTTCACCTCTCTTATTAAATGCACATAAACAGGAAGGTGATCACTAAACCCACCAATAAATCCATCTCTGTAGGTAAAGCTTCGAAAAGGAAACCCTTTATACGGTCCTTTTTCATTAATTAAATAAGACGCATTAAATATGCCAGCTTTGTAGAACTTAAACGAACTATAATCGTTGTTCAACAATGGCTCACTTATTAAGATCTGATCGAAAAGAAACCAAACCCCCCTATACGCATTTGTTCCAACTCCTGTCTTATATATTGCTTCCATCGGGTTGTAAATCCCATTTAGTCCTACGAGTTCTTTATCTCCTTCTGCTTTGAGTATTTTCTTTACACTATCATTGTCAGGATTGTCGTTAAGGTCTCCAATTGTAAGTATTTTGGCATAGGAATCATTAGATTGTAGCGAATCAATAATATGTTTATTTAGTGTTGCTGCTGCTTCCCGTTTTGATCGACTTTTTTCTTCTCCACCACTTCTTGAAGGCCAGTGGTTTACAATAACATGAATTAGATCCCCTTCTAATAAACCACTTACAAGCAGTTGGTCTCTTGTGTAGTCTCTAGTTCCTTTGCTATCATCTACAAGTTTTAACTCATGAGTACTTGAATTTAATGGAGTAAATAAGTCTTTTTGATACATTAAAGCAACATCAATACCTCGTTCGTCTGGTGAATCAAAATGAATTATGCCATAATCTTTTGAATAGAGAGTAGGATCGTTTGCTAAATCTTCCACAACAGTTCTGTTTTCTACTTCTGATAGTCCAATTATTGCAGGCGAATTTTTAGATTCTTTACTTCCTATCTGAGAAATTACCATCGCCATATTTTTAACCTTCTTTTTGTAAACAGTACTTAGATTAGACTTCAAATTCATTATAGGGCTAGCCTCATCATTTTTATTAGTATCATTTATAGTGTCAAATAAGTTTTCTACATTATAGAATGCAACTGTATGAATTTTAAATTTTATTTTTTCTTGTGCCTGACTTATTGTAAATCCCAAGAGAAAGAACGTCAAGAGTATATTTGAAATCAGTTTATGTATCATAATTTTGATTTAATAAAACGGAGCTTATGTTATTTACAAAAGTAAAGAAATTAAAACAAGAAGAATATATTTATTTAAACAGATAGTTTTATTGATCTTGATATATAATAACAGCTTTTTTTTATACTATTGTATATGAACTATTTTAATAAATTATACCTTACTGTTTTCAGCCGCTTTAAAAGTCGTTTTAAGCAAAAGGCTAATACTATAGCGCTATTCTATGTTTCTTTAGTAGAAATAGGACTAACACTGTTAATTGGCGTATTTTTTATTAAGTTTTTGGATCAAATGAAAGTTGTTATAATGTCGGGGTCAAATGCCTGGTTACTTTTTATAATGACAGCACTTTTTGTTCACTTCAAAAACTGGGTAAATTTCAGCGGTCGAAAGCGTCGTGTACTAAATGCTAAACTCTCTAACAAAAAAGAACTACAGTATTCTTTATTTATTCTCATTGTCCTACCTTTAGGTATTATAGGATTATCATTATTAATGTTAAAAGCTTTATAAACATAAAAGAGCCTCAGCTATTGCTAAGGCTCTTTTATGTTTAAGTGGATTACTTACTAATCGTTATTTGGATTTCCAGATAAAATTAAGAATTCAGATCGTCTGTTTAGTTGGTGCTCTTCTTCATTACAACTTCCCCCACAGTCATTACTTGGTATTGTTTCTCCCTTACCAGTACCTGTGATTCTTGAGGCGTCAATTCCTTTAGAAATTACATATTGAGCAGTGCTTAATGCACGTCTTTCAGAAAGAGATAAGTTATATGAACTCGATCCACGTGAATCGGTATGTGATTCTGCACTTATTACAATCGATTTGTATTTAGTCATTAACTGAACTAAATTATCTAATTCAAAAGCAGCTTGAGCAGTAATATTTGATTTATCAAAGTCAAAGTATATAGGATTCAAGATTACTTTATTAGCCAGTATTATTTCATCGATTGGAGTAATTAGAAGTTCTGCAAAAACCTCTTCATCACTAGTTCCACTTACTAATGTAAATCCGCTTTCATAATCTATTTTTGAGCCCACTATTTTGGTGTCAATGTCACATTCGATAATGTATTCTACAACTCCTTCAGTATTTGACATTTTTGTTCCAAAAATGTTTCCTTCAATATCTTGAATACTAATAGATGCTCCTTCTAAGATAAGCCCTGTTTTGCTGTCTCTTACAGTCACAGACATTAGCACATCACATATAGGTTGAAGTTTTTTAATGGCATAAATATCATCACTCATATTTTCACCATCTACAAGCCTATTTGAAGATACAAATCCTTCTTCGTTTTCTTCATTAATACTGAAAGCAAAGTCATCTGCGTTACCATTAATAGGGATTCCAATATTTCTGACAGGTCCTACTTTTCCATCTACAATCTTAGAGAAAAACACATCTAATCCACCAAGGCCAAGGTGGCCATTTGATGAAAAGTAAAGTGTGTTATTAGAGCTAATGAAAGGGAACATCTCTTGACCTTCAGTATTTAGTTTTTGCCCCATGTTAGTTGCTTCGCCAACAGAACCATTCTCATCTATAGGAGCACTATAAATATCAAAGTTACCATAGCCACCTATTTTATCAGAAGCGAAATATAAAGTTGCCCCATCAGAACTAACGGAGGGGTTTTTCACAGAGTAATTATCGCCATTTAATGATAATGCTTCTGCTTCTGACCATTGGCCTTCTTGGTTAACAGATTTATAAAGATTTAAAACACTTATTTTGTATTTTGTAGACGGGTCTCTTTCGTATATCTTTTCATAAAAACTTTCCCGTGAAAAATACATTGTATTTCCATCAGGAGAAAAACTAACTATTCCCTCGTGATATTTAGTGTTAATATTATTTTCTATAATAAATGGTGTTTGAAATTCCCCCTCGTCATTAATATTTGAAGTATAAATATCTAAAAAAGGCTCTTCATTCCATCCGTAAGTTTTTTTACTATCTCTATCATTTCTAGCTGATGTTATGTAAAGTTTACCATTTTTAATAGTTCCTCCAAAATCAGAAACCTCAGAATTTATTCCTAAATTTTGAACGTTAAACTTCTTTCCCTTTTCTAGTATTTTTGGCAAATAATTTGGGTTTTCTCTGAACGCCGTTGCTCTATGATCAGCTGGTCGCATTGATGCAAATGCATCAAGCTGAGCATTAGATTCTTCGTATTTACCATTTGCTTTAAGCATCTGAGAATAGTTATAAACCATTTCTGGGTCTGAAGCAGTTTCAAGTGCTTTAGCATACCATTTCTCAGCTTCAACCGTGTTGAATACGTTGTAATAGCACTCAGCAAGTTGACTATACACGTAAGTGTCTGCCTTGCTATCTGTCACTAATTTTAAATAATCAATAGCAGCTTCCACAAACTCATACTTATTGAAATGTTTATCGGCTCTTTTTGTTTCGTTACTTTGAGCAGTTAAACTAGCACTACTTAGTAAGGTGATAATAAAAATTGATATAATTTTTTTCATAATATAATTACTTAACTTAGATTAGAAATAACGTGGAGATCGTGAAACTTTCGTTGAGAAGTTAAGATCAAAATTAATAAATATTTCATGTGACGAATTGGTCACGATGTCCAAATCTGAACGTATGGCGTCATAAGCATACCCAATTCTCAAGTTATCGTAGACTTGAAAATTAATCATACCACTAAACGAATCTTCTAAACGATATCCAATACCAACTTCAACAAGGTCATACATAAAAACATTGGCATTTATATCGTAACTAACTGGAGCATCCATTGCATATTTTAAAAGTGCATGTGGTTTAAGTTTGAAGTTTTCTGAAAGATTAATAACATATCCTGCAGCTGCAAACAAGTGCTCTGATTCCGAACCTATATTTCTTCCATTTGCATCCAAATGAACACCATTTAAAATATTAGGCATCGATACAGAAACATAATATTTATTAGGCTTGTAGAAATAAACACCAGCCCCTATATTTGGAGTAGTCTCATTTATAGCATTTTCGAAAAATGGATCTCCCATGTCAATCAGAGATATTTGACTTTCAGAAATTCCAATATCATGGAATGTAAATCCTCCTTTAATTCCAAATGCTAATTTTGTCATTTCCCCTACCGGTATTGTGTAAGAAAAATCTACATAAGCGTTTGTTTCCTTAACAGGGCCAATTTGATCTGAAATCACAGAAAGACCTAATCCAACTTGTTTTCCAACAGGAGAGTGAATATTAAACGTAAAGGTCTCCGGCCCACCATCTAGTCCCACCCATTGACTGCGATATAATGCACCAATAGCCAGACCCTCGGTAGAGCCTGTATAAGCTGGATTAATGATATTCATGTTGTACATATACTGAGTGTACTGAGGATCTTGTTGACCACTTACCTGTGCTGAAAACAGTATTGTTAATAAAAGTATTACTAAATTTTTCATTATAGTTAGTTGTTATGTTGGTTAGTAATTAAGGTATATCCAGCTGATGTTTGGCTCTTTTTCAGATGCAAATTGAACTACATAAAAGTAGGTTCCTACCGGAAGTAATTCGTTAGAATTCTCATTTCCGTCACTTGCATCTTGTCCACACCACTGATCCATGTAGTCATTCATCTCAAATATTTTGACCCCGTATCTATTGAAAATTTCAATTTTAACAATGTCTTCTCTATCTTCTAGATGATCTAATTCTAAGCAGTCATTCATTCCATCCCCATTAGGAGAAAGAGCTTGTGGCATATCTACGCAGTTACTATTCATGTAGTATCCAACGTCAATAGTTGTTGCCGATTCACACGATGATACCATATCAGTTACAACTACAGTGACTAATCCATTTTCTTGACCAGCTGTGTGTGTATAATATACGCTAGATCCAGATTGAACTTCATTACCGTTCAAATACCATGTGTACTCTAACTCATCACCCAAAAGACTTAAGTTTAAGACATTAACTTCTAATTCAATATCCTCGTTCATACACTTTGTAAAGCTAGTACCATCTTCAAGTTCGGGAACTGTAGCTTCATTAACAGAAATTACTGTTTCTCCAAAACATCCCCTTTCATCTAAAGCTGTCACTAAATAGTTTCCAAACTGGCCTGGAGGTACTAAATAGGTATTGTCAGGTCCCGACTGTACATCAACTCCGTCAAAAGTCCAGTAGTAAGTCATAGTATCTAATACATCAGAATCAACGGTTACTTCTAAAATACTTTCATCTCCAGGACATTGGTAAACAGTGTCACTAGTTGCCACTGGTTCTGGATTAGGATTTATTTCAACAACTACGCTATCAGTTACTGTAGCAGTACCACCAGTACATAAGTTGTATGTAATTGAAGCGGTATAGGTCGTTGTTTCTGTTGGAGATACTGTTACAGTATCTTCAGTTCCCACTAAGGTAGATCCGTCAAACCATTCAAATACATAGTCGTTTGTTCCAAGTGAAGGAGTAAATCTCCAGAACTCGTCTGTTGCTTCCCAAACACTAGTGTTTCTTTCAGGTGGGGTGAAAGCGATAGTATCTTCAATGTTTTGAACACCTACTACTGCCAAACCTGAATTCCAAGTTTCACAAGTTGGTTTGTCATAAATGTTTATGTCAATTGTATTAGATGACTCATAAAGAATAATTTGTGAGCTTGTTTGTAAGTCGTTACAAGAGAAATGACATATTTCAGAAAAGTTAACTACAAATTGTCTTGATGGCGAAGAGCCTAAAACCATATAGTTAATCTCACCACAAACACTAGGGTCTATATCATGAGCGACTCCAAAGATGTTAGCATCTGATAAAGTAGTATTTGATGCATTAGGCAGGGTGTCCTCTGCTCCTATACCCCAACCATTATAACCATTTGCATTATCTAATTCAAACGATAATACGCCATTTGATCCTATCAATAATTCACTGTAAACTCCTCCAAAGAAACAGAATTCAAAACCTAAGTCAATAACATCTGACCAGCGATCATCAATCTCTAAACTTGTTGGAATACCTCCAGCTAATGGAGGCGTAGGACATGCTTGTTGAGTTGTAACATCATAAGACGTAGTGTCCTGGCCTAACGGGTGGTAAGCAGCTGTCAGAATAGTGCTTGTTCCTTCACACACGGTAGTGTCTTCTCCAGCATATACTATAGAACAATCGTTTGGAGCTGGCGGGCACAAGAATGTTAAATCTCCACTATTAATTGAGCAGCTTTCATCATCAGAGTTAGTTAATGTAATCACAACATTTGAGTTTGCTTCGTAAGGCCCAAAAGTGAACATCCCAGTTGATTGTGTCGTTTGTGTAGATGTGCCATCTGTCATACTTATGTTAACAGCTGATCCAAGGTCAGTAAGATCAACATCCACATAAAATTCTTGGTTTGGTTCACAAACACCTACAACTTCGTAGGATGCAGATTGTGTAACACATGTTTTACAAGCGACAACAAAATCCCAAGGGGTATAAAAAGTTGAAGAATCACAACTTCCAAACCCGTCAGAGGTTACTTCAATAAATACTGAAGTTAGTGTCGATTCTACTACAAGTCCAGTAAAATCTGCAATACCGGCTGTATTGTTGTTAAACAAGATAGCTCCAGTGTTGTCAGTTCCGTCGTAAATCGTAAGATTATCCCAGAAATTTTCGATTGTTCCCGAGTTAAAAGTAATTTCAATTGGGAAACCACTATCGGTTGTAAACAGCCATGAGGTAGTCTCGTTATTTGTATAACAATAGTTAATATTGATATTTTCAGTTCCACATACTAAGGTATAATCAGTTTGTATCGTTGTTGTAAATGTTAAAGGTCCGGACCAAGTACTCATTTCTCCATCTCCGCAATCACTAATCACATATACATCATAAGTTGTTTGGTAATCAAGGTCAGTGAACTGAACTGATGTTGTAGTTGTAGAAGTTCCAGATGTTGGTGCTGGAGACCCTGTCGGTAAAATTACATATTCCCAAGAAACGTTTCCAGTAGCTCCGGTCCAGCTAAAGTCTGCTGTAGTTCCCGTTATATTTTCTACAGTTAACAAGGACGGTGGTATACATCCTGGTGGCTCTGTTATATTAACAATCATATCAACGGTAACACCCCAGCTACCACTATAGCATGGGTCTGGAGTTGCTTGTCCAGAATCTGCAGTACCTATCCTCATGTAATAAGTGCCTAATGCAACATCTGCAGGTACAATAAAGGAAGCATCCAATGTAGTTGGGTTTGCATTTGTTGATTCCCCTTGAAAAACAAGTTCAGTTTCATTATCAAAAACTAGATCTCCATTAAAATCAATCCATACATTAGTTCCATATGTGTACCCTGTTGCAAAAGTGATTTGTAGATTTGCAGTAATCGCTTGACTAATGTTCACAATAGGATCTGTAAAATCTTCATAAGTTAAATCTCCAGCTGAAGTAAATGTGGTTGATTCCAGTACAACATTTAAAATTCCCTCTCCGTCGTTTGAAGAAGGTACATCACCGCAATAGCCAGTGTAAAATTCAAAAGGTCCAGACCAAACACTGTATCCATTTACATCACAGTCAGCTCTAACATAAAATTCGTAAGTAGTATTTTCAGTTAGGCCGGTTGCATCGTAAGTAGTATCTGAAACTATAGTTCCAGCAACTGTTGGCTCACCCGCGCCAGCTGGTTGTATAACAACTTCGTATGAACTAGCGGTATCATCTCCTGTCCAAGCGAGAGTAGCGTCATTAAAAGAAGATGCAGTAGCCGACAAGTCAGTAGGTTCTACGCAGTCAGGGATAGTTTCTATTATAAAATTATCAATAAAAAGTCTCCAACCACTAGCTCCTGGTGGTACGCGGAATGCGATATAAGAGTCTCCGGAATAAGCAGATAAATCTATAACATGTTCCATATAGCTAATGTTTTCGTATGTTTCATTAGCTAATAAAACGTTTGTAAAGCTATCGGTTGAAATACCTGTGGATGAAAGTAAAACCTCAAAATTATTTGGATAACCGCTAGACTGAACTCTTTGGTGAAATTTCAATCTTTCATTACCGGTTAAGGCAAACCCAGGAGATATTAAATAATCATCATCATCACCATTATTAAACCAACTATACATCGCGGCTACTTCGTCTCCTTCAAATTGATCAGAAGTATAATTAGTATCCCATAAGTCCGCATCTCCATTTACATTTAAAATGGTCCAACAGTTTTCTGTTGTAGAGTCTGAGTTAAAGCCTTCATAAAAAGGGATTGTTGTAATGACTTCACATAGAGTGGTAAAACTCACCATTGACCAAGTGCTGTAAGTTCCTCCACAATCAGTCCTTATATATACATCATATGATGTATTTGCATAGCAACCCGTAATAGTTAAAGGATTATCAGAGGTAGCAGTGCCAGTTTCTGCAGGGGTTTCACCTGTAAGAACTAATTGATATTCCCATGCTGTAACTCCATCTTCGGCTGTCCATGAAATGACTGCTCCTGTTGAAGACACACCATCTGCTATTAAGTCACTTGGAGCGGCACAACTTGGGCAAGTGCCCGTAATTGTTCCTGGGTCAATATTAGTCAGAGCTCCTGTTCCTACAACAGCACCTCCTGGATCGATAATTTCATAACTAGTTTCATTTTCCCAAGTACCACCACCATTCCAAATCGTAGTAACATCTGATCCATCAATAACGCTGAATGCAACTATTTCTTCAGAACCAGCGGCCAAAGTTACGTCGTCAAGAACAACAGTACCATCAACTAGCACGTCTATTGTGTTGCCATTCCATCCATCTCCATAGGAATCTATCATTTTCAAAGAATAATTACATTCAATAATTGGGCAAACTGCAGAAATTGTTCCAGTCACTATATCAGATTGCGCTGCTGAACCAGCAATAACTCCGTCGTTGTCTAATATATTATAACTAGTTTCAGATCCCCATGAGCCGCCAGCATTCCAGACTGCAGTAACATCAGCATCTGAAGTAACTGAAAAAGTAATAGATTCGGTAGAACCAGTGGCTAAAGTCACGTCGTCAAGTACAACAGTACCATCAACAAGTACGTCCATAGTATTGCCGTTCCATCCATCTCCGTAAGAGTCATTCATTTCAAGCGTATATTCGCATTGGCTGTAAGAAAATAGCGTGAAGCAGGACAGCGCTATTAAAGTAGTAATATTTTTCATAAAATTATGTTAGTTAGTTTTATAGCGAATGAAGATAAATAATTTTAAAACTTAAAAATAGTTAACATTCTATTAATAGTTTAAATGCCTTTTTCAACGTTTAAGTGTGCAGTAAGTTACTTGTATTAAACGAGAATATTTAAATTTTACTTCTTTTAATCTTATTTATAATTTTTACCTTTGAGCAAACATTTTTATGTTAGAAAAAAAAGACATTAATTTAGAAAAAGCAGTGTTGATTGGTGTTATTACTAAATCACAGGACGAAATAAAATCTAAAGAGTATTTAGAGGAGCTTGAGTTCTTAACCTATACTGCTGGTGGGGAAGTAATTAGGCGCTTCACCCAAAAGATTGATATGCCTAATCCTAAAACATTTATAGGAACTGGAAAAATTGAAGAACTGCGTATTTTTATTGAAGAAAACAAAATAGGTACTGCTATTTTTGATGATGAATTGTCCTCAGCCCAAGAAAGAAATATTAGTAAAATATTAAATTGTAAAGTACTAGATAGAACAAACTTAATTCTAGATATTTTTGCTCAACGGGCTCAAACAAGCTATTCTAGAACCCAAGTTGAACTAGCCCAGTGTGAGTATTTATTACCTAGACTAAAAGGAATGTGGACACACCTCGAGCGTCAAAAAGGGGGGATCGGAATGCGAGGGCCGGGTGAAACAGAAATTGAAACTGATCGTAGAATTGTTAGAGAGAAAATAGCATTATTAAAGTCCAAAATTAAAAAAATTGACAAGCAAATGTCAATCCAGCGAAGTAATAGAGGAGCTATGGTTCGCGTGGCTCTTGTTGGCTATACCAATGTTGGAAAGTCAACTCTAATGAATATGATTAGCAAGTCTGATGTATTTGCTGAAAATAAACTATTTGCTACCCTTGACACAACGGTTAGAAAAGTGGTTATTAAAAACCTTCCTTTTCTGATGAGTGATACGGTTGGGTTCATTAGAAAGCTTCCAACACAACTCGTAGATTCTTTTAAAAGCACCTTGGATGAAGTCAGAGAATCTGACTTGCTTTTGCATGTAGTAGATATTTCACATCCAAGTTTTGAAGAGCATATCGCGTCGGTGAATTTGATTTTAGGAGAAATCAATGCACTAGATAAACCGACATTAATGGTCTTTAATAAAATTGACAGCTATGAAGCGGAACCATTTGATGATACAAATTTAATAGCAGTCCGTACCGAAGCTAACTACTCTTTAGATGAATGGAAAGCTACGTGGATGTCCAAAATTGGTAAAAACTCACTATTTATCTCAGCTTTAAATAAGGAGAATTTAGAGGATTTTAAAATACGAGTTTACCAGACAGTTCGTGAAATCCATATTAAGAGATTTCCTTACAATCGATTTTTATACCCAGACTTCGAAGATATTAAAGAATAAAAAAAGCTACTTTTTTGCAGGTTGAGGAGCCTCGGGAAGTGTGTTTTATCTTTTCTTATATAGTGGAACTGAAGAACATGCCTCACCATAGCGGATTGATTTTGCAGTAGATTGTAGCCTATCAATCAAAAAAAGATAGGCATTTTGGGGAACAGGCTTATTGGAACAGCCTTTAACAATTACAGGTTTGTTTTCACAGTGACTTAGTTCCAAATCATTAATTATTTTATGATAAAGACTAGTCTCTAAAGTTTCTAAGTTACCAACAACAACTTGTTTAGCTATTCCTGAAAGGTTAAGCCTTATAAGCATATACGCCCAAGCTGGAATAATTGCCTCAGAGGTACAGCAAAGTGCAATGTATTTATTTTGATATGCATCCCAGTCATGAGTTTTTACAAAAGCTCTGAATTCTTTTTCACGAAGAACTAAACCTTTATAAAGCCAATCTTTAATATCAAATACTATACGCCCACCTTTAGGGTAATAGTCTTCTAAGTCAATTGTTATTAAAGAACTATTAGCTACACGGTTTATGATTTCAGTTGTCTTCATTATTACAACATTCCAAGTTCTAGTTTTGCTTCTTCGCTCATCAAATCTTGCGTCCAAGGCGGATCAAAAGTTATTTCAACCTCCGCATCTTTGACTTCATCAAGTGATTTCACTTTTTCTTCCACTTCCATTGGAAGTGTTTCAGCTACGGGGCAGTTTGGGGTGGTTAAAGTCATTAATATTTTCACATCGTAATCCTCATTTACAAAGACATCGTAAATAAGCCCTAGCTCATAAATATCCACAGGAATTTCAGGGTCAAAAATAGTTTTCAACACACGAACTATTTTTTCGCCTAAAGCATTTACATCAATTTCTTTGGTACTCATAACCCTATTTGTGTTTGATACGCTATAGCATACATTTTTATTTTTTTTACCATGCTTACTAATCCATTTGCTCTAGTTGGAGATAGATGTTCTTTAAGCCCAATTTCATCAATAAAATCAGTATTTGTCTTTAATATAACCTCAGGGCTTTGGTTTGAAAAGACTCTAATTAGGATGGCTACAATACCTTTTGTTATAATAGCCTCACTGTCAGCAGAAAATATAATCTTATTTCCGTTTAAGACAGCATGAAGCCAAACTTTACTTTGACACCCTTTAATTATATTGTCTTTAGTTTTAAAATTTGGGTGCATTACCGGCAATGATTTACCTAGTTCAATCATATATTCATAACGCTCCATCCAATCTTCAAACATGGAAAACTCATCTATTAACTCTTCTTTTGTGGTTTCAATTGTCATACAGCAAAAATACAATTCTTAAATGGGAATTTTAATTTTCTTTTATAGATATTATGTGCTCGACCAATTGCTTTAATTCAATAGGAGGGTTTTTGTGATCAAAATCAATAGACTTTATAGTATCTCCTTTTTTAATCACGGATAAGTATGCGTAAGGAACACGATCTGTGTATCTTAAATCAGACGGAGCGGTTAATTTACTAATGGACTTTAGGTCAATTGCATCCACTAAATTAATACAGGCTTTCCATTCTTTTGAAGTGATTGAGCCATTGATAGGATTTATTCTCTTGCGATTGTTAAGAAAAACCATTGATTTTTCGGTTATAGAAACCTCTTCAAAAAAACCACGGGTATGCGCTTGGTATATTAATTTGAGCTCATTTTGTTCAAACTCTTCTAAAGCATAATCATTTGATAACTTAGCAGAATTGCAGGCTAATACAATTAAAGTAAGACAAGTGATTAGTAGTTTCATGGATATTTTGTGAAGTAATTAATACTAGGTGTTTTATAAAAGTAATAAAATATAAACTAATGCAACATCATTGCAGCTCTTTTAATCCCTTCTACAAAAACATCTATTTCTTGTTTGGTATTATAAAAAGAAAAGGAAACTCTAGCAGTTCCTGAGATGCCAAAGAAATCCATGATTGGTTGTGCACAATGTTGCCCAGATCGAATAGCAATCCCTAATTTATCAATAATTGTTCCTAAGTCATACGCATGAACACCTTCTATATTAAAAGAGATTACAGATGTTTTATTTTTTTTAGGACCATAGATTTTCATGCCTTTAATAGCACTCATTTTGTCAGTCGCATAATCTAACAATTCATTTTCATAGGCAGCAATAGCATTAAACCCAATAGAATTCATGTAGTCTATTGCTGCTCCAAAAGCAATTCCTCCACAAATATTTGGAGTTCCAGCTTCAAATTTATGAGGGAGTCCAGCATAAGTTGTTTCTTCAAAGGTCACTTCTGAAATCATTTCACCACCACCTTGATAAGGAGGCAGTGTGTTAAGCCACGACTCCTTAGCATAGAGCATCCCAACACCTGTTGGTCCACACATTTTGTGACCTGAAGTCACATAAAAGTCTACATCCAAAGCTTGAACATCGGGCTTAATATGCGGACATGCCTGTGCACCATCAATTAATATGGCTGCTCCTACTTTATGAGCTTTCTGAATCATTTCTTCAATAGGGTTAATGGTGCCTAAAGCATTTGAAATATGATTCACAAAAACCAGTTTTGGACATAATAGTAATAAGGAGTCATAGGCCTCCATATCTAAGATCCCTTCTTGTGTCATAGGGATCACCTTTAAAGTTGCCTTTGTTTTTTTACAAAGCATTTGCCATGGGACAATATTACTATGATGTTCAAGAGCTGATACTAAAATAGTATCTCCTTTTGTTAGAATACTTGCAAACCCATTTGCCACTAAATTAATGCTATGTGTAGTTCCAGAAGTAAATACTATTTCATGAGAATGTAAGGCATTAAAGTGTTTTTGAATTATTTGCCGAGCACTTTCATATTTGTCAGTTGCTTCCTGACTTAGCGCATGCACCCCTCTATGAATATTTGAATTATAATTTGAGTAATAATCCACAATGACATCAATTACTTGTTTAGGAGTTTGTGAGGTCGCCGCGTTATCAAAGTAAATTAAAGGCTTCCCATTAACCTTTCTTGAAAGTATCGGAAAATCATTTCGGATAGTTTCTACATCAAAAAGTGTATTTGAATTTGTCTTTTTTATCATAAATCAAATCCGATATTAACTCCTAGTTTTTTAGCAATTAATTTATTAATTCTATTTTTTAGTTGAGGAATATTAACACTTTCTAGTACATTACTTGCAAATGCATACATTAAAAGGGCCTTCGCTTCTTTTTTAGGAATCCCTCTTGCTCTTAAGTAAAACATAGCATTTTCATCTAGTTGACCAATAGTACAACCATGGGAGCACTTTACGTCATCAGCAAAAATTTCTAATTGAGGCTTACTATTTATAGTTGCTTTGTCATTGATAAGTAGATTATTGTTTGATTGGAAAGCATTTGTTTTTTGGGCTTCTTTATTTACGAGTACTTTTCCATTAAAAACTCCTACAGAGCTATCACTAAAAATTCCTTTGTAATCTTGATGACTTTCGCAATTTGGCTTGATATGATGCACCAATGTATTGTGATCTACATGTTGTTTGTTCTCTATTATGGTCACCCCTTTTAGAGTAGAGTCCATATATTCACCGTTTTGATAGAAGTTTAAATTATTTCTTGTCAATTTACCTCCAAAACTAAATGTATGAACTGAAACATGACTTTCTCTTCCTTGATCTATATAGGTGCTATCTATTAGGGAAGCATTTTCTCTGTCGTTTTGAACCTTATAGTAATCAACAATCCCTCTTTTAGCAGCAAATATTTCAGTCACACTGTTTGTTAGAGTAGGATTACCTGTAAGACTTTGGTGACGCTCTATTATTTGAACCTGCGCATTTTCATCTACTACAATTAAGTTTCTTGGCTGCAACAATAAAGCAGCTTCATTTCCAGTTGAGAAATGAATAATTTGAATTGGTTTTTCAACCGATTTATTTTTCTTGATATGGACGTAAGCACCCTCATTCACAAAAGCAGTATTTAATGATGTTATGCTGTTCTGCTCTGCAATTTTGTTAAAATAGTTTTCAATTACAGACAGGTATTTCGGTTTTTCTAAGGCATGAGACATAAGGCAAATATCAATACCTTCGTGTGTCGTTTGCGATAGGTGAGATGCGTATATCCCATCGACAAATACAATTTTATAACTGTCAATATCATGTATGAAGTAGGGCTGAACATCTTTGTATTCTAGGGCATGTTCTATTTTTGGAAACACGCTAAAATCTTCTTTGAGGACTTTCTTTAGGCTGGTATACTTCCATTCTTCATCCTTCTTTACTGGAAACCCCTGAGTTTCAAAGTGCTTAAGTGCTTTTGCTCTAAGGCTGTGTATAAAGGAGTTGTCTAACGAAATCTGATTTTCAAAAGCAATAAAGGAGGATAAAAGTTTTTCTTTAAGTTCCATAAGATGGGTGCTTTCTTTTAATTTCCAGCTTCTTGTTTGATCCAGTCATAACCTTTTTCTTCTAATTCAAATGCGAGTTCTTTGGTCCCTGACTTGACGATTTTACCGTTATATAATACATGCACAAAATCGGGGACTATATAGTCCAGTAAGCGTTGGTAGTGCGTGATTATTACTACTGCATTTTCTTTTGATTTCAACTTGTTAACCCCATTTGCTACAATCCTAAGAGCGTCAATATCTAACCCTGAATCTGTTTCATCCAAAATAGCTAATTTTGGTTCTAACATCGCCATTTGAAAAATCTCATTTCTTTTTTTTTCTCCACCAGAAAAACCTTGGTTCAAAGATCGAGATAAAAATTTTCGGTCAATCTCTAGCAGTTCAGATTTTTCACGAATTAGTTTTAGCATTTCTTTTGCAGGCATGTCCTCTAATCCTTTTGATTTACGCATTTCGTTTAGAGATGTTTTTATGAAGTTAGTAACCGTTACTCCAGGTATTTCCACTGGGTATTGAAATGATAAAAAGATTCCTTTGTGTGCCCTTTCTTCAACAGAAAATTCGTCTATATTTTCGCCTTCTAAAGAGATTTCACCTTTTTCGACTTCGTATTCTTCTTTTCCAGCGATGACTGAGGCTAGCGTACTTTTCCCAGAACCATTAGGCCCCATAATAGCATGTACCTCGCCTGGTTTTATTTCTAGATTGATGCCTTTAAGTATTGACTTTTCGTCAATATTTGCATGTAAATTAGTTATTTTTAACATAATTATTTTGTGCCTAGTTTAAGTGTATTGTCTTCCATTTTTACAGATGAAACAGCTATAATTTCAATAATTTCAATTTTGTTTTCCCATAAAATTTTAGCATCTTTTTTATTAGATATAATTCCGGATACTTCTACGCTGATCATATCTGTTTCATTATCTTTTAATGGAGCTGCTTTTTTATTTAATTCTTTTGCTTTTGCATTCAGAAATACTCCATAAATTTGATTCTCACTTTGCAATACTGCAGCATCTTCAAAAAATATATAGTTTCCCTTTATAGTACTAGGCCCATCATCATTTGTGTTTTTACAACTCAAAACAGAAGTTATTAAAAAAAATACTAATAATTTTTTCATTTTTTCATTTTTATCCTACAGAACCTTCTAAGCTAATTTCTAATAACTTCTGCGCTTCAACAGCAAATTCCATAGGAAGTTTATTTAAAACATCTTTACTAAATCCATTAACAATTAGCGCAATTGCTTTTTCTGTCTCAATCCCTCGCTGGTTACAGTAAAATATCTGGTCTTCTCCAATTTTACTTGTGGTAGCTTCATGTTCAATTTGGGCAGTTTTGTTTTTGACTTCAATGTATGGAAATGTATGTGCGCCACAATCATTTCCCATCAATAGGCTGTCACACTGAGAAAAATTTCGTGCATTATCAGCTCTAGAGCTTATTTGTACAAGACCTCTGTAACTATTTTGTGATTTACCCGCTGAAATTCCTTTACTAATAATCGTTGATTTGGTGTTTTTTCCCAGGTGTATCATTTTTGTTCCAGTGTCTGCTTGTTGGAAGTTATTAGTAACTGCAATAGAGTAAAACTCACCGGTGGAATTATCGCCTTTAAGTATACATGATGGGTATTTCCATGTAACTGCACTGCCAGTTTCTACTTGAGTCCAAGAAATTTTAGCATCATTCTCACAGAGACCTCTTTTGGTTACAAAGTTGTAAACACCCCCTATACCTTTTGCATTTCCTGGGTACCAGTTTTGCACAGTAGAGTATTTGATTTCAGCGGCATCTAGAGCTATTAGCTCTACAACAGCTGCATGTAATTGATTTTCATCTCTACTAGGGGCTGTGCATCCTTCAAGATAACTAACGTAACTACCCTCATCCGCAACAAGAAGGGTACGCTCAAATTGACCAGTTCCTGCTTGATTTATTCTAAAGTAAGTTGATAGTTCCATAGGACATCTCACTCCCTTAGGAATATAACAAAAACTACCATCACTGAATACTGCACTGTTAAGTGCTGCATAATAATTGTCAGTTGTTGGAACGACTGTTCCAATGTATTTTTTAACGAGGTCTGGGTGTTCTTTAATAGCTTCAGAAATGCTCATAAAAATAATACCTTTTTCTCCTAAAGTCTTTTTAAATGTAGTAGATACAGACACAGAATCAACAACAATATCCATAGCGATATTATTCATTTTTTTCTGTTCATCTAAAGAGATGCCAAGCTTCTTGTACATCGTAAGTAAATCAGGATCAACATCCTCAAGTGTTTTGTTAGGGTCAACATCTATAGGAGCTGAGTAATAAGCAATTGCCTGAAAATCTGGTTTTTCATATTTCACGTTAGCCCAATCGGGTTCTTCCATGGCTTTCCATACTTTGAAAGCTTCTAAACGCCATTCAGTCATCCATCCAGGCTCCTCTTTTTTCTTTGAAATAGCTCTTACAATGGATTCATCTAAACCAATAGGGAATGTTTCAGAATCTATATCTGTATAAAAACCATATTCATATTCCTTGGTTTTTAATTCTTCTCTTAAATCATCCTCTGTGTACTTACTCATACCGCCAATAAAATTATGTTATAAGGAAAAAGATTCTCCACACCCACAAGTACGATTAGCATTGGGGTTATTAAATACAAACCCTGCTCCATTCAGTCCACCTGAATACTCTAGTGTAGTTCCTATAAGATATAGAAAACTTTTAGTGTCTACAATGATTTTTACGCCATTATCTTCGAATAGCTTATCGCCTTTAATCTGGGATTTATCAAACTTTAAGTCATAAGATAGTCCAGAGCACCCTCCACTTTTAACGCCAACTCTGACATAGTCTTTGCTAGGGTCAAAACCATCTTCTTGCATTAATTGCAAGACTTTACTTTTTGCTGTTTCTGATACTTTTATCATAATGCTTTAATAGCTGCTTTCCAAATAGTGAGTAAATATACAACATAAGGAGGGGATAACCATAAACCCTAACATTATATTAATATATCAGCATATAGGTTTTACCTATGGATTTGAAAAATTTGGATTGTTTATAAAGTCATCGTCAGTTAAAGTTAGCAGAAAGGCTTTAAGGTTTGCTTTTTCCTCTGGGTTTAGTTGCACACCTCCTTGGCTAACGTTTTTCATTAAAGGATCAATAGTGGGTGAGTTTTGTAGGCCTTCGCTGTAGTGGTTAATTACTTCGTCTATAGTTGAAAATCGTCCGTCATGCATATAGGGAGCTGTGTATATTAAGTTTCTTAAAGATGGCGATTTAAATTTACCATTATCTGAAGGATCTCCAGTGATACCTCCAAGACCTAGGTCTGTTACGTTTGAATCTAAACCGTTATTGTGAAATTTATTGTCAGTCCACAAGGGATTATTTTCACTACCATGACAGTGAAAACAATCGCCTTTTGATTCATCCATAAAAATATTAAATCCTTCGATCTCCTGAACTGTTAAGCTGCTAGTTCCCACTAAATAGGCATCAAATTTTGAATTTGCAGAAATAAGAGTCCTTTCAAACTGAGCAATAGCTTTAGCAACTAAAACGGAATCAATTATGCTATTCCCAAAAGCAGCTTCAAAGAGTTGTGGGTAATCTGAATCTTGTAAAATTTTTTCTGATACTTCAGGCCAAGAGGTGTGCATTTCAATAGGGTTTGTAACGGGCTCAAAGGCTTGGTTTTCAAGTCCAGATTCGCGACCATCCCAGAAAAATTGATCTTCATAATTCCATGCTAAATTAAATAATGGCATTGAGTTTCTACTGCCAGTAAACCCATCAATTCCTGCGCTAAATCGGTTACTATCTGTAAATGCATTTATGGGGTTATGGCAGCTTGCACATGCTTGGGTATTGTCCGCAGACAATATTGGATCATAAAATAACTTCCTTCCAAGCATTATACCTTCTTCTGTCTGTGGATTGTTGGGAGGTATAATTGGATTGATAATTAGGGACTCAAATAATTGAGGTATTTGTAGAGGACTGGGAGTTGTTGCATTCACATAAGAATTCACGGATTCTTTATCGCACGACAAGACTAGGAGTGTAAATAAAAACAAGATTGTATTTGCTTTCAGAGTCTTCATTATATTTTAGTCATTACTTATCAAAGTAAATGCATTTTGTCCATTCTCATACATCATTATTTGAGCCTCAGAATTTGGCATTAGCATTTGATTAAATTCGTTAAGGTTCCATGTGTTTGGATTTTTAAACCATTCAGCAATATTCATGGCAATATTTATGTCAGTATCTGGTTCAATATTAACAGTTCCCAGATTTACTTTAAAGAAAGTATCTTGAGTAAAACTAGGGGTGTCTCCTGGATTGTCTACAGCCCTAATAGCATGGTAATTATATCCTTGTTCTTCATTTTGACCGTTTAAAAATCTCCCATCTAACTGTAGGTAATGATAGCCACCACCAAGCATAGAAGGAACGTTCCATGATTTCGAATTTAAATCAGTATAAATACCGTCGATGTTTTTTTCATTTGTGAATCCAAAAGTAAATGAAATATTAATATAAGTCCCAGTTTCAATTAGGTCTATAGGCATGTGTAATAAAGTATTTTCGTTTGATAAGTCTACTAGGCTGTAACCATCCATTGTAATTATTTGTCCATTATTTTTTGTCAATTCAATATCAGAAATAAGGTAACGTAAGCGCTCAATACTTACAATATTTCCATAAGCGTTTGTATAATTTAATGTGTTGAAGTTTGAGCTGGTGATCTCGATTTCGTCCCAATTATGAATAAACTTCAAATTTATAGTTGTTTGATGTGTAAGGTTTTTCTCATCAGTGTTACAGCTAGAAACCATTAAAAGTGCTAAGGCTAAAAAAATAGGATTCAGTTTCATTTTGTCTTGAGTATTAAAAGATCTGTAAAGCCTTTGTTTTGTTGAATATCTTCATTTGAGCTGCTAGAGTCTCCAACAGCGACAATAGAACCGTCTGTTAGTTCGACGGCTCCGTAGAAAAAGTCAACCTCACTCCCTCCAATTGTTTTTTGCCACTCTAGCTCACCGTTGCCATTTATTTTAAGAATTAAAGCATCGTTTTGGCCATTATTATTACTTAGGTCGCCATCGTAACTTCTTGAACTTCCTGCTATTAAAAATCCATCATCCACTGTTTTTGAAACGGACCTTCCGACGTCAAAGTTACTCCCCCCTAATGTTTTCTCCCATATTAAAGCCCCCTCAGGGCTGATTTTTATTATCCATAAATCAGCAGCTCCATTGTTTTGAGAAACATCTAAATTAGCACTTCTAGTATCTCCAACAACTAAATAATTACCATCAGCCGTTTGACTAATTGAGCGCGCTTCATCAACTTGGTCTCCTCCAAATGATTTTTCCCAAATAATAGCTCCAGTTTCAGAGAGTTTAATCACCCAGAAATCATAAGCCCCTTTAGTGTTTGAGACATCAACATCTCCACTATCCGATGAGCCTACAACTATATATCCGCTATCATTTGTTTGAATGGCATCGTAAGCAGTGTCTGTAAAAGTTCCTCCGTAATAGTTGCTCCATTCTTTAATACCGTTGGCATTTAATTTAATCACCCAATAGTCTCCACCAGCGTGCCGATATTGTATGTTTGACAACCGATTCCCAAGGCCATTTGATGCTGACACGTCCAATACACCAGATAGAAAAAAGCCATTGTCGTTTGTTTGTATAATAGAGTAAGGGATGTCACTTCCTGGGTATCCAAATGAGTAATCCCAAGAGATGGATCCATTTTCATCTAATTTAGTTATCCAAAAGTCATCATATCCCGCATTTTCTGAAACATCTCCGTCTGAACTTTTACTTTTTCCAATAATTGCATAACCGCCGTCATTTGTCTGAATTAAGTTAGTGCCGCGATCGTCGGCAGTCCCACCATATGTTTTTTGCCATTCCAACAAATTTGAGGCATTAAACTTGAGAAGCCAGTAATCATAGGATTCATTAGATTTCCCTTCGACATCCCCATCCATGCTTTGAGTATGACCTATAACAGCATAGCCACCATCTTGCGTCTGAATCACAGATTGCGCGCCTTCATTTTTGGTGCCTCCTAAAGTTAAAATTGAATCAATTTCTAGAGTAAAATTATCAACTCTTTCTGGATCATTATCTTCAGAGCAATTAAATACAATTATGCTAGTAATCAAACAAATCAATAATGAAGAACAGTTGTAAGTATTAAAATGCATGGCTTAAAAAATTAAAAATCACTTCTTCTTACAATAAACAAACCTCTATCTATGTCACTGATAATTATGTTTTCACTAGTGAAAAATGGGTATACATTCCAAACTCCATCAAATGCTGCACTGTCATTTTCTGGATATGTATCAAAAAAACCAATTTCAGAAATGGTGTTGTTTGCAATTTGAGATAAATCTAACACTCGAATGCCTGCCGTATAATTTGCTAAATAATAATTATCTCCAAAAGGATATCCATTGTGATCAATGGCTAGAGTAGATCCTAAATAATCAAAATCATAAACGGGGTTGTCTAAGTCGGAAAAATTAAAAATGAGTGTACGGGTATTTGTTCCAATATTTAATTCATCGAGCTCATCGCCTACAATAAAATGATTCAGATCTTCAGTAAACCATCCTTGGTGGGTATATCCAATATTTGAATACCCTACAGTTGAAATCGTGATTGGATTAGCTTTGTCAGTAACATCGGCTATTACAATCTCATTTTCATTGCTTCCTACTAATATTTCTTTTCCAATGTGATCTGTGTCAGGCCCAGAATAATTAATAACTTGAGCATCGTGAGAATAACCTTCTTCTCCAAATCCCCCTTCAAAAATGGGTGCAGTAGGGTTTTGTATATTAATAAAAAGGGCACCTCCAGAAAAAGGTCCATTCCGATTTGCTCCTACTACGTAAGCATACCCAGACTCTTCATTAATTACAATATTATGGGCGCTCCCGAAGTCTGTAAAATGAGTGTCAGCAGTGAATATCTCTGGGGCATCATTAACGTCTCTAAGTCTAGTAAGGTCAAAAACTTGCATACCGTGCCCAGACGCTTCACTTACAATAAAGGCATGATTTTGATATACTTTTATGTCTCTCCATGAGCTATTTACAGTTGCCGTTGGAAGTACACCAATCAAGACAGGCAAAGAAGGGTTGCTAATGTCTACAAAAGCAGCGTGAGAGGAAAGCCCAACTAAAGCATATTCCTTGTTTGTATTTGGGTCGGTCCATCCCCATGAATCATTTCCTGCAAGATTTCCATTATTGATGCCTTCGGGAGTTAAGTCTTGTAAAGACAAGTAACTCATAAGGTCATACCCGCTACATGGATATATATCAGCCATTCCATTTTCACATGGCCATGTGGCATTATAGGAAGGAGCCCATTCATAGGGTTCATTATCACATGAGATTGATAGTCCAATAAAAACAGATATAATTAAAAATGGGAATTTCATATAAAGACTAAATATAACATCTAATCTACATTAAAAACACAAAACAAATTCAAAACTATAGAATTACTTAAGAAATCTGTCTGAAATCAACCAAAAGCGCCTTATTTTTGCAATATGATAGAAGATAAAAATCAAAAACAAACATCTCTTGACTCGCTAGGAGAATTTGGGTTAATAGATCATTTAACTAAAAAATTTTCCGTTAAAAACGCCTCAACCTTAAAAGGGATTGGAGATGACGCGGCCGTGTTAAATTTTAAAAACAAATCGGTTGTATTAACAACTGATTTATTATTGGAAGGAATTCATTTTGATTTAAGCTATATGCCTTTAAAACACTTGGGTTATAAAGCAGTCGTAGTTAATTTATCTGATGTTTATGCAATGAATGCTAATGCAACACAAATAACAGTTTCTATTGCTGTTTCTAATCGGTTTACGTTGGAGGCTTTGGAAGCCCTTTATGATGGAATCTATAAGGCTGCTGAGGCGTATGGAGTTGATGTTGTTGGCGGCGATACTACTTCTTCTAAAACAGGTCTTATGATTTCTGTCACGGCTCTTGGTGATGTGGATTTAGAGTCTGTAGTAAAGCGTAGTGGTGCTCAATCGAATGATTTATTAGTAGTTAGTGGTGATTTAGGTGGAGCTTATTTAGGGCTTCAAGTTTTGGAACGTGAAAAACAGGTTTTTAAAGTGAATCCAAATAGTCAGCCTGATTTAGACACTTATACTTATATCATTGAACGTCAATTAAAACCAGAAGCTCGAAAGGATATTGTAAAGCTTCTTAAAGACCTTGATGTTTTGCCAACTTCTATGATTGATATTAGTGACGGTTTGTCTTCAGAAATTATCCACTTATGTAAACAGAGTAAGGTAGGGTGTGATTTATATGAAACAAAAATTCCTTTAGATCCCCAAGTGATATCAACATGTGAAGAATTTAATATGGACAGTACTACAGTTGCTCTTAATGGAGGTGAAGATTATGAACTCTTAATGACAATTTCTCAGCAGGATTTCCCAAAAATTAAAGCTAATCCCAACTTAACGGTTATTGGGTATATGACCGATTTAAGTAATGGGATGAACTTAGTCACTCGTGGAGAAGCTAAAATTCCTTTGACCGCTCAGGGCTGGAATCCTTTGGGACCAGAACCTAAAGATCATTGATTGATTGTTTCCATCTCAAACTTTCAATCAAATGTACAATGTCTTTTTGGATGTAGTTAATGCTAGGTAGTATAGAATCGTAGTTAGGTTTTGTTTCAAAATAAAGTGCTCCTGATAAAAAATGTTTTATGCTGTCAGTGACATAAAACTGAGATTGTGAGGCAACATTTCCTTTAAGGTCATAAAACATCCCGTATATTTCCATCCGATCATTATCATACTTCTGCTCTGAAATCTCATCAGCTTGTTCCAAATGTTTTTGAGTTATTTTTCTTACGTCAGAGATGTGTTTTTTTAAGTTATTATTTACTTCCTTATAGTTAATAAAAATAGATGCTTTTAGTGACGGATATCGGATAATAACTCCATTTAATAGATTATTTTTTTTAGAAATAGACATTTGGGCTAGTTTGTTTTTTTCGAACGCAAAGGGCAGCTCCATTGAGCTTTCGTGATAGGTCGCTTTGGGATAATCTAAGCTCAAAAATGCTTTTGGTTTTGGAACTAAAACTTGCTCGCATGATAAAGAGATTGATATAAATAAAAGAATAACGTATGGTTTCATTATTTCTTCAAAGTTACTTTTAGTTGCTTAATGCGTTTATTGCTTAGTGCTTCCACAGTAAATGAATATTTTTTAAACGTAATTTTACTTTTTAATTTTGGGAAGCTTTTTGAAATTTCAAGTATAAATCCAGCTAAGGTTTCTGCCTCTCCTTTTTCATCTTCAAAAATTGACTCATCAGAAAGCTTGATAATTCTGTAAAAGTCTTTTAGTGTAGTTTTGCCTTCAAAAACAAAGTTATGAGCGTCTATTTTGGAGTAAATTAAATCATCGTCATCAAATTCATCACTAATATCGCCTACAATTTCTTCGATAACATCTTCTAGCGATACTACACCTGAAGTCCCGCCATACTCATCAACTACTATAGCAAGATGAATTTTTTTCTCTTGAAACTCGACCATTAAATCATCTAGTTTTTTATTTTCAGGAACAAAAAATGGAGTTCTAATTAAAGTTGTCCAGTCAAATTGTTTTTTTTGAAGGTAGGGCAACAAATCTTTCACATATAAAACACCCGTCACACTATCAACACTGTCTTTATAAACAGGAATTCGAGAATAGCCATTTCTTATAATTTCAGGAATTATTTTACTGTATTCAGTTGATTCATCTAATGCAAAAATATCAATACGTGGGCGCATTACTTGTTTGGTTTCCGTTTTGCCAAATGATACAATTCCTTGTAATATTTTTTGTTCTTCTTGCGTAGTGTCCTCATTGCTGGCTAGTTCCAGTGCCTGAGATAGGTATCCCACATTAAGAGTTGATTTTTGTTTTCCTAACATATTATGGACTCCAAGAGTTATTCGTTGCATAGGCATGCTTATGGGTGAAATGATTATATCAAGAACCTTAAGTGGGTAGGCCATAAATTTTGAAAACTTCAAGTTATTTCTATTTGCATAAACCTTGGGTAAAACTTCCCCAATTAATAGGATTAAAAATGTAATTAGAACAACTTCTACAAAAAAGAGAAGGTCGATATTGAAAACTCCTAAAGTTAGTTTTGAGTCAACTCCCTCAAATAAGCGATCTACTAACGAAGCAAACAAAATAACAATTCCAATATTTATAAAATTATTAACTACTAATATTGTAGCGAGCAGTTTTTTTGGTTTTCTCAGAAGAGCGATAATTATCTCAGAAGATTTTTTTTTATTTTTTTTTGATTCATCTAAATCTTTTTGAGTCAACGAAAAAAGAGCTACTTCAGCTCCAGAAATTAGTGCAGAGGCTACTAAAAGAATTATAAGTCCTATGAGCCCGGACATAAGTGATGAATTTGAAAGAGGTACTATGATTGAAGGTTCAGGATTCAATTATTAGAGTGTATAAAATCAATTAAAAAGGGAGATCATTAGTATGCTCTTGTGGGATAGCAGTTTTATTTCCAGTGTCTAAATGTTTTTTGTTTTCAATTTCACTATTAGTTTCAGAGTTTTCATTTTTTGGAGTTAAAAATGTGAAATCAATACATTGAATTTCGGTGGAGTAGCGATCATTTCCTTTGTCATCTTGCCATTTACGTGTTTTTAAACGGCCTTCAATATACACTTTGTCCCCTTTTTTTAGGTATTTCTCGCAAATTTCAGCAGCTTTATTTCTCACAACGATATTGTGCCATTCTGTATTTGTCACCTTTTCGTTTGTTTGCTTATTTGTGTAGTTTTCATTTGTAGCTAAAGAGAAACGACCTACGCAATTTTTGTCATCAAAATAGTGCATTTTAACCACATCTCCTAGATGCCCAATCAGCATTACTTTATTCAAGGTTCCTGACATAAATTAGATATTTAAATTGATTAATTAAATTTAGAATATAAAGATATCTAAAAATTAGGGATGCTCATCCCTAATTTTGAAAATTATTAATAAACCGTTCAAGGACTATTGGAACAGGGTAATACTTAATATCCGACCATTTGATGGCTTTTTTCATCTGTATTGATGTTTTTAAGATCCAAAACTTTATATGTAATTCTTGGTGAGATAGTTTGTGGACGATGTCAATTTCATTAAATAACAGTAGCTCGTCATACGATTCTGGAATAACTGATTGTGCATCGGAATGCGCTAGTAAGCCTTCAAGATCTATAGGTTTTTCTGTTTCTATCATTGGAAATTGATATAGCTGTTGCCAAATCCCCTTTTTCGTACGCTGTTCTAAATACGTTTTATTGCCCTTTAAGCTTATCACTATAAAGTTAAAATACTTCTTTTTAACTTTATTTTTTTTAAGTTTGACAGGAAGAAACTTAACAGATCCTGTGGCATAGGCCTGACAGTTTTTATTTAAAGGGCATTCCGTACATACAGGCGATTGAGGCTTGCATTGTCGAGCTCCAAACTCCATGACTGCTTGGTTGTAATCACCCAAATTAGAAACTGGGAGTAAGGAAGTTGCTAGTGTTTTAAATTGTTTTATGCCATGCGTGCTATTAATGGGAGTGTCTATGCCAAAATAGCGCCCCAAAACACGATACACATTTCCGTCTACAGCCGCTATGGACTCTTCATAACAGATAGAAGCTATAGCACTTGCCGTGTAGTCCCCAACTCCTTTAAGTTGCAGAAGTTCTTTGTAGTTTTTTGGAAAAACTCCTTCAAGATGGTCATTAATGTATTTTGCTGAAAAGTGAAGATTTCTAGCTCGAGAATAATAGCCCAACCCTTGCCAAATTTTTAGAACTTCGTTTTCAGACGCATTAGCGAGATCTTTAAGAGTTGGAAAATTAGATATAAATGCTTCATAATAAGGCAACCCTTGTTTAACTTGGGTTTGTTGTAATATAATTTCGGACAACCATATATTGTAAGGTTTCTTAGATTTTCGCCAAGGAAGATCTCTTTTGTTCGCTTGATACCAGTTAGTTAATATCGAGTTAAAGCTCATTTTTCATTTTTATTCACACACAAAAATAATCTTTTAATATATTAAACTTTAATTCTATAGGGTTGAAATATTGAATTTAAAATACATATATTTGCAAGCCGTTTAATAAAACATTAACGTTAAAATATTTATAATAAAATGACTAAAGCTGAAATTGTAGCTAAAATTTCCAACGACCTAGGAATCGAAAAAGGAGATGTATTAGCAACTGTTGAGTCTTTTATGAGTGAAGTAAAAGGATCCCTGGAGACAGGAGAGAATGTTTATCTGAGAGGATTTGGAAGCTTTATTGTTAAAACAAGAGCTGAGAAAATAGGCAGAAATATTTCCAAGAATACTTCAATCAAAATACCAGCTCACAATATACCTTCCTTCAAGCCGTCTAAAGTTTTTATAGAAGGCGTAAAGTTAAAGGTTAAAGTAAATAAATAAATTTATTACTAATTTCTAAAAAATACATTTATGCCAAGTGGTAAAAAACGTAAAAGACATAAGGTAGCGACGCACAAGCGTAAAAAGAGACGACGTGCTAATCGTCACAAGAAGAAATAAATCAAAAAAGTAGCTCAAGCTACTTTTTTGATTTATTTTTAGAAAGTTCATTGACATCTAATTCGTAAAAATTCAGCTAAACCTTACTATTTTCACGAATTTACCGTACAAAACCCTGTGAAATCTTAGTTTTTAAACATCAAAATTCGTTTAAATTCTTAGGGTTATATTCCTGTAAATTTATGGGAATGAATAAAAAAAATTTATAATCCATCTGAACAATTTTGTTCAGATTAAAATTAACTAATATGAATAAAGAATTAATAATTCGATCTAATTCAGATAATGTTGATTTTGCCTTATTAAAAGATGGAAAATTAATTGAATTTCAAAAAGACGAAGATAACAGTAAGTTTTCTGTAGGCGATGTGTTTTTAGCCAAAGTCAGAAAATCTGTTCCGGGTCTTAACGCTGCATTTGTAAATGTAGGGTATGAAAAAGATGCATTTTTGCATTATCATGATCTTGGACCAAAGTATCCAACGCTTATGAAATTCATGAAACGTGTAAGCACAGGTAAATCAAATGATTATTCTTTAAAAAACTTCACTTTTGAAGATGACATTAAAAAAGATGGTAATATTGATGATGTTATAAAGTCAAATCAATCTATCTTAGTTCAAATTGTAAAAGAACCAATTTCCACTAAGGGACCTAGAATAAGTTCTGAGATATCTCTAGCTGGACGCTATTTAGTTCTTGTTCCATTTTCAGACCGTATCTCAATCTCTCAAAAAATTGAAAGTAGAAAAGAAAAAGAACGTTTAAAAAGATTAGTGAAAAGTATAACTCCTAAAGGATTTGGAGTTATTATCCGAACAGTTGCTACAGATAAGAAAGTTGCAGAACTAGATAAAGATCTTCAGAATTTGTATTCGAATTGGGAATCTATTTGTAAAGCAATCCCTCGAGCTCATACACCAAGTAAAGTTCTTGGTGAAATGAACAAAGCCTCTTCTATACTTAGAGACATTTTCAATGATACTTTTACGGGCATCACGGTTGATAATGAAATTCTTTTCAATCAAGTTAAAGATTATGTAAATGAGATTGCCCCTCACAAGGCATCGATTGTAAATTACCATAATCTTAAAACACCAATTTTTGAGAAATTTGGAATTGAAAGACAAATCAAAACTTCCTTTGGAAAAACAGTGTCAATGGCTAGAGGTGCTTATTTAATTATTGAGCACACAGAAGCCCTCCATGTTGTAGATGTTAATAGTGGAAATCGTTCAAGCAAACAAAGAAATCAAGAGGATACTGCATTAGAAGTTAATTTAATCTCAGCAACCGAACTAGCACGTCAATTTAGATTGCGTGATATGGGCGGAATCATTGTAATCGACTTTATTGACATGAACAAGGCGGAGAATCGAAAAAAACTGTTTAATCACCTTAGAGATGAGATGAAAGATGATAGAGCTAAACACAAAATACTACCACCTAGTAAGTTTGGTTTAATTCAAATCACAAGACAGCGTGTTCGTCCAGAAATGAATATTAAGACCAAGGAAAAGAATCCTAGTGGTATTAATGGTGCAGAAGTTGAAGCACCCATTGTTTTGATTGAAAAAATGAATTATCAACTTGACCAAATCATTAAAAAAGGCTATAAAGACGTGACTTTAAACACACACCCTTTTATAGCAGCCTTTATAACTAAAGGCTTCCCATCCATACGAACAAAATGGTATTTTGAACATAAAAAATGGGTAAAAGTAATGCCAAGAGATGCTTACACGTATCTACAATATCATTTTAAAAATAGTAATGGCAAAACCATTAAATTGTAAAAAAAAGCCTCGCAATAGCGGGGCTTTTTTTGTATGATAGTTTTCGATATTTCGTTAAATAATCGTAGACTGCCCAAGATGCATGTTCCTGAAATTCAAGTTTGAGTCATCGGGGTTGTTTATATAGTCTTCTATAAAATCACCTACGTTGGTTGTAGAGATATTATCAAATTTTGTATTTAAATCTGGCGTTGTAATGTTTAGTTTAAGTGACTTTTCAACGGCGGTTCTTATCATGTCAGCTTCCTTGTTTAGCGCAAAGTGGTCTAGTAACATAGCAGCAGATAGTATTGAAGCGATTGGGTTAGCAATCCCTTTTCCTTCTGCCTGTGGATAAGACCCGTGGATTGGCTCAAACATAGAATATTTATTACCAACAGACGCAGAAGCTAATAGCCCAATTGAGCCTCCAATGACACTTGCTTCATCACTTATCACGTCTCCAAATAAGTTTTCTGTAAGAATGACATCAAACTGTGTTGGGTTTAAAATCATCTGCATGGCCGCGTTGTCTACAAAAAGGTAATCTAGTTCTATATCAGGATATTCTTCAGCAAGTTCTCCAACCACTTTTCTCCATAGTCGGGAGCTTTCTAATACATTTGCTTTATCAACCAGTGTTACCTTTTGTCGTCTAGATTTAGCTGCTTTAAACGCAAGGTGAGCTATGCGTTCTATTTCATATCTAGAGTATTCGCAAAGATCGGATGCAGTATTTCCATCAGCACTTAATTTTTTTTCTCCAAAATAAATTCCACCAGTTAGTTCTCTATAAATACTAATATCAGTTCCTCTAATTATTTTTTTCTTTAAAGGAGATTTTCCAAGCAATGATTCATATGCCTTTACAGGTCTGACATTTGCGTACAAACCTAGCTCCTTACGAAGTTTTAAGAGTCCTTGTTCTGGGCGCACTTTTGCTGTTGGGTCATTGTCATATTTTGGGTGTCCTATAGCACCAAATAATATTGAGTCATTGGCTCTACATACATCGAGCGTAATTTCAGGTAAAGGTTCTCCTAACTGATCAATAGCAATTGCACCAACAAGAGCAGGGGTAAAAGTAAAGTGATGGTCATAATTAACTGCAATTGCTTTCAGTACTTTTACAGACTGTTCAGTCACTTCTGGGCCAATTCCATCACCTGATAAAACAGCGATTTTTAAATTCATATCAATAGGTTTTTTGAAGCTCAAAAGCTTCGATAATTTCTTTTTTACTTAATAAATAATCAATATCGTCATATCCATTAATCATACATGTTTTTTTGTAAGGATCAATATCAAAACTTTCGCTTAAATCGGTTCCTTCAATGCTGATAGTCTGCGTTTCTAAATTTACCTCAAATTGAGTATTAGCATCGGATTCAACAGATTCAAATAGATGATCCAGAAAGCGTTCAGAAACTTGGACTGGTAAAAGACCGTTATTTAAAGCATTTCCTTTAAAAATATCCGCAAAAAAACTAGACACAATTACTTTAAATCCAAAGCCGACTAATGCCCAAGCTGCATGTTCACGACTAGAGCCGCAACCAAAGTTATCTCCCGCAATTAAAATGCTTCCAGAATATAATGGATTATTTAGAGAGAAGTTTGAAACTGGATCTCCTAACTTGTCAAAACGCCAGTCTCTAAAAACATTATCTCCAAAACCTTTCTTGTCTGTAGCTTTTAAAAAACGCGCTGGTATGATCTGATCCGTATCCACATTAGCAATGTTTAATGGAATTGCTTGGGAGTTGTGTGTTTTAAATTTCTCCATTAATTTAATTGTTTAGTGATATCTATAATTTTTCCTTCTATTGCAGTTACAGCTGCAACTAAGGGGCTTGCTAAAATTGTTCTTGCTCCCTGCCCTTGTCGGCCTTCAAAATTTCTATTTGAAGTGGATACACAGTATTCTTTTTGCGGAATTTTGTCGTCATTCATTGCTAAACATGCCGAACAGCCTGGTTGTCTCAATTCAAATCCAGCAGCATTAAAAATATCTTTTAACCCTTCTTCGATAATTTGAGTCTCTACTTGTTTACTTCCTGGAACTAGCCATGCAGTTACATTTTTGGCCTTCTGCTTCCCTTTGACATAGTCTGCAGCAACTCTGAAATCTTCAATTCTAGAGTTAGTACAACTTCCAATAAATACGAAGTTTATAGGGGTATTAATCAGAGATTTACCAGCCTCAAAATTCATGTATTGTAGTGACTTCTCAAATGAAGGATCATTATTTATAGGTATTCTTTCAGAGATCTTAATACCCATTCCTGGGTTTGTTCCGTAAGTAACCATCGGCTCTATATCTTCTGCATCAAAAAAATATTCTTTATCAAATTGTGCATCTTCATCAGTTGGAAGTGTTTTCCAGTATGCTACTTTAGTGTTAAAGTCTTCATTTTTAGGAGCAAATTCTCTATCTTTTACATATTCAAAAGTCGTCTCATCTGGGGCAATCATTCCGCCTCTAGCTCCCATTTCAATACTCATATTACAAACAGTCATTCGACCTTCCATACTCATGTTTTCAAAAACATCGCCTGCGTATTCACAGAAATAACCGGTTCCAGAATTGGTCCCTAATTTTGAGATTATGTATAAGATCACGTCTTTAGGAAGCACTCCATTTTTAAGTATTCCATTTACGCTCACTCTTAAGCTCTTAGGCTTTGATAACAGTAAGCACTGGCTTGCAAATACTTGGGCAACTTGACTAGTGCCAATTCCAAAAGCAATAGCTCCAAAAGCTCCGTGCGTTGAAGTGTGACTGTCGCCACAAACCATTGTCATCCCAGGCTGAGTAATGCCCAGTTCAGGAGCCATTACGTGTACAATACCATTGTACTTGTGACCTAGTTCGAAAAGAGTAATATTATTTTTACTACAATTTTCAGAGAGTTGGGCAAGTTGTTTTCTAGACAAATCATCCTTAACCGGTAAATGTTGATCTAGAGTAGGTGTGTTGTGGTCAGCTGTCCCTATAATTTTATGTGGCCTAAAAACAGGAATCAGTCGCTCTTCAAGTTCATTAAAAGCTTGTGGACTTGTTACTTCATGTATTAAATGCTTATCAATGTAAAGCACTTGGGGTCCGTTCTGAACTGTGTCAACGACATGAGCATCCCAAACCTTGTCAAATAGAGTTTTTTTCATAAATTCGGGCTCAATTTAGTTATAAATCTTAGAGATTTTTACAATTTCGTGAATATCGGAATCAATTACTTCTTTTTTATTATCTGCAAATTTTAAAAACCCAGCATAGACAACATCTAGTTCAAGTTTAGTAAGCTCATAACCAACTTTTTTCGCTCTGTATGCTAAGGCTGCACGACCACTTCTAGCGGTAAGTACAATAGCCGACTCATTGACGCCAACATCTTTAGGATCTATAATCTCATAGGTTTCACGATTTTTGATTACACCGTCTTGATGAATTCCGGAACTATGTGCAAATGCATTAGCACCAACAATTGCTTTGTTGGGCTGTGTGTAAATCCCCATGCTTTCTGACACTAATTGACTTATTCCAAATAACATTTTTGTATCTATATTAGTATCTAGGTTTAGGTAAGGGTGTTGTTTCATAATCATCACTACTTCCTCTAAAGCAGTATTACCTGCGCGCTCTCCAATACCATTAATAGTACATTCTATTTGGCGGGCTCCGTTAATGATACCCTCAATAGAATTAGCAGTTGCGAGTCCTAAGTCATTGTGACAATGACATGAAATAATGGCTTTGTCTATCCCCTTTACATTTTCTTTTAAGTATTTAATTTTAGCTCCATATTCGTGAGGTAAGCAGTATCCAGTTGTGTCTGGAATATTTAACACAGTTGCTCCTGCTTTAATCACTGCTTCACAAACACGCGCTAAATACTCATTGTCAGTTCGGCCAGCGTCCTCAGCATAAAATTCTACGTCTTCAACAAAAGATTTTGCATAAGATACCGCCCGTACAGCTCGCTCTATAATAGCATCCTTGTTTGATTTAAATTTGTGAATTATGTGGGAGTCTGAAGTTCCTATTCCTGTATGGATTCTAGGTTTTCTAGCGTATTTGAGAGCTTCAGCGGCAACTTTTATATCATTTTCTACCGAACGAGTAAGTCCGCAAACGGTGGCATTTTTTACAATTTTTGAAATTTCCTCAACAGATTTAAAATCACCTGGACTTGAAACAGGAAATCCAGCTTCAATAATATCGACACCCAATAAGTCTAGCTGTTTAGCAATAATTACTTTTTGAGGCGTATTTAGCTTACAACCAGGCACTTGCTCGCCATCGCGAAGAGTTGTGTCAAAAATTTGAATCTGTGTATTAGACATTTATCGGAATATATTTTTCTTTTGTTGCACGAATTTATATTTTGGTTCTTTTAAATGAATAAGCTATCGTATTTGTATTACGATGTATAACAACGTCTTATTTCAATTAAGCATCTAATATACAACATAATATGCCAATATTTATAGCATGACTAGAGAGCAAAAAGATAATTTGTTTGTGCTTATAAAGTCATTGTCCAAATCCGAAAAAAGGCAATTCAAACTCTATGTTGGGCGCTTGTGGGTTAATGAGAGTTCTAAATTCTTATTGCTTTTTAATATTTTACAAAAACTAAAAACATATGATGAGTCGGTAATTTTAAAAAATGGTTTTGTAAAAAAACAACAATTATCTAATCTGAAAGCACATTTGTATAAGCAGATTTTGATTAGTTTACGATTAAACCCTTCCCACCAAAATATCAGAATTCAAATTCGTGAGCAATTAGATTTTGCTACAATTTTGTATCATAAAGGTCTCTACACTCAAAGTTTAAAAATATTAGATAAAGCCAAGTCACTGGCTATATCTAACGAAGAAAAAAATATTGCAAATGAGATTATCGAATTAGAAAAAGTAATTGAATCTCAATACATTACAAGGAGTATTAGTACAAGGGCGGACGAGTTAACAATTCAATCCGATGAGTTAAACAATCAAAATTTATTGGCAAGTAAGCTTTCTAATTTAGCTCTTCAATTATACGGGTTTTTTTTAAAAACCGGCTATGTCAAACAGGCTTCTGAGCATGAAAAAGTAAATATTTTTTTTAAAGAACGACTACCATACTATAATATATCTGAGTTAGGTTTTAGAGAAAAACTATGGCTCTACAAGTCTTATTTATGGTATAGTTTTTTGACACAAGATTTTCTAGCATGTTATAAATATTCAAAAAAATGGGTTGATTTATTTCACGAATATCCTGCAATGATTCAACTTAATCCTGTCTTTTTTCTCAACGGTTATCAGAATATGTTAGAAGCTCTTTTTTTTATAAAACGACATGACAAGTTTTTAGATACACTAAACAACATAATTAGTATTACAAGTCAAGATTGGTTTCCCAAAGACGATAATGTTGAAAGCCTTACTTTTTTGTATGTAAGTACAAATAAGTTTAATGCTCATTTCATGGAAGGAACCTTCAAAGAAGGACTTCCGTTAATTCCGGAAACATTAGAAGGACTTCGCAAGCATAAAAGCCGCATTGACGAACATCACGTAATGGTTTTTTATTATAAGATTGCAAGTTTATATTTCGGCATTGGAGAATACCATAAGTCCATTGTGTTTTTAGAGAAAATAATTAGCAATAAGTCATTACAAATGCGAGAAGACCTTTTGTGTTTCTCTAGAATTTTAAATTTAGTTGCACATTATGAAGCTGGGTTGGATTATAACCTAGAGTCACTCATTAAAAGTACGTATAAGTTTTTGATAAAAATGGAAGATCTTCATATGGTCCAAAAAGAAATGATCAAGTTCTTGAAACGTTTAGGCGATATTTATCCTCAAGACATAAAATCAGCTTTTAAAGAGCTTCATGCTAAGCTTAAAGTATTTGAAAACGATCCATACGAAAAAAGAGCGTTTTTGTACTTAGACGTATTATCCTGGCTTGAAAGTAACA
Source organism: uncultured Formosa sp. (assembly GCA_913052445.1). GTDB lineage: Bacteria > Bacteroidota > Bacteroidia > Flavobacteriales > Flavobacteriaceae > Hel1-33-131. The sequence continues at coordinate 46,796 of CAJXDP010000008.1, forward strand.
TAGAAAATAAATCTGTAGAATTTATAATTCACCGAAAATATTTATCTTTTAATAAAAAAAATTGACATTAACCGAAAAATATTTGGTTTATATCTTTTTATTATTGAATATTTGCATTCAAGAAAGTTCAATAACTTACTAAAATGTTATCAAGAAAGGCGGAGGGATAGACCCAACGAAGCCTTAGCAACCCTTTAATGTGTTAAAGTAGGTGCTAAATTCTACTTGATTTTTGATGTAATAATCTTAGATTAGATAGATAACCAGCTATAATTACAGTTCTGTAATCAAGTTTTCTTCATAACATTTTTCTAATAAGTACACTTTTAAAAAGTGCATATGACTTTTGTTTTAATTATAATTAACTCAAAAAACTAGAAAAATGAGTACACAAAAATTTGCAACCCAAGCGTTGCATGCAGGACACAATGTGTCAGAAAACGGAGGCACAAGAGCCGTGCCAATTTATCAATCAACAGCTTATGTGTTTGACAGCTCAGACCATGCAGCTAATTTATTTTCCTTAGCTGAGCCAGGAAATATTTATTCCCGTATAAATAATCCTACAAATGATGTTTTAGAGCAGCGTTTAGCAGCTTTAGAAGGTGGTATTGCGGCTGTTGTAACTGCCTCAGGCACTGCAGCAATTGCGACAAGCTTACTGACGTTGTTAAAGGCGGGCGATCACATTGTAGCTTCAAGTAGTTTGTATGGAGGAACTTATAACTTATTAAGCGTAACCCTTCCAAGACATGGAATCACAACCACTTTTGTAGACCCATCAAAGCCTGAAAACTTTCAAAAAGCATCCCAAGAAAATACCCGAGTATTTTTTATTGAATCTCTTGGAAATCCAAAACTTGATGTTTTGGATATCGAAGCAATTTCTAAAGAAGCCAATGCCTACAAATTGCCACTGATTGTGGATAATACAGTTGCCACTCCTTATTTGTTAAATCCTATTGATCACGGCGCTAATATTGTTATTCAGTCGCTTACTAAGTACATCAATGGAAATGGAACTGCTTTAGGTGGTGCTATTATTGACGCAGGTACTTTTGATTGGGGTAGTGGAAAATTTCCTGAATTTACAGAGCCTTCCGCAGGATACCATGGGTTAATTTATAACGAAGTTATAGGAGATGCGTCTTTTATTGCTAAAGTCAGAATAGAAGGTCTTAGAGATTATGGTGCTGCCCTAAGTCCATTTAATGCGTTTCAAATCATTCAAGGTTTAGAAACATTAGAAGTTAGAATTCAGAAACACAGTGAAAATGCACTACAGCTGGCGGAATGGTTGGAAAAGGAAGATATTGTAGAGTGGGTAAATTATCCAGGATTATTATCTAGTCCTTATAAAGAACTTGCTGACAAGTATTTACCTAGAGGACAGAGTGGAATTGTAACATTTGGTGTTAAGGGCGGCTTTGAAGCAGCCAAAAAAATTGCAGATACTACTAAGCTATTTTCGTTGCTTGCTAATATTGGAGATACTAAGTCGTTGATCATCCACCCTGCAAGCACAACACACCAACAATTAAGTGATGCCTCGCAAGAAGCAACCGGAGTTACTAAAGATTTAATTCGTTTATCAGTTGGGATTGAAAATATTGAAGACTTAAAGTCAGACTTAGAAGAAGCTTTTAAAGCGGTTCGTAAATTAACATTACAAGCAAACTAAGAGTGGAAGATCTTCACTATATTGATGTACATAATTATATTACTAAAAATGGTAATACTTATTCTGTAAACATATCTTACCAGCTTTTTGGTAAACCGCTTCATGGGGCACCCGTGGTAATGATTAACCATGCTTTAACGGGTAATTCTAATGTTGCAGGTGCAGACGGTTGGTGGAGTTCAATTGTAGGACATGGGAAATTGATTGACACTACTTTCTACACCGTATTAGCATTTAATATCCCAGGTAATGGACAAGATCAAAATCCATCGAATCTTATTGATAACTATAAGGATTTTACTGCAGGGGATATTGCACAAATTTTTGCTCTAGCTTTAAATAAGTTAAAAATAACACAGCTTTTTGCTGTTATAGGAGGGTCTGTTGGGGGTGGTTTGGCCTGGGAACTAGCAGCTTTGAAGCCCAAACTGATTGAGCACCTTATTCCGATTGCTGCCGATTGGAAATCTACAGATTGGTTGTTAGCTAATTGCCACATCCAAGACCGAATTCTTAACAACTCTTCTGAACCTCTGGCAGATGCACGAATGCACGCTATGTCGCTTTACCGAACCCCAGAGTCTTTAAAAAGTAAATTTGACAGATCGATTCAAGCTGGTGAGGTTATTTTTGCTGTAGAAAGCTGGCTAAATTTTCATGGAAAAGCACTGAATGACCGATTTCAACTTGCAGCATACAAAATGATGAATCAAGTTCTACGAACTTTAGATATAACGCAAGGAAAAAAAGATTTTGTAGAGGTGGCTTCAAAAATTAAATCTAACATACATATTGTTACTATTAATTCTGACTTATTTTTCAAACCAGATGAAAACTGGGAAACTTATGTAGAATTAAAAACACATAAAGAGAATGTCAAAATTTCAGAAATCCAATCGATTCATGGTCATGATGCATTTTTAATTGAGTTTAACCAACTGGAAGAAATTCTAGAAGAAGTATTTAGAAGCTAATTAAACACATACAGATAAGCTATTAATAAAAATAAAAAAGCCTGGAAAATTAATTTTCACAGGCTTTTTTTAATTTGGTTAAATACTACTTATTCTTTAATTATTTTTATTGTTTTACTTCTGTTACTGGACCTTATTTGCATTAAATAAATCCCCGGATTTAATGAGCTGAGATCTAATCTATTACTGTTCATTAAACTGGAACTAGATTTCAATACAGATTGGCCTAGTTGATTAAACACTTCAACTGTGTCAAATCCCGAAGTGGTATTAATAGTAACCACATCCTTAACAGGGTTTGGGGAAACATTAAACGCATTAAGAGATATTTCTTCAA
>CAJXDP010000009.1 GCA_913052445.1 uncultured Formosa sp.
GCGTACCGAAAAGCCCTAATCCATGGCCATTAAAAATGAGTGTGCAAATTACAGATCAAATTATCGTTAGTGCTAAATTAATAAAACTGCACTATTTTTGACTATTTTAGTGCAACAATTTTAAATAGAGAGCAAAAAAAAGAACTGCACAAAGCAGTTCTAATCTGATATAGAGCTTGAAATTAAGGTTTTTGGTAACCTCTGATTTTCAAGGGTTGTACTCAAGGTGGGAATCGAACCCACACGACCGAAGTCACTGGATTTTGAATCCAGCGCGTCTACCAATTCCGCCACTTGAGCATTTTTATTGGAATGCAAAACTATAAAATTAATTCTGTTAATAACAAAAAATAGTCACTTATATCCTTTTCCAGTTCAAATAAAGTTATAAATTTGCAGCTCGCTTTAAAATTAGTTTAAAGCTCTCAAAAACAGAATACTATAATGTCAATTACAAATTTACCTCCCAAAATTTTTGCTTGTACCAATTCTATGGTACTTGGAAAAAACATCGCTGCCGCATATGGTGTTGATTTGGGAAATGTAATCACATCAACTTATAGTGATGGGGAATTTCAGCCTTCTTACGAAGAATCCATTAGAGGCAAACGAATTTTCGTAATTGCTTCTACTAATCCGGGACCTGAAAACTTAATGGAACTACTGCTTATGTTGGATGCAGCCAAGCGCGCCTCAGCAAGACATATTACAGCTGTGATCCCTTATTTTGGTTGGGCCAGACAAGATCGAAAAGATAAACCTAGAGTTCCTATAGCAGCAAAGTTAGTAGCTAAAATGTTGGAGACAGCTGGTGCTACTCGTATCATAACTATGGATTTACATGCTGATCAAATTCAAGGCTTTTTTGAAAGACCTGTCGATCATATGTTTGCATCTACAATCTTTTTACCATACTTGCAGAGTTTAAATTTAGACAATTTAACAATAGCATCGCCTGATATGGGCGGTTCAAAAAGAGCATACGCTTATTCAAAAGCATTAAAAAGTGATGTTGTAATATGTTATAAGCAACGGGCTAAGGCTAATGTGATTTCTCACATGGAACTTATAGGAGAGGTAACAGGTAAAAATGTTGTACTCGTAGATGACATGGTTGATACTGCCGGTACCCTCACAAAAGCTGCTGATCTTATGATGGAACGCGGCGCTTTGAGTGTAAGAGCCATTTGTACACATCCTATTTTATCAGGAAATGCTTATGAGCGTATTGAAAATTCTAAACTAGAAGAATTGATAACAACAGACTCTATTACAGTCTCACAAAAATCTTCTAAAATTAGAGTCCTGAGCTGCGCAGATTTATTTGCTGATGTAATGAAAAAAGTACACCAAAATGAATCTATTAGCTCAAATTTTATAATGTAAATAACTAAATAATTAATACATACAAATGAAATCAATTACAATTAATGGATCGAAAAGAGAAAGCGTGGGCAAAAAATCAACAAAAGCCTTACGTAATGCTGGACAGGTACCTTGCGTTATATACGGAGGAGGCAACCCAATACATTTCTCAGCAGAAGAATTGGCATTCTCTAAATTAGTATATACACCCAATGCTCACACCGTTGTGATTGCTTTAGGAAGTGATACTCTAAATGCTGTTTTACAAGACATTCAGTTTCACCCGGTGACAGACCGTATTTTACACGTAGATTTTTATCAATTATATGACGATAAAGAAATCGCAATGGATATTCCAGTGCATGTTATTGGGAAATCTTTAGGAGTTGCTAATGGTGGATCCCTAAGAAGAAATAAACGTAAACTTAGAGTAAAAGCCTTACCATCTAACTTACCAGATTTTATTGAAGCTGATGTAACACCACTAAAAATTGGTGGGAAGCTTTATATAACAGAGTTAGAAAATGAAAGCTACAAGTTTTTACATCCAGACAATACGGTAGTATGTCAGGTCAAACGTTCTAGAGTTTCTATTGACGAATTAGAAGAAGAAGAAGAAGAAAATGCAGAAGGTGCTGCACCAGCAGAAGGTACTGCTCCAGCGGAAGGCGCTTCTGCTCCCGCAGATTCGTAAACTGATATTTAACTCATTATTTTAGAAAGCGTTCTGTTATTCAGAATGCTTTTTTTATTTTTACATTATGTTTAATTGGATATTTAGAAATAAACTTAAGTCAAATAACGAAGTTGAGATGTCAAAAAAATACTTGATTGTTGGGTTGGGAAATATCGGTCTCGACTATATAAGCACCCGCCATAATATTGGCTTTAAGGTAGTGGAGAAAATGGCAGAGCTTAACGGCGCAGTTTTCGAGACCAAAAAGCTAGGAGACCTGGCAAAGTTTCGATTTAAGGGACGTATTTTTATTATCTTAAAACCAAATACTTTTATGAACCTAAGCGGTAAAGCAGTAAAATATTGGCTTGAAAAAGAAATAATTCCACAAGAAAATTTACTTGTTATCACAGACGATCTTAACTTACCTTTTGGAAGCTTACGTCTCAAAACGAAGGGTAGCGATGGAGGTCACAATGGTCTTAAGGATATTCAGGATAAATTAAACACAAGTCAATATAACAGACTCCGCTTTGGAATTAGTGATGAGTTTTCCAAAGGCAGACAAGTCGACTATGTGCTTGGTGAGTGGACAGCGGAGGAGTCTGAAAAATTAAAAGAGCGACTAGAGCAATGTACTAAGCTAGTCAAAAGCTTTGTCATGGCTGGGATAAACAATACAATGAACACATATAATAACAAATAAAAAGACTAAAACTTTTTTGTTAAAAACTAAGTAATGACATATTATCATTAAGATTTAAATTAATTGATCTAAAAAAAATAAAAACCAGTACTCTTAATGTCTTCGCCTTTTTTATCTTTGTTTATTTATATTTTCAATTCAAAACGACCATTCTGAAAATCAAATCTGCTTCTGATTACGATCAAATTAAGGAATCCATTGTGACAATAGGAACTTTTGATGGCGTTCATTTAGGTCATCAAAAAATAATAAATCAACTTGTAGGAATTGCAAAAGCAGATCAGCTTCAAGCGCTGGTATTGACTTTTTTTCCTCACCCACGAATGATTGTCCAGGAAGATACATCTATTAAACTTATTAATACGATAGACGAAAAGGCAAGTCTAATGCAAAACCTTGGGGTTGATCATTTAGTAATTAAAGCTTTTACTAAAGACTTTTCTAGATTATCGGCTCTGGAGTACGTAAGAGATGTGTTAGTAAATAAACTTCACATAAAGCATATTATTGTTGGATATGACCATCATTTTGGGCGTAATCGCACGGCCAATATTAATGACCTTAAAGAGTTTGGAGCATTTTATGGTTTTAAAGTTACCGAAATTGATGCGCATGAAGTAGGGGATGTTGCTGTAAGCTCTACTAAAATAAGATTGGCATTAGAAAATGGTGATATTTCAAAAGCAAACCAATTTTTGGGGTATAATTTTATGCTTACTGGCTTAGTTGTAAAAGGTCGTGGCTTGGGTAAAACTATTCAATTTCCCACTGCCAATTTACAAATTGAGGCGACCTATAAATTAATTCCAAAAAAGGGAGTTTATCTTGTGCAATCGTTCATAGATGCTCAATTAGTTTATGGAATGATGAATATCGGAACCAATCCTACCATTAGTAGTTCAGAAGAAGTTTCGATTGAAGTCTTTTTATTTAATTTTAACCAATCGCTTTATGGTCAATTGTTAACGGTCCAATTATTAGATAGGATTCGTGGAGAAATTAAATTCCCTGGACTGCAAGAATTAAAATTACAACTTGAATCTGACCGCCAAGCGGCTTTTAATAAAATTGAGCTATTAAATCAAAACTAATTCGATTTAGAACTAAAACCAATTCTTGTTTTGTTCTAAATGATTAAATTTACCTTTTAAAACAATTATCATGTTACAAGTATCTTACATAAGAGAACACCAAGCGGAAGTTATTGAACGCCTGAGTAAACGTACTAATGAAGCTAATTCATTAATTGAAACGGTTTTAAAACTAGATGAAACGCGTAGGGGACTTCAGACTAAAGTTGATGTTATTTCATCTGAATTGAATATCATTTCTAATGAAATTGGCGAGTTCTTCAAGACAGGACAAGTCCAAAAGGCAAATGATTTTAAACAAAAGACTACTGATTTAAAAAATACAAAAGTAAGACTCTCGGAAGAATTAAACTTATCCTCAGATTCGCTACAGGCACTTTTATATAAGATTCCAAATCTTCCAAATGCCATTGTTCCAAAAGGGTTGACAGAAGATGATAATGAGGAAATATTTAGTTCAGGAATCATTCCTACCCTTTCTGAATCCGCCACCCCACACTGGGAGCTAGCTAAAAAATATGATATCATAGACTTTGATCTTGGAAACAAAATAACAGGAGCTGGTTTTCCTGTTTATAAAGGAAAGGGTGCTCGTTTACAACGTGCATTAATTAATTATTTTCTTGATAAAAATACCGCTGCAGGGTATAATGAAATTCAAGTGCCTCATTTAGTAAATGAAGCTTCCGGATTTGGAACAGGTCAATTGCCAGACAAAGAAGGGCAGATGTATCACGTAGTTGAAGACAACTTATATTTGATTCCAACGGCCGAAGTGCCAGCGACTAATATTTTTAGAGATGTTTTATTACAACAAAGTGAACTTCCTAAAACTCTAACGGCTTATACGCCTTGTTTTCGACGTGAAGCAGGTAGTTATGGTGCACATGTTCGTGGCTTGAACAGACTGCATCAGTTTGATAAAGTAGAAATCTTAAGAGTAGAACATCCATCCAGTTCTTATGCTGCTTTGGATGGCATGGTAGAACATATAAAATCAATTTTAGAAGAATTAAAATTACCATATCGAATTCTTAAACTATGTGCTGGAGATTTAGGGTTTACCGCTGCACTGACTTATGATTTTGAGGTATTTTCAACCGCTCAAGCCCGCTGGCTAGAAGTTTCCTCAGTTTCTAATTTTGAGACATTTCAAGCCAATCGATTGAAGCTACGTTTTAAAAATTCAGATGGTAAATCTGAACTAGCACATACCTTGAACGGAAGTTCGTTAGCACTTCCACGTGTGTTGGCAGGGATCTTAGAGAATTACCAAACCGATGAAGGCATTAAAATTCCTGAGGTTTTAATTCCTTACACCGGATTTTCGATCATAAAATAATAAGTTTATTAATATGTTTTCAAAAATCACCAGATGAAACATTTAGTAATCCTATTTATTAGTCTTTTTTGCTTGGTATCTTTTGCTCAAGTTGATCCTGCATTAGCAAAAGAATATTACCAAAAAGGTGATTTTGAAAAGGCATTGGTGCTTTACAAAAAATTACTTAAAACTTCACGATCCAGTCCCGATTACACCCTTAAAGTAATTGAGTGCCACCAGCAACTCAATCAACTAAAAGCCGCAAAAGAATATATTGAAACACAGATACTACAGTCATGGCATCCACAGTTTTTGGTTGAATTAGGCTATAATTACCAACTTCAAAAAAAACCGAAATTAGCATCGTCAAACTATGACCAAGCTTTGTTGATTATTGAACAGCAGCCTGAATACGTATACGGAGTTGGACAACGATTTGAATCCCATTCCTTACTGAATCAAGCGATTCAAGCCTATGAAATTGGCTTAGCTGTTGCACCTAATGCAGCTTATTATTATCAGCTTGCAGGTTTATACGCTGCCCAACAAAATATAGAAAAAATGATGGAACGGTACTTGGATTATGTTCAAACAAGCCCTCCCTACATGAATCAAATTATGAGGTTGCTCGCGGATTATATCTCCGAGGACTCCAGAAAGCCTTATAATCAGCTATTTAAAAAAGTCCTACTCAAAAAACTACAAGCTGCCCCAGACCCTTTATGGAATCAATGGTTAGGTTGGTTATATGTTCAACAAAATGAGTTTTCAAAAGCCTTTATTCAAGAAAAAGCAGTGTATAGACGTAGCCCTAAATCATTCCAAGGGCTTATTAATCTTGCTGTCTTAGCAAATGAACAAAATGCCTATGAGATAGCTCTTAACATTTTTGAGTTTATTATTCAGAACGCAACTGATACTCGATTACTTATTTTAGCCAACTGTAAACTTTTGGAACTTCAGCTCGAAATCGCGAAAGATTCAAAAATTTATCCAGAAATAAACGCATCTTATGTAGAGTTGCTGGATCGCTATAAACTGGGTCAGCAGAGTATAGAGCTTCAATTGTCATACGCACAATTTTTGGCGTTTTATGACAATAAACTTGATACCGCTTCCACATTTTTAAAAATAGCTTTGAAAGAAAATTTACCAGCTTTGACAGCTGCTAAATTAAAAATGATGCTTGCGGATGTGTTTGTGGCTCAAAACAAATTTAATCAAGCATTACTATACTATACCCAAATTCAGTTAGCTGTTAAAAACAGTCCTTTAGCACAACAAGCGCGTTTTAAAGTTGCTAAAACTAGCTATTACAAAGGGGATTTTGATTGGGCTGAAACTCAATTAAAAGTTCTTAAGTCTTCAACATCTCAACTCATAGCTAATGATGCATTGGAGCTAAAGTTGTTAATTACAGACCATAAAGCAATTGACTCACTTTATACCGCTTTAAAGCGATATGCCAAAGCAGATTTATTAATGACTCAGAAAAAACCAAAAGAAGCAATCTTGGTTTTAGATTCTATTCTCGAAAACCACAAAGCAGATCCAATTATTGATCAAGTTTTATTGTTTCAAGCCCACGTCTATGAGTCGCAAAAACAATATGTGAAAGCAGCTTCTAATTATTTACTAATTATAAAAAACCATAAAGAAGAGATTCTAATTGATGATGCCTATTTTTACTTGGCAGAGCTCTACCGAACACAGTTAGAAGATTCAGAAAAAGCACAGCATAATTATGAATCTATTATCTTTAATCATGAAGACAGTATTCATTTTGTAGAGGCCCGCCGTCAGTATCGAATATTAAGAGGTGATCTAATTAATTAATCCCAACATATTAACCAATGATAATTTACAACGTAACTGCTAATGTAGATGATAGTATTCATGAAAAATGGCTTGTGTGGATTCAGCAACATATTCCAAAAGTTCTTTCCACGGGCTTATTTTTAAAGGCAACGTTTACTAAAGTTTTGGTAGAAGAATCCATGGGTGGGCTAACGTACTCAATCCAGTATTTAGCTTCTTCAAAAGAATCATTAGACTCCTTTTATAAAGTCCATGCCTCGGAGTTTCAAGCAGAAGAATCACGCCTTTTTTCAGATAAGATGCTGGTATTTAGGACTGAATTAGAATGGATTGATGAATATACTGTAACCCCACAATAGATGACTGTAAAAGCAAAAAAATTCTTAGGACAACACTTTCTTAATGACGAATCTATCGCCAAGCAAATTGCAGACACTCTAAGTTTAAAGGGATATAAGCAAGTACTCGAAATTGGGCCTGGAATGGGTGTGCTAACTAAGTATATTATTAAAAAACCAGTCATTACACATGTGATTGAAATTGACCCAGAATCTGTAGAATACTTACAGGCAAATTTTCTAAACTTAGCAACTAGAATTATAAAAAAAGACGTTTTAAAGTATGATTTTAGCGAGGCATTTGGATCTGAATCTTTTGCAGTTATTGGCAACTTTCCTTATAATATATCCACTCAAATCGTATTTAAAACACTAGAAAACAGACACCAAATACCAGAATTTTCTGGCATGTTTCAAAAGGAAGTAGCTCAACGAATTTGCGAAAAAGAAGGTAGTAAAGTATATGGAATTTTATCGGTATTAGTTCAAGCTTTTTATGAGACTGAGTACTTATTTACAGTTCCGCCCTCAGTATTTATTCCTCCTCCAAAAGTTGAATCAGGGGTTTTGAGATTGACCAGAAAAATCGATTATTCTCTGCCATGTGATGAAAAATTATTTTTCAAAGTTGTGAAATCTGCATTTCAACAACGGCGTAAGACTCTGAGAAATAGCTTAAAAACCTATAATTTGTCGGATAATTTAAAAGCAAATACTATCTTTGACAAACGACCTGAACAACTCAGTGTTAAAGCGTTTATAGAACTTACAACAGCAATAGAAACCGATCATTAAACCTTTTAATTTTGAAAGAAACTAAGCACCATATCCCTTTTGAGATCACTGAGTCCTTAATTGTAGGTCTTAAAGTGTTGATTGATTCTAATGACGACAATGCTATTTTAGCGCTGTTAAAAGATGTGCATTACGCTGATATTGCTGAGCTGTTAGATGATCTATCCTTAGATCAAGCCACTTATGTTATTAAGCTTTTAGATAGTGAAACAACAGCTGATATTTTGGCTGAACTTGAAGATGACGTTCGTGAAAAAGTATTACAAAATTTATCGATTAAGGAGATTGTTGAAGAAATTCAAGAGCTTGATTCTGATGATGCAGCAGATTTACTAGCAGACTTATCTCCAGACCGTAAACAAAAAGTGATCGCCCAAATGGACGATAAGGACCTCGTTGCCGATGTTCAGGAACTTTTAACTTATGCTGAAGATACTGCAGGAGGACTGATGGCTAAAGAATTAGTGAAGGTATATGAAACATGGACTGTGGCCGGCTGTTTAAGAAAAATTCGTGCACAAGCCAAAGATGTCAAACGAGTACATTCTATCTATGTAGTAAATAAAGAAGAGAAATTAATTGGAAGACTGTCATTAAAAGATCTTTTAATTGCCAATAACGAAATAAAAATAATCGACATCTATATTCCTAAAGTGGACTCTGTTCATGTAGATGAGGATGCAGAAGAAGTGGCCAAGTTAATGGCTAAATATGATTTAGAAGCCATCCCTGTTATTAATGATAATAAAGTTCTTTTGGGTCGTATTACCATTGACGATATTGTAGATGTTATCATTGAAGAGGCTGAAAAAGATTATCAACTAGCTGCCGGTATTACACAAGACGTCGATGCAGAAGATAGCATTCTCGCCCTAACACGCGCTCGTTTGCCCTGGTTATTTCTAGGTCTTTTGGGTGGCGTTGGTGCAGCCGTTATTATGGGTGGTTTTGAAACGATTATTGAAGACTTCCCAATGATTTTATTATTCACCCCACTTATTGCTGCCATGGCAGGAAATGTAGGCGTTCAGTCTTCGGCTATTATCGTGCAAGGTTTGGCCAACGATGAGGTTAGAGGGAGCGTTAACAACCGACTTATTAAAGAAATGTTTTTGGCGGCCTTAAATGGCATCATACTAGCCTTGTTTTTATTTGTATTCATATTGGCTTGGAAGCAAGATTTTGGAACAGCCTTAGCGATCTCATTATCGTTAGTGGTAGTTATTATAGTTGCAGGGATTATAGGAACGTTTATACCGTTATCCCTGCATAAAAAAGGAATAGACCCAGCCATTGCTACGGGGCCATTTATAACGACTTGTAATGATATCTTTGGAATATTAATTTACTTCTCAATTGCAAAATTCATCCTAAATATTTAAGATGAAGATTTTACATCTTGATAGTAATCACCCTTTACTTATAGAACAATTAACTGGTTTAGGACACAATAATCATGAAGATTATAAGAGCTCTAAAGAAGCGATTGAAGCTGAGATTCACTTGTACGATGGTCTTATTATTCGCAGTCGATTTCGTATAGATGCTGGGTTTTTAGACAAAGCAACCCAGCTTAAATTTATAGGTCGTGTTGGTGCAGGATTAGAGAATATTGATGCCGACCATGCACACGCTAACGGAGTACATCTCATATCTGCACCCGAAGGCAACCAAAACGCAGTTGGAGAACACGCCTTAGGGATGCTACTTTCTCTGCTTAACAAGCTTACTATTTCAGATCGTGAAGTAAGGGAAGGCATCTGGCAACGGGAATCCAATCGCGGGAATGAACTGGATGGAAAAACAATCGGAATTATAGGGTATGGAAATATGGGTAAATCGTTTTCAAAAAAGTTACGAGGCTTTGATGTAGATGTAATTTACTATGATATCAAATCAAATGTGGGTGATGAAAACGCGAAGCAAGTCTCACTTGAAGTTCTTCAAGAAAAGGCTCAGATTTTGAGTTTGCATGTCCCGCAAACTGCTGCCACCAATAAAATGGTAAACGCCGACTTTATAACTTCTTTTAAACATCCCTTTTGGTTGTTAAACACGGCGCGAGGCAATTGCGTAGTCATAAGTGACCTAGTCAAAGCTTTAGAATCCAAAAAAATATTAGGTGCTGGCTTGGATGTTATGGAGTATGAAAAATCCTCTTTTGAGACTATTTTTTCAAATAAAATACCACAAGCATTCAGTAGCTTGCTTAAAGCTAATAATGTGATTTTTTCTCCACATGTAGCTGGTTGGACTATTGAAAGTCATCGAAAACTAGCACAAACAATTGTTGATAAGATCAAGTTCCAATTTCATTAAAAAAATACTTAACAATTTAGTAACTCTCTTAGTAATTAAATAAAGTATAATTGTATCTGATTTTTACGTAGTTAAGTTTAAAAGAAGCCTACTGTGGTTTAGGGAATAATTATTATGAAAAACATACTCGTTTTATGTACAGGAAACTCATGTCGAAGCCAAATGGCACATGGGTATTTAAATCAATTTGCAGCTAATGTTGCAAACATTTACAGTGCGGGTATTGAAACGCATGGCATTAATTCTGGGGCCATAGCTATTATGAAGGAAGATAGCATTGACATCTCTCATCATACGTCCAGCCACATTGATGACTACTCGTTTATTGATTTTGATTTCATCATCACGGTTTGTGATCATGCCAAAGAAAACTGTCCCTTCATAGCTAACTCTAGTGCAGTTCGTTTGCACAATGACTTTTATGACCCGTCTAAATTGATTGGAACAGAGCAAGAAAAACACGCAGCTTTTTTAAAATCGCGCACAGAAATTAAAGATTATATGAAAGCGTTTGTCAAGGAACATTTTTAGTTAACATATAATAAATTTTCTTAAGTTATTTTATAGCTGAATTATTTCTCAATTTAAGAGCCAACTTAGGTAAATTATTTCCCTTAAATTAAAAGAATTAGGTTGTAATAATTTGCATGATCTCAGGAGAAATCTGCTTCAAAAGGATTTCTTTTCCATTTTCCATTTCCTTTACAGCTGCTTCATTATGATGACGAACTGTATATAGTTTTACACCTTGATGGGATTTTACTTTGTACTTCGCTTTTAAATGCAACAGTAAACTATCCAAATTATTGTAATTATTTTCTACACAGACGGAAAAACTAATAGCTGAATTTTGAATCATGCTTACTTTCATTTTATAATCATGAAGTAATCCAAAGATATGGCGGATGTTATCTTCTACAATGTATGAAAAATCTAAAGATGACAGTGAGATTAAAATTTGGTTCTGTTTTAATATGTAACAAGGAGATTTAGGGGTTAATTCAAGGCCTTTTCCAACTATGGTACCTTTGTTTTCAGGGTTTAAAAAGGACTTAACCAGTAATGGGATTTCTTTACGTTGTAACGGTTGAAGTGTTTTTGGATGAATTACGGAGGCGCCGTAATAGGATAACTCTATGGCTTCAGTATAAGAAATTTGGCTCAATAGCTCTGCATTTTCAAAATAACGAGGATCAGCGTTTAAGATACCAGGAACATCTTTCCAAATTGTGACAGATTTGGCATTTAGACAGAATGCAAATATCGCAGCAGTATAATCACTTCCTTCTCTTCCTAGTGTAGTTGTAAAATTATTGGAGTTACTAGCGATAAACCCTTGAGTTATATTTAACTTTGAAGTATCTACTTTTTCCGAGATTAATTCCTGAGTTTTACTCCATGACACTCTTGCATTTCTGTAATAATCATCAGTTTTTATGAAGTTTCTTACATCTAGCCAAGAGTTTGTTAAACCAATGGTATTCAAATAATGACTAATTATGTTTGTTGAAATTAGTTCTCCAAATCCTATTACTTGATCATAAACAAAATTATAGTTAGGCGACTTATTATTATCAAAAAACTGTAAAAGCTCTTGAAACAAGTTGTCTATGTTTTCAAAAACATTATGTCCTTCGTCGTCAAATAAGTCAAGAATAATATTGTTATGATACTTTTTAACCTCTTGAATCGAGTAGTGAAGTTCGTGTTTAACATCAAAATAGTTTGAAACAACTTTTTCCATTGCATTGGTAGTTTTCCCCATTGCAGATACAATAATAAGTGTGTTTTTAGAGCCAACAGATTTTAGAACCCTTGCTATATTCCTAACGCTTTCAGCATCTTTAACCGAGGCTCCTCCAAATTTAAATATTTGCATCACTTTATTTTTGAAATATAGTTTTTAATTCCATCGGCATCTAACTGAACAATATTCCAGTCTCGCATAACCCGTGCTCCTTTTCTTTCATAGAAGTCAATAGCCGGATTATTCCAATCAATTACTTCCCAGCAAATACGTTTTACACCCATTTCAGCTCCATTTAGAATCACCTGATCTAATAAGGCAGATCCCACTCCGTATCCACGCATATTTTCTGAAACAATCAAGTCCTCAAGATGTAAAACAGTTCCTTTCCATGTTGAAAATCGCGTATATGTCAAGGCAATACCAATTACTTTTCGATTAGCTTCAGCTACAAAACAATCAAATTCTGGATTGTTTCCAAACCCTTTCTTTTTTAATTCGGCTTCTGTGACATCCACAGCATTAGGCTCTTTTTCAAATACTGCAAGTTCGTTAATCAATTTTAATACTTGCAACATATCTTTAGTATTAGCTTTACGGATTTTATAGTTCATATGTCTATTTTACATACTCCAAATATACTCAAAAGCCTTTTAATTTTGTCTAATAAAAAAGTTACGAAAACGTTGTAGTTGTGTAAAAAATAAGATATTTGCATAAATATCCATATATGTCTCGTAAACACCAAACCCTAGGCGAATTTATTATTGAAAATCAATCTTCTTTCAAGTACACTTCTGGTGAATTATCCAGGTTGATTAATTCCATCCGACTGGCAGCTAAAGTTGTTAATTATGAAGTAAATAAAGCTGGTTTGGTAGACGTTTTAGGGGCTGCGGGTGAGTCTAATATTCAGGGAGAAGAGCAGCAAAAACTAGATGTTTATGCCAATGAAAAGTTTATTCAAACTTTAGTTAATCGAAATATAGTTTGCGGGATTGCAAGTGAAGAAGAAGAAGATTTTATTTCTATTAACAGCTCTGATAAAAATCATCAAAATAAATATGTCGTTCTGATAGACCCCTTGGATGGGTCTTCCAATATTGATGTGAATGTTTCAGTTGGAACCATTTTTTCAATATATAGACGAGTTACACCCCTTGGCTCCCCTGTTCAAATCGAGGATTTTCTGCAAAAAGGAATCGAACAAGTCGCAGCAGGATATATTATATATGGAACCTCTACTATGCTAGTTTATACCACAGGTGATGGTGTTAATGGATTTACACTAAGTCCTGCAATTGGCACCTTTTACTTATCCCACCCTCAAATTAAGTTTCCTAGAGAAGGTATTATTTATTCGGTCAATGAAGGGAATTATGTTCACTTTCCACAAGGCATAAAAAACTATATTAAATACTGTCAAATGGAGGAAGGTAATCGGCCATACACTTCTCGTTATATTGGATCTCTAGTTTCTGATTTTCATAGAAATATGATTAAAGGAGGTATTTACCTATACCCTACAAGCACCAAAAATCCACAGGGTAAATTAAGACTATTGTATGAGTGTAATCCGATGGCCTTTTTAGCTGAGCAAGCTGAAGGTAAGGCAAGCGACGGTAGTTGTAGGATTATGGATATTCTTCCGACTCAATTGCATCAGCGAGTTCCTTTCGTTTGTGGCAGTATTTCTATGGTTGAGAAAGCTGAAAGTTTTGTTCGTGCTTCAAAAAGCTCTTAAAGTGTTTATATTTTTTTTGTCTAAAAGTAAGGTTGTAACTTTGACTAAATTTGAATTTAATGCACAAAGCTGGTTTTGTTAATATTATTGGAAATCCAAACGTTGGGAAGTCTACTTTAATGAACGCTTTTATAGGAGAAAAGCTTTCTATTATAACTTCTAAGGCGCAAACTACACGACATCGTATCCTTGGAATCATAAATGGAGATGATTTTCAGGTTATTCTATCGGATACACCAGGCATTATTAAGCCTGCATACGAGTTGCAAAGTTCTATGATGGACTTTGTGAAATCTGCTTTTGATGATGCAGATATTTTAATATATATGGTTGAAATTGGCGAAAAGGAGTTAAAAGATGAAGCTTTTTTTGAAAAAATAAAATCATCTAAAATACCGGTTTTAATGTTGCTAAATAAAATCGATACCTCAAATCAAGAGCAGTTAGAGGCTCAAGCAGACCTGTGGCAGCAAAGCGTCCCAAATGCAGAATTTTTCCCTATTTCTGCACTAGAAGGGTTTAATGTAAAAAATGTTTTAGATCGAATTATTGAACTACTTCCAGAATCTCCTGCTTATTACCCAAAAGATCAGTTAACTGATAAACCTGAAAGGTTTTTTGTGAATGAGTGTATTCGAGAAAAAATATTAATTCATTACAAAAAAGAAATTCCTTATTCTGTTGAAGTCTTAACTGAAGAATTTTTTGAAGAAGAGAAAATTATTCGTATGCGTTCTGTAATTATGGTGGAACGAGAAACTCAAAAGGGTATTGTTATTGGCCACAAGGGAAGTGCCTTAAAACGGGTTGGTATTGAAGCCAGAAAAGATTTAGAACTTTTTTTCGGTAAACAAGTTCACCTAGAATTGTATGTAAAAGTCAATAAAAATTGGCGTTCTAATCAAAATCAACTTAAGCGTTTTGGTTATAATAATTCTTAAAGTAAAATAGTTTTCCATCTAAGAATTATTTAGATAAATTTATAATTTTTAAACTTTCATAAAAAAGAGTTTAGCAAAAGGATATTTCCTATTTTTGCAGCAATTTTTATAAGTATATGAGTAATATTGTAGCAATAGTAGGGCGTCCAAACGTAGGAAAATCTACGTTTTTTAATCGGTTGATTCAAAGACGAGAAGCCATTGTTGATGCTGTCAGCGGAGTGACACGTGATCGTCATTATGGTAAAAGTTATTGGAACGGAAAGGAATTCTCATTGATTGATACTGGAGGTTATGTTCTAGGAAGTGACGATGTTTTTGAGTCTGAAATTGATAAACAAGTTGAATTAGCAATTGAGGAAGCTGATGCAATCATTTTTATGGTTGATATTGAGTCGGGAGTAACCGGTATGGATGAAGATGTTTCCAAGCTTTTAAGAAAAGTTGATAAGCCTGTTTTCCTAGTCATAAATAAAGTTGACAACGCAATGCGAGAACAAGATGCAGTTGAGTTTTATGCTTTAGGATTAGGAGAATATTACACGATCGCGAGTATCAATGGTAGTGGTACAGGAGATTTATTAGACGCTTTAGTAAAAGCATTACCAGAAGTGGAGGAAGTTGAAGAAGTAACCCTGCCTAGATTTGCAGTGGTAGGAAGGCCAAATGCTGGTAAATCATCCTTTATCAATGCATTAATTGGGGAAGATCGTTATATTGTTACTGACATAGCGGGTACTACTCGTGACTCTATTGACACTAAATACAACCGATTTGGTTTTGAATTTAATCTCGTTGATACTGCTGGGATTCGTCGTAAATCAAAGGTCAAAGAAGACCTAGAGTTTTATTCTGTGATGCGTTCGGTTCGTGCAATTGAACATGCTGATGTATGTTTAGTCGTTTGCGATGCTCAACGCGGATTTGATGGACAAGTTCAAAATATTTTTTGGCTTGCACAACGAAATAATAAAGGAGTAGTAATCTTGGTTAATAAGTGGGATTTAATTGAAAAGGACACTAAGACGACCAAAGCTTTTGAAACTCATATTCGGGAACAAATTGAACCTTTTACTGATGTACCTATTATATTTATCTCTGCACTTTCCAAGCAACGAATTTTTAAGGCTATGGAAACCGCGCTAGAGGTTTATGAAAATCGAGCAAAACGTATTAAAACAAGCGTATTAAATGATGATCTATTACCGATTATTGAAAATTATCCTCCGCCAGCTCTTAAGGGGAAGTTTGTTAAAATAAAATATATAATGCAGCTGCCAACTCCTCAACCTCAGTTTGCATTCTTTTGTAACTTACCACAATATGTTAAAGATCCTTACAAGCGTTTTCTAGAAAATAAGTTAAGAGACTTGTACGACTTTAAAGGAGTTCCTATTACAATTTTTATGCGTAAAAAATAAAAACAAATTAAGTTCATAAATCAGCAGTAATTCTTTAGCTAGAGTTGTTTTTTTATTTTAGTTAGTTCATTTTTGACTCTCTCTAATTTTGAAATAATATCAAAATTATTCAATGACTTTTGATTTTGTTCTTTTAAGTAAGTTTTGGCACCCTCTAATGTATATCCACGTTCTTTAACTAGGTTATAGATGAGTTTTAAATTTTGTAAGTCTTCAGTTGTAAAACGTCGATTTCCCTTCGCATTTTTTTTAGGTTTAAGAGCGTCAAACTCTTTATCCCAAAAACGTATTAATGAGGCATTTACACTGAAAGCTTTTGCAACCTCTCCGGTGCTATAATATCGTTTCGTTGGAAGTTCTAGATGCATTAGTCTAAAGATTGGTTTTCTATCGATGCAATACTCAAAAGTCTATTAAATTCTTCGGAACTTAAATTGCCGTAGTAAAAATTAATAGGATTAATTCTTTTTTTGTTAACAGATACTTCATAGTGAAGGTGAGGTGCCTGTGAACGTCCTGTACTTCCTACATATCCAATTAAGTCGCCACGCTTAACTTTTTGACCTCTCTTAACATTGTATTTGTATAAGTGAGCATATAAGCTTACATAGCCATAGCCATGGTCTATCCTAATGTGCCGTCCATAGCCAGAAGAACGACCGTCGGCACGTTTAACGACTCCATCTCCTGACGCATAAACAGGTGTACCTCTTGGCGCTGTGAAATCCATCCCATAATGAAACTTACGAACCTTAGTAAATGGATCACTTCTGTACCCATATCCAGAAGCCATCCGTGTTAGATCTTCATTTTTTATCGGCTGTATAGCGGGAATTCTAGCTAAAAACTTTTCTTTATCCTTCGCTAGAGCAGTGATCTCGTCCAGCGACTTTGACTGAATAATGATTCGCTTCTGCAGTATATCTATTTTCTTGTTAGCGCTAATAATCATTTCAGAATTATCAAAGCCTTCGTATTTTTTGTAACGGTTCACACCTCCAAACCCTTGTTTACGTTGTTCTTCAGGTATCGGATTAGCCTCAAAATAAAGTCGGTAAATTCCGTTATCACGATTTTCAACATTTGTTAATACCGCTTCAGCTTCTATCATTTTTTTATTGAGCAGATTGTATTGAAGGTCAAGGTTTTGTAGTTCTCTATTTAATGCTTTTTCTCTCGGAGATTCAAAGTAATGTTCAGCAATTAATATAGTTACAAATCCAAACATTGCTGCAGCAAATAAGAATACAAAAGTATTTTTAGCAAGTCTCTTAGTATCCCTCTTTATAGGTCGATACGTTAGCGTTTCGGAGTCGTAATAATATTTTACATTAGACATTGCCTAAAAAGTTCTATTTTTGTTAAATAACAGTCAGCCGTATAGTTATAAAGTCTGGCTTTTAAACAAATATATAAATTGTTTCTAATTAAAGAACGATTTATTACATTAAGCTTAACACTTTCGCATGAAATCTCAAGATATTAGATCTCAATTTTTATCCTTTTTTGAAACCAAAAAACACCAAGTTTTGTCCTCCTCACCGATAGTTTTAAAAGATGACCCTTCATTAATGTTTGTTAATTCTGGGATGGCACCATTTAAAGAGTTTTTTCTTGGGAATGGATCCCCTTCAAACAATCGAATTACAGACACTCAAAAATGTTTGAGAGTCTCAGGAAAGCATAACGATCTGGAAGAAGTAGGTTACGATACCTATCACCATACCCTTTTTGAAATGCTAGGAAATTGGAGTTTTGGAGATTACTTTAAAAAAGAAGCAATAGAGTGGGCCTGGGAGTTATTGACAAAGGTTTATAAAATAGATAAAGACATCCTTTATGTAACTGTATTTGAAGGCTGTAAAGAAGATGAAACAGCAATGGATTCTGAAGCCTATGATATTTGGAAGCAATTAATCTCTGAAGATCGGATTCTTAAAGGGAGTAAGTCAGATAATTTCTGGGAAATGGGTGAACAAGGACCTTGCGGACCTTGCAGTGAAATACATGTAGATATTCGATCCAAAGAACAAAAATCTATAGTCTCTGGACACGAATTAATTAATAAAGACCACCCTCAAGTCGTCGAAATATGGAACCTTGTTTTTATGGAATACAACCGTAAAGCCAACGGAAGCTTAGAAGATTTACCTCAAAAAAATATAGATACAGGCATGGGCTTTGAGCGTTTATGTATGGTGCTTCAAGGAGTCAAATCAAATTATGATACGGATGTATTTACTCCTCTCATCAGAGAAATTGAGACTATATCAGGATTTAGCTATGGAAAACAATTAAAGCAAGACATAGCGATTCGTGTAATTTCTGACCACGTACGAGCTGTCGCTTTTTCAATTGCTGACGGTCAACTGCCAAGTAATACTGGAGCGGGCTATGTGATTCGCCGTATACTTAGGCGTGCGGTTCGTTATGGATTTACGTTTTTGGACCTTAAAGAGCCATTTATTTATCGACTCGTTAATGTTTTAACAAAGCAAATGGGAACTGTTTTCCCAGAACTATTAGCTCAAAAACAATTAATTCAGAACGTTCTTAAAGAAGAAGAAGCTTCTTTTTTAAGAACCCTCGATCAAGGCTTGGTTTTATTAGACCGTATTATTAACACAACTAAAGGCTCTCATGTTTCTGGAGACAAAGCATTTGAATTGTACGATACGTATGGGTTTCCGGTTGATTTAACGGCTTTGATTCTCAGCGAAAAACAAATGACCTTAGACACGGATGCTTTTGAAGCCGAGCTTCAAAAACAGAAAAGACGTTCTCGTGCCGCTAGCGAAGTTTCTACAGAAGATTGGAACGTATTGTTTGACGGTGTTGAGCAAGAGTTTGTTGGGTATGATGTTTTGAAAACATCTGTAAAAATAGCTAAGTATAGAAAAGTTACTTCTGCAAAAGAAGGTGCTAAATACCAACTCGTATTTAATCTGACTCCCTTTTATTCTGAAGGCGGAGGACAAGTAGGAGATAAGGGCTATTTAGAGTCTGCGAGCGGGGATATTATTTATGTTTTAGACACTAAGAAAGAAAATAATATAACCATTCATCTAGTAGAGAGCCTACCAAATAATTTGACAGATACATTTATTGCAATCGTGGACTCGAATCAACGATTTCGTACGGAATGTAACCATACAGCAACCCACTTACTTCACCAAGCATTAAGAGAAGTTTTAGGAACTCACGTAGAGCAAAAAGGCTCAGCTGTTCACTCTAAATACTTGCGATTTGATTTCTCTCACTTTTCCAAGATAACAAGTGAAGAGTTAAATGAGGTGGAATGTTTTGTAAACTCCAGAATAGAAGGTAAATTAAACTTAGAAGAAAAGCGATCAGTTCCTATGGAACAAGCCGTTTCAGATGGTGCGATTGCTCTTTTTGGTGAAAAATATGGCGATGTAGTACGAACCATTCGTTTTGGTAACTCTTTTGAGTTGTGTGGAGGAACTCATGTAAAAAACACCGCTGATATATGGCATTTTAAAATTAAATCCGAAGGAGCCGTTGCATCAGGAATCCGTCGTATTGAAGCCATTACAAACGATTCAGCTAAAGAATATTATGCTAGAAATAATGCAAGTTTTGAACAAGTAAAATTAGTACTTAATAATTCTAGTGATCCAGTAAAGTCGATCTCAGATTTGAAATCGGAAAACTCAAAACTCAAAAAACAAATAGACTCTCTTTTGAAAGATAAAGCAGTGTTGATTAAAGGAGATTTAAAACAAGAAATAACTCTGGTAAACGGGATTCATTTTTTAGCTAAAATGATAGACTTAGATGCATCAGGTATTAAAGATTTATCTTTTGAATTGGGACAGCAGTTTGAGAACTCCGTATTATTATTTGGAATTGAGCAAAATGGTAAAGCGTTATTATCTTGTTATGTTTCTAAACAATTAGTAGCCTCTAAAGGTCTCAATGCAGGAACAATTGTTCGTGAGCTAGGTCCTTACATTCAAGGTGGCGGTGGCGGCCAACCATTTTATGCTACTGCTGGTGGAAAAAATCCAGCGGGTCTTCAAGAAGCCTTAGACAAAGCAAAATCATATATTGAATAATTCAGATTTACTGTGAAGCTTCAAACTCAAATTCCCATAGTAAAACATACGCCGGCTATTGATTATAATTCAAAGTTGTTTTTGTTAGGGTCATGTTTTGCAGAAAATATTTCTAACAAGCTCTCGTATTATAAGTTCCAAAACAAGGTTAATCCCTTAGGTGTGTTGTTTCACCCTTTAGCAATTTTAGACTTGCTAAAAAGAGCACAGAATAGGATTGGTTATAATCAAAAAGACCTCTTTTTTAGCAACGGCTATTGGCAAAGTTATTCTGCACATTCACGTTTAAACAACGCCTCAAAAAAGGAAATAGTGTTAGAATTGAATTCTGCAGCGCACTTCACCAAAACACAACTTATGGCTGCTTCACATGTAGTCTTGACTTTTGGAACCGCTTGGGTTTATAAGCATATTGAATCTCAAAGCATTGTGGCTAATTGCCATAAGCAACCTCAAAAAGAATTTGAAAAATCACTTTTAAGTATTGATCAGCTTAAGAAAAGCTTTGAGTCTATTATTTCAATCTTAAAATCATTTAATCCAGAAGTGACGATTATTTTTACAATCTCACCCGTTCGGCACTTGAAAGATGGCTTTGTTGAAAATAACCACAGCAAGTCTCATCTCATAAGCGCTCTGCACCCCATCGTTAATACTGCCGAAAACACCCATTACTTTCCTTCTTTTGAACTTGTAATGGATGAACTTAGGGATTACCGCTTTTATAAAGAGGATATGCTACATCCAAACCAGCTTGCAGTTGACTATATCTGGGAGAGATTTCAATTTTCTTGGATTGGTTCAGACACCAAGATAACAATGAATGAGGTCAGTCGCTTACAGAAGGGATTGGGTCATAAACCTTTTAACTCCTCCTCAAAAGCTCACCTAGCATTTTTGTTTAACCTATCTAAAGATGTAGATGCTTTGGTATACAAGTATCCCTTCATGAAGTTTTGAAATAGGGGTTCAAGACGCTAAAAATCTAGTATATTAGCTCTATAAAACCAATGCAATATGTCAACTTCTTACGTACGTTTAAATGTAAAAGACAAGGTCGGTTATATTGAATTTTATAACCCACCCCATAATGGATTGCCCGCTTCTATGCTTGCATCCCTTACTGATTTAATCACTAAAGCAGGTTTAGACCCCTCTATTGCTGTTTTGGTTTTGAAAAGCGGTGGCAATGGCACTTTTTGTGCCGGTGCAAGCTTTGAGGAGCTAAATGCAATTTCAAATACTGATCAGGGTACTACATTTTTTGAGGGGTTTGCGAATGTTATAAATGCACTGCGTCGCTGTCCTAAAATTACGATTGGTCGTGTTCAAGGAAAAGCAGTAGGCGGCGGCATTGGTTTAGCTGCTGCTACTGATTACTGCGTGGCGACTCGATATTCAGAAATTAAACTAAGTGAGCTCACAATTGGAATTGGTCCTTTTGTAATCGAACCGGCATTAACCCGAAAAATTGGTGTCAGTGCCATGTCTCAACTCTCTATAGAGGCTACCAATTTTTTCTCTGCTGAATGGGCGCAACAAAAAGGGCTGTATGCAAATGTTTATTCTTCGGTTGAAGACTTAGATAGGCAGGTGAAGCTGTTAGCGGAACAATTATCTAGCTATAATCTAGAAGCTCTCTCAAGGCTAAAAGAGACTCTTTGGGAAGGTACTAGCGACTGGGATGAATTATTAAAAAAACGAGCTGCTATAAGTGGTCGTTTAGTACTGAGTGATTTTACGAAAAAACAACTAAAAAACTATTAATAATTTTAGCTTTTCTGAAACTAAAGCCTTTAAATCTATGTCCAACTCAATTTCAATTACAAAAATTAATAAATCAAAAGTAGAGACTCTTGATTTTGATAACATTGCTTTAGGTCGTACATTTACTGATCATATGTTTGTCTGTGACTATGATGAGGGTCAGTGGTCTAATCCTAGAATTACCCCTATGGAGATGATCCCAATGCATCCTGCTTGTATGGCACTGCATTATGGTCAAGCTTTGTTTGAAGGGATGAAAGCTACGATAGATTCCAATGGTAATCCTTTACTTTTTCGTCCTGATAAAAATGCGCAACGTCTTAATTTCAGTGCCAGACGACTGGGGATGCCAGAATTTTCCGAAACCTTATTTGTTAACGCGTTAAAAAAGCTAGTAAGCTTAGACCAGCAATGGATTCCTCCACAAGAAGGGAGTGCGTTGTACTTACGTCCTTTTATGTTTGCTGATGAAGCTTTTATTGGAATGCGTGCCGCTAATTCTTACAAGTTTATTGTAATGGCTTCTCCCTCAAAACCAATTTATACGGACCGTATTCGTTTGTATGCTGAAACTTCGTTTATTCGAGCAGCACACGGCGGTACAGGTGAGGCAAAAGCTGCAGGAAACTATGCAGCAGCGGTCCTTCCAACAGAAATCGCTAAATCTAAAGGCTTTGATCAAGTCCTTTGGTTAGATGCTAAAGAGTTTAAGTATATTCAGGAAGTAGGTACAATGAATATATTTTTCAAGATTAATGGTCAATTTGTAACCCCCTCGCTAGATGGGTCCATATTAGCGGGAATTACACGTATGAGTGTAATTGATTTTCTGCGCCATAAAGGCTTCGAAGTTATGGAGCGACCAATCACAATTGATGAAATTATTGAAGCTTCAAAAAACGGTCAATTAGAAGAAGCATTTGGTACAGGTACGGCTGTGGGGATTGCAATGATCCAAGAAATTGGATATAAAGATTCAGTCATTCACGTCTCTGACAATAGTCCAGTTGCACAGTTAGTATTAGACACAATTAACGGCGTTAGAATTGGAAAAATTGCGGATGAATTGAACTGGATGGTTAAGGTAGAATCTTAAATTTGCGTTTAATATTCTTCCATCTATAGGCCCTAATAAAAGCACCTTGGTCTGAATTAATAAGAAATTTTTCTTGGTTTTTTAGTGCTTTGATATAGCCAACTAAGTAGTCCCAAAATAGACAAAGACGCCTTTTTCTAAAGGCTAACTTTAAAGCGGATAAAAAAGCCAATACAAATCCATATCGCATTTTGTAAAGAGCAGTTCCTTGTAAGTATTTTGCTTTAGGATTATATTTTAAACCTGTTGGTTTCAGATGTTTTACATGAAGTGATTCATCTGTCTTGAATTCCCATGTGTAGTATAGGGCCAATAATTCATCTATCGTATCCCAACCCATTGATTTCTTCAGACCTCCGATATCAATAAAACAAGCTTTTCGATAGGCCTTTAAGGGACCTCGAATGTGTTCTTTTGAAGTGAGGTTTTCGAGTTGCCACTTGCCATTTTTTTCTATATAACAATGACCTGCAACCATGCCTAGCTTGGAATTGTTATGGTAATGGTTGGTAAGTGTTTCTAGATAATTTTTTGGAAAAATAACATCTGCATCATATTTACATATCACATCATAATCGAAGTCTAATGAGTCATATCCTTTGTAAAAGGCATTAATGATTTTACCCCCTGGTAAGTGTGCTTCAGAAGAAGTGTTAGAAACCAAGGATATCCATGGGTTTTCTTTTGCAATTTTATTTACTAATGATGCAGTGGAGTCTGTCGAATTGTCATCTACCACCACCACTTTAGTGGGCTGTAGGGTTTGTTTTATTAATGATTGAAGCGTGCGACTAATGTTGTCTTCTTCATTATGTGCTGGTATGACGATATAAAACTTCAAATCCTCTCAGCATAAACTATGTAATATCGAGGGGTAAACAAACGAAGAAAAGGTCTAATTCCGATTTTTTTAGTAGGGTTTGTCCATTTTTCAGTTGCTATGATCTTCCAGCCTGCTTTTTCTAATAGCCAATCAAATTGCCAGTCTTCAAATTCATGAAAATGACGATCTCTTGGGTCTGTTTTACTGCGATAAGCGGTAGCAAACCAAAGTCTTAACGGAACACTTGCGACTAGTTTTTTTGATTGGATACTTTTTAACACGGTAAAAGGGGAGACTAGGTGTTCAAATATTTCAAAAGCAGTTGTCACATCTGAAGGCTTAGATTCTAAAAGAGAGGTGCTCAAATCCAAGTCTTCACCTTTGGTATTGCAGACGTCAAAACCTTCGGTTTTTAGAATTTCAGATAAAGGATTTTCGACCCCTAAGTCTAAAATGGATTCTTCAGTATTTATATGAGTTTTAAGAAACTTTAAAGTGTGGTTATAGCGTTTCTTAGGAAAATTATTAGCGTACATATCAATATTTATAAGTTATCGCATTGATGTGCATTCCTGCACCCACACTGGCAAATATAACGATATCTCCCTTCTTTATTTCATGACCTTCCATGTGGTTATTCTTGATGAGGTCAAGCAATGTCGGAACAGTAGCCACAGAACTATTTCCTAATTTATGAATACTCATAGGCATTACTCCTTCTGGCACAGGGGTTTTATATAGTCTGTAAAAGCGATTTACAATAGCTTCGTCCATTTTTTCATTCGCTTGGTGAATTAATATCTTTTTCACATCTTTTATGTCAAAACCACTGTTGTCCAAGCAGGTTTTCATAGCGTTTGGAACATTGGATAACGCAAATTCATAAATCTTCCTTCCATACATTTTTATGAATCGTGTATCTTCTTCTAAAGATTTGTTGTTGGAGCACCCAAAGAATAAGTGGTAAATTTCATCATGTGTATAGGAGGCAGACTCGTGGGACAAGATCCCCCCGTCCTCGTCTAAAAGCTCAATAACAGTTGCTCCTGCGCCATCCGAATAAATCATTGAATCTCTATCATATGGATCAACGACTCGAGACAACGTCTCAGCACCTATTACTAAACATTTCTTAGCCATACCAGCTTTAATATAGGCTTGGCCTTGAATGACTCCTTCTACCCAGCCAGGACATCCAAATAGAATATCATAAGCAACACACTTAGGATTTTTAATTTTTAAAATATTTTTCACTCTAGCAGCTAAACAAGGTAAGATATCACTTTGAATAGAACCAGATTTTACATCTCCAAAATTATGAGCCAGAATTATATAGTCTAAGGTTTCTGGATCTACACCAGCGTCTTTTATTGCTTTTTCTGCGGCCAATGCACCAAGGTCCGAGGCTGTTAAATGGTTTTCTGCATAGCGGCGTTCCGAGATGCCTGTAATAGCTTGGAATTTTTCTACGATTATCTCGTTTGAGGAAGGGATTTCAGAGCCGTCAATATTTAAAAATGAGTGCTGCCGAAATGCTTCATTTTTCTGAACTATTTTTGGAATGTAACTCCCTGTTCCTGTAATTTTGATATTCATAGTTTCTTTATTTTAAGCGTCTGCAAAGGCTTCAATTGGAGCACAAGTACAAATTAGATTTCGATCTCCATAAGCATCATCTACTCGACGAACTGACGGCCAAAATTTATCATTTTTTACATAATCCAAAGGAAAGGCTGCTGTAGCTCTGCTGTATGGAAAATTCCAGTTGTCATTGGTGAGCATTTCCTGGGTGTGAGGTGCATTTTTTAAGGGGTTGTTGGGGGCTTCTTTTGATGCTGCGTCTATTTCTTTTCGAATTGCAATCATTGCATCACAAAACCGGTCCATCTCTGCTTTCCCTTCACTTTCTGTTGGCTCAATCATCATTGTGCCTGCTACTGGAAATGAGACGGTTGGTGCATGAAATCCAAAGTCTATAAGCCGTTTGGCAATATCAACCACTTCAATGCCGTTGGATTTAAAGTCACGACAATCGATAATCATTTCATGTGCGGCACGACCCTGTTCACCAGAATATAAAGTGTCATAGTGTCCTTCGAGACGTTGTTTAATGTAATTGGCATTAAGGATGGCAATTTGTGTAGATTCCGTCAGCCCTATATCTCCTAGCATTTTAATATAGCCATAGGATATTAAGCAAGCAAGAGCAGATCCAAAAGGTGCTCCTGAAATAGAATGAATTGCATTTGTTCCGCCAGTTTCAATAAGCGGATTTCCAGGTAAAAATGGTGTTAGTTGTTTGGCAACGCATATAGGTCCAACTCCAGGACCCCCGCCACCATGAGGGATTGCAAATGTTTTGTGCAAGTTCAAGTGACATACATCTGCACCAATATTTCCAGGGTTAGTTAATCCAACCTGTGCATTCATATTGGCTCCGTCCATATAGACTTGTCCCCCGTTATCGTGAATAATTTGAGTAATTTCTTTTATAGCCGATTCGTAAACACCGTGCGTAGATGGGTAGGTCACCATCAATGCAGCTAAGTTGTCTTTGTGTAGTGTCGCTTTTTCTCTTAAGTCATCAACATCAATATTCCCATTTTCAGAAGACTTTGTAACAACGACTTTCATCCCTGCCATGACAGCACTCGCTGGGTTTGTCCCGTGTGCTGATGAAGGTATAATGCAAATCTTTCTGTGTTGATCTCCTCTTGACTCATGATAGGCTCTAATGACCATAAGTCCGGCGAACTCGCCTTGAGCCCCTGAGTTTGGCTGAAGGGATGTTCCAGCAAAGCCAGTAATTTCTGTCAGTTGAGCTTCTAGTTTTGTAAGGACAGTTCGGTAGCCTTCAACTTGGTTTAAAGGAGCGAAAGGATGAATGTTCCCCCAGTTGGGCCAGCTAAGAGGTAACATTTCTGCTGCTGCATTTAGTTTCATTGTACAAGATCCCAATGAAATCATAGAAAAGTTTAAAGCAAGATCTTTGCGTTCTAATCGTTTAATGTAACGCATCAATTCTGTTTCAGAGTGGTGAGAGTTGAAAATGATATTTGATAAAAAATCGGAAACTCGTTTTGATGCGTCTGGAATTCTATTGTGCACACTCAGCGACTTAATTTCTGTTGTTGCTTTATTGTAAACTTCAGAAAAAATTGAAAGTATAAGATTAAGGTCAGAAGTTGTTGTTGTTTCATTTATGGCAATAGAAACGGTAGTTTCATTTGGATAATGGAAGTTGACTTCTTTTTGTTCTGCTGTAATTTTTAGTTTCGAAGCGTCTGAAACAGTTACCTGAATTGTGTCAAAAAAGTTTTTATGAACAAGATCAAATCCTAATGCCTCTAAAGCATCTGCCAATAATGAAGTGGAGCTATGTACTTTATTAGCAATGTATTTTAGACCTTCAGGTCCGTGATATACTGCATACATTCCAGCCATTACAGCCAGCAGTACTTGAGCAGTGCAAATATTGGATGTTGCACGGTCTCTTTTTATGTGTTGCTCACGAGTTTGTAACGCCATTCGCATGGCACGATTTCCGTCCATATCTTTAGTAACCCCAATAATTCTGCCTGGAATATATCTTTTATAGGATTCTTTGGTGGCAAAGTAGGCTGCATGAGGTCCGCCATATCCCATCGGAATTCCAAACCTTTGAGTGGTTCCAACTACGACATCTGCACCAAATTTACCGGGCGCTTCTAAAGTCACTAGACTAAGAATGTCTGCCGCGACAGCTACCTTTATTTCATTTTGATTCGCCTTAGAAATAAAACCTTCTAAGTCCATGATAAACCCAGATTTTCCAGGGTACTGAACGAGTGCACCAAAAAAATCAGAAGAAAAGTCAAATTCTTCAGCGGATCCTATGACAAGCTTAATCCCAATTGGAATTGCTCGTGTTTTTAATACGGATAGTGTTTGCGGTAAGACTTCCTTAGAAACAAAGAATTTTACAATTCCTGATTTTGTTTGTGACTTAGGTCTTACGGCATAAAGTAGAGCCATGGCTTCAGCAGCTGCAGTACTTTCATCCAAAAGTGAGGCGTTTGCTAGCTCCATTCCGGTAAGATCTGTGATCATTGTTTGGAAGTTCAGGAGCGCTTCGAGTCGGCCTTGAGCAATTTCAGCTTGGTAAGGAGTGTAGGCAGTATACCATCCTGGGTTTTCTAAAATATTTCGCTGAATAACTGCGGGAAGGTTAGAAGGATGATACCCCATTCCAATAAAAGATTTGAAAACTTTATTCTTTGATGCTAATTGATAAATATGCTCAAGATACTCTTGCTCACTTAGAGAAGCTTCTAGCTTTAATGGCGACTGAAGTCTAATGTTTTTAGGGACTGTCTGGTCAATTAATTCTTCTATAGAATTTACACCAACAGCATCTAGCATTTGTTTACGTTGTTCTTTTCTCGGACCAATATGTCTTAGGGCAAATATATCTGTTTTCATTGTAGGATATTAACTTTTGTTAAGCAAAATTAATGAATTTAATAAGGATTTAATTCATAGTATTTGAAAGTTATTAAACAATTATTGGGGTTATTAACAGTTTAGTTACTTTTGTAGTATGACTCTTTTAAAACGTTTAATCGACTTTTACATAAATAGCAGTATCCATGTTGCTTTAGCTGTGCTTTCATTTTGCTTTTTGACTGTTTTTGAGTTAGATTTAAATCTATCTGCATACTTTTTTGTTTCAGTATTTTGTGCCTCAGTTTCGGGTTATAATTTTGTTAAGTATTTTGGTTTAGCTAGGTTTTATTACCGCTCACTTACTACTACTAAATTAAGGTATATTCAGTTGGTGTCTTTTTTAAGTCTTATTGGATTTTTGTATGCTTTCTTAACGCTTAGAACTCCAAGTCAACTGCTTTTAATTTTTTTAGGACTTGTAACCTTCCTGTATGCTATCCCATTGGGAATTAAAACCCCTAGAAACTTAAGATCAATAGGAGGTGTTAAGATTTATATCATTGCGATTGTTTGGGCGGGGACTTCTGTTATTCTACCGCTTTTAGAAGCAGAAAGCGTGCTTGTATTAGACCACCTGTTAATTGTGCTTCAGCGAATATTTGTTCTTATTGTTTTGATGCTACCCTTTGAAATTCGTGACTTAGAATTAGACGAAGCTTACTTGTCTACTATTCCCCAAAAAATCGGTATTCAAAACACGAAATTAATTGGCTTGGCCTTGCTGTTAGATAGCTTTATTTTAGAATTTTTTAAACACCAAAAAAACATAGAATCATCTCTAGCATTAGTTTTTACCATAATTATTTTAGCTGTTTTGTTAGTTAAGAGTACGAACGGTAGAAGCCGTTATTATACCTCTTTCTTAGTTGAGTCAGTTCCGATAATGGCGTTGATTCTAACACTCCTATTAAATTAATTTATCAGCCCAGATCGCCTCAATAAGGCATCTGATTTTGGTTTTTGCCCACGAAATTTAATATATAATTCTAAGGGGTCTTCTGTACCTCCTTTGCTTAATATGTATTCTTTAAAATTATGGGCAATTTTTTGGTCAAAAAGACCATTTTCTTTAAAATATTCAAAGGCATCAGCATCTAAAACTTCAGCCCATTTATAACTGTAATAGCCCGAAGAGTAACCCCCCTGAAAAATATGTGAAAAGGCTGTTGACATGCAGTTTTGTTCAACTTCTGGAAAAAGCTGTGTTAGTTTAAAAGCTTCTTTTTCTTGTTGTTTTATATTTGATATTGAGCATGGATCAATTCCATGCCAAGACATGTCAAGTAATCCAAAACTTAGTTGTCTTAGTGTTTGCATTCCTTGTTGAAATGTGGAGGCTGATTTAATTTTATCAATCAGATGCATAGGGATAAGGCTCCCTGTTTTGTAGTGTTTTGCAAAAAGAGCTAACGCTTCTTTTTCATAGCACCAGTTTTCCATGATTTGACTTGGCAGTTCAACAAAATCCCATGCGACATTTGTTCCAGACAAGCTTGGATATGTTGTGTTTGCTAGGATTCCGTGCAGTGCATGTCCAAATTCATGAAATAGAGTTGTGACCTCGTTAAAAGTCAGCAGTGATGGTTTTGTTGTCGTTGGTTTCGTGAAATTACATACTATGGAAACGTGTGGTCTTTCCTGTATTCCGTTTTTGATATATTGAGGTTTAAAAGAGGTCATCCAAGCTCCGTTACGCTTGCCTTCTCTAGGAAAAAAATCAGCATAAAAAACAGCCACTAGGTTCCGCTCCAAATCAACAACCTTATAAGTCATCACATCTTTGTGATAGGTGTCAATGTTTTGTGTTTTTATAAAGTCTATACCAAATAGTTTATGAGCCACTATAAAAGCTCCCTCAATAACGTTTTCTAATTTAAAATAAGGCTTTAGCTGTTCGTCATCAAAGTTAAAACGTTCTTGTTTTAATTTCTCTGAGTAATAGGCACTGTCCCATTTCTCCAAACGATCGATGCCATCTCTTTTTTTTGCAAATGCTTCCAGTTCTTGAAATTCGTTTTTTGCAGCAGGCAGTGCTTTTTTTAGAAGCTCCTTTAAAAAGTTACTAACGTTTTCTGGTGTTTTGGCCATTCGTTCTTCCAATACAAAATGAGCATGAGTTTGGTAGCCTAAAAGCTGTGCCCTTTTAAAACGTAATTGGGTTAATTTTAATACAATTTCTTGATTATCTAGCGCATCGTTTTGAAATCCTTTTCTTCCAAAAGCCAATGCAAGTTCTTTTCTTAAGGCTCTGTTTTTGGAATACGTCATAAAAGGGATATAGCTAGGGTAGTCTAAATTGATGAGCCAACCTTTCTTGTTTTTTTCTTCGGCGATTTGTTTGGCAGCTTCAATAGTACCTTCTGGTAACCCATTAAGTTCGGATATATCTGTAATCAATAGCTCATAGCGATTCGTTTCGGCTAAAATGTTTTCACCAAAACTGAGTTTTAGTTTGCTTAGTTCTTTGTCGATCGATCTAAGAGTATTTTTATCTTGTTTGTTGAGGTTAGCTCCGTTTCTAGAAAACCCTTTGTATTTTTTCTCTAAAAGTGTTTTCTGCTCCTCAGATAAAGCAAGCGATTTTCCAGAACTATAAACTAATTTTACACGCTCAAAAAGAGGCTTATTTAGAGCGACGTCATTAGAAAATTCAGTTAGTAGTGGCGAGACTTCTTGTGCTATTTTTTGAACGCTTTCGTTTGTTTCTGCAGCATTTAAATTAAAGAAAAGACTAGAGATCCTGTCTAATTGTTCCCCTGCATAGTCTAAGGCCTCAATGGTATTCGTAAAAGTAGGTTTTTCTTTAGAGTCTGCAATTTCAGAAATTTCAATTTTCGCATCTTCAATGGCTTTTATAAATGCTGGTAAAAAATGTTCTGTTTTAATCTTTGAAAATGGTGCTGTATTGTAAGGAGTTTTAAAACGCTTATTTAGTAAACTCATGAAAAAATAATTAGGTTGGGGTAATCTATGATTTGATTTTTTTAGAAGCTTCAATCACTTTCGTTTTCAATCCTTCTTTGTATACTAAAACTTTATCTAATACACATCTATCAGAAGATCCAATAATTTGGGCAGCTAAGATTCCAGCATTTTTAGAACCATTTAGAGCCACTGTAGCTACAGGTACTCCGCCTGGCATTTGTAATATAGAAAGTACTGAGTCCCATCCATCAATAGAATTACTGGATTTTATAGGGACCCCGATTACAGGTAGTGGACTTAATGCGGCTATCATTCCAGGCAAATGAGCTGCACCACCAGCCCCAGCTATTATTACTTTTAGTCCACGCTCATGTGCTTTAGATCCATATTCAAACAGCTTTTCGGGAGTCCGATGTGCAGAGACAATATCAATTTCTATTGATATATCAAAGCCTTCTAAAATTGAAATTGCTTCTTTCATGACAGGCATATCGCTGTCGCTTCCCATAATGATTCCTACTTGTGCCATATTATTTGCTTATTACTTTGATTGAGTTTTTAACTTTTTCTGCTATTGCTCTAGCATTTTCAATGTTAGAATGAATAACAGTCACATGCCCCATTTTTCTGAAGGGTCGTGTTTGTTTTTTACCATAAATATGTGGAGTTACGCCATCCATTTCCATTAGTTCCTCAATATTTTTATAAATTACATCTCCATGGTGAGTTTCTTCGCCAACCAGATTAACCATAACGCTATTTAGCTTATTTTTAGTACTTCCTAATGGTAGGCCTAAAATTGCTCTTATGTGCTGTTCAAATTGAGAGGTGTAACTTGCTTCAATTGTTTGATGGCCTGAATTATGAGGTCTTGGGGCTACTTCATTTATTAGAATTTCATCATTTTTTGTTAAAAATAGTTCAACAGCTAAGAGTCCTACATGGTCAAATGCTGCTGAAGCCCTTAGTGCAACTTGTTTTGCCTTGTGTGTTATTTCGTCAGAAATTCTAGCTGGACATAAAACATATTCAACTTGATTAGCCTCGGGATGAAACTCCATTTCTACC
Source organism: uncultured Formosa sp. (assembly GCA_913052445.1). Classification (GTDB taxonomy): domain Bacteria; phylum Bacteroidota; class Bacteroidia; order Flavobacteriales; family Flavobacteriaceae; genus Hel1-33-131. Next base: position 32,529 of record CAJXDP010000009.1, read on the forward strand.
ACTGGATATGCTTTGATTTCTCCTTGTATATTTCTTGACACAATAACGGCGAGTTCATTTTTAAAAGCTACAAGATCTTCAGCAATGCATTCTACATTTGGTAAGCCCGCTAGATCATCTTGTGAGCGAATTACCTTGACTCCATTGCCATCATAACCAAATTGAGCGCTTTTCCATACAAAAGGGAAGGTAATACTGTTGTTATCTATAGATGAATAAATTTCTTCAGTAAATGCAAACCGTTGAAAGGGAGCAGTAGGTAAATTATTATCGATATAAAACAGTTTTTGTGTTGCTTTATTTTGAATTTTATCAAGTGTTTTAGAAGATGGGTAGACCCTAACTCCTTCTTTTTCGAGAGTTTTAAGCGCTTCGATGTTTACATTTTCTATTTCTAAGGTAAGGGTGTCTACTTTTTTCCCGAAGTTATAGACTGTTTGATAGTCCATCAAATCTCCTTGAACAAACTCATCACAAGCCAACTTGCTTGGGGATTCTGAATTAGGGTCTAAAACACAGGTACTAATATCAAATTTTCGAGTGTTGTAGAGTAACATTTTCCCGAGTTGACCGCCACCCAAAATACCAAGTTTGAAGTTTGATGAAAAATACTTCATTGTAAAATTTTATAGAACTATTTTAAATATACAATACAAAAATACACTTAAAATTGAAATCGACCACTAAAATCGCCTATCAAAACGAATCAAAACCTTTACAATTGATTATCTTTACCCCTTGATTTTGATTGCAAACATTGCTAATAATTATAAGTAAATAATAAAAGTTCAAATAAAAATGAAAAATCTAGTATTATTTGGCCCTCCAGGAGCAGGTAAAGGAACACAGGCTGCTTTCTTAAAAGAGACCTATAATTTAGTTCATATTTCTACTGGGGACGTATTTCGTTTTAACATCAGAAACGAGACAAAACTTGGGGTTTTAGCAAAGTCCTTTATGGATAATGGAGAGTTGGTTCCGGACCAGGTAACCATTGACATGCTAAGTGCGGAAGTGGCTAAAAACCTACATTCTAATGGCTTTATTTTTGATGGTTTTCCCAGAAACACATTACAAGCTGATTCTTTGGAAGTATTGCTCAAATCACATCAAACAAAAGTTAGCGCAATGGTTGCATTAGAAGTTGATGATGAGGTATTGGTACAACGTCTTCTCAAGCGAGGAGAAACAAGCGGAAGACCAGATGACGCCAATGAACAAGTCGTAAGGAATAGAATTAAAATATATTATGGGGAAACGGCTATATTGAAGTCTTATTATTCTGATAAAAACAAGTATTATGGCGTGGATGGCGTAGGGTCTATAGAAGATATAACGGTCCGATTAAATGCAGTAATAAACACGCTTTAAATCAAATAACATTTCATGACTGAGGGTAATTTTGTAGATTATATAAAAATGTTTGCTTGTTCTGGTAATGGAGGAAAAGGTTCTGTTCATCTTCATCGCGAAAAATTCATCACAAAAGGAGGTCCTGATGGAGGAGATGGTGGACGTGGGGGTCATATAATTGTAAGAGGTTGCGATCACCAGTGGACCCTACACCATCTGAAGTTTAAACGTCATTTTAGAGCCGGCCACGGAGAATCAGGAAGTAAAAGTCGCAGCACTGGAGCAGATGGTGAAGATGTTTATGTAGATGTACCTTTGGGGTCTGTCATTAGAGATACAGATACGAATGAAATTCTTTTTGAAATCACTAGTAACAACGAACAAGTTATTCTTTGTGAAGGGGGTAAAGGTGGTTTAGGAAACTGGCACTTCAGGTCGTCAACTAACCAAACACCCCGTTATGCCCAGCCAGGCTTACCAATGCAAGAGAAGTATGTAACTATAGAACTTAAAGTACTAGCAGATGTAGGTTTAGTAGGCTTTCCAAACGCAGGAAAATCAACCCTTTTGTCAGTTGTGACCGCGGCAAAACCCAAAATTGCTGATTACGAATTTACCACCTTAAAGCCAAACCTTGGTATTGTAGAATACAGAGATTATCAGTCATTTGTAATGGCGGATATTCCTGGAATTATTGAAGGAGCTGCTGAAGGTAAGGGACTTGGTCATTATTTCTTACGCCACATCGAACGAAATTCAATACTTCTATTTTTGATTCCTGCTGATGCAGATGATATAAAAAAACAATACGATGTTTTATTAGATGAGTTAAGGCGCTACAATCCAGAAATGCTAGATAAAGACCGTTTAATCGCTATTTCTAAAAGTGACATGCTTGATGAGGAGTTAAAGGGAGAGATGACGACTTTACTGGACGGAGAGCTGCCTGTAGATTACGTATTTATTTCTTCTGTATCTCAAACAGGACTGGTTCAACTTAAAGACAGTTTGTGGGCCATGTTAAATCCTTAAATATGCGCTAAAATGAACTACCTCTTACTGATTTTATTATTGCCGTTTTGTATCTTTACTACTATTAAAGTATCAATATGAATGTACATTTTATAGCTATAGGCGGAGCTGCTATGCATAACTTAGCTTTAGCTTTATATAACAAAGGGATGAACGTTACTGGAAGTGATGACGTTATTTTCGAGCCTTCAAAGTCACGATTAAATTCATCCGGGCTTTTGCCCAGTAGTTTTGGTTGGTATCCGGCAAAAATTACGAATGAACTCGATGCAGTCGTGCTTGGCATGCATGCCAAGAAAGACAACCCAGAACTCTTAAAAGCACAAGATCTTGGTTTAAAAATATATTCATACCCAGAGTTTCTGTATGAACAATCCAAACATAAAACACGTGTTGTTATTGGGGGAAGCCATGGGAAAACAACAATCACAGCGATGATATTGCACGTTCTAAATTACCATGATATAGTAGTAGATTATATGGTAGGAGCACAGTTGGATGGTTTTGATATAATGGTTAAGCTTACGGATGAGGCAGATTTTATTGTCTTAGAGGGGGATGAGTATTTAAGTTCCCCCATAGATCGCCGTCCAAAATTTCATTTATACCAGCCTAATATTGCACTTTTGAGCGGAATCGCCTGGGATCATATTAATGTGTTTCCAACGTTTGAAAACTACCTTGATCAGTTTAAGATTTTTGTAGATAGTATCACTGTAGGGGGGAGTATTTCTTATAACACAGAAGATGAGAATGTTAATAATATTGTAGAACAGAGTGAAAACCAAATTCGTAAATTCCCATACCATACTCCAAAGTATTCAATAGAATCAGGCGTCACGTATTTGGACACGGAAGAAGGTCCTTTACCTCTTGAGGTTTTTGGAGCTCATAACTTAAATAATCTTGCAGGGTCTAAATGGATTTGTCAGCAAATGGGCGTAGATGAAGCTGATTTTTTTGAAGCTATTTCAAGCTTTACAGGAGCTAGTAATCGTTTAGAGAAGTTAGCGGCAAACTCAAATTGTGATGTTTATAAAGACTTTGCACATTCGCCTAGTAAGGTTAAAGCCACAACTGAAGCTGTCAAAGCACAATATCCCAATAGAACGCTTATTGCTTGTTTAGAGCTACATACTTATAGCAGTCTAAATGCCGAGTTCCTTGGGCAATACAAAGGCTCTCTTGATGCTGCCGATCAAGCAATTGTTTTTTATTCGCCACATTCTGTTGAAATTAAAAAATTAGAATCAGTTAGCAAAGATCAAATTGAGTTAGCTTTTAATCGGGATGATTTACTTATTTATACAAATCCAGAGGATTTTAAACAATACATAACTTCGCTTGAGTTCAATGATAAAACGGTTTTGTTAATGAGCTCTGGCGATTACGGGGGGTTAAAACTTAATAAGATTAAAGAATTAGTTTCTTATGCAGAGTTCTTCAAGTAGGTAAATTCTAAGTAAATTAAAATTAGCTATTGGATGTTTAGATATTAAGTCTTTAATCCATTTAATTGTCGAAGAAAAAACCTATTTTAGTTTTGCCGATTAAAGCGTATTATAATGCTGTTAATTTATACATCTAAAATCACTCCGAGACTCAAATTTGTTTTTAAACAAATCTGTACACACATCCTAAAGATCCCTATTTCTTTCACCAGTGTAATTGAAGAGTTTATTGCCCACGATAGCATTAAAATGTCTTATGGACCACAACCTCTTGGCAGTGAGTTTTTTGTTAAAAGTAATGGCCTTTTATCTGAACAAGGTTTATCAGACTTAGAGTTGAATGTGCAAGTTTGGGAGGACACAAAATGCTTTTTTAGTTGTGGAGAAAAGAGTCAAATCCCCTTTGATATATTTTCAGCATCTTTTTATCTTCTTAGTCGTTACGAAGAGTACTTGCCGCACGTCAAAGACGTTTACGGACGTTTTACAAAAGAAGAAAGTTTAGCATTCAAACATCATTTTTTACATCAACCCGTGATTGATATTTGGGCTTATAAATTTAAAGATGCTTTAAAAAGTAACTTTCCCAACTACGAATTTGAATCTCGTAAGTTTTGTTTACATCCCGTTATTGATGTACCGGTTGCCTACTGCTTTAAAAACAAAGGGCTTTTAAGATCCTTTGGAGAGATTTTGTCTGATTTGCTTTCTTTCCGATTTAAATTTATTTATGACCGTTTTTCGGTTTTGTTTGGATTTAAAAAAGACCCTTATGATAATTTTAAATGGATTATTAATCGTCAAAAATTGTCCTCCACTAAGTTTAATGTATTTTTTTTAATAGGGGACTTTAACACATATGATAAAAATAATAGCATTAACAAAAAACAATTTATTTCTTTAATTAAGTCGGTTGCGGACTATTGTAATGTTGGTATTAAAGCTTCTTATATGGCATTAGATTCTATGGCTATTTTAAAATCGGAAAAAAGTTTAATGGATGGTGTTATTAACACAGTGACAACTGCGGCACGTTCCTCTTTTTCTAAAGTTAACTTACCAACCACTTATAGAAATTATATAGACTTAGAAATATATTCAGATTTTACAATGGGTTATCCTGATACTATTGGATTTAGAGCTGGTACCTGTACACCATTTTTGTTTTATGATTTAGATTATGAAATTCAAACTCCTTTAAAGGTCTACCCTTACCAAATGATGGACTTTGCATTACTTAAATACACCTCTTTTCTTGATAAAAAAGAAACCTTGTTAAAGGCTATTTCGGAAGTTAAAAAAGTGAACGGTGCGTTTACATTTATATTTCATAATTATGCTTTTAGTACAATTTCAAGATGGGTGGATTTTAAATCACTGTTTAATATTATTCTAGAGACCTCAAATGATGTTTAAAAATAAAAAACATATTTTTTTCGACTTAGATCATACGCTATGGGATTTTGAAAAAAACTCAGCCCTAACATTTGAAAAAATATTTGCATTAAACTCCATTAAGATTGATTTAAATTCTTTTTTGGAGGTTTACGTTCCAATTAATTTTAATTATTGGAAGCTATATAGAGAAAATAAAGTTGATAAGAAGAGTTTAAAATTTGCACGACTCAATGATACTTTCAAGGCTTTAGAGTTAGACGTTTCTACACGTCTCATACACCAGCTTTCAGATGATTACATTACATATCTCTCTACCTTTAATCATCTTTTTCCTGGGACTATTGAACTTTTAGATTTTTTACAATTGAAGTATAAGTTACATATCATAACTAACGGGTTTAAAGAAGCACAACAGGCAAAATTAAATCAATCACATATTGATCACTATTTTTTGACTGTTACCAACTCTGAAATGGTTGGGGTTAAAAAACCAAATCCTAAGATTTTTAATCATGCTCTTAAAATGGCAAATGCAACCATAGAAAATAGCCTAATGATTGGAGATAATTTAGAAGCAGATATATTAGGGGCTCTGAATATAGGTATGGATGCTATTTGCTTTAACTACCATAATGAAGTATTAGCTCCTAACATTATTGGAGTAGACCATTTATTAGAACTAAAAAATTATATTTAAATAGTAAACACGTCTCATGAAGTTTTTAAATCAATTTATTATTTGCTTTTGTTTATTCATTAGCTCGCTGGGTTTTTCTCAAACATCTGTTAATGATTTTAAATATATTTCTGTTGCTGATAATTATAGTTTCCTTAAACTAAAAGATCAATATCAATTAAATTCTCTAACAGTTTTTTTGTTTGAAAAAAATAATTTTACTGTTTTAAATTCGTTACAAAATTATCCTTCTGATTTAGCTCAAAATAGTTGTTTACTTTTAAAGTCAGACGTTATTAGGATTAAAGGACTTTTTAAAACCAAACTTCAATTAGTTCTTACAGATTGCCACGATAACATAGTCTTTTCTTCAGAAATAGGACAGTCTAAATTAAAAGATTTCAAGAAAGCCTACCAAGAAGCATTACGAAATACTTTTGTTTCTGTTAGTGATTTAAACTATTCATATAGTGGTGAAACCCCTTATGACAAACCAGCCATCCCTATTATTGTAAAAAGCCCGCCAGAGCCAATTATTGTATCTCCAACTCCCTCTGTTGTAGCCCCAAAACTCAATATTAAAACAGCAGAAGTTCCTTCAATTCTTATAGTTAAAGCAACTAATTCTGGTTATGATTTTATAGATAATATTACTAAAAAAGTCAGCTATTCAGTACAGTTAACAATGTTCGAGAATGTCTATATAATTGAAGGAAAGTCAGGGATAATATACAAAAGAGGTAATTCTTGGGTTCGTGAATATTACGAAGAAAACAAAACGATTATCGAGGCATTAAACATACGCCATTAATAGCCGTACTTGTCTTTCCAGCGCTGCTTTAGAAATGACTGTTGAGATTGTTCACGTGAATTATTTCCTGGTTTATAGATTGTTTTATTTTCTAATTCTTTTGGCATAAATTCTTGTGCTATAAAATTTAAATCATAGTTGTGAGCATATTTGTAATCCTCCCCGTATCCAAGATCTTTCATTAGTTTTGTAGGAGCATTTCTGATGTCTAATGGTACGGATAGATTACCAGTGTCTTTTACGAGATCCATAGCGGTATTGATTGCCTGGTACGCAGCATTACTTTTAGGAGAACAAGCTAAATAGGTTGCACATTGACTTAGAACAATTCGCGCTTCGGGCATACCAATAGCAGCAACCGACTGAAAGGTGCTCGAAGCCAACACAAGAGCTGTTGGATTTGCATTTCCAATATCTTCGCTAGCTAGAATCAATAAGCGACGAGCAATGAATTTTACATCTTCTCCACCTTCTAGCATTCGCGCCAACCAATACACCGTGCCATTAGGGTCACTTCCTCTTATAGATTTTATAAATGCAGATATAATATCGTAATGTTGGTCTCCTGTTTTGTCATATAAGACAGTATTATTTTGAATTTTACTCAGAACTAACTCATTAGTAATAGTAATGGTTTCTTCCGATTCAGAGTTAACAATCAGCTCGAAAATATTAAGCAATTTTCGTGCATCCCCCCCAGAAAAACGTAACAAAGCCTCCGTTTCTTTGAGTGTTATTTTCTTTTTAGAAAGTAGTTTATCTGATGTAATTGCTCGCTTCAGAAGAGATTCTAGGTCTTTGGTATTGAACGGCTTTAAAGTGTATACCTGGCAACGGGAGAGTAGGGCAGAGATGACTTCAAAGCTAGGGTTTTCTGTAGTGGCTCCAATAAGTGTTACCCACCCTTTTTCAACGGCTTGTAGTAATGAATCTTGCTGGGATTTGCTAAAACGATGAATTTCATCAATAAACAAAATAGGATTTTTTGTAGTGAATAATCCACCTCCTAGTTTAGCTTTTTCAATGATCTCTCTTACATCTTTTACTCCCGAACTAATGGCGCTTAAGGTATAAAATGGACGTTCTGATTCTTGTGCTATAATGGTAGCAAGCGTTGTTTTACCAACACCTGGAGGACCCCAGAATATCATGGAAGGAATCAGTCCCTTGTTTAAAGCTTGAGTCAATGCTCCTTTTGGTCCAATCAGATGAGATTGACTAATATAGTCAGTTAATTTTTTTGGACGTAAGCGTTCTGCCAAAGGTGCATTCATTTTGCAAAATTAAAGTTTTTTTTTATATTAAGATGACAATCTAACATAATGCCTTTTTTTGGTGAGTTATTTGCTAGTGTTTACTAAATTTATACATATGAGTCCTAGTGATACATTTAAGTTTTCAACTCGTGTTATTGTATACCCATTAAGTTTTGTATTACTTATTTGGCTAGTCTATTGGTTTGAATTACGGTTTGGCTTTCGTTTTAACGATATGGGTATTTATCCCAGAACCTTTTCTGGACTAAGAGGTATTCTTTTTAGTCCATTTATCCACGGTAGTCTCGTGCATTTGTATCATAACACAATGCCTTTACTTATTTTATCTGCTGGACTTTTTTATTTTTATAGGGCTATTGCTTGGCGTGTTTTAGCGATGGGTTTATTGTTTTCTGGGTTTTTAACATGGCTAATAGGGAGTCCTGCATTCCACATTGGAGCTAGCGGTCTCATATATGTGCTGATGAGCTTCATGTTATTTAAAGGAGTATTTTCCAAGAATCATCATTTAACCGCACTCTCTCTTCTCGTAGTATTTTTATATGGCAGTATGCTTTGGTATATATTCCCCGTAAAGGAAAACATGTCTTGGGAAGGACACTTATCAGGACTTCTAGTAGGACTTGTCTTTGCCTTTGTTTTTAGAACCTCTATAGCCAAGCCTGTTCGCTATGATTGGGAAAATGATCACTATGATGAAATGCAAGATCCATTTCTTAAACAATTTGATGAAGAGGGTAATTTTATAGAACCAACGAAGGATGAACCGAACACTACAGATTCATCTGTAGAAGTGCATTATAGCTTTAAAGATAAGACCCCTTAGAGGCGTTGTCTGACTACTTCGTAAAGAAAAGCACCACAAGCAACAGAAACATTTAAAGAGGCTATACTACCGTACATAGGGAGTTTTGCTTTATCGTCCACCAATTTTAGGATTGAAGGGTTAATTCCTCTGTCTTCAGAACCCATAATGATGGCACATCCTTGTTTAAAATTGATATCGTAAATAGTATTTTCTGTTTTTTCGGTTGCTGCAACTACTTTAATATCTGAAGCTTGTAAATAAAACATTGCATCTTTAATGTGATCTACTTTACAGATTGGGATGTTAAATACCGCTCCAGCACTAGTTTTAACTGTATCTCCGTTTATGGGAGCTCCACCACTTTTTTGAATAATGATTCCATCTACCCCCGTACATTCGGCAGTTCTGATGATAGCACCAAAATTACGGACATCACTAATTTGATCTAGAAGTAGAAACAAAGGGGTTTCTTTGGTTTCTTTGACTGCAGATATCAATTCTTCTAAATCATAAAATGCAATTGGGGACATATTGGCTACTGCTCCTTGGTGGTTATGTTGTGTTAAGCGGTTTAGCTTTTCAACAGGCACATATGTAAAGTTTATATTTTGCTTACGCAATAGCTTTTCTAACTCAGAGAACAATTCGCCACTAAGTCCTTTTTGTAAAAAAACTTTATCTATTGTATTTTCTGCTTCAATTGCTTCAATAATTGCTCTAAGTCCATATATTTTGGTTTCTTTCTCCATGCCGTAAAAATACACATTACTCATGAATTCTAAAGTAATAAAACACAAAAGCGGATTTATTAAATAAACCCGCTTTAAATTTAAATTATTTAAAAGTATGCTTTAATGTAGCAACACTTTTTTATGTGTTTTTTGATTGCCTTGACTTAAGCTAAGGAAATAAACTCCTTTTGAATAACCAGATGTATTTATCGATCCTTTAATATTAGCAGAACCTCCCAAAACATTTTGAGAATACATAACTCTCCCTTGCAAATCAATAAGTTGGACTAAACAAGTTTGATTAGATTGATTAGCAAATAGATAATTTACCATTTCCTTAGCTGGGTTTGGCCACACCATTAGGTTTGGTAATTCATTACTACCGTTAGATAGAGTCATGTCTGCGCCAGTTACTATGATCGAGTAATCTTGGTCTTCTGGTCCCCCGCCGGGAACTGTGAACGCTAAATTAGATTTGTGAGATATAGAGATTGTATATTGACCAGCTGTAGGTGTATCAACCTCTACACGCTCTATATTATCTACTAAATTATCTCCCTTTATGGCGTATGGTAAAGCAGACAAGTCTAATTTCCACGGAAAGTACTCGTTATTAGAACTGTCAGTTATTCTTAGGTCTAAGTCATTTACCAAGACAGCATTTGGGCTATTAAGTTGATTTTCTTGAGTATTTCCTGCTAAATCTGTCCAGCAAATAGTAGCCATTAATTTTTGGGATCCAGAAACATTTACTGTGAAAGAGTAAGTTTCTCCATTAGATAAAGTTCTTTCATCTAAAACTGACATGTTATTGTTAGCATCAGTTATAGTCTGAGCTGCAAATTCTGCATTTAAAAACCCCCATCCCCAGAATGGGTCAGGACCAGGGTATGGAAGTGCTGTGACCGGACTTAGTTCATCTGCATCATCCATGGCAGTGTGACAGACAAGACCTCTCAGGGTAGCAGATCTCATAAATTCTAAATTTAAGTCATTATAGTGCTCTTGGAGCAACAAAAGACTTCCAGCTACATTAGGACTTGACATAGATGTTCCTTGGGAACTACCATAAGCATTTATACTTTCATTAGAAGCCGAACTTACATTTTGGCCTCTTCCGGTTATATCAGGTTTTATCCTACCGTCATCTGTTGGACCTTGACTGCTAAAACTACTTTTGCTTAGACTTGTTAATTCAGATGAAAATGGGCTGACTTGAGCAGATGCACTTGCAACCACCAAATTGTTTTTAGTATTAGCTGTACTTGTTAGCTTGTCGAGCCCAGATTGTAATCCATTAGGATAATTGGCTGTACCATCATTACCACCAGCAACAACACTTAAATAGTATGGATTGTTATGGTGAACTTGATCCCAATTTCTTGCTTGCCCATTATAACAGCCCATATACCAATCTGGTACCTGTTGTTCCCCATCATCGCCGTTAATATAGACTCCATAAGAATGGTTTGAAACTAACATTCCTGTAGTTTGATGTGCATTAACTGTTTCTGTTATATCTTGGTTACTATTGTATGCTAATATTGTTGATTTTGGAGCCATTCCTTTTCTTGAAGTGCTAATACCATTTGCGGCTAATGTTCCCGTTACATGAGTTGCGTGATATCCCGCTTCGGGATTTATAGTACTGGTGTCCGGAGTAGAAATTCTTGTTACACCAGATTCATCTAAAAATTCAATATGATCTTTAAGTGGGTAGCCAATTTCCCATACGCCTATAATCATTTCTTCTCCCTCAAGGTCCAAGCCTAAAGAACCTCCAGGATAAAGACTGTTAGTTCTTGTCGCTTGTGAACTAACATAATTATAACTGGTTATATAAACAGGACTATTGTCAATAACATCAAATATTTTATAATATTTATCATTTATGTAGTATTCTTCCTTTACCTCAGGATTTTGAGAAATATATTCTTCTATTCGATTTCTTTTATTGTTTTCTTCAAGATTGAGAGATTCTATGAGTGATTTTGTTTCATCCAAATTATAATTTGCAATTATCTTATCTCTTTCCTCTGATGTCTGTGCATTAGAAAGACTAGTAGCCAATAATAATATTAAAAGTATTTTTATTTTCATGATTATTTTCAATCCGTACAAATATAAATGAAAAGAAGAGATTTAATTATTAAACCTCTTCTTAAATCAAATTGTTTTATTATTCAAATTTATTGTAATACTATTCTCTTATGAGTTTTTTTAGAGCCTTGAATTAAGCTAAGAAAATAAACTCCCTTTGAAAAACTAGAGGTATTAATAGATCCTCTACTAATAGCAGAACCTTCCAACGTATTTTGAGAATACACAACTCTTCCTTGTAAGTCAATAAGTTGGACTAAACAATTTTGATTAGATAGATTAGCAAATTGATAATTTATCTTTTCTTTTGCCGGATTAGGCCACACTATAAAGTTTAATAATTCATTACTTCCAGTTGAAAGGGGGAGCGATAAGTCTGATCCTGTAACTATTAGTGAATAATCTTGACTTCCTTGACCACCAGGCGAAGTAGGGGTCAAAGTACCTTTATGAGATACAGAGATTGTATATTGACCCGCTACAGGTGCATTGATCTCTACACGTTCAATATTATCTACAATATTATCTCCTTTTATAGCAGCTGGCAGGTTAGATAGGTCTAATTTCCAAGGGAAATACTCATTATTATCACTATCAGTAATTCGCAGATCTAAGTCACTTACTAATGCAGGTGTAGTGCTATTTAGTATACCATTTTGAGTTTGTCCCGCTGGATCTGTCCAACATATTGTCGCCATAAACTTTTCAGATTCTGAGACAGTTACTGTAAAAGAGTAGATGTCATTATTATTTAAAATTCTTTCTTCCACTACAGCTACATCGGTTTGAGCTGCAGTTATAGTTTGTGCGGCAAATTCAGCATTTAAAAGTCCCCATCCCCAAAACGGATCAGGACCAGGATATGATGCTTGTAATATATTTGGATTTTCGGCGTCATCTGTAGCTGTATGGCAAACAAGGCCCTTAAGCGTAGAAGATCTCATGTAAGAACTATTTAAGTTATTATAGTGTTCTTGAAGCAGTAATAAACTTCCCGCTACCCCAGGAGCTGACATTGAAGTTCCAGTTGAATTCCCATATGAAGATTCTGTGATATCATCACAGGAATATACATTAGTCCCTCTTCCAGTTATATCTGGTTTAATCCTACCATCATCGGTAGGTCCTTGGCTACTTGACGGAGCTAGACTTGCTCCAGTAATAGAAGGGTTACCAAAAGGAGGTATATTAACTGAAATATTAGCATTAGCAATTACTAAATTGTTTTTACAAACCGTAGACCCGGTTAACTTATCAAGACCTTGCCCTAATCCACCTTCGTAATTAAAATTTCCATCATTACCCGCAGACTCAATCTTTGTATAATATGGAGTGTTGTAAAGAATCTGATCCCAAGACCTTGCTCCGTCATTAAGACTGCCTGCATAGTTAAAGGAAGCATAACTTCCAAAGAACCAAGGATCTGAATCTTCGTCTACAACAATCCCGTAAGAGTGGTTAGATACTAGCATCCCTGAATTTAAGTGTTCATTTGCAGTTTCAGTTTTGTGACCTGCAACATTTCCTGCTACTATATAAGACTTTGGGGCCATTCCTTTAGCTTGACCATTTACCCCACTAGCTCCAAGTGTTCCAGCTACGTGTGAAGCATGTCCACCACCAACATCTGGATTATTCGTATCAATTGCTGAAACTCTAGATGTTCCATCGCTGTTCATGAATTCTTGATGTGTAGCAAGAGGATAATCTAATTCCCATATTCCTATTGTCATTCCTTCCCCCTCTAGATCTAAACCTAAATCACCACCTGGGCTAAGAGACGTTGTTTTTGTTGAAATAGCAGATTTAAGATTATTAGTAGACATGTAAATTGGTTTATTCCCTAGAATATTATACAACACGTAATGTTTTCCATTCTCATAGTAATCTCTTCTCACATCCGGATTCAATGCTACATACTCATCAAGCATTTGTTCCTTTTCAATTTCGCCCAATTTTAATTCTTCAATAAGATTATTTACTTTTTCAAGATTATAAGTTTGTAGCATCTTATCACGCTCTTCAATGGTTTGAGCTAATAATAGATAAGAAAATAATAGGTTAAATATGAGTAGTTTTGTTTTCATAATTTTAATTAGTTAATTGCGAAATGAAAGTAAGTATAGGCAAAAAAAAACCGATATTTTAAAATATCGGTTTTTTTAATGTATTGAAATTTAATCTATAGCGTGAAAGGTGTACTTTCGATACTTCCGTAACCTCCACCACTTGTGTAGATTACTACACCACCACTTGACACAGTGATTGGTCCTCCACCATCACCATAATCATCATAGATGTTGAAAATATAATCTCCAGCAGGTAGACAAAGTTCTTGTGAGACATCACCTGTCATTCCAGCATAAGGATTTCCATATTGAGCATATGGACCTGGATCTGCTACAATATCACCAGCTGCATTCGCTATCCACCAGTAAAGTTCTTCTGGCCAGCTATCTAAAGTTATTTCGATAAGCATTTGCACATCGTCACATAATGTTTTTGCATTAATGATTAACATGTCTTCAGTAACCATAAGGTCACCACCTGCAGTGGTTCCTGAAAATGCTGTAGGCTGGTCTAAACCAGAAGCAACAGTCATTCCAACAACTACCGTCTTACCACCAAAACCAAGAGCAGGATCATTATTGATTGTAACATCAAAACTTCCCATCATTGATCCAGCAGGAATAGTTACTGATGATGCAACACTATAATTCATAGCGTCAGCTGTAGTAGCAGCTTCATCAACGTATAAGCTGACAGTTCTATCACTAGATGATTTAGCTGTGGCATATACACTCATTGCCATCGTTTGTGATTCACCTTCTGCTAATGCAACGGTTTCATCAAAACTAAATGACACAAAGCTGTCATTAGTGAAATTATCATCACTTGTCTGATCTTCACATCCAATTAAGAAAACACTTAACGTAAGAAGTAAAAATGCTGAAAATGGTTTAAATATTTTAGTATATTTCATTTTTTTAATTTTTAAGATTAATTATTTTGTTCGCTTATGCTAGGGTTATTATTAATCTCACTTTCAGGTATCTGGAATGACATTTCATCTGAATCCCAGATGAAAGATTCTCCAGCACGGTAAACGTGATTTGTTCCTCTAGTAACAGTAGCCTGATTACGCTTCATTGCATAATACGTTTTACCTTCACCCCAAAGCTCAACTCTAGTTTGTAAGTAGATGAATTCTTGTAAAGCAGCTCCAGAAAGTGCATTTACTGTACTAGCAGCATTTGGCATTCTGTTGTCTAACATTTCAATCATCGTTGCTTTGGCAGCAGCTTCATTTCCTGTTCTTGCAGCACTTTCAGCACTCAATAAGTAAAACTCTTCAACTCTCATAAAAATTAAATCAGTAGTAATAATGTATTGCCCACCAAT
>CAJXDP010000010.1 GCA_913052445.1 uncultured Formosa sp.
CAATCTATTGAGAGTTTAATCTACGATTGATTCGCTCTATTTTTTCGGGCCTGAATAAAACTACGGATAAAAGTAACAAGCGCAAATGCCGTAGAGAACAGCATCACGGCTACTCTAACTACTCCTGCAGTGTTCCCTCTTTCTATGGCACTAAACAAAGGCTTTAAGAGGCCAATTAAAATTACTAGAGTAAGCGTGACTGCTAGATGTGAAATTAATTTATTTTCTTTTTTAATTCCAGAATAAAAAAGAAATAGAATGCCACCAAAAATAACTGGTATTAAGGCTGTAATAGGTCTTGACTCTAGGTTTAAGTAGCTCCATAATCCTAAAAATATTAATAATAGCGCATTTATTGCACTAGCTTTATGTGGTTTCATAAGAATCTGTTTTTTTAGTTACAAAAAGTTAATGATGTAAATATAATAAAGACCTAGCATGAAAAATACTGTTTTCACAAGTTTTGAGCGTCAATTTAAAATTATATAAATAGAAATACACACAATAATAACACACAACGACACAACTAAAAAGCGCAACAATAAACTAAAAACCTGTTTTGATAATTTATTGATTTCTCTGTCGTTTATTTGTTTGCTCATGTTGTACTAATGATATTGTAAAATCATAAAAAAGTTAGTCTTCAATAAATAAAACTCTCATACTAAAGTATCCATTCTGTCTTTTCATCTATATTAGTCCGTGTCTTAACCTCTAACAGGCTGTGATCGAATTTCCCTAAATACATAAAGCCCATAGATCTTTGATTAGTTTTTAGTTCAAAGTAATCCCTCATTTTAAAACTGAATTTAGGGGTACTCCAATAACATCCAATATTGTTTGCGACGCAAGAGAGCCATATGTTTTGAACTGCCATTGATACGGCCGCTATTTCTTCCCATTCGGGGATTGACACTGCCTTCGTTCTAGTCATAAAAACTCCTAAAATGCAGTTAGTTTTTTCACATTTTTCTATTATTTTACGTTCCTTAAAGCTACTGTTGACGCCTTTTTCACTGCTGCTTTTCATTGCCTTAACCATCTCTTTAGCCAGGACGTCTTTTCCCTTGTTCTTAAAAACCTTAAAAAACCAGGGCTGTGTCATTTTATGCGTAGGTGCCATATTAGCATTTTGCAACAATAATTTAATGGTGTTCTCGCTAATATCTCCTGGTTCAAACTGATTAGGATACACTGCTCTTCGGGTGTTAATAATTCTATCTATTTCCATGATTTAAAAAATTATTCAATGTAAAAATATAAAAAATGCTTCAAATTATAGTTACTCATTATGCTCAAATTGGATTAATTGTTTTGTAGATTTTCGGAGTTACTATTTGATAGTTTCTTTATATAGGTAATCGCTTGAGAAATATTCTAAACCAACAAAATTCATGTCGTAAGCTAATTTGATAGGGGTGCTTGGGTGCTTGGCAAACAACGTGAAATACGAACAGAAAAGCCTGTTCACCGAAACTGTAAGTTATATTGATTTTGAGGTTTTGTGTGTTAAGGAATCTATTACCAATATATTTACTACAGTTTACATTAACTTTTATCAATATGCTTGTGCAGTGTTTTTGTAAGAAAGATTACTTGTTGTATATTCATTCTTGTTAATCAAATATTTATTTTTAAATGAAAAAGCTAGTATTTCTGTTGTCATTTTCAATTTTATTTCAAAGTTGTTTTAGTTACAAAAAAGTGGGTTATAATGACATTACAAGTGTTAACAAACAAAAGATTCAAGTTGCAAAGCTTGCAGGTGATTCATACATCAAAGGGCGATTGGTTTCTAAAAATGATGATGCAATAATTTTAGATGTTAATGGGCAACTCTCAACAGTACTTAAGGAAGAAATAAGCTCCGTTGAAGTTAGAAAATTATCATTCCTAAAATCTGCTGGGGTTGTTGTTATTGGATTTGTTGTTTTTATTGGGCTTTTGTTAGCCTCTGCTGACCAAGTGTTAATGTAGTGCGCAAAGCCTCCTTAATCTGTTTTCCTTTACGTTTGTATTTTAAAATATCTAATCGTGAGGCATGAAGAGGTCCTGTTGCTTAACTTCAACTATTTAGAAACCCCTTCGCTGTTAAACTTACGTTTCTTATCTTTGGATTATTAATCATTTTAATAATGAAAAAACTAATTCTATTATTATTTATCCCATTCATGTCTTTTGGGCAAGAAATAGTTAAATTAAAATTTAACACTGATTTAGGGATAATTAAAGCAAAAGCATCTTGTGGGATATGTATGTTTAGTATGCAAGGAAAACAATGTGAGTTAGCTATTCAGCTTGATAATAACAACAAGTACTATGTAAATGGAGCTGAAATTGATGATTATGGGGATGCTCATTCTGATGAAGGGTTTTGTAATGCTATATTAGATGTAACGATTCAAGGAGAAATTAATAATGATAAATTTAATCTGAGCTTCTTTCAACTTAGTACAGAAAAAAGTGATGAAATCATAAAGCCATAGGCCGTGTTTTATTGATTTAATTTGGGGGCTTTTTAACTCTTTTCGGAGTGCTCCCTAAAAAAGAAGTTATAACAAGGATAGCCTATAATTTGTTCAATTAAAAAAAACTAAAATTTAAAAAAATGAAAAAGTTTATATTATTATTATCAATCTCAGTTTTATTTATGGGTAGAAATTCTGCGCAAGAATTAACTAAGATGTCTCAAAATTCCTTTACAGAACTGAATGTAGGTGTTGCTTTCTTAGATGATGGATGGATTCCTTTTCCGGGGGCTTCATTTCTCTGGGGGCAAACTTTCATAAATAAGAATGATGTAATTTTTGAATACGAAGTTGGTTTGGCTTTTCCAACTCTTGTAACAGCAAAATTAGGGATAGGAAAGAAATTTAATGATACTAAAGTTATAGTTGGGGTTAGACCGTGGCCGTTTAACGTCTATGGACAATCAAGTTTTGGTAAAAGAGAAAGTGGGTATTGGATAACTTCAATTGAATTTAATCCAACTTATTCCGACAGTTCCTCGTTATCAACAAAAGCAATTTTGAATTTTGGCTATAGATGGAATTTAAAAAGTGGCGAGGCGCTCTTTAGTTGGTGGTAATTATTAAACACAAAACATATTATCAAATTTAAAGTTATAGTTAAAACTTGATAATACGTTTTATGGTGGTTTGATTTCCAGCACTTATTTTCACCAAGTAAACTCCTTCGTTAAATAAACTTACATCTATTTTATTGGCATTTGAAACAGTCATCACGTGTTGACCTAGCAGTGAATACACTTCAATTTTATAAGCTTCTAAATTTCCTTTAATATAAAGCGTATTTGTAACCGGATTCGGGTATACTGATATCAAAGCTACAGAGATTTCTTGGACAGAAAGTTCGCCGCTATTGACTGCGTTGGGACTTCCATTTTCATTAATACAATTCCAGCTTTCAGGCAACGAGTTGTCTAAATCTGGCGTAATTAACTCGAGGGTATTTCCAGTTCCATCTGCACATGTTGGCCAGTCAGAAATTTGTGTATCACAACGAGCAAAAACATTCAATCCAACAAGAGTATCCCCGTATTCTCCTGATGCAAGCAGATCCCCATTTCCATCAATAATTTCCCATGAAACTTCCGAAGACCAATCCCCATCAGTCCAGACAAACTCAATTATATCCCCCTGGGTTGCATCAAATGTTAAACTTGCAGAGAATCCATCTGTAAAAGTAGCCTCTGAAATAACAACTTGACCTGCGACAATTACATCAACAGCATTTCCTTGCCATCCATCTCCATATGAGTCAAACATATTTAAAGTATGTGTACACGATGGAAAAGGGTCTTCAACATTATATTCCACTTGATCGATGAGTTTATCTGTAGAATCGAATAATCTAACGGCATCTGACCCGCCCAAACCAAAGCCTAATTCCCCTAAATAAGGAATGTTAGGAAATACACTTATAAAATCTGATGCATCTTTAACAAATACTAAATAACCATTTCCTTCAATTTGAGTCCCATCAGGGATTACAAAAACATGTGTGTCATCATCATCTTTAATTTGCCAATTTGAAATATCAATAGATGTTGATTTTGGATTGTATAACTCAATCCAATCATCAGCATTAAATGTCGAGCTTGACCTGTAGTTAATCTCATTGATGATCAAGCCTTCAACCTGAATAAGTGCCCCTACCTCGTAAAGACAAATATCAGAGGCATCTTTCACTATAATATTATAGTTCCCTACAGGAAGGTTGTTAAAGTTGTTAGAGTTCAAAAAGTTTTGTCCGCCATCAATACTATACTGATAGGGGCTCAGCCCTGATGTCGGGTTAATTACAATTGAGCCATCAGTTGAAATAACAGATGAAGCAGCTGTTACATCAATATCAACTGTGGTAAATTCACATGAGTCAATTAAAACAGATTCCTCATAAGAGCAAAGTCCTGCAGCCCCTTCAATAATTACAACATAGGTCCCTGGAGACAAATCATTAAATGAGTTAGAGTCGGTAAATGTTTGACCGCCGTCAATACTATACTGAAATGGACTCAGTCCAGAGGTTGTATTAATTGTAATTGTCCCATTGTTTTCAAGTGTTGAGCTTGCGTGTAATACGCTTATGTCAGCTGTAATTTCACAACCAGACTCATCAAGACAAAATACTTCTTGTGTGAAATTATCAAATTCTCCATCATTTATAAGAATAGTATTCCCTAATGAATCGATAACCTGAAAATTCCCTTCTCCGAAGCCACAGCAGATTCCATCTCCATAAGAATCGTAAACGTACAAAGTAAAGCATGACGTGTAATTAACACAAATTTCTTCACTATAGACCTCAGTGTCGTCGTCTAGTGAGCCTGTCGCTATAATTTCATTTACTTCGTTTAAAAGTTTCCAAGATGTCTCTTCAGGATAATTATCTGCATTAATAGTCAGCGTGATGATGTCATAGTCTGAGTCTAAACTTGTAGTAGACGAATCCGAATTATTCTCAAAACTATCATCTTCTTGACCATTTACCTCAACTAAGTTTAAAACAATCGTATTGTTTTCTTGTAGGTTTTCATTTATTGAAAGTGCCACAAACTCTTGATTTTGAGTAAGTATCTCGACTGAAGTAGTAATTACATCAACTACCTGATCGTTAACTACAACTTCAATGGATACTTCATTTATCGTTGTCTCACCATAATTAGTAACAATAGCCGTTACTTCAACAATATCATCACAAACCACTTCCAATTCTTCAACTGAAATCGCTCCATCTAGTTCCTGAATCTTACTTAAAACAACATTTAAAGTATCATTGTTTTCGTATTCATCGTAAGGATGGTTAACTTTTACTGTAATGTTATAATCTCCGTTGACTGAAAAATTTTGAGGCGTTGGAAATTGCAAATTAACTTCACCAAATGGTTGTATTGTCTGAGGAGTAGTGAACGATTCAATATATTGATCGTCAACGAAAAGTTCGATTTCAATAATGCTCATGTCGTTTAACCCTTGATTCGCAATCGTAGCTGTTACAATTTCGTTATCTCCTAAGCTTGAAGAAGACTGAGGGGCTACTATTGCGGTCACTCCCAAGTCGTTATCGGCATTAACATTTGCCCAAAATGATACCCAAGGCCTTGCTTGTTTAATTATCAATTGATCTTCAGCTGTAACTTTATATTCAATGTCTACTCCAAATCCCTCAGCGCCTACTACATCATATAGTATTGCAAATTCGTCATGAATGGTTGTTAGGAATTCTCTCATTTGATCAAGATACGCCTGATCCATTACCAGCTCACCAGGATTCACTAAGTTGGATAATCTTAAAACAAGATAGCCCCCACCCTGTAAGGGATCTTCATATAATAAAATCTCTTCAGGGACAGAGTTTGGGTCCGGGTTAGTGATTAATGACTCCCCTACTTGAGTATTTAAATAAAATGTGTCCTCTGTTTCATAAATAGGGTCAATACTAATTCCAACTCCATTTGATTGCTCACCCTGAAAATTCGGATGACACAATAACCCCATTGCTGCCATAAAATGATCTACACGATAAAAATCTCTTTCTTCATATGCTCTAAAATTCCACATACTAGCATAAACCTGCTTAATAGATTTTGAGATATGACCTTCGTCTAAGTATTGAGTTTTAGATGTATATAAGCCTGCACCACTAAAACCGGGTAAATCTTCATTATTAGTGCTTGATCTGCATCTAACAGCTGTTCCTTCAGGAAAATCATCATGCATAGATTGTAGGTCATCCAACATCCATTGGGGCATTGGGGCGTCCTTAATGTCTCTTCTTAAATCCTTTAAGCGTTGAATGCGAAAATTTATATCGTTCTGGAAGGTAGGATTATCAATCATGACTTGCGCCTCTTGATAAAAATTATTAAACTGCATAAATTCATCGTAATAATAAAATGGAATTCCAAAACCGTCGGGAATTGTTCCACTTGGAAGACCAAATGTCCTCATAGTCGCTACATTAGAACACTTTGCGCCAAACGATGTAGACATGTCAAAATTAATTGCGTCCAGTGGCATAATTTCTGTGACGCTTAAATCTCGTATAGGAAATTGTGGTTCCGTTGGCCTAAGGTCTTCGTACCAGTCATTGACCTCGGTTAAAGTGGCCTCTCTGATTTCAAACTGTTCATTTTCTACTTTATAATAAACATATCCCCCAAGCAAATTTGCTATCGCATCATTATCTAAAGGGTTTGCAATATATGCATTTGGCACATTGTCTTGAATAGCTCTTAAGTTAACATGTGACAAAGGGGTTTGTATAACAGAAGTTATAATCCCTCCCACTCTTGGAAGTGAGTTGGGCAATGCGTCATATAAAACAATATCTCTACTTCCCGGGGTTTCATTAAGGTCTTGCATGTGCTTAAAAAACCCATAGCCTTCTGCTTCATGAAAAGGTATGTAATTAATTTCTGCAAAAACATCAGACTCTAAAACCACATCAATTCTAGATCCTTCAAATTCTGCAGCATAATTATCGGAGTGATCATCTTCATCGTTTTGTCCAATAAAGTGGTTCATGTTGTTCTGCAGAAAAGGCATACTGGCTACCAGGAGTTCATATGTTTTTTGAGTAGCTTCAAAATTATAAGCATCCCCAAAAGAGAAGTTGAAAGAATAAGTTCCTATCACCCCGCTTGGAAGTATTACGCTGGGGTTGAAAACAATCTCTCCAGAGCTATCGTCTCCAGTTACAGAAGCATCAATTCCATTCCAAAAACTTGCATGTATAGTATACGTGTTACTATTAATAAAATAGACCTTTGGTTCAGGTGTGTCCCTGTCAAGAATTCCAAACTTAACGTACAGTTGATCATCAAGGAATGGAGCCCATCCAACATTATTAACCGTGGCCAATGTCATAAAGGTTTCAGTGTCCGGAATTGATGTAGAGCCATCAATAAGGTCAATGGCGGGGGCAAAATTGAAAGGTGAATCAGTAGGCATGTTATTAAATTCTGTAACATCATCTATACCGTCTCCATCGTAATCATCAGGTGCTGCTAAATCGTGTTCTGTTATAGTGTACTGTTCTTGAGGATATGCTGCTGCTGGTTCAGAAATGACCATCGTTCCATTGACTCCTATTGTCATAGATGTCGCCCAGTTAAACGTAGAATTGTGCTGTGCATGTAACACATAGTATTTGCCTTCCTCTGCTTGAATTGATAGTTGAACTTGTCCAAGACCATTAATGGAATAATTTTCTATTGTTACTTGAGAATAACAAAAATTAAAAAAAGTAATTAAAAAAAGTAATATTGAAGATATTTTCTTAATCATTTTAAGGGAAATTTAAAGAATTATTAATTGTCAAATATACAATTGTTTAAGCTGAATTATATACTGTTTTGATTTATTGAGCCTTAGACCCAAAGTTGTAAAAGATAAAAAGAAATGATAAGCCAACGCTTAGTCAGTGCAAACAAAAGTAGAATGCAATAAATTTATCTGGCTTGCGTTTTTAGAAATCACTACCTGATAAATTCGATCATAAATATCTAAATCAAATGCCCCTAACTCTTTACCAACCAAAAGACCTGCTAATACCGCTGTGGTATTGCTGTGTCCAACGACGAGTACATCCTGTTTATTGTTTATTAGTGATTTTGAAAATTCCTCGAGGTATTGAGAATTATATTTCTTAATAATCAAGCCCTTAGACAGTGCTGTTGGAAGAGCAGTTTTTCTAGTTCGATTATAGTCAGTGCTATATATGACATCAAGATTTACTTCTCTAAGAAAGACACTTAAACTTTCTGATCTTTGCTCTCCACATTTAGAAAGTGGAGGATCTGAGTGGTCATTCGATAATAAATCTTTTTCTGAATGTCTGACTAAATATATTGTAACTAATTCGTCGTCGTTCTGGGCACCAAGGCTAGAGTGAAATCCTAAAATTATTATAATTATTATAAGATACTTGTTCTTCATGTTGTGTTATATTTATTTTATAAAGTTACTAAAAGCAGATTACACTATAGACATATTTTTAAATTAGAATGAAGTTAATAGAGCTTATGGGCTAAAAGATAAACCTTAGTTAAAGCTACTTTAGATCGAAAAAAAAACAATTCAAAACAACAGTAATAACAAACTAAGCCATTCTCTTACAGCTTTTTTAAACAACTAAGAGTTCTATCACACGAATGTTATTGCAGTTTAATTTTACGATTATATTAACAAAAAAATGTTTTAATAGTTTTAAATTTGAGTGTATTTAAAAATATATAATAAATGATTAGAGAATTTATATTTAAATGGTATCCAGTAATTTTGGCATTTATATGCCTATTATACTCTGTTGGCCTAAGTGTTATGGGTAGAACTGACGATGCGCTATACAGTGCGCACTGGCCAGGAACCATTTTGTTATTTGCTTTAACTATTAGACAAAGAAGGTAGGAATGGGATTAGGAATGTTCATTATCGGGTTTATAATTTTTCTTTTTTATGTTTACTTTTTAATATGGAACATATTTTATAGTAATAAAAAACAAAGACAAGAAAATAATTATGCCAATAAATCAGATGAAATGGACAACGATGGAATGGGCAACTTTTCTCGATTTCCAGATAAATAAACTCTCCTTAAACTCAAAACAAATAGTTTCCGCTAAATACTACCACCCTCTTTTTTGGAGGGTTTTTTTTAGGCATACTCTTTCCCTTTTTCTGTTGATGTACAGTGTCTAAATTAATTATAAGAAAATTAATAATGACTTTTTGTTATAGAAATCCTAAATGACCTTTAACTTTTTACCAACTTTAATAAATGCATTTACTGCTTTATCTAAGTGTTCCTTTGTATGGGCCGCAGATAATTGAACCCTGATTCGTGCTTTGTCTTTTGGAACCACTGGAAAGAAGAATCCAATAACATAAATCCCTTCATCTAGAAGTGCATTGGCCATGTCTTGAGACAGCTTAGCGTCATATAACATCACAGGTACAATGGCTGCATCTGCTCCTACGAGGTCAAATCCCGCTTTCTGCATCTCAGTTCTAAAATAATCTGTATTTTTTTCCAGTTGATCTCTTAACGAAGTATCTTTTGAAATCAGCTCAAAAACCTTAAGCGAAGCACCAACAATGGTAGGTGCTAAAGAATTAGAAAATAGGTAAGGCCTTGATTTCTGACGCAATATTTCAATGATTTCCTTTTTCCCAGTCGTAAAACCACCCATTGCACCTCCAAGTGCTTTACCAAGAGTTCCCGTTATAATATCAACCCGTCCTAAAACCCCTTTTAATTCCATGGTACCTCTACCTGTTTCACCAATAAACCCAGATGCGTGGCATTCGTCAACCATTACTAGCGCATCGTAGTTGTCCGCTAAGTCACAAATCTTATCTAAATGGGCTACAATACCATCCATTGAAAAAACACCATCAGTTACGATAATTTTGAAACGGTGATTTTGTTTATTTGCTTCAATCAGCTGAGCTTCCAAAGCTTGCATATCGTTGTTGGCATAGCGATAGCGAGCAGCCTTACATAAACGAACGCCGTCAATAATTGAGGCGTGATTTAATGAATCTGATATAATCGCATCTTCCTTGCTCAATAAAGGCTCAAACACTCCGCCATTTGCATCAAAAGCTGCTGCGTATAATATAGTGTCTTCACAATGAAAAAACTCAGCAATTTTATACTCTAGCTTTTTGTGAATGTCTTGAGTCCCACAAATAAAACGAACGGAAGACATCCCGAAGCCATGCGAATCCAATGTGTCTTTCGCTGCTTGAACAACTTCTTTGTTGTTGGATAACCCTAAGTAGTTATTGGAACAAAAATTAATAACCTCCTCACCTGTTGACACTTTTATGACTGCGTCTTGAGAAGTAGTTATAATGCGTTCTTTTTTGTATAAACCTTTGGCTTCAATTTCTTTTAATTCGTTTCGCAAGTTTTCCTTTATAGCTCCGTACATGGCTTATTCTTTTAATTTGGTTGTATTATATTTTTCTTCTAACTTTTCTAGCATCACGCTTGTCATCGATTTTAAATTGAATTTTGGCTTCCAATCCCAGTCATTCCTGGCTTCGTTATCATCTATACTTTTAGGCCACTTATCGGCAATTCCTTGTCTAAAGTCAGGCTGATATTCAATTTCAAAACCAGGGTGTTCTTTTTTAATTGCTTCGTAGAGTTCGCTAGGACTAAAGCTCATTGATCCTAAATTATATGAAGTCCTTGTTTTAATTTTTGCTTTAGGGACCTGCATAAGCTCGATAGTCGCCCTTATGGCATCTTCCATAAATATCATTGGTAACTTAGTGTCAGCGTTTAAAAAACAATTGTAAGTTTGTTTCTTAACGGCACTGTGATAAATATCAACCGCATAATCTGTGGTTCCCCCTCCAGGCATCGATTGATAGCCAATAACTCCAGGATACCTGATAGAGCGTATATCTAAATCGTAGTTAGTAAAATAGTATTGTGCCCAGTTCTCACCTGCGGCTTTACTAATTCCGTATACAGTGGCAGGGTTCAAAAACGCTGATTGTGGGCTTTTTTGTAGAGGAGCTTTATTCCCATAAACAGCTATAGAGCTAGGGAAAAACACCTTGTTTACAGTACTGATTCTCGCCACTTCAAAGACATTTAGCGTCATTTTCATGTTCAAATCCCACGTTTTTAATGGCTGCTGTTCTCCTTTGGCAGACAAGATAGCTGCAAGATGATATATCTGAGTTATGGAGTGTTTTTTAACAATGCTATGAACTGAGTCGATATCAGTTGCATCCAAAAGTTCAAATACTCCCTCAAAATTAGAGTCTAAATAAACGTCAGATGCTATAACTTTAGAAATTCCATGAATGTTCTGAAGTTCCTTTATTAATACAGAACCTAACTGCCCATTGGCTCCTATGACTAAAACAATATCATCGCTCATAATAAAAATTATTTCGATTTTAAAATTAGTAATAATTAAACTATTTAGGCTTAAATTAAATGTGAATTATTAATTGTTAATGCTATTAAGTTTATTGATTATATTTATAAAAAATCCTAACAATCAAAAATTTATGAAAAACCTAATCTTATTTTCTGCTTTTTTAATCTTCGCTTGCTCAGACGACAATATTGACCTTACCATATATAATTCTGAACTATCAATTATTGAGAACTTAGATAATGATGTTTCTGTTCTAGATATTATTGATAATGTTGGTTTAGAGTCTCTTTACGGAGTTGAATTTGGCGGGGGCTTTATTTTTCATGTCGATGAGTCTAATGGTGAGTTATTGGTTGCAAGAGACTACTCAGAAATTGGAGGTATAGCCTGGGGAGATCATTTTGATTTAAATACAGGAGCGAATATTGGTGATGGGCTTGAAAATACACAACTAATTGTAGACGGAAACGCTAATGATAATAGTCAAGGATTTGAGTTTGGCAGTGATAACTATGCTTTTAAAATCGTACTTGATTTGGAGAACGAAGGTTTTGATGATTGGTTTATTCCCAGTAGTGGGTCTTTAGAGGCTATATATAACAATGTGCACGTAGCTGGACTGGGTGATTTTGACGAATCCCTTGTTTACTGGAGCTCAACTAAAGACGGGTACTTTCCTTACGTAATATTCTTTAACTTTGAGTCTTGGGGTGGCCAGGCCTTTGCGGGGTCTTGTGTCGATGCTAACGGACTTGTGATTGCTAGAAAATTTTAACAAAAAGATGAGTAAATCATTCTATTTAATTGCCTTCTTGTTTTTAATATGTTGCAGTAATTCTGACAACTCTAGTGATGTCCTGCCTAGTTGCGTAGACCCTTCTTTGATAGACCTTGAGGCTGTTTGCACTCAAGAATATGACCCAGTTTGCGGGTGTGATGGTAATACATATACAAATGCCTGTGTTGCGCTTAATTCCGCTGGAATTATAGCATATGGGCAGGGCCCATGCGACTAAATTAAAATTCTATTTTATCCTTCATTTAAATAATTAACCTTTAATTTTGTTTAAAAATTAACAAAACCCTACGATCGTTATGAAAAATTTAATTTATGTTTTTTGCTTTCTAGCCTTCGGCTGTGATTCAGAAAGAGATTGTTGTGAGATTATTAATAAAGTTTATGCCGACAATCAATATACCCTAGTGGGGGCTTTTGCAAGCTCGATCAATAACCCTGATAGTGGAGGTAATAATGGTGGACTTGGCGACAATTTTGGAGATGTAAATATCGATGTAAGCCTAGAGGAGTATGACTCCTATGACATAGGAGATAGGTATTGTTTTGAATAAATAAGTTTGAATTCTTGGCCTGTTAACTAACCAGCTCACATTGGGAACTTGCTAAAACTCCTAGCTAAACACTTTTTCTATAAAGTTAATACAAAAAAACCCACTCCTAGGAGTGGGTTTTTTAATTGTGAAGACTTAAAATTAGGCCTTTTTTACAAAAGGTAATCCTGTTTTTTCGTTTTCTACAATCTTTTTTCCAGCAGGAAGATCACATGTATTACTACGCTCATCTTTTGCGAAATAATAAATTGTTTGTTCTCTACCACCTTTAAGAATTACATCTTTAGTGTGTAAAAAATAAGTTTTTCCTTTGCTATTTTTGAATGAATATCCCATAATATATGTTTTGTTTAGTCTAAATTACAAAAATTAGTTTGTTATTTCCAAAGAAAATATCAGATAAATGACATTTTTTTTAAGAAGTAATGCTAATTGTTAATAAAATGAGTGATTTCAGTATGAATTTGGTGAAAATAAGGGGGAAGAATACTTAACGACCAAGGATGACTGCTTCCAAACACATGATTTGCACCTTCAAGAACTATAAGTTGACTCCTTGGACTCCACTTGTGAAGTGATAAAGCTTCATTTATAGATACGCTATTATCTGCGTCTCCGTGAACAATTAAAAACGGAATCTTCATCTTTTTAACCGCTGTCTTAATTGTTAGTCTAGATTCATTCGTTATAAAATCCTTGTAGAATTGATAATAGTGTGGCATTTTTTGCTTAGTTCGACCATTTTCTACATAACGAACCCCTGTTTTCTTCCACTTTTGTAATTCTTTTCCTTTTGGAAACCTTGTTTTAAAATTAGAGACGCCTGCCAAACTAATAACTTTTCTAACTCTAGAGTCTTCGGAAGCTTTAATCGTTACAATGCTCCCGCCACGACTATGTCCTATCAATATAATATTCGAAGTGTCAATACCACGGTATTTAAACTGGGCTCTTTGCGCCCAGCTTATAACCCGGTCCAGGTCCTCTAGTTCTTTTGTATAGTTGTTGTTCCCGAAGGCTTCTAAATCTGGAAAATCAATGGGCTGTTTGCATGTTCCGCCATTATGAGAAAAATTAAACTTTAAAACAGCAAGACCAGAGGTGGCTAAGGCTTCAGATAACAATGACCAGGCTCCCCAGTCCTTAAAACCCTTGTAGCCGTGGCAAAAAACAATTAGAGGCATCGACCCATTAGAGCTATTGTACGTTAGATCCATAAGAATCGACCGTTTGCATGCTCCTTCAATTGTAATATTTAAATCGTGAACAATCATCTATACATCCTTTTCTGTGAAATCAACTTTTGAATCAAATAATTCTAAAATTAAGTTCTTAAGTTCTTGTTCGTAACTATCAATAATTTCTGATGATATTTGAGTTATTTTATTTGAATAGGATCCTAATTTATCTTTTTTTGTAAACTTTAGTAATCCTGACTTTAAATTTTTAAAAGATATAACCCCAGCTTCTACAGGTCCTGTAAATGGCACCTTCTTGTTTAACATGTATGCATAGGTCAAAATCTGAAAACTCTTGCTGAATCCTTTATAGTCTGAAGTTAAGTCTTTCCAATTGATAAGCTCTAATTCCGATTGTGAGACTTGTGAGGTTTTGTAATCAATAATTCTTTGGATGCCATTACAGCAGTCTACCCTGTCAATTTTTCCGACAATTTGAACAGGCAGCTGAAGTTCAGGGATTGTAAAGTCCGCAATAATCTTAAATTCAATCGCTATGATCTTAATTTTATCTCCATTGCTAATACTGTTCAGTTCATGCTTCAAAAAATTAAAAACATACCTTTTGGCCACTTCATAGCTAATAAGGTTAGGGCCTTGAGTAATATCTCCATCTTTGTAAAGTTTTCTAAAATGGTGAGCGACTGTGTGTTCAATTTTCGGAATTAAGTCATTAATATTTTGAGTATTCAAAACAGAGCCAACTAAGGGTTTATAAAAATCTTCCAGCGTATTGTGGATAATACTTCCAAATGTATTAGCGGCTACTGTTTCTTCTAAAATGTTTTCATACTCTAGTCCTAATATTTTTTGATTATAAAAATCAATTGGGTTACGAATATATTGACTCATAGAAGATGGCGAGAACCCCTCTGCTGCCACATCTCTAAGTTTAGAAATGATTTCAGGTGATTTTTTTATTTTAAGTAATTGCGGAATCAACTGTGGTGTTTCTGGAATTATAATTTTATGATTAAGATTGTGAATTCCCTCATGTTCTAGTTGAATCAAAAAACGACTGCGCTCACCTCCACTTAATACGTCTGGCTCTGTATTATAAATAATATGGGCATTCTGTGCGCGTTGAAGAAGGCGATAAAAATGATATGTATAAACTGCATCTTTTTCTTTGTAGGTTGGCATCCCGTTTTCAATCTTAACATCAAAAGGTATAAAAGAATTATATGTTTTGCCTGCTGGTAATATGCCTTCGTTAACTGAAACTATAATTACGGTTTCAAAATCTAAAACACGAGACTCTAGCATTCCCATTATTTGGAGCCCCTGTAGAGGTTGACCTTTAAAATCTAATGTTTCTTTACTCAATAACTCCTTATAAATACTTTGTAAAACTTTAATCGTGGTGATGTAACCATACGTTTTATTTAACTCATTTAAATGATTAAATATTTCAGAAAATCTAAATAAGTGTTCCAGGGGTAGTAAGTGTTTGTTTTTGGATTTGCCATAGTGGTCTTTTAACTTAAATATTATCACTAATACACTTTCAATTGCTTTGCTTGGTGAATTGTTCCAGTTTGTGAACAAAAGCTTTAAAATCGACCTATTTTCTGGAGAAATTGCAATAATTTGATCTGTCGAAAGACTTACTAAGTTAAGCTTATTCAAGCTAGAGATGATCAATTGCCCTCCGTCATGATCTTTTACTTGTAATAAGGGTCGCACAAATGGATGCGACAATACACCTATTATGTCCTTATGATAATATTGGGGAGAGGATTCTTTTTGAAGCTGGAACCATTGATTAATAAAGGATGAAAAAGGAGTTTGTTTTAAAGGCAAGCCCATGGTAATATTGATGTCTTCAATAGTGCTTGGAATTGAATTTAATATAGGAGTTAATAAGTCTTCATTTCCTAATATTAAGGCTGTATTATGAAGCTTGTTTTCTGCGTGCAAACGTTTTAGAAGAGTGCCAACATACTTAACCTGGCCTATGTTTTTTGGAGTCCCGACAATAGAAATATTTTTAGGCTTCTTATAATGATTAGAAATCCACTTCAAAGGAAGTGATTTAAAATATGGCCACTGATTTTGATACTGTCTTATGAAATAACCTGCATCATGGTATGGGGTGTTTACAAAAGTTTGGTCTATATCCCAATAAATAGCTGCTTTTTCTTGCTTTAATAGCTCCTGAATAATTGTCGCCTCTGAAGTGTTTAAAGCATTAAAGCCCAAAAAGACATGCGACTTGAGTGGATTATTCAAAGTATATAGTTCTAGGTTTTCAACCGCTTCTCGATAAATCAACCCCTGATACCCAACCCCTTTGTCTAATAATTGATTCGTGAATCTTGAGTAGTAAGAGTCAACTTTTTTCCAAAACAACAGATATCCTTCTATAAGTGGGGTAGAATTAGCTTCAAGCGACCAGTGATTTAGCTCTTGAATCGCTGTGAGGTATTCAAATATCCGTTGTTGAGGAATTAAGTGACGATCTATCTCATTAAAGTCCTGAAGTACTACTGGGGCCCACTTAGAAAAGCTATCAAATGAATCTCTTTCGTGCAATGGAGTAAGTTCTAAGTAAACGCTGTAAAGCTCAAAAACAAGCTCAGTATTGCTAAGGAGTCTTAGTTGAGATAGTTCTTCAATAAAACACTCAATTGAGATTATTTTAGGCAAGAAACCCGTTGTTTTAATTATCTTAGACCACTCTCTTTTTAAAAATATCCCAGAGCGTTTATTTGGCAGAATAAGGGTAAGCTTAGAAAGATCGCTTGAGCGTAATTGAAGGTCTTTTAGAACGTCATAAATAAAACTTGTCATGTTATAAAAATAAAAAAACGCTTCGCGATAGCGAAGCGTTTTTAGCTTTTTATTGTAAAGGGCTAATAAGTTATTTTGCCAACTTCACTTCTACACGTCTATTGGCAGCTCTTCCTGCAGCATTCATGTTAGATTCTATTGGAGCTGTTTCGCCAAAACCAACTGATTGTAATCTTTCATTAGAAACACCATTAGTTGTAAGATATGATACAACTTGTGCAGCTCTATCTTCAGATAGCTTTTGGTTAAACCCTTCGCTAGAAATACTATCTGTATGCCCTTCAACTACAAAGTTTGCTTTTGGATAGGCTGTTAATATTGCTGTAATCGCTTCTAATGTAGACATTGCATCCTTCTCAAAGCTTGACTTTCCAAGTGCAAAGTTAATTGTTCTTGAATAAGAGATTAATTGAGCTTGTTCTTCTTCTGTTGGGAAAAGGACTTCAGGACAACCATTATTAGCTAAAGTACCGGCTTCGTTTGGACAGTTATCGTCTTTATCTAAAACACCGTCACTATCTCCATCTTTCCAAGGACATCCATTATTTGCAGCAGGACCTGCTTCGTTTGGACACGCATCTTGTGCGTTAGCTAATCCATCTGCATCTGCATCTGGGCAACCTGATAAAGCCTTAGTTCCAGCTTCGTTTGGACAAGTATCATTGTTGTCAGAAACACCATCTCCGTCAGAATCTGGGCAACCATTATATTCTACAGAACCAGCTTGGTTTGGACAAGTGTCTTCAGAATCTTGAATTCCATCAGAATCAGAATCTGGACAACCATTAAATTCAGTTAAACCAGCTACGTCTGGACATATATCAAACTTGTCATATACACCATCTCCATCTGAGTCTTTACCTCCAAACTTAATAGTAACTCCTACAGAGTGCTGGAAGTGATCTACTAATACTATTTCATCAAAAGAGTTTTTTAAACCAGATTGAGCTGTAATTCCAACCAAATCGTTGATCCAATAAGAAACTCCAACTGTAAGATTCATTGTAGCAAGGCCAGCTAGGTCAGCTCCAGGCTGTTCCATCCAAGTGTAACCACCTCCAAAACCAACGAAAGGCTCAAAAACAGCAGAACCAACTTGTAATAGTTTTGGGAAACTGTATTTAACCATACCGTCTAAACCATAGTACATTAGCTCTTCAACTGTCATCGCATCTTCACTAGGGCTCACCTCATAATTGATTCCGGGATAGTCTAGGTTGGGATTCCACTTGGTAAGTTTGTTGGAAGATCCTGTAACAATGAATGAAAAGTTGCTCTCTAGATATTTACCAACAGATATCGTAGAAGGTGTTGGTCCTACAGACCATTCTCCCGCCACGTTATATAGCTTAGAAAAGCTAACGTCTTCATTTCCAACTTGTTGATCTATTCCAAGAGGGTCAACTGCATTTGTTCCGATTGTTACTTGCCAAGGGTTATTTTCGTCTTGTGCATTTGCACTTCCGATTACAAATAATAGTAATCCAGTTAAGGCTAATCTGCTAAGATTTTTCATATAAAATAATGTTTAATTGTTTGAGTATTTGTTACAAAAGTATGGTGTTATATCTAGAAAACAAACTTAAACGTTAAAAAAATAGCCTTCTGAGATTACAGAAGCTGTCATCTTAAGAAAAAATGAAATGAAAATTAGAGCCATTATCAAGTTTGTTTGAATTATAAATCAGCACTCTTTAACCTGTAAATTGGCGCCAGTGTAAACAAGTATCTTCTTGATGACATTGTAGCCCATTTCCTCAATAGTTTGAGCATAATTTTTTATCTGTAACTCATGTTTATCGTAAAAATCTCCAGTTTTATAATCAATAATGATCGCTGTTAGGTCATCATAAACAATCAATCGGTCAGGAATAATAATTTTTCCGCTACAATTCATGATTTCTCTCTCGTTAAAGACGGTCACTTCTGAACTGTAATAAGAGCTTAGCATTGGGTGATTTAATATTGCTTCAACTGTTTCTCGCAGATCTTCCTCTTGAGGTTTTGAAATAGCTCCGGATTTTATAAAGTGATTAAACGTAGTTTTTATATCAGATTTGGTGTATATCTTAGACATTAACAAGTGTACTAAATTACCTTTTTCAATGGCTTCATTCTGAGTGGTATCCCACAAATAGCCAGAGCTTGTTGCCATTGAAACGTTGAGTTGCTCCTTTGATGTAGATATAAACCCAGTTTGAGTTTCTGTTGGGTACTTTGAAGACTCTACAGCTTCAATTTTTTCAAATATCCCAAATTCGTACTCAAACTTGTCAGCCTCCCAGCGTCCAATTGATTTTAAATAGTTAATTAACAGTCCTGAGTATGTTTTTATATTTTCATCTCCTTTTTGAGAAATAGACGCATTTCCCACTATAAAAAGTTGCTCAACTGCACGAGTTAAAGCCACATACAGCAAGTTAATGTTATCTAATTCCAATTTTGATTGGTGGTCAGTATGAATAGACGCTGCATCAGTTCCGAAATTTTCAAAATCTTTATTATAGTTTAATAAAAATTGTGAAAAAGGCAAAAAAGTATCCTCTAAAGGCACCCATTCCATGGGATCTAATTCCCTGTAGATGTCTAGCTCTGCAAAAGGGAAAATAACGACCGGAAACTCCAGCCCTTTAGACTTGTGTACTGTCATGATTTGAACTGCATTTATCCCTTTTGGCGTCACAATACTCAAGCTTTCCTTTTTAAGATAATAGTGGTCCAAAAATTGTCTGATACTCGAAGTTGGTTTTTGTGTAAACTCCAGAACAAAATCCAGAAAAAATTGAATGTAAGCATTCGAGTTTTTGGCTAATTGAAAACTACTAATAATATACTCCATACATTCATAAAGAGAAAGCTGAAGGGCGGTTTGTGATGAAAAGTGAATCCCGATATTTTGAAGTCTAATAAAAAAACTTTTTAAGCCTAGTGAAATACACTTTGATCGAAACAAATGAGGGTCTCCAACATCCTTTTTAGAAACTATATAATTTATAACCTCAAGTTTCGATTTTGTATCCGCAGGCTCATAAAGATACTCTAGTAAGCTAACTATAAATTTTACTTCTAAAGATCGGGAAACTAATAAGGTTTCACTTGAAACAATATCAATTTCGTGTTGACTTAATAGGTTGGCTACAGCAACCCCTTCTTTGCGCTTTCGCACAAGCACACAAATATCGTTAAGTTTTGTTTCTAGGTCGGAAGCTAGGTAACTCGTGATTATTTTTAAGACTTTTTCGGCATATAAAAGTGACTTGTCGTCTCCTTTGTCAAATTTTAAAAAAGAAATATTGACATAACCTGTTTTCTTATTAAACTCCAATTGTGCTGGGGCCTGATATAACTCTCTGTATTTGTCGTTAGAGAAAGTTACGGAAGATAAGTGTTGAAAAAAACAATTGTTGAAATCTACAATCTCTTTGCAACTTCGGTAATTAGTTGGAAGGTTAAATATGTTAGCGTCAACAGGAAGTGAAGAGTCATTGTTGTAAAGGCGAATAAACTGCTCGGCCTGACCTCCTCTCCAGCGATAAATCGCTTGCTTTGCGTCACCAACTAACATGACGCTACCGTTTTCTGATGCTAATGAATTTGTGATTAAAGGCTGCAGGTTGCTCCATTGAAGTTCTGACGTATCTTGAAATTCGTCGATAAAAAAATGATTAAACTTTTCACCTATACGCTCAAATATAAAAGGGCTTGGCTGGTTTTTTATTTCTTGGCTTATAATCGTATTAAACTCGGAAATTAGCAAGAGATTATCTTCCTCTTTAATGGTTGTTAATTCCTTATTTATTAGATTTATGACAGAAAGTGGCGTAATGTTCTTGCGTATATTTTTCAAATATCGAAAGCGATAAGTCGTAGCCTTTGTGGCTTGAAATGCTTCGACTATTTGTGGACGCAATCCATCAATAATAGCAGCAACGTCTGGAGACGTTTTCTGAGGGTAAAGAGACGAAGTGTCAATTGATTTCTGCCATTTTGCGCTAAAACTAAGATCAAAATTTTTAGAAGCAAGTGAGGCAAAATGTCTTGGCAAAGATCCGCGGCTAAAGTCAGTAAGTTCGATACCGCTAGACTTGATCAGCTCTAAAACTTGTGTTGATACAGCTATAATTTGTGTTTCCGCTACGGCAATTTCTTTTTTAATAGATTCTCTCAGAACTTGAAAGTCTGACAGGGAGTGTTGTGCAAGGTCTTTTAAATAACCTGCTTCTGTTTCGTTTGTTAAAAGCCTGGCTGTCTTGGATAAATCTAAAGCTATATTCCAGCTCTTATCGTCATCTGCTTTATTTATAGCAAAATTTACTAAAGCTTTTGTCAGCGCTTTGTCTTTACCTACTTTGGAAATAAGACGACTAACTGCTTTTTGTAATAAATGATCCGTATCTAGTTCTACTTCAAAGTTCATTGGTAACTTTAGATCAAAAGCAAATGTCCGAATGATCTTCTGTGTAAACTTATCGATAGTAGAAATATCAAATGCAGCATAGTTATGTAAAACCTTACTTAATAGCTGTTTAGATTTTAGATGAATTGTTTCTGGGGTGGAGTGTAATTCACTCACAACCTGGGAAAATAAAGGGTCTGATTGCTGTAGAATCTTAGTAGAGCCAAAGCTCATAAGCGCTTCTATAATTCGATTTTTCATTTCATCGACAGCTTTATTTGTAAACGTAATAGCTAAAACATGACGATGCGGTAAAAACTCTTTAGAGCTCAACACAATTTTTAAATAATCTTTGACTAGGGTAAAGGTCTTGCCACTACCTGCAGATGCATTATATATATTAAAGGTTGTCGTAGACACTAAATAAAATTTATAGCAAAATAAACAAACTTAATTATATATCAAGGTAAATTTTATTTGATTGTCGTAAATTTGATAAAACATATTAAACACTTAAAAATAAATTCTTATGGCTTTTGAATTACCACAACTAAATTACGCTTATGACGCACTAGAGCCTCATATCGACGCTCGAACGATGGAAATACACCACTCCAAGCACCACAACGGTTATACAAACAATTTAAATGCAGCGATTGCTGGAACTGATTTAGAGTCTAAGTCTATTGAGGTAATTCTTGCAGGGTTAGACATGTCTAATAAGGCTGTAAGAAATAACGGTGGTGGGTTTTACAACCATTCACTTTTCTGGAACGTTATGAGCCCTGAAGAGAAGGGAGCTCTATCTGGCGAACTTAAAAGTGCAATCATTTCAGCATACGGTTCATTTGATGATTTTAAAACTGCTTTTAGTAAAGCTGCTGCAACCCAGTTTGGATCTGGCTGGGCCTGGTTATGTGTTCACAAAGGAGGTAAAGTTGAAGTGTGCTCAACACCAAACCAAGATAATCCATTAATGCCGGGTGTGTCTTGTGGCGGAACTCCAATTCTAGGACTAGACGTCTGGGAGCATGCATACTACTTAAACTATCAAAATCGTCGTCCTGATTATATTGAAGCTTTCTTTAGTGTGATTAACTGGGCGGAAGTTGAGAAACGTTTCTCTGCTGCAAAATAGAGCTTAGAAAACAATTAAAAATAAAAAAGGTGAACTTACGTTCACCTTTTTTGCCCCAAATCTACCATGAACTTAACCTACTTATGTTATGGTAAAACCAAATATAGATGTTTCATCTATAAAAAAAGGAACTATTAGATAAAATGCGTTTTTATTAGGTAAAGTGTCTTTTATTAGTAAGCTCTTTCACTGTTCCCTTCGAAAAAATTAATAAAAGCTCTATTGACGACCCTGTTGCCTCCTGGGGTTGGATAATCTCCTGTGAAATACCAGTCTCCCAAGTTTTTTGGACAGGCTTTGTGTAGGTTTTCAATCGGTTGGAAAATAATTTTAACCTCTGCTTTTATACTTTCATCGCTCAAAATCTCTGCTATTTTATCAGAAATTTGTTGTGGATTAAAAGGAGCATAGATTTCTTTTACAAAGTTTTTAACCTCAATGTCTGGCAAATTAACTTGAGCTTTACATCTTGAATAAATATCCTCAACAATTTGATAATTATTAGTGTCATTTAACAAAGATAGTGCTGCCTTGAAAGCAACTAAGCTCTCTAAGTTGGCCATATCAATTCCGTAACAATCCGGGTAGCGTATTTGTGGTGCAGACGATACGACTACAATCCGTTTTGGAGAAAGTCGATCCATCATTTTTAAAATACTTTTCTTTAAAGTTGTTCCTCGGACAATACTGTCGTCAATAATTACGAGATTGTCTTCCGGCTGTATAACCCCGTAAGTGACATCGTATACATGTGCAACTAAATCATCCCGACTGCTATCTTCAGCTATGAATGTTCTAAGCTTCACGTCTTTGATTGCTATTTTTTCAATCCGAGTGTGCTCTGAAAGAATCTGTATGACTTTTTCAGCAGACAATGTTCTGGTCCCTTTTAAAATTTGTTTAGTTTTCTTTTTGTTCAGATACTCTTCTACACTTTCAATCATTCCAAAAAATGAAGTTTCAGCGGTGTTAGGAATATAAGAAAATACTGTGTGCTTTATATCGTGATCTATGTACTTTAAAACCTCTGGAACAATTAGCTTTCCTAGTAATTTACGCTCTTGATAAATTTCAGCGTCACTTCCCCTTGAAAAGTAGATCCGTTCAAACGAACAAGCCATGCGCTCTAAGGGCTTAAGGATTTGATCAATGGAAGTTTCGCCTGATTTTTTTGTAATAATCGCACAGCCTGGGGGCAGCTCATGAACGTCATCAAAGTCTACATCAAAAGCCGTTTGAATAACGGGGCGCTCCGAAGCCACGACCACAACTTCGTCATCCATATAGTAGTATGCTGGACGAATTCCTGAAGGATCTCTCAAAACAAAAGAATCTCCATGACCTAAAAGGCCAGCCATAGCGTAACCACCGTCCCAGTTTTTTGCAGCTTTAGTTAGTATTTTCTTTAAATTAAGTCGTTCTGCTATTAATGGAGAGCATTCCATTTTTGTGTAGCCTTCCTTCTTCAATTTTTTATATAATTTTGAAACAGTATCATCTAAGAAATGACCTATTTTTTCCATGATAGTAATCGTATCCGTGTATTCCTTAGGGTGTTGTCCTATCTCAACAAGGTTTTTAAAAAGAGATTTGACGTTGGTCATGTTAAAATTTCCTGCTAAAATCAGGTTCCGATGCATCCAGTTGTTTTGCCTTAAAAAGGGGTGAACACTCTCAACGCTGTTTTTGCCAAATGTTCCGTAGCGCACGTGGCCTAGTAACACCTCTCCTAGGTAAGGGACCATTTTCTTTTGAGCTGCTACGTCATCAGCAACATTTGGATTTTGTGCCAATACATCATTAATCCGCGTATTAATTTGAGCAAAAATATCCTGAATAGGTTGCTGCTCAATCGAACGAACACGACTAATATAGCGTTCGCCGGGCTGCATGTCTAATTTGATACTTGCAAAACCCGCGCCATCTTGTCCGCGATTGTGCTGTTTTTCCATTAAGAGATACATCTTATTAATCCCATAAAAAGCAGTACCATATTTCTTTTTATAAAAATCTAGCGGTTTTAATAATCTAACTTGGGCAATTCCGCATTCATGTTGTATTGCGTCGCTCATAAAAGTAATTTTTAGTAAGACTTATATTTATAAAAAATGCGACCAATAGTAGTCGCATTTTTTATGATATTAATTATATTTCAAATTGTGTCAGCTCTTTGAAAGCAATCAAGCGGCGGCTTATTTCCTCTGATTTGAGGAGTTCAAGGCGCTCAGTACCGAACCTCTCAACACAGAATGACGCTAGCGTTGAGCCATAAATAACTGCCTTTTTCATACTTTCAAAGTTAATGTGTTCTGTCTCTGATAAAAAGCCAGCAAATCCACCAGCAAAGGTGTCTCCAGCGCCAGTTGGATCAAAAACAGACTCTAATGGCAGCGCAGGCGCTGAAAACATGTTTCCGTTGTTGAATAATAGTGCTCCATGCTCCCCTTTTTTAATAACGACATATTCAGGTCCCATTGTATGGATTTTCTTAGCGGCTACAACCAATGAGTGTTCACCCGTTAGTTGGCGGGCTTCCTCATCGTTAATTGTAATAACATCAACACGCTTAATTACCTCTAAAAGTTCTTTGAGAGTGTTATTCATCCAAAAATTCATAGTATCCAGAACAACAAGCGTTGATAAATCCGACATTTGATCCAAAACACTCGACTGAACAGCTGGATG
The DNA here is from genome assembly GCA_913052445.1 of uncultured Formosa sp. GTDB lineage: Bacteria > Bacteroidota > Bacteroidia > Flavobacteriales > Flavobacteriaceae > Hel1-33-131. Next base: position 25,032 of record CAJXDP010000010.1, read on the forward strand.
TAAGTTTCCAAGAACTAACACCTTTGCGTCTTTATATATATCAGGGACTGTTGGTTGGAAATTTTCCAGCACATTAAGTTCTGTTACTAAGGTCTCGCGACTATTCATGTCGTTGTGGTAGCGTCCGCTCCAAAAAAACGTCTTGCCTTGCTTGATCACTTCAATACTTGAAATATCAATACTTTTATTCAAAAAAAGATCTAGATACTCTTGAGGGAAATCTCCACCGACAACAGAGACTATAGCGCAATCTACCTTAAATTGCGAGGCCGATAAGCCGATGTACGATGCTGACCCTCCTAGTATTTTGTCTGTCTTTCCAAAAGGTGTCTCAACAGCATCAAATGCAACTGTTCCAACGATCACCAACTTACTCATAAAAGTGTTTATAAATTAAAAACCAAAGTTACGTATTTTTTCTTCTTAATAAAACTAATAACTCGACTGTAATTACATAATTTATTTACGTCCAAAATCTGCAGGAATTTCTCCCCAAGCCTTTGTTTCCCATTTAACTATTACGGTTGTATACGTGTGTGTTTTTAACCACAAAACAGCACGATCAACTAGTTGAAACATAGCTGCATTATCTGCGTTTCGTGCTAACTTAGTGTTGCAATGTTTCTTCTTTACCCAACTAATTGCAGTTCTAGAGTCTGTGTAAATAAGTAAGTTGCTGCTTTTTTGCCTTAAGAGTGCAAGTCCATGAACAAGTGCTAAGAATTCCCCAATATTATTAGTACCCCGTTGAAAAGGACCTTTGTGAAATAATTGTTTTTTAGACCGAGTGTCAACCCCTCGATACTCCATAATACCTGGGTTACCACTAGAGGCAGCATCTACTGAAATAGAATTATAATTAGGTTGGCCAATTAATTTTAATCGGGCTTCAGAAAGACCGCTAGAGAGTTTCTTTTTTTTACCGATATAATCAGTATAATTCCCCTTGAGAGCTGTTTTAGCTAGCTGAAATGTTAAAAATGATTTATATCTCGCGCCTTCAAAATTGGTTATTTGAGCCTTACAGTCTTCCCATGTTTCAAAGACGCCGGTATGATGTCCTCTCCAAACAGTATAATATTTTTTGTTTGATTTAGCCATTTTCGGAAAGAATGTTTTGAATAACTTCTGGAAAGTGGCGTGACTCTAGTTGACGTATTTTGGTGGCAACATCGTTAAAAGTGTCTGATTGAAGAATCGAACATTTAGCTTGAAAAATAATAGCGCCTTCATCATAATGCTCGTTCACATAATGAATTGTAATACCCGACTCGGTTTCTTTATTGGCAACGACAGCCTTGTGTACGTGTATCCCATACATGCCTTTACCTCCGTACTTTGGCAATAATGCGGGATGAATGTTTAAGACTTTATTTTGAAAAACATTTAATAAGTGTAATGGAAATCTCCATAAAAATCCGGCAAGTACAATAAGGTCTACCTTGTAACTCAAAAGATTATCAAGCGCCCAAACAGGGTCGTTAAGTTGATCTTTATCAAAAATAATTGTTTTAACGTTCAGTTCAAGAGCCCGATTTAAAACAAATGCCACAGGGTTGTTTGAGAGGACAAGAACCACTTCAGCAAACTTATTTCCTTGAAAATACTTGATAATATTCTCAGCATTGGAGCCAGATCCGGAAGCAAAAATCGCAATTCGTTTCATTAATAGATTTTTTGGATTGAAATTCTTGAACAAAAAAAGGAATAATTATTCACATTGAGAAGTAAAAAGGCCAGACATGATAAATTTAAACAATTATAAACACACATTTTTGAAGTATTGACTTGTTTTAAAGTAAAGTTTTTTATTTTTGCATCCTAATTAATATTTAAAATAGAAAAATTATGTCAGACATTGCATCAAGAGTAAAAGCGATTATCGTAGACAAATTAGGCGTTGATGAAAACGAAGTGGTAACCGAAGCTAGCTTCACTAACGACCTTGGAGCAGATTCGCTAGACACTGTAGAGCTAATAATGGAATTTGAAAAGGAATTTGATATTCAAATCCCAGACGACCAAGCAGAAAATATTGCAACCGTAGGTCAAGCTGTTTCTTATATAGAGGCTGCAAAATAATAGCATTTTAATTTTTTATGGAACTAAAGCGAGTTGTAGTAACAGGCCTTGGGGCACTGACTCCTATTGGCAATAACGTAGACACGTATTGGGAGGGCCTAATTAGTGGTAAGAGTGGTTGTGCTCCTATAACCTATTTTGATACTGAGCATTTTAAAACAAAATTTGCTTGTGAATTAAAAAATTTCAATATTTCAGACTTCTTCGATCGTAAAGAAGCACGTAAAATGGATCGCTTTACTCAATATGCTATGGTAGCTTCTGACGAAGCCATCATAGATTCCAAGCTTAATTTAGAGTCCATAGATAAACTTCGCGTTGGAGTTATTTGGGGTGCTGGAATTGGTGGCATTGAAACCTTCCAAAATGAAGTAATGAACTTTGCCAACGGAAACGGAACGCCAAGATTTAATCCGTTTTTTATCCCTAAGCTAATAGCCGATATTGCGCCTGGAAATATTTCTATTAAACATGGTTTCATGGGGCCAAACTATACAACTGTTTCTGCTTGTGCTTCTTCAGCAAATGCGATATTTGACGCATTAAATTTAATACGTCTTGGGCACTGTGATGTTATCGTTAGTGGGGGTAGTGAAGCGTGCGTTACTCAATCAGGAATGGGTGGTTTTAATGCCATGCATGCACTGTCTACCCGAAATGAAAGCCCTGAAACAGCATCAAGACCGTTTGACGTAACTAGAGATGGTTTTGTGTTAGGAGAGGGTGCCGGCGCTCTAATATTAGAGGAGTACAGCCACGCTAAGGCTAGAGGAGCTAAAATATATGCAGAGCTTATAGGTGGCGGACTATCTTCCGATGCTTACCACATGACCGCTCCTCATCCAGAAGGAATTGGTGTAATTGCAGTAATGAAAAACTGTCTTGAGAATGCAGGACTGAAACCGGAAGACGTTGACGCGATCAACACCCATGGAACCTCAACGCCACTTGGAGACGTGGCAGAGCTGAAGGCAATCAAACAGGTTTTTGGTGCACACGCAAAAAAAATAAACATTAATTCAACAAAGTCTATGACCGGCCATCTACTTGGGGCCGCTGGAGCTATTGAAGCTATTTCCTCTGTATTATCATTAGAACATGGCATGATTCCTCCAACAATTAATCATACGACTCATGATGAGAATATTGACCCAGAGTTAAATTTAACTCTTAATAAACCTCAAAAACGAAACGTAAAGGTGGTGATGAGTAATACATTTGGTTTCGGTGGCCACAATGCTTGTGTTGTTTTCAAAAAAATAGATTAACTTCTTTTGAACTCTATTAAAAATATCTTTAAGCGACGTTTTGGAAAAGACAGAGGCCTTGTTGGGTCTTTAGAAAATATAATCGGATTTAGACCGTCAAAACTCGTCTACTACGAAAAAGCATTCACGCATAGATCAACAAACCGAAAAGACGAATTAGGAAATCCCGTTAGCTACGAAAGACTAGAGTTTTTAGGGGATGCCATACTGAGCGCAGTGGTGGCCCACTATTTATTTGATAAAGTCCCGAGCGGAGATGAAGGATATTTGACTAAAATGCGTTCAAAAGTAGTTAGTAGGAAGCATTTGAATGATATTGGAAAAGAGTTAGTGCTTTCAAGTTTGATGCAAAGTAAAATTCCTTTGTCACAATTTGGAGAAAACATTCATGGGAACTTGTTTGAAGCTCTAGTTGGTGCTGTCTTTTTAGACAAAGGCTACACGGCCTGTGAGCGGTTTATTTACAAAACAGTCGTTATACCCCATGTAAACATTGAATCCTTAGAAGGAAAGATCATCAGTTACAAAAGTTATATGATTGAGTGGTGTCAAAAAGAAAAAAAAGCCTTTTACTTCGAAAGTCTTGAGGATACTGGAAGAGATCAATTAAAACATTTTTCAGTTAAACTTCGTATAGGCGGAAAAGCAGTTGCGAAAGCGAGAGCTACTTCAAAAAAGAAAGCAGAAGAAAAAGTGTCTAAGCGAGCTTATTTTGTTCTTCAAGAGAAGATAAACGAAACCGCCTAACTAAGTAGTTCTTGATAAGCTATAACGTTTTCGCTATAATTTAGGGATAAGAAGCCCTAGATCAGCTTCGATTTATTGGTTAATATCATATATTTACATAATGTTATCTGAGAATTATGGCCATACATAAACTACTTGTTGATGATTTTGAAGATTTAAATTACTCACTTTTAGCGGTACACTGCGAAATGGAAGATTACCGGCTAGCGTACTTTTTAAATCGAAATTTAGAAACACGGCTCGCCAGGTCAAACAATGATCTTGACTTTATTACTTCCCTAGCTTCATTTTCAGTTTTTGAATGGTCGAACACACGTCTTCACACTAATTGGCATCTAATTAAAAACAACTGCCTAGTAGAAGAAGTCGCTGTTTCTCAGGGATTGTTTTCAGAAACAAATGACAAAAGCTGGATCAGGTATTCATTGCTGCTGGAGCATCAATCTGTTGATTATTTTCTGAAAATAAATAATGGTGGCGGATTTATAAACGAAAAACAAATCTTGGGCAAGATTCAAAAAATAGCGAAAGTATCTACAGCTTATAGCGTAGATGTTTCGAAGCTAAAATCAAAAGATCATTTAATATTTAATTAATGTCATACAAAAGAAAAAAAACCAAAATTATAGCAACTCTAGGGCCTGCTATTAGTTCAAAAGAAATGCTTCGCAAAATGGTTGAGGCTGGTGTGAACGTGTTTAGAATCAACTTCTCTCATGCAGACTATGAAGATGTCAAGACTCGCATAAAATTTATCCGTGAAATAAACGAGGAATATGGCTTTAACGCATGTGTTTTAGCGGATTTACAAGGGCCTAAGTTAAGAGTCGGAGTAATGAAGGATGACGTAGTTGTAAGCCCAGGAGATGAAATTATCTTTGCAACAGGCGATCGTTTTGAAGGAACTAAAGACCGTGTCTATATGACCTACGATCGCTTCCCTTTAGATGCAAAAAAAGGAGAAAGTATTCTCTTGGATGACGGAAAATTGCTCTTTGAAGTTCTTTCTACAAATTTAAAAGATGAAGTTAGGGCTAAAGTTATCCAAGGTGGGCCTTTGAAATCTAAAAAAGGGGTTAATCTTCCAAACACCGATATCTCACAGCCTGCTTTGACAGAAAAAGATAAAGAGGATGCTATCTTTGCTGTAGAGCAAGAAGTCGATTGGATGGCGCTATCCTTTGTAAGAAATCCTGAAGATTTAATGGAGCTACAAAAGCTAATTTCTGAACACAGTTCTTGTAAAATTCCTGTTATTGCTAAAATTGAAAAGCCTGAAGCAGTTGAAAATATTGATAAAATCATTGCATACTGCGATGGCTTGATGGTTGCTAGAGGGGATCTTGGAGTTGAAGTTCCTGCGCATCAAGTTCCTTTAATTCAAAAAGAATTAGTGTTAAAAGCTAAAAAAGCTAGGATTCCTGTAATTATTGCAACCCAAATGATGGAGTCCATGATTACAAGCTTGACGCCAACTCGTGCGGAAGTTAATGATGTTGCAAACTCCGTGATGGATGGTGCAGACGCAGTCATGCTTTCGGGTGAAACTTCTGTGGGACAATTTCCGGTTCAGGTAATTGAAAAAATGTCAAACATTATCAAAACTGTTGAAAATTCAGACTTGATTAATGTACCACAAAACCCTCCTCACATTCGTACAAAACGTTACATTACAAAATCTATTTGCTACCATGCTGCGAATATGGCAAACGAAATTAATGCTCGAGCTATTTCTACACTCACAAATAGTGGATATACGGCATTTCAAATTTCAGCATGGCGCCCTGACGCTCACATTCTTGTGTTTTCATCAAACAAACGTATAATTTCGCAGTTAAATTTACTCTGGGGCGTTCGCGCTTTTCATTATGATAAGTTTGCTTCAACAGACGAAACAATTAACGATGTTAATAAAATAGCCTACGAGAAAGGGTATTTAAAGGCAGAGGACATGGTTATCAGTTTGGCAGCAATGCCAATGAAAAATAAAGGAATGGTAAATACCTTGAGGGTTGGTGAAGTTAAAAACTACTCTAAATTATAAAAAATCGATTTAAAAAGGAGTTTCTAAATTAGAAACTGGAACAAATCAGGCTTATCGTTTAGGTAGTCGCCGTAAAAATTATATAATTTCATTTTAGATACTAGAGGCTTAAGATCGTAATGCGATTTAAGCTCAATTCCAACAACAGCTACGCCTGTTTCTCTGTTGACCTTTTTAGTATACTCAAAGTGTGTGATATCATCATTAGGGCCTAAAATATCGACTACAAACTCGCGTAAAGCGCCAGCTCGCTGAGGAAATGTAATTATGAAATAGTGTTTTAGTTTTGAATGGAGCAGGGCGCGCTCTTTTATTTCTGCGGTCCGTGTGATATCATTATTGCCTCCGCTTATGATGCAAACTACATTTTTCCCTTTAATATCAGCTTTAAAGCTGTCTAAAGCAGCTACACTTAAAGCGCCAGCCGGCTCGGCGATAATAGCGTCTTTGTTGTATAAATCTAATATTGTCTGACACGCACTGCCTTCAGATACCGTAATCATATCGTGTAAGTTCTCCTTACATATTTGGAAATTCTTGTCGCCAACTCGCTTCACAGCAGCGCCATCTACAAAATTATCTATAGTCTCCAGCTGTATTACTTCTCCCTTTTTAAAAGCTTCTTTCATTGAAGGGGCTCCTTGAGGTTCAACCCCAATAATTTTTGTGGTAGGAGATAAAGCTTTAAATACTGTAGACATGCCTGAAGCTAAGCCTCCACCGCCAACAGCTACAAAAATAAAATCAATTGGGTTAGGTGCTTGATTGATGAGTTCTAATCCTAATGTCGCCTGACCCTCAATTATCTTTTCATCATTAAAAGGATGTATAAACGTTTTTTTTCGTTTGTTACAATCCTCAACGGCTGCGCTATATGCATCATCAAAGCTATCGCCTAATAACACTATTTTGACATAATGCTCCCCAAACATCTTGACTCGCTCTATTTTCTGATTAGGTGTAGGAATTGGCATGAAAATAGTCCCCTTGATCTTTAACAGCTTACATGACAAAGCAACACCTTGAGCATGGTTGCCTGCGCTTGCGCAAACAATGCCGTCCGCCTTTTCTGCTGTTGTTAAAGACTTCATTTTATTGTAAGCCCCTCTAATTTTATATGACCTTACCACCTGTAAGTCTTCTCTTTTAAAGCTTAAATTACAATCAAACTTGGAAGAGTATTGCAGGTTGTGAATTAAAGGGGTCACGTTTGATACGCCTTCAAGATTCCTTGCCGCTACTTTTACCGCTTCAATCGTTGGAAAATAGGGGGTTGTTTTTGACATTCGTTTTAGGAGTCAGATTTAATTACTTTCATTGCTGTCATTGCTGTTCTTAGGACTTTTCCAGTGGCTTCAATAGGGTGATTTCTGATCGCATCGTTGACACGTATCAATTCTAGGTTGTCCACTTCGCTTGTTGATGTAAATGAACTTCCAATGACGTCCGTGTCTACTGTTTTCATAAAATCAACTAGTAAAGGTTTACAAGCATGATCAAATAAATAACAGCCATATTCTGCTGTATCCGAAATTATTCTATTCATTTCGAATAATTTTTTTCTTGCTACTGTATTCGCGATTAGCGGAAGCTCGTGAAGCGATTCGTAATAAGCAGATTCTTCAACAATTCCTGAACTTACCATTGTTTCAAATGCTAGTTCTACCCCAGCTCGTACAAATGCTACCATTAGTAGTCCGTGATCAAAATAGTCTTGCTCTAAGATTTGTTTTTTTGTTGGAGATGTTTTTTCAAAAGCTGTTTCACCTGTTTCTGCTCGCCACTTTAATAAATTAACGTCGTCATTTGCCCAATCTTTCATCATCGTTTTCGAAAAATGTCCAGACATAATATCGTCCATGTGTTTTACAAAAAGAGGCTTCATAATTACCTTTAAATTTTCTGATATTTCAAATGCTTTTATTTTTGCTGGATTCGATAAACGATCCATCATCGTTGTAATTCCTCCGTGCTTTAAGGCTTCGGTAATCGTTTCCCATCCATTCTGAATAAGTTTAGAGGCATAGTTTGCATCAATTCCCTTTTCAGTCATTTTATCAAAAGATAAAATCGAGGCTGTTTGAAGCACTCCACATAAAATAGTTTGCTCGCCCATTAAATCACTTTTGACCTCAGCTACAAAAGATGACTCTAAAACACCTGCTCGGTGACCACCTGTCGCCGCGGCATACGCTTTTGCCTGTGACCAACCCTTCCCTTCTGGGTCATTTTCTGGGTGAACAGCCGTTAATGTAGGCACACCAAATCCTCTTAAATACTCTTCCCTAACTTCACTGCCTGGGCATTTTGGAGCCACCATAATAACCGTTAAATCTTCACGAATCTGCTTTCCCTCCTCTACAATATTAAACCCATGTGAGTACGCGAGTGTAGCGCCTTGTTTCATTAGTGGCATAACGGTATCAACCACATTTGAGTGTTGTTTATCTGGAGTTAAATTAAGAACCAAGTCAGCACTTGGGATCATCTGCTCGTAGTTGCCAATAGTAAAGCCATTAGAAGAGGCGTTTCTAAAGGACTGACGCTCATCTGTTATTGCTTGTTCACGCAATGCATATGAGATATTAAGGCCTGAATCTCTCATATTGAGGCCTTGATTAAGCCCTTGAGCGCCACAACCTATAATTACAACTTTTTTTCCCAATAAAGCATTTACACCATCTTCAAACTCAGAAGATTCCATGAATCTACATTTTGAAAGTTGATTTAATTTTTGACTTAAGGATAGAGTATTGAAATAATTTGCCATTATCGTTTTTGTTAGGTTTTGTTAGTTTTTAAATGCATTGAGCATTTCTGTTATCTTTAATTCATCTTTAGTGACTGCAATTCGAGCAGAGCGTACAAATTGCATAATTCCAAAAACACTCAGAGCTTCATGTAAGCTTTCTAATTCCGCTCTTCGACCTGATTTTTCAAGAACAAAAAACTCTTTGTTAACCGTAACGATATGTGCGTTGCTTTCCTTGATTATATTTTGAATTTGACGTTCCTCAAACAGCAAGTCTGATTTAATTTTAAACAAGCAAGACTCTTGGTATATAGTGTCATCATCAGTGTGGTAATAAGCCTTGATTACTTCCACTTGCTTTTCAATTTGACCTAAGATTTTTTTAATTTGATCTTCCGAGATATGAATCAATATCGTGAAACGAGAAACGCCTTCAATTTCAGAAACAGAAATATTAAGACTTTCAATATTGATATGTCTTCGTTGAAAGATTGCGGAAATCCTATTGAGTAAACCAATGTTATTTTCGGTATACACAGAGACTGTATAAAGCTGTTTTTCTGTTGCCATCTTATTCTAATCTTATATCTGATACCGATGCTCCTGATTGAACCATTGGAAATACATTACCTTCTTTTTCTACACAAACCTCTAAAAAATAGGGGGCATCGCTATCAATCATTTCCTTTACAGCAGCTGCTAAATCTTCTCGTTTTGTAACTTTTTTTGCTTCTATATAATAGCCTTGAGCAATGGCTACAAAATTAGGGTTTACCATTTCTGTAGATGCGTAACGCTTTTCAAAAAAAAGTTGTTGCCATTGGCGAACCATCCCTAAAAATTCATTGTTTAGAACGACTATTTTTACGGGTAATTTATTTTGAAATATTGTTCCTAATTCTTGTATCGTCATTTGATATCCCCCGTCCCCTATAACGGCAACAACTTCTCTTTCTGGAGCTGCCATTTTTGCACCTATTGCTGCAGGTAATGCAAAGCCCATGGTGCCTAAGCCTCCGGATGTAATGTTACTCTTAGTAATATTAAAATTAGCATATCGACATGCTATCATTTGATGTTGACCAACGTCTGAAACAATCGCAGCCTCTCCTTTGGTTTGGATATTTATCTCTTTAAGTACTTCTCCCATAGTCAGCCCCTCTTTTGTTGGGTGCAAATCATTTTTGATGACTTTCTCATATTCGATTTCGTATAAATCCTTAAATTTCTGAAGCCATTCTGGGTGTGAATTAGTGTTAACCTGATTCAACAGCTGTAATAAACTATATTTAGCATCGCCTAAAACAGCAACATCTGATTTGATGTTTTTATCAACTTCCGCTGGATCAATTTCGAGATGAATGATTTTGGCTTGTGTGGCGTATTCATCTAATTTGCCTGTAACACGATCATCGAAACGCATTCCGATTGCGATTAATACATCACAATCATTCGTAAGAACGTTTGGCGCATAGTTTCCGTGCATTCCAACCATTCCTATATTTAATGGGTGTGATGTGGGAAGTGCTGAGGCGCCCATTATGGTCCATGCTGCGGGAATTCCTGCTTTTTCAACAAGCGCCTTAAGCTCTGCTTCTGCTTTACTGATTATAATTCCTTGGCCCCAAATTATTAGTGGTTTTTTAGCGCTATTTATTAGAGCTGCGGCGGCAGAAACAGAAGACGGATCTGTTTTTGGAACTGGAACATAACTTCGAACTCCTGTGCATTTTTTGTATTGAAATTCAAATTCTTCAAGCTGAGCATCTTTTGTAATATCAATCAAAACCGGACCAGGTCGACCACTTTTTGCAATGTAAAATGCTCTTGCTATAATTTCCGGGATTTGAGATGCCTTTGTGATCTGGTGATTCCATTTTGTTACTGGCGTTGAAATTCCAACAATGTCTGTTTCTTGAAAGGCATCACTACCTAGTAGATTTGATGGCACTTGACCTGTAATGCAAACAATAGGAGTTGAGTCTATTTGCGCATCCGCAATGCCTGTGACTAAGTTTGTTGCGCCAGGTCCGGAAGTTGCCATAGCGACCCCTACTTTACCAGAAATACGCGCATAACCTTGGGCAGCATGGGCAGCACATTGCTCATGTCTTGTTAAGACATGGTTTATCTTATCCTCATATTTATATAGTTCATCATAAACTGGCATAATTGCCCCACCAGGATAGCCATATAAAACCTCTACTCCTTCAGCCAGTAAACATCTTACGATGGCTTCACTTCCTGAAATATGTTGTTTGGGTTGATCCAAGTATTGCTTCTGAGTGCCGGTTAGTGTTTCCATAATCAACGTTTAAAATTCGTCTGTTACACACCCTAAGGATGCAGATGATACTGTTTTTGCATATTTATAAAGAACCCCGCTTGAAACCTTCAAAAGAGGTGCTATCCATTTTTCTTTTCGTAACCCGAGTTCATCCTCTGAGACCTCTAGTATAATTGAATTTGACTCGGCATCAATAGTGATAATATCCCCATCCTTTACCAAGGAAATTGTACCTCCTTCTTGAGCTTCTGGTGTAATATGACCTACTACAAACCCATGTGTTCCTCCTGAAAATCGACCGTCAGTAATAAGCGCAACATCTTTCCCGAGTCCGGCGCCCATGATGGCTGCCGTTGGCTTTAACATTTCAGGCATTCCCGGACCTCCTTTAGGTCCTTCATATCGAATCACGACTACGTCGCCTTTTTTTACTTTTCCCTTACGAATTCCATCGTTAGCAGCATATTCACCTTCAAAGACTTTCGCTGTTCCTCTATATTTTAACCCTTCTTTTCCAGTGATTTTGGCAACACTTCCGTCTGGAGCTAAGTTTCCATATAGCATTCGTAAGTGACCAGAAGATTTAATAGGAGATTCAATTGGCATAATTACGTCTTGACCTTCTTGTAAGTCTTCTACCTCGGCAAGGTTTTCTGCAATTGTTGTACCTGTAACGGTTAAACAATCTCCATGTAACAAGCCTTTACTTAATAGATATTTCATCACAGCTGGAATCCCTCCAACTCGGTGTACATCTTCCATCAAGTATTTTCCGCTTGGTTTTAAGTCTGCTAAAAAGGGTGTATTATCGCTAATTCTTTGAAAGTCTTCTAAGGTAAATGATATTTGAGCTGCCCTTGCTATGGCTAGAAAATGAAGTACTGCATTTGTTGATCCACCCAATATTGTCACAAGTCGTATTGCGTTTTCGAGGGATTTTTTAGTAATTATATCAGATGGTTTTATATCTTTTTCTAGCAATACGCGTATTGCTTCACCTGCCTTTAGCGCGTCTTTCTTTTTTTCATCTCCAGTCGCTGGATTCGAAGAGTTAAATGGCAGTGTCATTCCTAAAGCTTCAATTGCTGAAGCCATAGTGTTGGCCGTATACATCCCGCCACAAGCCCCTGCTCCCGGGCATGCTTTTTCGACAATAGTTTCAAATTCAGATTCTGACATGGTGCCAGCAACCTTACTTCCCCAAGCTTCAAAAGCAGATACAATATCTAATTTTTCGCCGTTGTGACATCCTGAATCTATCGTCCCACCGTAGACTAATATGGAAGGCTTGTTAACACGAATCATTGCCATTAATGCTCCGGGCATGTTTTTATCACATCCCACAACAGTGATCATGCCGTCGTAACTCATTGCTTGAACAACGGTCTCCATGGAGTCTGCAATAATATCCCTCGAAGGAAGCGAAAAACGCATTCCAGGAGTTCCCATCGAAATACCATCACTTACCCCAATAGTATTAAAAATTAAACCAATAACATCTTTATTAATAGTCCCTTTTTTTACCAGTTTAGCAAGGTCATTTAAGTGCATATTACACGGGTTACCTTCGTAGCCTGTGCTAGCTATTCCAATTAGAGGCTTTTTAAAGTCTTCTTTTGTTAGCCCTATGGCGTGTAACATGGCTTGCGCTGCTGGCTGGGTAGGGTCCTGGGTAACGGCTTTACTATATTTGTTTAATTCTTTCATTTTAGATTCTGCAACTTATGGATCTCAAAATTATCTTTTTGCACTATTAACATCGGTATTATGTATTTAAATGGTCTAAACTCAGTAGTGTAAATACTAGCCTAACCCACTGTTTTAAAGTTGTTTAAATGATTTTTCGCATGACGTTCAACAGTCAAAATAATATTAAACCCTTGGTAAATCACTGTCGTCTTTTAGCGGTAGTAATGAGCTGCCCATTAAGTACGAATCAACGTGGTGTGCTGCTTGTCGCCCTTCTGATATCGCCCAAACAATTAATGATTGACCACGACGCATATCCCCCGCTGCAAATATTCCAGGAACATTCGTGAGGTAATCTTTAGTTGTTGCTTTGATGTTTGTTCTGAAGTCCATATCTAAACCAAACTGGTCTGCTAATGTTTTTTCTGCTCCTGTAAACCCTAAGGCTAACAATACTAAATCGCAGTCCCATATTTTTTCAGAATTTAAGACCTCTTTTAGTTCTGGCCGCTCTCCTTGTTTGAAAACCCACTCCACTTCAACTGTTTTTAAAGCTTTTAACTGTCCTTTGTCATCACCTATAAATTCTTTTGTGGACAGGCTGAAAAATCGCTCGACGCCCTCTTGGTGCGAGGAGGTCGTCTTGAGCTTCATTGGCCAATATGGCCAAGGTTGATTTGCAGGCCTCCCTTCTGATGGTTTAGACAAAATCTCGAAGTTTACTACGGATTTCGCCTCGTGTCGGTTCGAGGTTCCAATACAGTCGGACCCCGTATCACCACCCCCAATAACAATGACCTTCTTATCATTGGCAGAAAGAATGTCTTCAAAATTTGCTAAACCATCAACATACTGGTTATTCGATTTTAAGAAATCCATCGCCTGATGAACCCCTTTGAGATCTGCACCAGGAATTGGAATATTTCTTTTAACAGTCGCGCCTCCACATAGCACAATCGCATCAAATTCTAATTTCAACTGACTAGCGGCTATAGTCTTCCCAACGTGGACATTTGTTTTAAATGTTATTCCTTCTTCTGTCAAAACCTTTACACGACGATCAATTACGTTTTTTTCCATTTTAAAATCTGGAATACCATAGCGTAAAAGTCCTCCAACTTTTTGATCACGCTCAAAGACGGTTACATTGTGTCCCGCCCTATTTAATTGTTGTGCGGCCGCTAAGCCCGCGGGACCCGACCCAATAATAGCTACTTTTTTATCAGTTCTAATTTTTGGAGGCTTTGCTGTAATCCAGCCTTCAGTAAAGGCGGTCTCTACAATGTTTTTCTCAATATTCTCTATGCTTACAGGGTCTTCATTAATCCCTAAAACACAGGCTTCCTCGCAGGGTGCTGGACACAATCTTCCTGTAAACTCAGGAAAGTTATTGGTAGAGTGTAATATTTCTGCTGCTTCCTTCCATTTGCCTTTATAAACCTTATCATTGAAATCTGGAATTAAATTACCCAGGGGACATCCACTGTGACAAAACGGGATTCCACAATCCATACAGCGAGCTCCTTGGTCTTTTAGCTTAGACTCTTTTAAGGGTATTGTGAACTCTTTATAGTTCTTGATTCTACTTCTTGGCGCTTGATAGGTTTCGTCCTGACGCTTAAATTCTAAAAAACCTGTGGTCTTTCCCATCTTTAAACTGTTTCTAGTTGTTCTTTTTCTAATCTTAATAAAGCCTGTCTGTATTCTTCTGGCAGTACTTTTTTGAATTTAGGGAGTATTGCACTCCAAGTTTCTAAAATTCGTTTTGCGAGCGGACTTGAAGTCGCAACAAAATGATTTTCAATTAATAGTCGTAGTTGAGTCTTGTCTTCCTCGAGCTTAATTGGATCAATATTCAGATCATCTGCGTTACAGTTTTTTGTAAAGGTTTGGTCTTCGTCTAAAACATACGCTACGCCTCCACTCATTCCTGCTCCAAAGTTTCTGCCTACTTTTCCAAGTATCACAGCAACTCCCCCTGTCATATACTCACACCCATGATCGCCAATTCCTTCAACAACAGCTTTCGCTCCTGAGTTACGAACACAAAAACGTTCTCCTGCTTTTCCGTTAATATAAACCTCTCCAGAAGTGGCTCCGTATAACGTTACATTTCCTGTGATTATATTGTCTTCTGGAATAATTGTAGAGGATTCGGGAACTTTTATTATAAGTTTAGCCCCTGAGAGTCCTTTACCTAGATAATCATTTGTGTTTCCGTGAACAGTCATTGAAACTCCTTTTGTAGTAAAGGCTCCAAAACTTTGTCCTGCAGAGCCATTAAAATCAATATTTATCGTGTCTTCAGGAAGGCCGTCAGCGCCATAAATTTTAGATATTTCATTACTTAATACCGCACCAACCGCTCTGTCAATATTAGTAATAGGAAGCTTTAAATGAGTTCTTTGTCTTCTAAATATCCCTTGGTGAGCCTGCTTAATTATCTTAAAATCTAAATGAACCTCTAGGTTGTGGTCTTGTGATTCTGTATTAAATAGCTTTACGTCTTCAGGCGCTTCAACTTTATGTAGAATTGGGGTCAAATCAATTCCAGAAGATTTATAGTGTTCTATTGCCTTGTTTCTGTTTAATTTCTGAACCTGTCCGACCATTTCATTGACGGTTTTAAACCCTAACTTTGCCATGATTTCACGTAATTCTTGAGCTACGAAATACATATAGTTAACAACGTGCTCAGGCTTGCCTTTGAACTTTTTACGTAATTCTGGGTTTTGTGTTGCAATTCCTACGGGGCAAGTATTTAAGTGACATACCCGCATCATAATACACCCAGAAGCTACTAGGGGTGCGGTTGCAAATCCAAATTCTTCTGCGCCTAATAGACAAGCAATCGCTACATCACGACCAGTCTTTAACTGACCGTCACATTCCAAAACAATTCGGTTTCTTAGGTTATTCATAACGAGCGTCTGTTGCGCCTCCGCAATTCCCAGCTCCCATGGAAGTCCGCAGTGTTTTAATGATGTTAATGGCGAGGCTCCTGTTCCACCGTCAAAACCAGAAATTAAGACAACATCTGCTTTAGCTTTGGCAACTCCAGCGGCTACGGTGCCTACCCCAATTTCAGATACGAGCTTCACATTAATCCGTGCCTCTCTGTTTGCTGATTTGACATCATAAATTAATTGTGAGAGATCTTCAATTGAATAAATGTCGTGGTGTGGTGGTGGTGAAATTAAACCCACATAAGGAGTTGAATTTCTTGTTTTTGCAATTTCTGCATTCACTTTTGGTCCTGGTAGTTGGCCCCCCTCGCCTGGCTTTGCCCCTTGAGCGATTTTAATCTGAATCTCGTTAGCGCTTGTAAGGTAGTTAGAGGTAACCCCAAATCGGCCAGAAGCGACTTGTTTTATCGCTGAATTTCTCCAATCTCCATGTGAGTTTTTATAAAACCGATCTTCATCCTCTCCGCCTTCGCCAGAATTGCTTTTTCCTCCAATTCTATTCATGGCTACCGCTAAATTTTCATGCGCTTCTTTACTAATAGAGCCATAAGACATAGCGCCAGTCTTAAATCGCTTCACTATTTCTGTCCAAGGTTCAACCTCGTCAATTGGAATTGGATCAAATTGATCAAATTCAAAAAGCCCTCTAATTGTCATTAAACGTGTTGATTGGTCATTTACAAGATCAGAATACTCTTTAAAAGTAGTTGCTTTATTAGTGCGTACAGACTCTTGTAGTTTAGCCACCGTTAGCGGATTAAACATATGTTTTTCTTGTCCACGACGCCACCTGTATTCCCCTCCGATTTCAATTTCAGATTCTATATTAGGATTAAATGCTCTAATGTGGCGTTTTGAAATTTCTTTTTCAATTTCTCTTAGTCCAATTCCTTGAATTCGTGTTGGTGTATTGGGAAAGTACTTTTCAACCGTACTGGAATTAATTCCTACACACTCAAATAGTTGAGAGCCCCGGTAAGAATTAAGAGTAGAAATCCCTATTTTATTCATCACCTTCAAAATCCCTTTTCCTATTGCCTTGTTGTAGTTTTTTATGGCAGACAGATAGTCTAGATTAGTTATTTCAGAGTCTTTAATTTGGTTTTCTACAATTTCATTGACGATATACGGGTTTACTGCACTTGCTCCAAATCCAAATAAAAGTGCGAAATGATGAACCTCTCTTGGTTCTGCAGATTCAATTATCAAGCTCGTTCGAGAGCGCTTATTTAGTTTGTGAAGTCCATGATTAACATACGAACAGGCTAATAATGCGGGAATAGGCGCGTGATCTTCGTCTACAAAGCGGTCTGATAAAATTATTATATTTGTTCCTGTGTCTATTGCTTTTGAGGCTTTTAATACTAAAGCTTCAAGTGCTGTTTCAAGCTCATTAAGCCCTCTATTTACCTTATATAATATTGAGATAGACTCTACTTTGAAATTCGGGTTTGTGTCGTAGTTTCTGATTTTATCTAAATCATGTTTTGAAATAACTGGATTTTGAATCTTTAGTTTTTTACAGGCCTCTGAATTGCAATCAAAAATATTAGTGTCGCTTCCAAGAGTAAGGCTAATGTCTGTGATTAACTCCTCTCTAATTCCATCTAATGGGGGGTTGGTTACTTGAGCGAATATTTGTTTGAAGTAGTTGTAAATTAGTTGGGGTCTTTCAGACAAAACAGCGATTGGGGTGTCACTGCCCATGGAGCCTATAGGTTCTTTACCCAGCTGCGCCATGGGTCGAATGATTGTATTCAGGTCTTCTTTAGTGTATCCGAAAGCAACTTCTCTTTTCTTTAAATCAACTTCTTTATGAGTAATTGGGCCTTTTTTAGCGGAAATATCTTTAAGCTCAACAAGATTTTTATCAAGCCATTGCCTGTAAGGATGTTTCGTGGCAATCTTTTCCTTTACCTCTTCATCGTTTATGATGCGGCCTTCGTTCATATCAACTAAAAACATTTTTCCAGGCTCTAAGCGCCCGTGAAACTCTACCTCTTCTGGTTCAATGTCTACAACCCCTGTTTCAGAAGACATAATAACATTTCCCTCTTTTGTTACTGTGTAACGCGAGGGCCTCAAACCATTACGGTCAAGTACAGCGCCTATGAAGTTTCCGTCTGTAAAAGGAATTGAAGCAGGTCCATCCCATGGCTCCATTTGACACGAATTATACTCATAGAAAGCCTTTTTAGAGTCTGACATGTCTGGGTTTTTTTCCCATGCTTCAGGGACCAACATCATCATTACTTCAGGTAGTGTACGGCCTGTCATTAATAATAGCTCAACAACCATGTCTAAAGTTGATGAATCAGACTTCCCTTTAAGGATGGTGGGGATTATCCTTTTGATGTCTTCTCCAAATGCCTCGCTTTCTATGATTTCTTCACGTGAAAACATACGAGACACGTTTCCTCGCAAGGTGTTAATTTCGCCATTATGACAAATATATCTAAATGGCTGGGCGAGATCCCAGGTTGGAAAGGTGTTGGTTGAAAATCGTTGATGCACTAAGGCAAGTCGGGTGTCAAGGGCTGAATTGAAAAGATCTAAATAATACTCATTAATATGCTCTGGCTTTAAGAGACCTTTAAATATAATTATCTTGGTTGATAGACTTGGAAGGTAAAAGAATTTTGACTCTGATAGTTTTGAACCAAAGATTGTATGTTCTGTGATTTTTCTAGCTGCAAATAGCTTTAAGTTAAAATCAAATTCCGATTGTTTGACATCAGACTTACTGACAAAGACTTGTTTAACTAAAGGCTCTGTCTTTTTTGCTATTTCTCCTAAAACATCACTATTTACAGGCACATTTCTCCAGCCAAGGATTTGCAATCCTTGTTTTTTTATTTCTGATTCAAATACCTCAACACAATAAACTCTCTGATTTTCTTTTCTTGGCAAAAACACATTGCTAACCGCATACTCTCCGGCTTCTGGAAGTTCAAATTCACAAAACTCTTTGAAAAACTTATGTGGGACATCTATCAAAATTCCTGCTCCATCTCCTGTTACCCCATCAGAACTTACAGCGCCTCTGTGCTCAAGTTTGACTAAGATCTCTAATGCTTTGTGAATGATATCATTTGAACGTTTTCCCGTTAAACTACATATAAACCCCGCTCCACAATTGTCGTGTTCAAATTCAGGTAAATAAAGACCTTGCTTTTTTAACATACTTATCGTTATTATTGTTTACAAGCCATAATTGGAAATGTAATATAACGGCAATAAGTCTATTTATGAAAAAGGCTTCATAGTTTTCCGAATTTCCAGTTTTATGCTGTTAGTAATGCGTTTTGAATAATTAAAAGGAAGGTCGGTTGTCAAATAATCAATCCCAAGTTATAGAATTTCTCTTTTAGACTAATAACATCCCCAAAATCAACAAGACAAACGCAATTGCTAAAGGTTAATTGTTAAAATGTCAAAAATATTCACTTAAAAAACATATACCCTAAATTTTTAGGGGTCAATAATATAAAAAATATAAAAAATATAATTTACACCCTCTTTTTTTTGGGGTATTTTACAATAAACATATGTTTGTCGTCAATAAATAAAATTATTAATTATTAAACCAGATGCTATGAAAAAAATTGTATTTGCTGCCGTTGCTTTGATTGGTGCGCTAACGGTAAACGCACAAGACGGCGGGACTAAATTATCTATATCTGGAACTGTTGATGTATACGGCACAATAAACTCCGTAGACGGCTCAGGGGCGCCAGGGCTTTTAATCGCAAATCCTGAAAAAGCTAATGGCTTTGGGCTTGGGATGGCAAACACAGTGCTCTCCTACGATCAAGCAAAATCTGGAGTGGTTGCTGATATTGCTTTTGGCCCAAGGGCTGACGACGCAAACATGGCCGGAGCAATCAACCAGCTTTATGCTTATTACAACTTAAGCGAAAAAACAACTATTACCGCTGGTCAGTTCAACACTTTTTTTGGATATGAAGTTATTTCGCCTTCGGCTAATTTCAACTATTCTGTATCTTACTTATTTAATGCGGGTCCTTTTTCTCACACAGGAATAAAATTAGACTATGCCGCGTCAGAAGATTTGTCTTTTTTATTAGCCGTGACTAACGCACATGCCATACCAAGCTCAAGTGCTAACGATAGTGGGGCTACTCAATATGGTGCTCAGTTGGGCTATAAAGGTCAATATTTAAACTTTATATATGGTTCTGTTGCTGAAACATCCGCAAGTGACGCTTTGTTTTTAGATTACACAGGTGGTTTTAACTTGTTTGACTCATTCTTCATGGGAATTAATGCTGCATACGCATATTCTGAAGACGACGAAGCAGGGTATCAAGGCGTTGCATTGTTCCTAGAAAACTCATTTTCTGACACATTTGCCTTAGGCCTGCGTCCAGAACTTTTTTCTTTGACTTCTGCCGATGAAAGCGAAGATGTTTTAGCGTTAACGCTTACTGCAAGCTCTCGGTTAGACGAGAACTTAAGGCTTGTAATGGAGTTGCGCTATGACAGTTCTGACGACTATATCATTGAAGGAATCGCTGCTGAAAAAACAGCAACAGTACTTACGATTGCTGCTGTATATTCGTTCTAGCAAAAACGTCAGTCCGGCAAAACAGATAAAGTGTTGTTGTTAGATTAATAAAAAGGTTTAATCTGACAGAAATGTTTAGAAGCGTAGTGCTTTTTAATTATTTTTAACGATAACTTAAAATAACTAAAATTAAAATAAATGAAAAAAGTAGAGGCAATTATTAGAAAATCTAAGTTTTCTAATGTAAAAAAAGCGTTGCATGAAGTTGGGGTTACCTTCTTCTCTTATTGGGATGTTACGGGCCAGGGCAACGAAAAAGAAGGGCACGTATACAGGGGGGTCTCCTATAGCACCAGCGATATACAGAGGCGTTTTTTATCCATTGTTGTAAATGATGATTTTGAAGGTGCAACCATTAAGGCAATACTTGATTCTTCATTTACAGGCGAGATTGGAGATGGAAAAATATTTGTATCACAGGTCGACGAAGTATATAGAATTAGAACCGGCGAAAAAGGCCACAATACATTAAAGTAATAAGTATGGAATTATTAACAATCAACAACGTATGGATGATGGTCTGTACAGCACTCGTTTTCTTTATGCATACCGGGTTTGCATTTTTAGAAATAGGTCTTACAAGAGAGAAAAACACAATTAACATCTTATTTAAAAATATTTTTATAATAACAGTAGGGCTTTTACTGTATTATATTATAGGATTTAACTTAATGTATCCTGGAGATTTTAATGGGTATATAGGCTCAATCATAACTGGCATTACGCCGCCAGAAAACGGAATGACTGCAGACTATGCCAGTGGGGGATATACTTGGTGGACCGACTTTTTGTTCCAAGGCATGTTTGCTGCCACCGCAGCAACAATCGTATCAGGTGCAGTTGCTGAGCGCATGAAAATTGGGGCTTTTATGATCTTCACAATTATTTATGTTGGATTTGTGTATCCAATTGCTGGATCTTGGCAGTGGGGTGGCGGGTTTTTATCCACCTTCGAATTTGGAGACGCAACAGGTTTTTATGATTTTGCTGGGTCAACTCTAGTACACTCCGTTGGAGGATGGGCCGCTCTGGTAACTGTTTGGCTACTAGGCGCGCGTATAGGGAAATTTAAAGACGGAAAACCACAGGCAATTCCTGGACACAGTATTCCACTAGCCACAGCAGGGGTTCTTATCTTGTGGCTGGGTTGGTTTGGATTTAATGGAGGCTCTGTCCTTTCGGCGGATCCAGAAGTAACTTCGCTAACGCTGGTAACTACTTGCCTTGCAGCGGCGGCTGGAGGGGTCGTCGCAATGATTACGTCTACTCTTTTATATAAAAACCTAGATCTGACAATGTTCCTTAATGGAATTTTAGGAGGGCTGGTAGGGATTACTGCTGGTGCAGACCAAATGAGCCCAGAAGACGCTATTTTAATTGGCGCTATCGCTGGTGCACTTATTGTATTTGCAGTAAGCTTAGTAGATAAAATAAAGCTAGATGATCCTGTTGGAGCTATTGCCGTACACCTTATTTGTGGTATCTGGGGAACACTTTCTGTGGGTCTCTTTGGGTCAAAGGCTGGGTTTGATCAATTTGTTATTCAATTAGCAGGGGTGAGTTGCTATGCTGTATTTTGTATAATCTCTTCATTTGTAATTATATATTCTTTAAAAAAGACTATTGGAATTCGAGTGTCAGAAAGAGAAGAGCTTGAAGGTCTTGATGCTCGTGAACACAAAATGGACGCATATCCTGACTTTAGACTAAATGAGCATTAACCACTTTTAATTAGTCAATAAAAAAAGCCTTAAAGGATCTGTTTAAGGCTTTTTTCTTTAAAAGAGTTTTGAACTATGCAGAGTTCCTGCTTGCGTTTATGTTTCCAAACAACGAGCGCATGACAATCTTCTCATATATCTTGATTTGAGCCTCGT
>CAJXDP010000011.1 GCA_913052445.1 uncultured Formosa sp.
TATTTATGAGACGTATAACCTGAGAATTTGTTACAGATTTTCTCCAAAAATAACATTTTTTTTAAAAGCACAAATTTAAATTTATAATTTGTAATGATATCCTCCGTAATTATTTGCAGATTAATATAATAGAATTATATTTGCAGCCGCCTTGCTTTTTTGGTAAGGAATTAATCTAATTAAAAAAACGTTACGCTATGTACGCAATTGTAGAGATAGCAGGGCATCAATTCAAAGTTGAAAAAGACCAAAAAGTCTTTGTAAATCGTTTGCAAACTGAAGAAGGAAAAAAAGTCAATTTTGACAATGTACTTCTTTTAGCAGATGGCACCAAAGTAACTATAGGCGCCCCAGCTATAGATGGAGCTCAAGTAGGAGCAAAAGTCTTAAAGCACCTTAAAGGTGACAAAGTGATCGTATTCAAAAAGAAACGACGTAAAGGGTATAGAGTTAAAAATGGCCACCGCCAGTCTTTAACTGAAATACAAATTGAAAGCATCGTTGCTTCAGGAGCCAAGAAAGCAGCAACAACTAAAGCTGCTGCGCCAAAAACCGAAGCAAAGCCAGTCGTAAAGAAAGAAGTTTCTAAGCCAGCTGTTAAAGCTGCTGCCCCAAAGGTAGAGGCTACTGCAGACTTCTCATCAATGACAGTTGCAAAATTAAAAGAATTAGCGAAAGCTAAAGGAATTGTAGGAATATCAGCGATGAAAAAAGCTGATCTAATCTCAGCCTTAAGCTAAATCATATAACAATAAAATCGAAATAAAATGGCACATAAAAAAGGAGTCGGAAGTTCGAAAAATGGTAGAGAATCAGAATCAAAACGTTTAGGCGTAAAGATTTTTGGTGGTCAAGCAGCTATTGCTGGAAACATTATCGTAAGACAACGTGGTACTGCACATAATCCAGGAGAGAATGTGTATGCTGGAAAAGATCACACCCTTCACGCTAAGGTAGATGGTCTTGTAAAATTTGCAAAAAAGAGAAACAATAAGTCCTATGTGTCTATTGTTCCTTTTGAAGCTTAATTAATAAGACTAGTATAAAAAAAGCCTCGCACAGCGAGGCTTTTTTTATTGCTATAAATTACTTAAACGCTTCTCATAAGCCAGGCGTTTGTCGCCATTTTCAAGATAAATAACTCCACAATAAACGTACATTAACTTCTTTAGAAGCCCTTGCATTGCTAGATTATCTTCATGCGTATCGATACGCATTGATTTGATATTATTTTGTACGAGTTGTTGTTCACATTGCTCAAAAATAAATTTTGCAACCCCTTTTTTTCTAAAGTTATTGGAGATAGCCATTCTGTGAATCACTCCGTATTTTGCATCGGATTTAGTGACCCATTGCCCTTCAATTGTTTTGTAGGTTGGCTCTTTTTTAATAGAGAACATAGCTGTTCCGATTAGTATGGAGTCTTTAGTTGTAATTACATAACTATCATTATTTTTTATATCTCTAAGTACAACCTCTTTATTTGGATAACCATCTTGCCATTGATCAATATTTTGAACCGCTAGAAATTCTTGAGCCTCTTCAATAATTTGCATTATTTGATCTAGATTTTTTTTCGATGTCTTAAAGAATTTCATTAATTAATTTTTGTTGAATAAATTTAAACAAAAAAAAGCCAAAGTATGTGCTTTGGCTTTTGATGATGGTATAAAATTTTTAGTACCGATAGTACTCTGGCTTGAACGGACCTTGTACTTCTACACCAATATAGTTTGCTTGTTCACTCCTAAGTTCGGTAAGCTCTACGCCAATTTTGGCAAGGTGAAGTTTTGCTACCTTTTCATCTAAATGTTTTGGTAACATATAAACTTCATTTTCATAGGCTTTTTTATTATTATATAATTCAATTTGAGCTAACACTTGATTTGTAAAGGAGTTACTCATTACAAAACTTGGGTGACCAGTTGCACATCCTAAATTTACTAAACGACCTTCAGCTAAAACAATAATGTCATTTCCGTCAATAGTGTATTTATCTACTTGTGCTTTAATTTCAACTTTCGTATCTCCATGTGTATCATTCAGCCATGTCATGTCTATTTCATTGTCAAAGTGGCCAATATTACAAACAATAGTTTTGTCTTTCATTGCCTCAAAATGAGCGCTTAATACGATGTCTTTGTTTCCAGTTGCCGTCACCACAATATCAGCGGTTGGCAATACTGTCTCTAGTTTTTTAACCTCGAATCCATCCATAGCAGCTTGTAATGCACAGATAGGGTCAATTTCAGTGATAGTAACAATACTTCCTGCACCTCTAAAAGATGCGGCAGTTCCTTTACCAACATCTCCATATCCGCAAACAACTACTCGTTTACCAGCTAACATGATGTCAGTGGCACGACGAACAGCATCTACAGCGCTTTCTTTACATCCGTATTTATTATCGAATTTACTTTTTGTAACTGAATCATTTACATTGATAGCTGGCATTGATAATGTCCCATTTTTCATACGCTCATATAAACGGTGAACACCTGTAGTCGTTTCTTCACTTAATCCATTAATTCCAGACATAAGTTCTGGGTAGTGATCAAAGACTAAATTTGTTAAATCACCACCATCATCAAGAATCATATTTAAAGGTTGGCGGTCTTCTCCAAAAAACAAAGTTTGTTCAATACACCAGTCAAATTCTTCTTCAGTTAAACCTTTCCAAGCATAAACGGGTACTCCAGCTGCTGCGATAGCTGCTGCTGCCTGATCCTGTGTTGAAAATATATTACACGAACTCCATGTTACATCTGCTCCAAGAGCTACTAAAGTTTCAATAAGCACAGCTGTTTGAATAGTCATATGTAAACAACCAGCAATACGAGCTCCTTTTAAAGGTTGACTATCTTTATATTCTTCACGAAGGCTCATTAAACCTGGCATTTCTGCTTCAGCAAGTTCAATTTCTTTGCGACCCCAGTCAGCAAGCGACATGTCTTTTACTTTATATGGGATATAGGGTATAGTTTTTACGTTCATAAGGCAATTTTTTAAATGCACTATTTTGGTTTAGATTTATAAAATAGCGTATTTTCGTTTTTAAGTTTTTATTCACTGCAAAGATAACTATTAACTTTTAAAAATTAAATGCCACTTTACAAATCACTCGATTTAAACTCACAAACTATTGTTAAAGTATGGAAGATTTCGGAGACCCTTGAATTCTTCTTGAACAACCTTGATTTGAACCATGAAAGCTTGGAGCGTGTTAAAGGAATGAAAAGTGAACTCCATCAAAGGGCGTTTTTAAGTGTTAGAATGTTGTTGGGAGAATTTGGCTATTCAGATTTAGATTTATTTTACGATTCATTTGGTAAGCCATTTTTAAAAGATGGAAAACATATATCTATCTCTCATTCATATCATTTTTCAACATTAGTGATTAGCTCCGTCGAGGTTGGAATTGACATTGAAAAACAACGCTCCAAAATAATTAAAATAGCCTCTAAATTTATTGGCTACGAAACTTTTTACTTGAACGAAAATGATGCTTCTCAAATTCAAAAGCTAACTTGGGTTTGGTGTACTAAAGAAGCCCTTTATAAATTATACGGGAAACCAGGAACAGATTTTAAAAAACATTTTATAGTGCTTCCTTTTGGCACAGAATCAAATAATACGATTGCATGGATCGTTAGAGAAAATCGTAAGTTGAAGTTTGTCGTTACTTTTATGGAGTTTGAAGGGTTTGGGTGTGTCATTACTGAACCAGAAATTTAATATTTTACATTAATGAATATATCTATAGAATTTACATTAACCCCTTTGCAAACCGATTTTGAGCCCCCAATCACAGCATTTATCAAAAGTTTGCGCAAGTCAGGATTCAAAGTAATTGAAACTCCTTTGAGTACACAGATTTATGGTGAGTATGATACTTTGATGCTATTTATTTCAAAAGCCATTAAAGCATCATTTGAAGCAATAGATCACGTTGTCCTGAGCATGAAAATTGTTAAATCTGACCGAAGTGATTATGAGCCAAATTTTTAATCTTTTATTTGACCAATATAGTTCTTATGCGGTTCTAGACATTGCTATGGAAATCTCTGCAGTGCTTTTTGGATTTGCTTCTGTTTGGTATTCTAAAGAGAATAATATTTTAGTTTTTCCAACCGGCCTAATAAGTACTTCTATATTTGTGTATTTATTATTTAAATTTGAACTATTAGGTGACATGATAATCAACGGCTATTACTTTATCATGAGTCTCTATGGTTGGTATATATGGACTCGAAAAGTAGATGCAGAAAACGTAACGCCAATCTCAAGAATTACAAAATCAGAACAAATAATCGTGGTTGTAATCTTCGCATCAACTTTAGTATTAGTTTATGAAGTTTATCAGTATTTTGATATGTGGACCAATTGGGTGGCTTATGTAGATACCTTGACAACGGCTTTATTTTTTGTAGGCATGTGGCTTATGGCCAAACGTAAAATTGAAAATTGGTATTTCTGGATTATAGCGGATATCATTTCAGTTCCTCTATACCTTTACAAAGGATTAACGTTTACTAGTATACAGTATTTTGGTTTCACAATTTTAGCAATATTTGGATTTTTAGCATGGAAAAAGAACTTAAGCAACAGCATTCAGACTGTATAAGAGTCGTTTTATTTGGCCCAGAATCTACAGGCAAAACAACACTGTCTAAGGCTTTAGCAAGGCATTATAATTCTGTATGGGTTCCCGAGTATGCTCGAGAATATCTTCAGGACAAATGGAATAATGAGCGCAAGACATGCGAGTCAAGTGATTTATTACCCATAGCTTTAGGCCAAATGCGCTTAGAAAATAAACTATCTAAAAAAACTAATACTGTGCTGATTTGTGATACTAATTTACTAGAAACAAAAGTCTATTCAGAAGCTTACTATTTAGGTGTGTGTGATCCGCTTTTAAAAAAATTTGCGATTAAAAATGAGTATGATCTATATTTGTTGACCTTTATTGATGTGCCATGGGAGGCTGATGATTTAAGAGACAAGCCAAATGCTAGAGAAAAAATGTTTCAGGCTTTTGAAGATCAGTTAAAAAAATACAATAAACCGTATATACTATTAAAAGGAAGTAAAAAAGAAAGACTTAAATTGGCTACAGAAGAAATTAATAAGTTATTAAAACAGTAGGTTTATGAAGTTTTAAAAATTATCTTTTTATAGAATCATTGAAAAAAAGTCAATAAATAATTTATTAAAACATTTTTCTAAAGTATCTTCGCAACGTTCTCAAAAAAGGGGTGCCGATATCGGCTGAGATCATACCCATTGAACCTAGAACAGGTAATGCTGTTTAGGGAATCGAACTTCAATTAAAGCTATTGTTTTAGTTGAAGTTTAACGAAGCCATTGCTTCAAATTTTTTATTAATTAATTGACAAAGAATAATTACCTCTTTTTATTCGATATTAAATTTATCGTATGAAAAATCATATTCTTTTATCTGCATTTATGCTGACAACCTCAGTTTTATTTGCGCAACAAAATCAAGTTGAAACTGATTCAACAAAAACACAAACACTAGAGGAAGTTTTGGTTAAATCAGTTAGGGTAAAACCTAATGCACCAATTACGCATTCTAATGTTACTAAGGCACAGTTAGAATCTCGTAATTTGGGACAAGATCTGCCTATTTTGTTAAATTATTTACCTTCAGTGGTCACAACCAGTGATGCCGGCGCAGGAATTGGATACACTGGTATTAGAGTTCGTGGTGTGAGTCCGCTTTCTACAAATGTTACAATTAATGGGATCCCATTTACGGATGCGGAGTCTTTAGGTGCTTTTTGGGTAAATATGCCTGACTTTTCCTCATCAGTTGAAAGTTTACAGCTCCAAAGAGGAGTTGGTACGTCCACCAATGGCTCGGGAGCTTTTGGAGCAAGTATTAATATCTTGACAGATGCTTCGTCTGAAACTTCCACTGCTGAAATTTCAAATTCCTTTGGAAGTTACAACACTAAAAAACACTCCGTTAAGTTTAGTACAGGGAAGATCAATGATGTTTTTGAGGTCTCAGGACGTTTGTCAAAAATAAATTCTGATGGTTATGTAGATCGTGCTTTTTCAGATCTTAAATCGTATTTTTTACAAGGGACTTATAACAATAACGGAACGCTAATCAAGGCATTGGCTTTTGGTGGTCATGAAAAAACATATCAGTCTTGGGAAGGTTTGACTAACCAGCAATTAGAAGATGATCGTCGTCAAAACCCTTACACTTATGAAAATGAAATTGACAACTACAAGCAAGACCATTATCAATTACACTGGAATCAAAAAATAAATCAAAACTGGTCTACTAATTTAGGGCTGAACTACACATTTGGTCGAGGCTATTATGAGCAGTATAGAGAAGACGACGATATTAGCACTTATGGAGGAATTGTAGAGTCTGCGGATGGAAGCTCAACAACAGATTTGATTCGAAGACGTTGGCTTGATAACGACTTTTATGTTATTAATGCAACTGTGAACTACAGTGAATCAGATCTTGACCTTGTATTCGGTGGGTCTTATAGCAATTATGACGGGGACCATTTTGGTGAGGTAATTTGGGCAAGACAATTTGCATCAGAAACTTCAATTAGAGATCGGTATTATTTTGGAAATGGAAAGAAAACAGATTTTAGCGCTTTTGCAAAAGCCACCTATGCATTAAATTCTGAAATTGATGTTTATGGAGATTTACAACTTAGAAATGTTGGCTACAAAACTTCTGGCCTTACTTCTGATTTAGTAAATATGCTAATCGATGAGTCTTATAGTTTTTTTAATCCAAAAGTTGGAGTTTCTTTTCAATTAGCGTCTAACTCAAGTCTATATGCTTCCTATGCGAGAGCAAATAGAGAACCAAGCCGTTCTGATTTTGAAAGTAATCCAGATGTAAAGCCAGAGCAACTAAATGATTTTGAAATGGGATGGCGTTACAATAATCAAGGAGTCATGTTAAATATCAACTCTTATTATATGCAATATAATGAACAGTTAATCTTAACAGGTGCTTTGGATGACGTCGGGACTCCAATACGAACCAATAGTGGAGATAGTTATAGAATAGGACTTGAAATAGAATCTACTTTTTCGCTATCAGATGCGTTTACATTACAGCCTGTGCTAACGCTGAGTTCAAATAAGAATAAGCAAACCTATTCTCAAGTCGACGGAGTTCTAAAAGATTTTGGAACTACAAATATTTCTTTTTCCCCCGAAGTAGTTGCTTCAAATGCTTTTATATATAGTCCTAGAGAGAATTTTAGCCTAAGTTTGCTTACCAAATATGTTGGAGATCAATACATGGGGAACACCGATACTGAGATCTCAAAATTAGATGCGTATTTTGTAAATGATTTAAATGTCACTTACCAATGGAGTCCGAAATCAGTTTTTAGTTCTGTTGTAGTCTCTGCATTAGTAAATAATATCTTTGATAAAGAATATGTATCCAACGGCTACTATTTTACGTATGATGACGACTGGTCAGTACCAGGCCAATTAACGACTATTGAAGGGGCCGGATATTATCCACAAGCCACTCGTAACTTTTTGGTTGGATTAACTTTGAAATTTTAAAAATTAAAATGCTAGATTAATCAAAGCGTACTTCGGTACGCTTTTTTTAATTGGAAATAAAAAGGCTATTCCCATTAATTTCTACAAAATATGGTTTGAGGCTACAGCGAAGCTCAGGATTTTCTAAAGGCTGTCCTGTGAATAAGCTATACTTGTTATTGTCGTCACAACCGCAGACACCTTCTATTCCGTTAATGGCCAATACAGAGCAGCTGCTGTAAATATGATTAGGGTCTGCAGCATCAAACGCCACATATCCAGTGCCAGTATTGTTAACTATAATTCCTCCATTTCCAACATTTGGAACGTAAACAGGATTGCTTGGAAATGTTAGCTGATTGTATTGAGAAAGATTGAGATTTAGAGATGTAACAACATTAATGCTAGCCAAAAAATTGCAAGAACTATCGTAGTTATTGCTCTTTGAACATCCAATGAAAATAAAAGCAATGATACTTATTAGTTTTTTAAGACTCATATTTATTGATTATATAACCTAAATATTAGTTAGACGCTCAATTTACGATAAAAAGTTTTGGAAGATAAATATTTTGTATATTTGTGTAGCTATCTCGTGAAAACGAGATTTTTCTATTTAGTTCTAAATTCTTTTGAACTATTCAAAAATGTAAATAAACGACTACTTTAAAAATTATTAGTTATGAGCAATGTATCTTATTACACGGCTGAAGGTTTAAAAAAATTAAGAGCTGAATTAAAGCAACTAAAAGATGTAGAGCGAGTTAAAGCTTCTAGGGCAATCGCAGAGGCTAGAGATAAGGGTGATTTAAGTGAGAATGCAGAATACGATGCTGCCAAAGAAGCACAAGGCATGTTAGAAATGCGAATATCAAAACTTGAAGACACTCTGTCAGGGGCTCGTTTAATTGATGAATCTCAGCTTGATAATACTAAAGCTTTGGTATTGTCTAGAGTGAAGATAAAAAATCAGTCAAATGGCATCGAATTAGACTACCTTTTAGTGGCAGATGGAGAAGCTGATTTGGCTGCAGGAAAATTATCTGTAAACTCTCCCATAGGCAAAGGGCTTTTAGGGAAAAGCGTTGGAGATATTGCCGAAATTCAAGTGCCAAATGGTATTTTGAAGTTTGAGATTTTAAATATTTCAAGATAAACTAACTTTTAATAATAAATCGATGAGCTCGATTTTTACAAAAATAATTAACAAAGACATTCCCTGCTACAAGATTGCTGAAACAGAAAATTTTCTGGCGTTTTTAGATATTAATCCAAATGCAAAAGGCCACACCCTTTGTGTGACAAAACAAGAAGTTAACAAACTATTTGATCTTGATCAATCTGTCTATTTAGACTTAATGGAGTTTTCAAGAACTGTTGCAATAGCTATAGAGAAGGCAATTGATTGTAAACGAGTTGGTATGACTGTAATAGGTCTTGAAGTTCCACATGTACATGTGCACCTGATCCCATTAAATTCCATGGAAGATGCTCAGTTTATGAAAAAGCAGAAACTAGTTGAAGAAGATTTCATTCAAATCGCCGATAAAATAGCATCTTTCTTATAGCCTTTTTAAACTAATCTGCATGGTGGTTCCAACTTCTGTTTCTGACTTGAGAACCTTGATTTTTCCGCTATGATACTCTTCGATAATTCGTTTTGAAAGCGATAATCCCAATCCCCATCCTCGTTTTTTAGATGTAAATCCTGTTGCAAATACCTTTTTGAAAAGTTTCTTTGGAATTCCTTTCCCAGTATCAACTACATTAATAAATACCATGGTATCAGTAGACTCTAAGGAAACAACAATATGTCCTTCCCCTTTCATAGCATCAATGCCATTTTTAACTACATTTTCAATGACCCAGCTGTATAGCTCATTATTAAGCGCTACAAGAATTTCAGTTTCAGGAACTTTTATTTCAAATGTAATTAATTTACTATTACGCGACTTTAAATAGTTAAAAGACTCTATGGATGCTAATACAATATCGATAGTTTTAAGTAATGGCTTAGATCCTATCTTACTAAATCTATCTGTAATTGTTTCAAGGCGTTTGATATCTTTTTCAATCTCAGAAATATATTCAGGATTAATAGCTTCTGTTTTTAAGAGTTCTGTCCATCCAATTAAGGATGACAATGGGGTGCCTATTTGATGTGCAGTTTCTTTAGCCATCCCTGTCCATAATTTGTTTTGCGATGCAACTTGCGTACTCTTGTAAAATAGCCAAACAACAGTACTAAATAGTAAAAATATTAATAAAAGAGCAAATGGATAGTATTTGAGCTTGTTTAGCAATTCAGAATCGCCATAATACATTGTAGATAATATTTTACCGTTATAAATTACAGGGATTGGATTATTCTGGTTTCTGAACTTTTCAGATAATATTTTCAGATATCCTTGAATATCTTCAGAAATAAGCTCAATATTTTTGGATTGAAAATTTCCTTTGGAGTCTTCAATAATCATTGGAGTTGAAGAATTACTTTGAATAATTTTTAACGGAAAATCACTAATGTTTCCATTAAGGTCAATAACTTTACCTAACTCAATTTGCGCCTGAGAAAAATTCTCCATTTTGACACGTTCCTCTTTTTTAAACTTTTGAAAAAATTGATAAGTATTCCATAAGATTAATGAGATAGTTAGAAATGAAATGACGATAATTATCCAGCGTAATAAGTGTTGTTTTGAGGCGATTTTCATTAGTTTATTTTTATCAAAATTAAATATAATATAATTATAGTAATTTTATTACCTTATAATATGGCTTTCTCCTTTTCGATGGCGTCATAATTTGTTAAATTTGTATATATTTAGAAAAAATGTTAAATTAATATTTACAAAATTAAAATTGAATTTTAAATGGAGTTACAAGGAAAGATAAAAGTCATCGGTGAAACACAATCGATTGGGGATAAAGGGTTTAGAAAACGCGAACTAGTTTTAACAACAGAAGAGCAATATCCGCAACATATTTTAGTTGAATTTATTCAAGATAAGACAGATCTTTTGAATAGCTTTCAGGTTGGTCAGCCGATCAAGGTAGGGATTAATTTACGAGGAAGAGAGTGGATAAACCCACAAGGTGAAGCGAAGTATTTTAATGCAATTCAAGGATGGCGTATTGAGAACCTACAACAAGCTCAAGCTCCTGTAGGTACAGCAGTTCCTCCTGCTGATGCTTTTGAGCCAGCAACTGATCTGACTGAAGATGAACCAAATGATTTGCCGTTTTAACGAAAGTTAAGACAGGATATACTTCCATTTAACACTATTATGCGATTGCTTAACAAGATTATAGAGTTTCCTCCTCTGTCAGAAGCAAATAGCGATGGTTTGTTAGCTATTGGAGGGGATTTGTCGTCTAAAAGAGTGTTGTATGCTTACAAAAGTGGAATTTTCCCATGGTATGAAGCCGATCAGCCACTGATGTGGTGGTCCCCAGATCCACGATTTGTCTTATACCCAAGTAAACTAAAGATCTCTAAGAGCAGCAAACAGCTTTTAAAATCTAAAAAATTTGAAGTGAGTGTAAATCGCAACTTCAAAGAGGTAATTTTAGCTTGTGCTAAGATTAATAGGCAATCTCAGTCCGGTACTTGGATTACAGACCAAATGATTGAAGTTTACTGCGAGTTACATAATATGGGGATTGCTAAATCTATTGAGGTTTGGTTAGACAATAGACTTGTAGGAGGTCTTTACGGAATTCAGTTTAATGATGTTGTATTTTGTGGCGAAAGTATGTTTAGTTCTGTTAGTAATGCTAGTAAAATTGGTTTTATAAGCTTCATTCAAATGTCAAAATTCAAGTTAATTGATTGTCAAGTATACTCATCCCATCTCGAAAGTTTAGGAGCTGAGTTTATAAGTAGATCAGATTTCATTCAATATTTAGCCCCAGTGCAAAGCATATAAATATTAATTCAAAGTAATTCAATTGCCTATGTTAACTAAAGAAGATTTTGAATCATATTCCGGAAAAGAGTCATTCAAAAAAGTTTTAAAAACTAAACTTAATAAAACTCGATATGACTCAATAATAAATGTTATTAATTATGAATCAGAATTACTTAAACTGCAAGCAGAATTAGTTGATTTACAGCAATGGGTTGCAAAACATAAAAAGCGTGTCTGTATATTGTTTGAGGGAAGAGATGCTGCTGGCAAAGGCGGGGCTATTCGTCGATTTACAGAGCATTTAAACCCGCGATCTATGCGTGTAGTTTCGCTTACAAAACCGACTGAAATTGAAAAAGGTCAATGGTATTTCAGACGCTATATTAAAGAATTGCCTGAGCCAGGCGAACTGGTTTTTTTCGACAGAAGCTGGTACAATCGTGCAGTGGTTGAACCGGTGATGGATTTCTGTACTGATGAACAATATAATAGCTTTATGGCACAAGTTCCAGAATTTGAACACATGCTTTATGAGGACGGGGTAATTATTATAAAATTTTGGTTCTCGATTTCTAAAGAAGAACAAAATAAACGATTTAATTCAAGGTTAAAAAACCCGCTTAAACAATGGAAGTTTAGTCCAGTTGATAAAGAAGGTCAAATTAGATGGGATAAATACACTTCTTACAAAGAGCAAATGTTTAGCCAAACTCATACATCATTTAGTCCTTGGATTATTATAAAAACTAATAGTAAAAAACAAGCTCGTTTAGAAAGTATTAGACATGTATTGTCTCATTTTGAATATGAACGGAAAGGTAGCTCGAAGTCAATAATATTACCGGACCCTAATGTAGTACAGCGCTACCACAGACTGATTTCTCAAATTGATTAATTATGGAAAATATAACAAAAAAAGATTTAAAAAAACTTAATAGTAAGCGTGGCCTTCAGCTGCTTTTGAGTCATGATGATATGACGATCTCAAAAGCGTTAAAAATTATAGGTTATGAAATTCAGCTAGAGCATTTGCAAGAAAATCTTATTAAGCTTCAACAATGGGTTGAGTCTGAAGGAGAAAAGTTAGTTGTTATATTTGAGGGGCGAGATGCTGCCGGAAAGGGAGGTGCAATTCGACGTATGACACAACATTTAAATCCTAGGGAGTTCAAGGTTGTTGCACTTCCAAAGCCAACAGATGAAGAAAGTAGTCAATGGTATTTTCAACGCTATGTAAAGAACTTACCTAGAAACGGTCAAATCACTTTTTTTGACAGAAGTTGGTACAATAGAGCTGTTGTGGAGCCTGTTAATGGGTTTTGCAACAAAAAAGAGTATGATATTTTTATGAATCAGGTTAATAGTTTTGAAAAAATGATTATTGATTCTGGAATTAGATTGGTGAAATTTTATTTTT
Organism: uncultured Formosa sp.; assembly: GCA_913052445.1. GTDB lineage: Bacteria > Bacteroidota > Bacteroidia > Flavobacteriales > Flavobacteriaceae > Hel1-33-131. Next base: position 12,898 of record CAJXDP010000011.1, read on the forward strand.
CTATTTCTAAAGATGAACAGTCAGCTCGTTTTGAAGATATAAAATCAAGTCCGGTTAAGAAATGGAAATTTAGTCCTGTTGATCAAACTGCACTAGAAAAATGGAGCGACTATACGTCTTATAAATCTAAAATGTTTGATAAAACTAACACCGAAATTGCACCCTGGATTATTATTAGGGCTAATAAAAAAAGTAGAGCAAGAGTTGAGGTTATCGAGAAGCTACTAGAAATTATCCCTTACAATAATTAATATTCATCAAAAGCTAGTTTAAAGCTCCTGAAAAGACTGAGTAGATTGATTTTCTTTCATTATTCTAAACAAATAACTTTATCTTAAATGCGAAACAAAGTCTTCAATTGAAGTAGCCTCTTCTATAGTGAAGGACCCTATTTTTGTCCGCCTAAGCGCTGTTAAATGTGCACCTGATTTCAGGGCCTTTCCAAAGTCATGAGCCAAAGATCTGATGTATGTGCCTTTACTACAAGTAACGCTAAAATCAATCTTAGTTTCATTAATTGCTGTAATTTTAAATTCGTCAATAGTTACTTTTCTTGATAGAATCTCAACCTTTTGACCAGCCCGTGCAAATTCATATAAACGCTTACCTTCTTTTTTTAGAGCAGAAAAAATTGGCGGAAATTGATCGATTTCACCTACGAATTGATTGGCAGTGCTGTGGATTAAATTAGTGGTTATGTGATCTGTCTGAAACGTTTGGTCTATCGCAGTTTCTAAATCATATGATGGAGTTGTACTACCTAATTCTAGGGTGCCTGTATAAGTTTTTATATGGTTTTGGAATGTGTCAATCTGTTTAGTCATTTTGCCAGTACAGATCACTAGAAGCCCTGTGGCTAAAGGGTCTAAGGTTCCAGCGTGACCCACTTTTATTTTCTTTAAATTAAAAGCTTGGCGTATGTGCCAGCGTAATTTATTAACTACCTGAAAGGAGGTCCATTCTATGGGCTTGTCTATTAACAGTACCTCTCCTTTTAAAAAATCTTGTACCGTTTTCATTTTATTACATTGTTAAGATGAGTGCTAAAACACCAATTACTAAACAGTAGTAGGCAAAGTATTTTAATTGGCTATTTTTAACCAGTTTAACCATTAATGAACAAGCAAATAAACCAGATAAAAATGCAGCTAAAAATCCAGCTGATAAAATTCCAAAATTGATAGCATCATAACTTATGTCGCCGCTTATAAGGTCCTTTCCAATCTTTCCGAAAATCAATGGAATTACCATTAAAAACGAAAAACGAGCTGCTTTTGATTTGTCATTCCCTAGTAATACAGAGGTCGAAATTGTGGCCCCTGAGCGTGACAATCCAGGTAGCATTGCAACAGCTTGCGCTATACCTATAACTAAAGCATCCCAAAACCCAACTTTTTTTGTTGTTGGCTTGGAACGATCAGCCAAAAACAATAGCAAGGAAGTTACTATCAGCATCGCTCCAACTAAAGGTATGTTTTTTCCAAAAAGAGATTCCAGCTCTTCCTCAAATAATAGACCAATAAATCCAGCAGGTAGAATTGAGATTATTATTTTAACAATGAATTGCGTGTCCTCGTTCCATTTAAACTTAAGTAACTGGGTAATGATTAAGATTACATCTTTACGAAAAACAATTATGGTGCTTAACGCGGTAGCAAAATGCAGAACAACGGTAAAAATCAAGCTATCCTCAGGAAGTGAATTGTCGGATAATAGTGCTTTGCCAATCTCCAAATGTCCGCTAGAAGAAACAGGCAAGAACTCGGTCAGCCCTTGAATGATGCCAAGTAAGATGCTATCAAGAATATCCATTTACTTTTTAAAGTTTTTTAGGATTGCAAAAATTTGAACTCCAAAGCCTATCAAAATTAAAGTAGGGGCCACTCGAATTCTTCTGATACTATATATTTCAGGATTAAATATATTTGGGTCATCCGATCCACCACCAGCCATTAAAATAAATCCTAGAGCGATAAACCCTAGGCCTATAAACATCCATTTGTAGTTTTGTGTTCCAAAAATAAAGGTTGATTGTTTATTTTCTTTTCGTTTTTGTTCTCCCATAATTAATTAAAAATAATTGATGTAGTATTAACCAGATGATTAATAATGAAGTTGATCTGTTTTAAGATTTAAAAAGCGCTGAGTAGCAAAAAAAGTACTCCACCAAGTAATTAATACACCTGTTAAAAATATTGATGCAAAAAGTAATCCAATAGATAACTTATTTTGGGTCAACAGAAGTTCAGGGAATGTTATGTCCATATAGTACAGTACAATAGTCATACCCATAATTGCCATTAATGAGCCTATAATTCCGAGTCGTATACTTCTCCATATAAATGGTCTACGAATAAATTTTTTAGTAGCACCAACCATTTGCATGGTCTTTATTGAAAATCGTTTTGAGTATACTGCAAGACGAATAGAGCTATTGATTAATAAGACCGCAATAGCTGTAAAAATTCCGCTTATGATTAAAATCCATAAACTAAGTCGTCTTATGTTACTATTCATCAATGACACCAGGTCTTTGTCGTATTTTATATCTTCTACAAAGTTTTTCTTTAGGGTGCTTTTTGAGATACTATCTAAACGTTTGGCAGTCACATAATCTGCTTTTAAGTTAACCTGAATCGAGTTTTTTAATGGATTGTATCCTATATCGTCTAAAAAGTCTTCACCATATTCAGTTTTCATGTAATCTGCTGCTGATTCCTTAGAAATAAACTCTGTTTGTTTTACATATTCAGAAAAAGTGAGGCTTTTTTCAAGTTGTTTTATTTCAACGTCTTTGGAAGTGTCCTCTAGGTAAATAGTAAGAATAACTTGTTCTTTAAAGTTGTCAGAAACAGATTTTGCATTTAGTACTAATAGCCCCAGCGTGCCTAGTAAAAAAAGGACTAATGTAATGCTAATAACGACTGAAAAATATGACGAAATTAAGCGGCGTTTTTGATGTTTTTCAAAAGATGAACTCATGATTAATGTCTTACAACTGTAAAAGTAAAAAAAAACTTACTTAAAAAGCTAGTATTTTCTTGAAAACAAATTAATATTCCTTTGTGTGACTGTTTAATTAAGCATAGTTTTTTACTTGCTAAATAAAGTGTAAATTTGTGATTATAATGATGTTGATATGATGTACAATTTCAATGAAATTGAAGCCAAGTGGCAAAATTACTGGTCTGTAAACAAAACGTTTCATGCTGAAAATAGCTCAAGCAAACCCAAATATTATGTCTTAGACATGTTTCCTTACCCAAGTGGTGCAGGACTCCATGTTGGGCATCCTTTAGGCTATATCGCCTCTGATATTTACGCTCGTTATAAGCGCCATAAAGGATTCAATGTATTGCATCCACAGGGCTATGATAGTTTTGGGTTGCCTGCGGAGCAGTACGCTATTCAAACGGGTCAACATCCAGCTGTTACGACTGAAGAAAATATAAAGACCTATCGACGTCAACTAGATCAAATGGGTTTTTCGTTTGATTGGTCAAAAGAGTTGCGAACCTCTTCACCAGAATATTATAAATGGACTCAATGGATTTTTATTCAATTGTTTAATTCCTGGTATAACAAATCAACCGACAAGGCCACGTCTATTAGTGCACTTGTTCAGATATTCTCAGCAGAAGGGAATATTCATGTTCAAGCAGTATGTGATGAATCTATACTTGTTTTTACTGCCAACGAGTGGAATGCATTCCCTACGAAACAACAACAAGAAATATTATTAAAATATCGATTAACATATTTAGCAGAAACTGAAGTTAACTGGTGTCCTGAATTAGGAACTGTCTTGGCTAATGATGAGATTATTAACGGCGTTTCTGAACGCGGAGGCTACCCAGTAGTTAGAAAAAAGATGACCCAGTGGAGTATGCGAATTTCTGCTTATGCTGAACGGCTTCTACAAGGACTAAACACAATTGATTGGACAGATGCCTTAAAAGAAAGCCAGCGAAATTGGATTGGAAAATCTGTTGGCGCTTCGGTCGTATTTAATTTAAGAGATTCTGACGCTGTAATTGAGGTGTTCACAACCCGTCCAGATACCATCTTTGGAGTATCTTTTATGACATTAGCTCCAGAGCACGAATTGGTAAGTCAGATAACTACAACTGAACAAAAATCAGCAGTTAAAGCTTATGTTGTAGCTACTGCCAAGCGAAGTGAGCGTGAACGAATGGCTGATGTAAAAAGTATTTCAGGTGTGTTTACTGGAGCGTATGCTGAACATCCATTTACCAAAGAGTCGGTTCCGGTCTGGATTGGAGATTATGTATTAGCAGGTTATGGAACAGGGGCGGTTATGGCTGTGCCTTGTGGTGACCAAAGAGATTATGATTTTGCTAAACACTTTGAACTTGAAATCCCAAATATCTTTCAAGGAGTTGACATTAGTGAACAGGCCTACACTGATAAAGTAAATACTATTATTTCAAACAGTGATTTTTTAAACGGATTGCCTTATGAAGAAGCATCCAAAAAAGCAATTGAAACTTTGGAGATCCAAAGTCATGGTATAGGTAAAACTAATTATAGATTGAGAGATGCTGTCTTTTCAAGACAGCGCTATTGGGGAGAACCATTTCCTGTTTTTTATATAAATGGAATGCCTCAAATGATTGCTGCAAAACATTTACCAATTACACTTCCAAAAGTTGAGAAATATCTTCCGACTGAAGAAGGTGACCCCCCTTTAGGAAGGGCTGAGGCATGGGCATGGGATTCGGTACAAAATAAAGTGGTTGAAAACAACCGAATTAATTATGAATCAATTTTTCCATTAGAACTAAATACAATGCCAGGGTGGGCGGGGAGTTCTTGGTACTTTAACCGCTACATGGATGTTAATAATTCTGACGAATTTGCGAGCTCTAAGGCCTTAAATTATTGGAAGGAAGTTGATTTGTATATAGGAGGAAGTGAGCATGCAACAGGCCATCTGTTATATGCACGATTTTGGCAAAAATTCTTATTCGATCTAGATCTTGTTCCAGTTGATGAATTTGCAAAAAAGTTAATTAATCAAGGTATGATCCTAGGCAATAGTGCGTTTGTGGGAAGAATTGAAGGAACTAACACTTTCGTCTCTATAGACAAAATTACAGACGAAACGATTCAGTGGATTCATGCAGATGTGTCTTTTGTGAACTCGTCGGATGAATTGGATATAGCCGCTTTTAAGTCTTGGAGATCAGAGTTTAATAATGCTACGTTTATTGCGGATGATAATCTTATTTTTAAAGTAAAAAGAGAGGTTGAGAAAATGTCAAAATCTAAATATAATGTAGTCAATCCCGACGCTATTTGCGAGAAATATGGAGCTGACTCACTTCGTTTGTATGAGATGTTTTTAGGTCCATTAGAGCAATACAAACCATGGAATACCGCTGGTATTTCTGGGGTTCATGGTTTTCTGAAAAAACTATGGAAGCTCTATATTGGTGATATCGGAGTCCTCGTAGTTGATTCTGAACCAAGTAAGGATCATTTAAAAACCTTACACAAAACAATTAAAAAAGTCACCGAAGACATAGAAAACTTTTCGTTTAACACTTCTGTATCTACTTTTATGATAGCTGTAAATGAGCTAAGCGCTCAAAAGTGTAATTCTAAAATAATTCTCGAACCCATTTTGATCTTAATAGCGCCTTATGCGCCACATATTGCAGAAGAGTTGTGGGAGCGTCTAGGTCATAAAGAGTCCATCGCAACGGCTGAATTTCCGAAGTTTAATGCAAGCCATTTGATTGAAATCACAAAGTCCTATCCTATTTCCTTTAACGGAAAAATGCGTTTTACTATGGAGCTGTCATTAGAGCTGAGTAAAGAAGCGGTTGAAGAAGCTGTCATGGCCAATGAAAAAACACAAGCGCAATTAGCGGGACGCGCTCCTAAGAAAGTAATAGTCGTGCCAGGAAAAATCGTGAATATTGTTAGTTAATATAAATAGTATAGAATTCATAGGGCTTATAGCAGCGAGTTTAACTACGTATGCTTTTTTGCCACAAGTTTATAAAACTTGGAAAACTAAAGATGTATCGGCATTTTCATTACCAACGTTTTTTTTATTTTTTATAGGGATTATATTTTGGTTGGTATACGGGATCTACATGAAGAGTTTATCCATGATATTGGCAAATACAGTCACTTTAGTATCCTCTTTTACTCTTTTAGTCCTTATCTTAAAATACAGAAAACGTTAATGCCCTCACTTTTTTTAAATTCTAGTATATTGTCTGCTTAGATTTTAATTTGTCGATCAATCTGCTGATCTAATGAAATAAATGTTTCTGTTCGTGACACTCCAGAAATAGTTTGAATTTGTTTATTTAAAACAGACATTAGGTGCTCGTTGTCTCTGCAAAGAATTTTAATTAGAACACTCCAGTTACCGGTTGTGTAATGACATTCTAATACTTCTGGAATTCTTTTGAGTTGTTTAACGGCATCTGAATTACTTTTAGCTTTTTCAAGAAACACTCCTACAAAAGCCATAGTAGTGTAGCCGAGCGCTTTAGGATTTATCACAAATTTAGAGCCTGCAATAAGACCAGAATTTTCTAACTTTCTTAGTCTTTGGTGAATGGCAGCACCTGAAATACCTACAGATCTTGCGATTTCTAAAACAGGAGTTCGGGCATCTTTCATCAATGCTCTTAAAATTGTTTTATCAATACCGTCTATTTTAGTTTTTTTGCTCAAAAGTGTTTATTTATTGATTTAATGTATTAAATTGAAACTAAACTATACATTTAATGGATTATATCCTAAGTATTTTACCTTTTTATCTTTAAATATGACACCGAAATCCTCTAGTTCACTTAATATAGGCTCGTATATGTCTTTATTTGTTGGTATTTGAACCCCATATCTTTTAATTTTATTATTTAGTATAGCTAATGTTGCAATTCCTACAGGCAAACCTACTGTTTTTGCCATAGCTGTAAATGTTTGATCCTCACCAGTGCAAACCATAGTCGAATCAATTTGATGTTTTACCCCGTCTAACTCATACCCAAACTTATGGTACATCACAATCATATCCTTGTCTTCGGGTTCTAAGCTCCAGCTGTCTAAAAGAATTTTTTGCAGAATTTGTGCTGGAGATGCGTTTTTTAATGTGACTCTTTTGTCAGCGCTAAAAATATGTAACTCTTCTAGCTTTTCCCACAAGATGTCATCTTGGTCAATTTTTAGTTTATACCTTAGTTTTAACTCCACAGAGTCAGTTGGGCTGTAAGGTAAAAATGAATTTATAAAATCACGATAAGTCATATTCTCACTGTCTGCTATTGTATAGCTGTCGTCCGTTAGACCCAATATTACAAAGATTTGCCACGCTCTACTAAAGCCAACACGTCTTATAGTTCCTCTGTAAAGTGTCTTTACAGTTTTCAGTCCATAAACTTCTTTATATTTAAGGGAGTCGCGATTGGCATAAGCTTCAAACCTTCCATATCCTTCAACCTCCAAAAACTCAGTTCTTCTAAACAAGCGATTGTAGGGAATGTATTTGAACTTACCTTCTTGTAGGAATTTTGCTGCACCACCTTGACCTGCCAAAACAACATTACGTGGGTTCCATGTAAATTTATAATTCCAAAGGTTTGTATCGCTTTCAGGAGCCATTAGGCCTCCAGTGAAGGATTCAAATAATACAAGCTTACCGCCTGATTGTCGAATGCGGTCAATAACCTGCATTGCGCTCATATGGTCAATTCCTGGGTCGACTCCAATTTCATTTAAAAATACTAGGTTTTTAGATTTTGCTTCCTCATTCAAAGCTTGCATTTCTTTACTAACATATGATGCTGTGACCATGTGTTTTCCAAATAACAAACAATCTCTAGCAACCTCTATATGGAATCTGGCAGGCAACATTGACACTACAATATCAGCTCTCTCAATAGCTTTTTTACGGCTCCCTTTTTCAAATATATCTAGTTTTAATGCATGAGCATCTGGGTTATTCTTAGTCCATTTTTCAGCATTAGAAAGGTCCAAATCTCCAATAGTTATATGTAATCTTTCTGAAATAGATTTATCTAAAAAATATTTTATTAGGTAAGAAGCCGACTTACCAGCTCCAATGATTAAAATTTTACGCATATTGATTAGAGATTCTTATTTTTGTAATTAGTTTGACTACTAATGTAGTAAATTGATCACTTTATATTTATATATGGAACGTAAAATAATTTTATTGGCGAGTCTTACTGGAGGGCTGGCTGTAATTCTTGGCGCTTTTGCGGTACACGGACTTAAGCCTATTCTTAGTGATTCCGCAATGGATAGTTTAGAAACTGGAATTCGCTACCAAATTTACCATGCTTTTTTGCTTTTTTATATAGCTTCTACAAACCAATTAACTTACAAACAACAGTCTTTTTTATCTAAGCTAATTGTTGTGGGCATTTTACTATTTTCTGGATCCATTTATTTACTATCTACAAATGAAATGACCATATTTGACTTTAAAGTCATTGGGTTCCTTACTCCTATAGGAGGATTGTTTCTAATTAGTGCTTGGGCTGTTTTGTTTTCATATAATTTAAGAAATAAAAGTTAAACACCTTCGTTTTAATATTTATCAATACTTTTGTACGTCTAAATAAAAACTAGTAAATTATGTCACATCCCGACCCATTAACGAAAACGTTTTCGCTTGAAGCTTATTCTATAACATCCAAGAAAGTGAATTATCAGCTTTCATCATCGGAGTTGCATGAGCGCATAATTAATAATAAACAAGGAATAGAAACCAATACAGGAGCCTTGTCAATACGAACAGGTGAATTCACGGGTCGCTCTCCAAAAGATCGTTTTATTGTAAAAGATGTAATTACCAAAGATGAAGTTTGGTGGGGAGATGTTAACATTCCATTCTGTCCACGGAACTTTGATTTACTCTATGATAAAGTTAATGTATATCTCAGCCAGAAAGAATTATTTATAAGAGATTCTTTTGCGTGTTCTGATCCTAAGTATCGCACTAGTATTCGGATTATTAATGAATACCCTTGGAGTAATTATTTTGCGCATAATATGTTCTTAAGACCAACTGACCTTGAATTAAGAGACTTCGACCCTGAATGGACCGTGATTAACGCACCTGGATTTATTGCAGACCCTGAGTTAGATGCCACTCGTCGGCACAACTTTTCAATCTTAAACTTCACCAAAAAGATAGTTCTTATTGGAGGTACTGGCTATACAGGAGAAATTAAAAAAGGTATATTTTCGGCACTGAATTTTATTCTTCCTGTTTTCAAAAATACTCTTCCAATGCACTGTAGTGCAAACGTAGGTCCAGAAGGGGATACCGCCATCTTTTTTGGTCTTTCAGGAACCGGAAAAACTACCTTATCAACTGATAAAAAACGCCAGTTAATTGGTGATGATGAACACGGTTGGACCAATGAAAATACCATCTTTAATTTTGAAGGTGGCTGTTATGCCAAAGTCATTAATTTATCAAAGACTAGTGAGCCGGAAATTTTCTCAGCAATCAAAAAAGGAGCTATTCTTGAAAATGTGATTATGGATGATCGCGGGGCGGTTGATTACTCAGACACTTCTATTACCCCAAATACTCGTGTTAGTTACCCACTTAATTTTATCGAAAACATCCAGCCTAACTCAACAGGTGAAAATCCTAAAAATATTTTCTTTCTTACCGCTGATGCTTTTGGGGTTCTTCCTCCAATATCAAAGTTAACTCCAGGGCAAGCGGCGTATCACTTTATATCAGGCTATACAGCTAAAGTTGCTGGAACCGAAGCAGGCGTTAACGAACCGGTTCCTAGTTTTTCTGCCTGTTTTGGGGCTCCTTTTATGCCTTTACACCCAACAAAATACGCTAAAATGTTAAGTGCTAAAATGAAGTCCTCTGGCGTTAATATTTGGTTGGTTAATACAGGCTGGACTGGAGGTCCCTATGGAGTAGGGACTCGTATGAAGTTGTCGTACACACGGGCTATGATTAATGCTGCTATAGATGGGTCGTTAGATGCTGCTAACAAGGACAATTACCACATTCACTCTGTATTTGGAGTTTTTCAACCGAGAGTTTGCCCAAATGTTCCTACAGAATTTTTGAGCCCACGTAAGACATGGAAAAATGATAAGGCATTTTATAAAACAGCACATAAATTAGCTAATTCTTTCAGGCGTAACTTCCAAAAGTTTGAAAGTTACGCCAATACAGAAATATTAGATGGCGGACCAAAACCTGTTTAGTCTTTTACTTAATATTCTACCCTAGGTTGTGATTAAAAAATAAAAAATTGTAATTTTATAAAATCATTTGACTTTATGAAATATTTGTTGATTTTGATATTTTTCTTTTCTTTTTTTTCTTGTAACTATTTTGAGAAAAAGAAATTAAATTCCGAAACGATTTTAATTGAAGAATTAAAAACGTTTGAGTGGAATGAACTGGATTTTTATCCAAGTTTTGAAACTTGCGATAGCTCAATTGATTTTCAAGAAACCAAATTTTGTTTTGAGCAAACTCTCATGATGCATCTTTCTAATTATTTCCTGGCTAAAGAGTTGGTAGTGACTAGGACGGTAAGTGATACTATTTTGATTGATTTTTTAGTAACTAAAAAAGGATATATTCGAATTTCCAAGATTAAATCACAAAAATTAACACAAGATCAAATCCCGAGTTTAGATTCTATTATTGTTAATAGCTTGGCAAGTTTACCAAAGCTCTATCCTGCAATTAAAAGGAGTCAGCAAGTTCAATCGGCTTTTCAAATTCCACTAATATTAGCTGTAAAATAATGGGTGAAGATAAAATTATATTAGGAATTGACCCAGGAACGACTATAATGGGATTTGGGCTTATTAAGGTTAAAGATAAATCTATGGAGTTTTTACAAATGAATGAGTTGTTGCTTAAAAAATATGACGACCATTACCTGAAACTTAAACTAATTTTTGAGCGTACTATTGAACTAATCGATACATATCATCCTGATGAAATTGCGATTGAAGCCCCGTTTTTCGGAAAAAATGTACAGAGCATGCTAAAGCTAGGAAGAGCACAGGGTGTAGCTATGGCGGCGGGGCTTTCTAGAGAAATTCCAATTACCGAGTACGCACCTAAAAAAATTAAAATGGCTATTACAGGTAATGGAAATGCTAGTAAAGAGCAAGTAGCTAGAATGCTTCAAAGCCTTTTGAGTTTGAAGGAGCTTCCTAAAAATCTTGACTCAACTGATGGATTAGCAGCTGCTGTTTGTCATTTTTATAACAGAAGTAAAGTCACGGGAAGTAAAAGTTACTCAGGTTGGGGAGCTTTTGTAAAACAAAATGAAAGTCGCGTCAAAAAGTGATTTTTAGAAATTACTATTAAAATTAATTTCATTAATCAATAATTACACTTTATTGTCAGGCATCTATATTCATATACCATTTTGTAAAAAAGCGTGTCACTATTGTAACTTTCACTTTTCTACAATTAAAAATTCTAAATCGTCTTTTATTAAAGCGGTTTGTCAAGAGCTTAAGCTTCGTAGTTCTGAATATCTATCTAAAGAAATTCAAACTATTTACTTTGGAGGTGGAACCCCTACTGTTTTAGAAGTTGCCGAAATAAAGATAATCCTTGATATTGTTTATGATTTTTATAATGTTTCTACCAACTCTGAGGTTACAATAGAAGCCAATCCAGACGATCTGGATTTAGATACGATAATAGCACTCTCAAAAACTAAAATTAATCGACTCAGTATAGGAATACAATCATTTCATGATTTGGACTTAATAGCTATGAATAGAGTGCATAATGCCGAGGACGCCAAACAGTGTTTAAAAAGTGCTTCTTCTTATTTTGATAATATCACGATTGATTTGATGTATGGAATGCCTGCAATGACACTTGACCTTTGGCGTCAGAATTTACAAACTGCTTTTAACTTTGGTGTCAAACACTTGTCCTGCTATGCTATGACAGTGGAGCCGCTAACAGCATTGGAGCATTTCATCCAAAAGGGAAGCCACCCTCCCATGGATGATGAGTTAGCTGCTCAACACTTCAAAGTACTTTTGGAGGAAACTTCTAAACAAGGGTTGACTCACTATGAAACATGTAGCTTTGGAGTTCCTGACTATTTTTCTAGACATAATACTAGTTATTGGTTGGGCAAGTCTTATTTAGGCATTGGTCCATCTGCACATTCTTTTGATGGAAAAAAAAGAAGTTGGAATATAGCAAACAACTCCAAGTACATCAAATCCATAGAAGCTTCCGTCTTACCTTCTGAGTCAGAAATTTTGACTATTGAAAATAGATTTAATGAGTATATAATGACGGGATTACGGACAATGTGGGGGGTGTCTATTCAAAAAATAGAAATTGAATACGGAATTAAAATTAAAGACCAACTTATTGAAAACGCTACGAAATTATTAGTATCAGATTTTCTCATAATTGAAGATCAGCATTTAAAAGTCACAACCATGGGGAAATTTCTTTCGGACGGAATTGCGTCTGAATTATTTTTAGTTTAACCAATTTTATTAAATTTAAACAAAGCATATTTATGAAAGCAGTTATTCATGTGAACAGTCGAACATATTCCATACATATCGACCAACCTTTAGATATATCAATACCACTAAGAGCATCCAAAGACAATGTAAATGCGTGGTATTTGCCACCACCTAAAATATATCCTTCAGTAATCAAAGAAGCGGAAATCAGCGTTGGTCAAGGTGCTGCCGTTAATTTTAATACGATTGAGTTTAATCCCCATGCGCATGGAACGCATACTGAATGTGTAGGTCATATAACAAAAGAACCTTATACTATAAATGATTGTTTAAAACAGTTTTTTTTTATAGCCGAAGTTATTACTGTTGTGCCGGAGTTGTTTAATGGTGACTTTGTTATTTCTGAAAAACAACTTCGTTATGCTATAGGCAATAAAAAAAGAGAGGCCATAGTTATCAGAACCCTTCCCAATACAAAAGATAAATTAAGTAAGCAATACTCACATACAAACCCTCCATATTTAACTGAAGCAGCAGCTATTTATTTAAAAGAAAAAGAGGTGAAGCATTTGCTAGTAGACATACCTAGTGTAGATAAAGAAAAGGATGATGGACAATTGTTAGCGCATAAAGCTTTTTGGAATTTAGGGGGCCAAATCCGAACTGATGCAACAATTACCGAACTTGTTTTTGTTCCAAATTCGGTAAAAGACGGTAAGTATATTTTGAATATTTTGATAGCCCCATTTGAAAATGATGCTTCCCCTAGTAAGCCTATATTATATAAACTATATGACAAGGAGCTCCCAAAGCAAAAATGACTACAATCAAAGTTTTACAACTTTTTTATTTAAAATGAGTGTTGGATTACATTTTGGATTGAAGTTCTACGAAGTATTTATAAAATAACGGGATCGTTTCTATCCCTTTGAAATAATTGAAAAGACCAAAATGTTCGTTAGGGGAGTGAATTGCATCACTATCCAACCCGAATCCCATTAAAATGGTCTTGCTTTTTAATTCTTTTTCAAATAAAGCCACAATAGGAATACTTCCCCCGCCTCTCTGAGGAATTGGCGATTTTCCAAAGGTATCTTTATAGGCCATTGAAGCGGCTTTGTATCCAACATTGTTTATGGGAGTTACGTAACCTTGTCCGCCATGATGTGGCGTTACCTTGACGGTCACGCCTTCAGGAGCAATGCTTTCAAAATGACTCTTAAAAAGTGATGTGATATCATGACAGTCTTGGTTTGGCACTAAACGCATGGAAATTTTAGCATGAGCCTTACTCGCTATAACTGTCTTGGCTCCTTCGCCTGTATATCCACCCCAAATCCCATTCACATCCAAGGTAGGACGAATTGAATTTCGTTCGTTTGTTGTATATCCTTTTTCTCCGTAGACTGCATTAATTTTTAAAGCGTCTTTATACGCTTCTATTGAAAACGGTGCTTTGGCCATTTCTGCACGCTCTTGATTTGATAAGTCTTCAACTTTATCATAAAACCCTGGAATCGTTATGTGATTATTTTTATCATGAAGTGATGCAATCATTTTTGCTAAAACATTAATAGGATTAGCTACGGCCCCTCCATAAATACCTGAATGCAAGTCTCTGTTTGGTCCAGTCACCTCTACTTCTACATAACTTAACCCTCTTAGTCCTGTCGTAATTGAAGGCGTGTCTTTTGCGATCATGCCTGTATCCGATATTAGGATGACATCATTTTTTAATTTTGTGGTGTTGTTTTTTACAAAATCAGTTAGGTTATCACTCCCCACTTCTTCTTCACCTTCAATCATAAACTTAACATTGCATGGCAGCTGGCCTGTAGATGTCATAAACTCTAGTGCTTTGACATGCATATACATTTGTCCTTTATCATCACAAGCGCCCCGAGCAAAAATGGCGCCTTCAGGGTGCAAATCTGTTTTTTTAATAATTGGCTCAAACGCTGGAGCATCCCAAAGATCAATCGGATCTGCTGGTTGTACATCGTAATGACCATAGACTAAAATAGTTGGAAGTATTGGATCTATTAATTTCTCTCCATAAATAATTGGAAACCCTTTAGTTTGACAAATCTCTACCGAGTCACAGCCGGCAGTCTTTAAGCTAGATGCGACAAAATTGGCAGCTTTAAAAACATCACTGCTATAGGCCGAGTCTGCACTCACAGACGGTATTTTTAGCAACTCGAATAGCTCATTGACTAAGCGGTCTTTATTAGTGTCTAGGAAAGATCTAAGTGAATCCATGGTTTGAAATTTTAAAGGTAAATTTACAAAAATTGTACCAAATAAATTTCTGAAACTACTATTTGTATTAATAAACTATATGTTTATATTTGCGTCCCGATCAATAGATGTTTAGCGGGCGTGGTGGAATTGGTAGACACGCTAGACTTAGGATCTAGTGCCGCGAGGTGTGGGAGTTCGAGTCTCCCCGCCCGCACTAAACAAAAAAAAGCTTTTCATTTTGAGAGGCTTTTTTTTATACTTTTAACATGTGAATAAATACGACGTTTTAATTGTAGGTGGAGGTGCAGCGGGTTTTTTTGCAGCAATCAATACAGCTATTTTAAATACAAATCTTAAAATTGCTATTTTAGAACGTGGGTCCAACGTATTATCTAAGGTGAAAATTTCGGGTGGTGGTCGTTGCAATGTGACTCATGCGGAATTCAGTCCGCAAGAATTGGTTTTAAATTACCCTAGAGGCGAAAAAGAACTGCGAGGTCCATTCAATACTTATATGACAGGAGATACAATGGCTTGGTTTGAAGAGCGTGGCATACACTTAAAAATCGAAGGGGATGGCCGGGTATTTCCTGAGTCAAATTCATCTCAAACTATTATAGATTGTTTTTTAGAAGAAGTAGCAAAATACAAAATAGAGGTTTTATTAAATCATTCGGTTCAAGGCCTTAATTATGAAAATGATAGTTGGGAATTAGAGACAAAAAATGGGCTTTTTACAGCGAACAAACTTTTAATAGCTACGGGCAGTAACCCAAAGATTTGGAAGCTGTTAGAGTCTTTGGGACATGAGGTAGTTTCTCCAGTACCATCATTATTTACATTTAACATCAAAGATCAACGACTTAAAAAAATTCCTGGTGTTGTTGCTACAGATGTTCATGTTTCTGTTTTAGATAGTCATTTAGAATCAGAAGGTCCTTTACTTGTGACTCATGCGGGCTTAAGTGCTCCATCAATTCTTAAACTTTCCGCTTACGGAGCTATAGAACTAGCTAAAAAAAAATATAAATTTCAAATTCAAGTTAACTTTGTCAAGCAAACAATGATGAAGTGTGTTGCGCAACTATTGGAAATAAAAAAAGAATCACCAAAAAAAACAATTTTAAAATCAGCTCAATTTGATTTGCCCAAAAGACTATGGGAACAATTAGTTTTAGCATCTGAAATTCAACCGGATCTTAGATGGGCAGATGTGAATAAAGTTAAAATGCAAACACTGGCAGGTCAATTAACGAAAGCTGTTTTTACAGTTGATGGAAAAAGCACATTTAAAGAAGAGTTTGTTACCGCTGGAGGCGTTGAGCTTAAGGGAGTTAACTTTAAAAATTTTGAAAGTAAGCATTATAAGAACTTGTTTTTTGCAGGGGAAGTTCTCAATATAGATGCAGTTACTGGCGGCTTTAACTTTCAAAATGCCTGGACAAGTGCTTTTATTGCCGCACAACATTTGTCAAAATAACAAATAAATAAAGGGAAGTTAGTATCTTTGTTATTCATGACAATTTTATGATCGTACCTGAATTCATCCCAAAGCCTTACAAATCTCTTTTAGATAGCGGATATGTTGCTTACAGTTCTCCAAGTAATATTGCTTTGGTAAAGTATTGGGGAAAAAAAGAACACCAAATCCCTGCCAATCCTTCAATTAGTTTTACACTCAATAAATGCAAAACACTCACAACCCTTAAATTTGAGAAAAAGACATCTAAAGGATTTTCTTTTAAGGTATTTTTAGAAGGCGTTCTTCAAAAGGACTTTAAACCTAAAATTGAACAGTTTTTTAAAAGAATTGAAGCATATATGCCTTTCTTAAGTCTATATCATTTTACGATCGAGACCTCAAACACATTTCCTCATAGCTCTGGAATTGCTTCTTCTGCATCTGGCATGAGTGCTTTAGCCTTGTGCTTAGTCCATTTGGAACAACGTTTAAACCCTGAAATTACCAAAGCGTTTTTTAATAAAAAAGCATCTTTTCTAGCACGGCTTGGTTCTGGAAGTGCCTGTAGAAGTATTGAAGGAACTCTTATTGTGTGGGGAACACATGCTAATATTGCGGGCAGCTCGGATTTAGTAGGAATTAAGTATCCTTATGAGGTCCACACAAACTTTAATAAATTTTGCGATACAATCCTTTTAGTTGATAAAGGGGGAAAGCAAGTTAGCAGTACAGTCGGTCATGATTTAATGCATGGCCACCCCTTTGCTGAAGAACGTTTTGCACAGGCAAACACTAATATGGATGCACTCATTGAAGTTTTAAAAACAGGCGATTTAGCTGCATTTATTAGTATTGTTGAACGGGAGGCCCTCACTCTTCATGCCATGATGATGAGCAGTGATCCCTACTTTATATTGATGAAATCAAATACCTTGGAAATTATTAATAAAATTTGGGCATTTAGAAAAAAAACAGGGCTTAATATTTGTTTTACTTTAGATGCAGGCGCTAATGTTCATGTTTTATATCCACAAAATGAAGCAAATGAAATTCGAGATTTTATCAAAACAAGCTTAGTTATGCACTGTCAAAATGAGCAATTTATTGAAGACACATTAGGGGAGGGTGCACAACCAATAAAAATTTAATGTATCTTTGTAATGTGATTGGAAGCAAACGCATTAAGATTAATTCATACAAATGAAAGGACCTCTTTTTTATTCTAAAATTTTACTCTTTGGAGAGTATGGAATCATAAAAGACTCTAAAGGGCTTTCAATTCCTTATAATTTTTATAACGGTGCCTTAAAAACAGATCAAAATCCAAATCATTCTGCAATAAAATCTAATCGAAACTTAAAGAAATTTATTCAATATTTGGCTTCATTAGACTCCTTGCTGGTATCCTTTAACTTAGATCAATTACAAAAGGATGTCAATGTAGGTATGTATTTTGATTCCTCTATTCCTCAAGGCTACGGAGTAGGAAGTAGTGGAGCTCTTGTTGCGGCACTTTATGATAAATATGCCAACGATAAAATCACCGTACTAGAAAATTTAACACGCGAAAAGTTACTTAAACTTAAAGCTATTTTTTCTGAAATGGAATCTTTCTTTCATGGCAAGTCATCTGGACTTGACCCATTAAATAGTTACTTAAGTATTCCTATTCTTATAAATTCTCAAGATAATATAGAAGCGACAGGAATCCCATCTCAAAATACAAACGGTAAAGGCGCTGTATTCTTAATAGATAGTGGCATCATAGGGGAAACCGCTCCAATGGTGGGTATTTTCATGGAAAAGATGAAGCATGAAGGGTTTAGATCGATGCTTAAAAATCAATTCATTAAGCATACAGATGCATGTGTTGAGGATTTTTTGAAAGGAGATTTGAAATCACTTTTATCAAATACTAAACAACTTTCTAAGGTGGCTTTGAATCATTTCAAACCAATGATTCCAAAACAATTCCATTCCATATGGAAAAAGGGTATAGATACAAATGACTACTACCTAAAGCTTTGTGGATCAGGAGGTGGCGGTTATATTTTAGGCTTTACTGAAGATCTTGAAGCAGCTAAAATGTCCCTTGAAAATTATAAGTTGGAAGTTGTTTATAATTTCTAAACTACTGTTATGTTTAATAAAGCCCAAAAAGAACTAATACTAAAGCTTTTTAGTATGTTTGTCGTCGTAAGGGGCTTAAACCTTGCTGTGATTGTAGTTGCACAGTACATTACGGCCATTTTCATAATGGCACCTTCTCAATCTCTTTCTGAAGTTTTACTAGACCGTTCTCTTTTTGCATTAATATTATCGTCTGTAGCAGCAATTGCGTCAGGCTATATTATTAATAATTTTTATGATAGTGAAAAAGATAGCATTAATAGGCCTCAACAAGTTACCATTGAGAGATTAGTGAGTCAAAACACTAAATTGATGCTCTATTTTATATTAAATATTTTAGTCATAATTAACGCCAGTTACGTGTCTTTTCGTGCTGTAATCTTTTTTTCGTTGTATATTTTTATGATTTGGTTTTATTCTCATAAAATAAAAAAAAGACCATTGATTGGGAATTTAACATCCGCAATCTTAACGATAACACCATTTTTTGCTATCTTTTTGTATTACAAAAACTTTAGTAGTTTAATATTTGTATTTGGGTTTTATCTCTTTCTTATTTTGTCTATGATAGAATTAGTAAAAGACTTACAGAATTTAAAAGGAGATTTGTTACAAAATTACAAAACAGTTCCAGTATTATTCGGAGAGAAGTACGCCAAATATGTGATTCTAGTCCTGGTCGCTTGCAATATTTTTGTCACTGTGTTTCTATTAAATTCGTATAATTTAGAACAGATGGATTATTTCTTCTACACAAGTATTAGCTTACTATTTATTGTATTAATACTGCTTACCAAGGCTCAAGATCGTCAGCAATATTCAAAGATTCATATTCTACTAAAGTTAGTTGTGTTTTTAGGGGTTTTTAGCATCATATTATTAAACCCTAGCCTTGTTTCGTCTAAAATATTATAAATAGAAAATAATACGCATTGCTTTTGAATGCGTTACATTTGCAAAAAATTAATTATGGCAAAAGCGAATTATCATTCAGACAAACGAGTTGGAAAATCTAAGCCCTCAAAATTAAAGTCGCCAGAAACCTCTTATTCAAAGAAAAAACTTAAGCCATCTCAATCTAAATCGAAAGCCTCTTCAAATCCTGATGAGATTCGTTTAAATAAATACATAGCCAACTCTGGAATGTGTTCACGTCGTGAAGCTGATATGCACATCAGTATTGGAAGTGTTATTGTAAATGGAAAAGTCGTGACTGAGATGGGGTACAAGGTCCTCCTAGATGATGATGTTCGCTTTGATGGCGCCCGAATCAATCCAGAGAAAAAAGCCTATGTTTTACTTAATAAGCCGAAGGGTTTTGCCACAACAACCAGTGAAGGTAAGGGCCGAACGGTTATGGACTTAGTAGCGAACTCAACTGCTGCCAAAATTAGACCTATTGGACGTTTAGGAAGAAACTCTTTAGGATTGATTTTATTTACTAACGACGAGCAAATGCATTCCAAATTTACCAATTCCAAACATGGTGTCGTTCGGTTGTTTCATATGGAATTAGATAGGTCCCTTAAATTTGAGCATTTAAAAAGTATTCAAGAAGGTTTTAAGTATGAAGGGAAATTAGTTTCTGTTGAGGCTATTAGTTTTATAGATGGGGCTCCCAAAAATGAAATAGGACTTCAAATTAAAAATACAGGCAATACGATCTTACGTAAGATTTTCGATCACTTTAACTATGACATTATTAAAATGGATTGTGTAACTATTGGGCCGCTTTCCAAGAAAGACCTTCCAAGAGGGCATTGGAAACACCTTTCAGATCAAGAAGTTAGTAATTTAATGATGCTTTGATTTTTCCTTGAAGTAAAGCTCCCATACAAGCATTATAAAAACAGGAACATACTCCAGACTCAGCCAGATGCTAGACTCTTTAACGCTAAACTCACCATAAGCAAAGTAGCTAAATATCAGTGTATAACTCCATAATATTATAAACCGATAGTTTGTGAATATAGAGAGTAGTAATAAGCTATTGATGTACCATGGATGTACGGTAGTTGAAATAAAATAATAGCCGCTTAAGACCCAAAAAATCATTAGTAAAAGCGATTTGGTCCCCTTTTTTTTCAGAAACAATTGATAGCTCGTTTGAATAGCGAGAACACAGGCTACGATAGCTCCCATGCTATTTGTGATATTTAGGCCATTTATTTCAGTTAACCCCCATTTTAATAAGTGATAAATACTCGCATTGAACTCAAAGTTTGAAAACCAGAGCCCAATTGTAGCGCTGTAGTTTTCAAAGAATTCAAAATTAACAAAAGGAAGAAAAAGAATTATAAAAACTATTGCTGTTAAGCTATAAAATCGAATACTTTTTTCCAATCCTAATTTATTTATGAAAAGAGGTAGGCTCAAAATAGGGACTAGCTTTACCGCAATAGACAAGGCCATTGTAACGGCGGCAATCTTCCATTTTTTGCTGTGAATGAAGTACAGAGCCATGATTAAAAAACACAGCATGAGTCCTTCAAAGTGAAGGTTTCCAGTCAGTTCAATAATCACCAAAGGGTTTAAAATAAACCAATAAACTGAACGTGTTGGTATCTTGAGTTTTTTAAGTAGTTTTTTTCCGTAAATAAGAATGCCTAAGTCAGCGCTGATTAAAATAACACGTAGTATCACAACAGATCCTAAAATACTGTGTTTAGAAATCAGTGCTGCAATAACAAAGGGTAGCTGATGTATTGGAGGATAGCTCGAATAATGTTTGGCGCTTAAGACACCCATGCGTTCATGAAGTATACTCATATCAGGAATAAGTTCAGGCGATAACCCTAACAACTCATTAGGGGTACACAAGTAAGGGTTCAGTCCTTCTAAAATAATCCGGCCATCCCATATAAATCGATAGAAGTCTTGAGATAGATTAGGAAGTGTGAATACAAAGACAAGGCGGAATAAAAAAGCAAAAGCGCTTAGCCAATTCTCATGGATATTTGAATGTTTTACAATAAAATAGTATCCAGCAAAAAGCATGGAGTATATCAATAGTAGTTTGCTGTGTTCAAAGCGCGCTAAGTCATAGCCCCATATGACATATAAAATCATACTTAAGAACCCAACAAGAGCCGCGTTGTTTTTTGAATTTAAAATTGACCTATTGAATTCCATAAGTCAGTACAAGTATTATATTTTGGATGAAAGTGATTTAAAAAAAACAAATCCAAAACCTAGAAATAACATTAAATGGAAAGGGAATAAACCAAAGTCTCCTCCTTGGTCTCCAACAATAAAAGCGCTGTACATCCCGAATGCAAAATAAAGCATAAGAAGGCCTTCAAATATGACATTTACTGAAATATTTTTCTTTAGATATTTGTTTTTCTTCCAGCCATCAGAGAGTGTGTTGATATTGAATTTTGGCGTACGAACAAAGTCACTACGCTTTCCAAAATGACCTTCTAAAACAGCAATAGAATTATGTAGCGAGAACCCCATAGCAATTGAGAAAAAAGTGAAAAATAATCCCACATATTTGATAAAGCTTTTTATGCCAGACCCATTTGATTTTTTGTACATGAACCAGTAGCATATAAAAAATATAATTGTGCTTAATACAAAGAAACTCATGACATAAAAGTACATTTTTAAGTGTTCATATTCGTTTTTTATATACAACATTGGAATGCTTAAAACACTGACTATTAGGATGTTTAAAAACATTGTACTATTTAGTAAGTGAAGTAAGCTATGTATTTTTGTTTTGAAAGAAAGATTATTACTTTTCAAAACACGCCACATCATTTTTTGAAAGTTTTCTGCACCTCCTTTATTCCATCTAAATTGTTGAGACCTCGCTGCGCTAATAGCTACAGGAAGTTCCGCAGGAGTCTCAACTTCTTCTAAGTATTTAAACTTCCAATCTTTAAGCTGAGCTCTATAGCTCAGATCTAGATCTTCAGTGAGGGTATCTCCTTCCCAGTTTCCAGCATCAATGATACATGCTTTACGCCAAACACCTGCAGTTCCGTTAAAATTAATAAAGTGACCTTTGGAGTTTCTTCCAACCTGTTCTAATGTAAAGTGTGCATCCAATGCGAAGGCCTGTATTTTTGTAAGTATTGAATAATTACGATTAATATGACTCCAACGTGTTTGAACCACTCCGATATCTTCATCTTTGAAAAAAGGGATTGTACGCTTTAACCAGTCTGATTCAGGTAAAAAGTCAGCGTCAAATATGGCAATATATTCCCCATTTGCGATGACAAGTCCTTCTTTTAAAGCTCCGGCCTTAAACCCTTCACGGTTTTCTCTTTGTATATGATGAATGTCAAAGCCTTCTTTCTGTAATGCTTTAATTAAAATTGAGGTAGATTCTACAGATTCATCGGTTGAATCGTCAAGAACTTGGATTTCTAATTTATCTTTGGGGTAATCAATTAAAACTATATTTTTTAATAACCTTTCCATTACATAAATCTCGTTAAAAACAGGAAGTTGTATGGTTACAAAAGGGGTTTCATTTTCTTTAGACAAATTAAATTTGGGACAGGTTTCATTCCCTTTGTGTGAGTTTAAATAATTAAAAAGTAAATTTAACTGTGCAAGGGCATACATAAAAATGAGTATGAGCGCAATGGAATAAACTAGAATTATTATAATTTCTAAAAGCATTACTTAAAGCTGTATTTTAGTATCCAAGTTAATATTTTAACTCCTGCAAATATACTACCTTTAAGCGTACCTGATACTTTAGATACACCAATTCTGTTACGATATTTAACGGGTACTTCATGATATCTATACTTTTTTTTTAATATTTTTAGTTGCATTTCAACTGTCCAGCCATATGTCGGGTCTTGCATTTTTAATGCTTGTAGTGTCTCGTATTTAATTGCTCTAAAAGGCCCTAGATCAGTAAACTCAGATTTATATAACAATCTCATTAAAAAAGTAGCCAACCAGTTTCCAAAAATTTGCTGTGGCTGCATCGCTCCTTTTTCACGCTTATGTTTTACGCGTGCACCCAGAACAAAATCAATATCTTTCTCAATTATAGGAGCTATAATATTTGTAAGTTCTTCTGGATAATCGCTTAAATCTCCATCTAAAAATACTACGATATCTGTTTTTTCTCTTTGTTGTTCAATATATTTAACGCCCTTAAGACATGCATTACCGTATCCGCTATTGATTTCTGTTAAGACTGTCGCTCCATATTGTTTTGCATTTTTAGCAGTTTCATCTGTAGAGTTATTATTTACTACTATAATTTCATTAACATATGAAGGAAGGTGTTTGATTACTTTCCCTATGGATTTAGCCTCGTTGAAAGCTGGAATAATTACTTTAATATTTAGAGTCAATCAGTTTATTGTTTTAGTTCTAGTTGTTGAGCTGGTACAATACGAGTATTGAAATACCATGCAGACCATTTCTCTAAACTCAGAAATACCCCAATGCCTGTTACAGTAATTATCATCACTAAAATTAGTAGATTTTTTCGTTTTCTATTAGGGTCAATAGAACATTGGTTTTGTTTATTCTTAAAAGAATATACTCCATATAAACCGATTAACACAGCTACTCCTTTCAGGACTAATGAACCTATTCCCTCGTTTCCATCATCACCATAAAAAAAATCAGCAAAAGAGATTGCGTATACGCCACCCATAATACCAAACATGAATAGGACTGCTGGAGCTACACAACAAATTATACCAGCTACAGCGGCACTTAGAGAGTATTTAAGCCCCCATTTTAAAAGACTTGGAGGGGATTGTTTAGACATTTTTCAATATTTAATATTTAATATTTTTCAAAGTTACTTAATATGATTTAAATAATAGCTTTCTAATTTTTTTGCGTTGGCTCCTAAATATTTTTTTAGATGAATTACTACAAAATGAAACTGTAATCTCCAAACTCCATTTGAATTATAACGTCTAGCAGAAGTAGTTAGCCACTTCTGAATAACTTTAAAGTTTGATTGCTTATATAGTTTATTAATAATTTCATTATCCTCATATATTAAAAATGATTCATTGTAACCTTTGATTTGCTCAAACAAGGTTTTTTCCACATATAAACTCTGGTCACCACCACGACATGACTTTGAGTTAAACTGAGTTAGCCACCCCGCAACTTTTAGTCCCCAATGTTGGCTGTCAAATTTCATTCTAAAACAGCCAGACTCTGCGCCAGAGCTCACAGCTTCTATTATATGTTCATCATATTTTTCAGGTGGTAAGGAGTCGGCATGCAAAAAATACAGAATTTCACCCAATGCTTGTGCGGCGCCTATATTCATTTGAATAGCACGCCCTTTTGGACTGTCTATACTTTTAAATTTTAAGTGCTTTTTAGAAAATGTCGAAACGATTGCTTTAGAGCCATCGTTGCTTCCACCATCAACCACCAAGAACTCAATGATGTTATTTGAATTCATTTTTTGTAAATACACTAAAAATGAATGAAGACTTTTAGCCTCATTGTAAACCGGTATTACAATAGAAATACTATTCATTAAGGTTCCAGCTATAGTTAAGATAATTGATTTCTGCTTCTGCAGATATTTTGATTTTACTGTAGCGATTTAAAAAGGTAATGAACGCTTCTCTACTGGGAAAATCAGATTTAAACCATTTAAATATCTTAGATATTTTGATGTTAGACTGATTTATGTTATTTCTTAAAGGATCATTTATAAATCCCTTTGTGACTAGTTCTAGTTGTTGTTCTAAGGAGTTTGATTCGTATGCATAATTTAAAAGTTTTGGACAGGATTTTGAAGCACATACAATTGCAAAGTGTATCCTTGGGTCTCCCATAGGTCTTAGTATTTCGTGTTCAATTGTATTGAGTGCTATTTTTCTTCCATCTATTTTAATGAAAGATTGATCCCATGGTCTTCTCAAATCCTTGATGCTATTTAGGGGGTAATTTTCAAGAATAAGCTGAATAGTAAATGCATTATAGGTATTTATCCAATAGGCTTTTTTAGCGTCGATACTCCATTTATTGTTAGGTGCATTAGCACTTAATATCTTTAGATAGCTTTGAAGAACAGATTTATTATTTTGTAACCCTTTATAGTCTACCGTTCCATTTTCAGAAACATAGGTTTGAAGAACACTAGTCCATAGGCTGTGATCTTCAGGTTGTCCATTTAAGGCCCAGAAATTAACGAGTAAGATTAAGATTAAAATACGCATTATTTCTCAGGTTTTAACAGCAGCCACCACCATCATAATGGAATGTAGATTTGCTGATATAAATATCATTTCGATTTAAATTTGACAAGGCAGCAGCTGTTTTGTCACAAATTGCTAAGGGTTGATTTTTTAATAAGACATGTCCAGCCTTGTCATCAAAATAATCATCTTTACCATGAAAAATAGCAGCTTTCCCTGTAAATACGCAAGGACCATCATTAGGCATGGGGTCCTTAATTGCAGCTACTTCTATGGATTCAATATAAATCAATTCGTTTGTATCATAATGTAGCGGATCCAAAATTCGATAGGGCTTTCGAGCTCTAATTTCAATCGTTCCAAATCCAGCATCGGTTAGCATTTTTACGTAGTCAGCAATAGGGATACTGCCGCTTAAGCACAAAGCACGAAGGCGCTCATCTTCTCTCAAAGATTGATTCATAGGTTGCTCACAAGTGGGGTCGCTCATTACTAATTTTCCGTGAGGTTTTAGTACTCGATACATTTCTGAAATTGCTTTTTTTAGCTCTTCTATTTTGAAAATATTAAACAGACAATTTTGTGCAGCCACATCAATACTGTTATCTTCAACGGGCAAGTTAAGGGCATCCCCTTTTTTTAGACTTACGAAATCTTTATCAAACCAAGAGTTTTGGTATTCTGCTTTTGTAAAATTTTTCTTTGATGCTTCCAGCATTTCATCTACTACATCAACACCTGTAACACCATTTTTTTGACGACTAAAATAGGCGAACTGCAATAATTCCATTCCGCCTCCAACCCCAACATATAAGATTTTAGGACTATTGGCTAGGTCTCGAGCATGAACGGTACTTCCGCAACCATAATTCATTTCTTGCATGATTTTCGGAATTTTTAATCCTGGAAGCTCCCATATAGGGTTAGTTGTACAGCATAGTCCAATATCTGGACTTAGAGCTGCTTGTTTATATACGTCGTGGGTTGTGTTTAGGTAGCTCATTTATAGGGTTTTTATTAATTCTTTAAATAATATAATCATTTTGGGTTCTGCTTTTGAGGCAATTTCTATAATTTCGGAGATATTGACTGCCTTAAGGTTTTCAGGATCACATTCATCAGTTAAAACAGACACGGCTGCTACTTTCAAATTAAGATGGTTAGCGACTATTATTTCTGGAACTGTACTCATTCCAACTGCATCAGCTCCCATTAGTTTTAGCATTTTATATTCTGCTCGTGTTTCTAATTGAGGCCCCACCACACTCACATAAACTCCGCTATGAAGTTTAATATTGTTATTTGCAGCAATGGTTTCAAACATAGAGTTTATTTTTGTATCATAGGGTGCACTCATATCTACAAAGCGTTCTCCCAAAAGCTCAACCCCTTTAAAGGCTAAAGGAGATCCACCCTGTAGGTTAATATGGTCATCAATTAGCATTAAGTCTCCTTTTTTGTAATTAAGATTTAGAGCCCCAGAAGCATTGGAAACGAGTAAAGTGGAAATACCTAGCATTTTCATAATACGCACCGGATAGGTAACGTCTTGAAGCGAGTAGCCTTCATAAATATGAAAACGCCCTTGCATTATGATGACTTTTTTTCCTTCAAGGATTCCATAAACGAGTTTGCCTTTATGAAATTCAACAGTGGCTGTGGGGAAATTTGGAATGTGATTATAGCTCACTTCACTAATAACTTCGATATGGTTAATAAGCTGTCCTAATCCGGTGCCAAGAATGATTCCTATTTCGGGAGTATCAAAGCCTTTTTCTTTTAGATAATCTGTCGTTTCTTCAATTAGGTGTATCATAGTATTAAATATTTTTTAATAATTCCGGCTGTTGTAGTAAATCTTCAAATGTATCAATGTCGTTCAAGGCTTCCAAAAGTTTAACCTTTTGTTGTTGTAAATCTTTTAAAGTGTTTTTTAATACTGAATCTGTTCCCCATTTTTTGTTTTTAAATAAAGCCGGTTCAAGTTGTTTCATTCCCAGTAAATAATAGCCACCATCCAAAGATGGGCCTATGGCAACTTCATGAGACTCTAGCACTTCAAAGGCGGTAGTTATATGAGTTGGCTTAAGTTCAAATAAATCGCTCCCAATAATAATAACTTTTTCATAGCCTTGGTCAAATGCCGTTTCAAAGGCATGTTGCATTCGTTCGCCTAAATCTGCTCCTTTTTGAAGTTTTTTTTGAAATAGATTCGACTCCCAAAAGTCTTCCTCCTCCACCTTCCCGGAGTAGTAAACTAACTTATCAAATTTCAAATCATGAAGCACTGCTGCTGTGTGCTTCAATAGAAGTTTGTAAATATTTAAAGCAGACTGGTCTCCAATGGATTTGGCAAGCCGTGTTTTTACTTTTCCGAGTTCGGGTGTTCTAACAAAGACAATGATCAGATTTTTATTCATATACTTTAAATCCTTTTGTTAAGTAGCGGCTCCATTTTTTTGAATATGCATGTACTTTTTGGGTTATATTTCCTTGACAAAAGACATTTCCGCCTTTATTAACCCATTCAAAGAGTCCTCCATAGAGATTATACACATTTGTAAAACCGTGACTTATTAGTTTTTTTCCAATAATCTCAGACCGAATCCCAATCGAACAATACACAATAATTAGCGTATCTCTATCACCTAACGAATCTACCATAAGTTTATCCATCATAGAGTAATTAAAATTTTTAAATCCGATGTGTTGTGCGTCTTGTAAATGGCTTACCTCAAATTCTTCTATTTCTCTGGCATCTAAAATCAAAGCTTGCTGTGCATTTTTTTTTAGGGTATCCACATTTATATAAGGTACTGAATTGTCATTGTATTTATTCAATACTTCATCAATAGTGGTTTGAGATAAGACGCTAATGCTAAACATATATATACAAATAGTAATTAGTTTTTTCATTTGATTAGGTTACTGTTCCTTGACAACTACTTCCTGCGCCAGCAGTACAGCCATAGCAATGTTGCGAGACACAAATAGTTCGATTTTCTAAAGCCTCTTTGTTAAATTCGCTTATATGTTTTGAAGGACTATTGACTTTTAATTCCAACATTTGATTAAAATCGCAATCATATAGCCATCCATCCCAACTCACAGAAAGAGTGTTAGTACACATCACACTATGCACTGCTGCAGGATTAAATGCTTCAACAAGGCTATACATGTAATCTTCATAATTGTCAGAGGCTATAAGGTAATCTAAAAATCGACTTATCGGTAAGTTTGTAATTGAAAATAACTGGTGAAATTGAATGTCAAAGTCTGAAAATAGCACTTTTTTAAAATCAGATTCTAAAGCACGTTGATCGCTAGGTAAAAATGCACCTGAAGGATTATAAACTAAGTCAAGTTTTAATTTAGACTCTGGCATGCCGTACCCTACAGCGTTTAGCATTTTTAGTGCTTTTATCGAGGCATTAAATACTCCATTGCCCCGTTGCTGGTCTGTTTTTCCTTTTGTCCAGTGCGGCATAGATGAGATCACATGAATGTTATGTTCCTTAAAAAAATTTGGTAAATCGTAGTATTTTTTGTTGGCTGTTATAATTGTCAAATTAGATCTAACTATAAAGTCTTTCACTCCAATTTGGCTGGCTTCTTCAATAAACCATCTAAATTCGGGATTCATTTCCGGAGCCCCACCTGTGAGATCTAGGGTGTGTGCACCAGTTTCTTTTATGATATCTAAACATTGTTGCATAGTTTCACGCGTCATGATTTCTTTTCGGTCGGGTCCAGCGTCTACATGACAATGAGCGCAAACCTGGTTACACATGTATCCAACGTTTATTTGTAGAATTTCTAATGTTTTTGGTCTTAAGGGTAACTGTTTTAGAGCTTCTAGTTGAGCGCTAAACTTTGGAAGTTCGCCAGTTTCAAAAACACCACCTGAAAGTAGTTCTAATTGTCTTTTGGCATTAGCAAGTTCGTTTTCACGTTTTTTGAGGGATTTTAGAAGCATCGATTACATGGATAATTTTTTATATTTATTCATCATTTGTACACTATGAACTAGGGTCGCTCCGCTTTCAATCGCTGCACCTGCATGGACTGCTTCCATCATTTCTTCTTTTGTGATTCCACGTTGTAGACCATCTTGTGTATATGCGTCTATACAGTATGGGCACTTTACGACATGGGATACAGCGAGTGCAATAAGCGATTTTTCACGCGCTGTTAAAGCGCCTTCTTCAAATACTTTTTTGTAGTAGTCAAAAAACTTACCCCCAAGTTCTTCATTCCATTCAGTAATATTTCCAAATTTTCTTAAATCTGAAGGGTCGTAATAGGATTTACTCATGTTATATTTGTTTTAAAAGTGATTTGTAAATTTATGAAATTAAGTTCTAATACTCAGTTTAGTTGTTTTTTATGTTTTGAATAAGCACTACAAAGCTATTATGCGCCAATACATTAGCACTACAATAGTTTTATTTGACTTATATAGGGATTTATTAATAGTATCGTTAGTTAATATGATTTTATCGATTTTAAATCTATTAATGTATCAATTTATTAGAAATTATTGATTTTAATTATGATTGTATGTTTTTTGTTGTACACCATAATTATGATACAATTTATATATTTCTTAATATTAATTAATAATTAAAACTTTAACGAAATGAAAAATATAATTTTAGTATTGGCTGTATTGTTTTATAATACTGGATATTCTCAACAGCAAGAATATCTTTTGGATTTTGAACCAGATACACCTTCTGGAATAGCTTCTAACTGGTATACATTTGATAATGATCCTGCAGCAGCTGAAATCATTGACAATCCAGATTTAGATGGAACTAATCCCTCAAGCTCTAAAGTTCTTAAAGTTGTTGTTGGTCCTGATAATGCTTTTTATGCTGGCGTTAATAATGCTTGGGCTGAAAGTGCATTTGGCACATGGGAAATAGAAATTGGAGTATCGTCTAATTTAATATTAAGTATGGATGTCAATAAAAATTATGTAGGTACTGTAGGAATTAAGATGGCCACTAATAGTGGAGGTACTACATTTCAAATCACTGATCAAAATGTTGCAAACGCTGTTGTAAATGAATGGCAAACCTTAACCTGGGATCTCTCAGGCATTAACCCTAATGGAGATTTAATTAATATTAGTCAAATGGTAGTGTTTGTTGATTGGACTGAAGGATCTTCTGACCGAGCTGAAAACAGCACAATACATTTAGATAATATTCGATTTAACGCCAAAAAATTAACAGATGCACCCCCTGTGGATACTTGCTCTAATGGTATTCAAGATAATGACGAGACTGGTATAGACTGTGGTGGATCATGCAGTGCCTGCCCAACCAGTACTGCTATAATTATAGAAGATTTTGAAGGTACACCTCCAGATATTGCCGCAGATAATGGTTTAGGATCTGTAAGTATCGTTACTGACCCAGTAACTAATGGCACAAATAGTCAAGTATTAAAAATAGTTACATCTAGTAATGGTGTACAATGGCAAAATGGACAGGTTTTTTTACAAGATGATTACATTCATTTAATCTCATCCAATAAAGTAGTTACTGCAGATGTGTACTCTACTACTGCATTTAATATGTTAGCTAAAGCTGTTGATGCAGTTGGAGGAACATTAGCTGACGAATCTGCCACAGATGCAAGTCACTCAGGTTCTGGTTGGGAAACGCTTACTTTTGACTTCTCAAACCCTAAAGATGGTACTCCAGCAGGGGCTTTTATTTATGCAAGAATACTTTTCTTTCCTTTGTGGAACGGAAATGGTTGGAATGCTTCTGCAGTAACAACAACCTATGTAGATAATATTACAGCACTAAGTTCACAAACGGCAGGGTTAGATGACTATACTGCGTCTTTTGTAAAAATGTATCCGAATCCAGCAAATGGAATTGTCAACTTTTCTTCAGCATCTAAAGCTATTTTAAAAGTAGCTATTTATGATATGTTAGGGAAAGAAGTATTGCGATCTGAAAATGTACAATTACAGCTTAATATATCTAGTTTAAAGCCAGGAATGTATTTTGTAAATATGATAGAAGGAGCACAGTTAACAACAAAAAAGCTAGTGGTTAACTAAGTTTTAGCTAATGACTTTTTTTTGTGAAGAGTGCGTCTTAAATCTAGGTTTTTATTACTGATTTAAATAATCTAAGGAGATTTGTGTAAATGCTTTAACTCCTAACAATAGCCCGCTTTCGTCAATTATAAAATCGGGGGTATGGTGCGGAAAAGATTCGGAATTTCCAGGTGTCATGCCTCCCAAAAAGAAATAGACCCCAGGAACTTTTTCTTGAAAATATGAAAAGTCTTCACCTCCAGTAGTTGCTTTCATAATAACTACATTGTCTTCTCCAGCGACTGTTTGTAGTGAGGGTAGTATTTGCGCTGTCAACGCTTCATCATTATAGGTTATGGATGTGTTATTTTGAAAAATAATTGACGCTTCTCCTCCATAAGCTTGTGCAATTCCTTCAATCATTTCTTTCATTCGCTTTTCAATCATTTCTCGCATTTTAGGATCTAAGGTTCTAACGGTTCCTATCATCTCTGAAGACTCAGGAATGATATTAAATCGTGTTCCAGAAGTGATTTTCCCAACGGTAATCACAGCAGCCTCTTTAGTAAGTTCTGCCTCTCGACTAATAATGGTTTGCAGCCCATCAATTATTTTTGCTGAAATTAAAATAGGATCTACTCCTGACCAGGGCTGTGAGCCGTGGGTTTGTTTTCCTTTGACGGTGATAACAAAGCGCTCTACGGATGCCATAATCCCTCCAGTTTTGTATTTAATAGTTCCTACGGGTGTTTGAGAGTTTATATGCAGCCCAAAAATAGCTTCTACTTTGGGGTTTTCTAAAACACCTTCTTTAATCATTAGTTTTGCACCTCCTTCTTCACCAGGTGGCGGGCCTTCTTCCGCTGGTTGGAAGATGAATTTAATACGCCCTTTGATTTTGTCTTTGTGTTTTGATAATACTTCTGCGGTAGCCATTAAAATTGCGATGTGTGTATCGTGGCCACAAGCATGCATCACTCCTGTTTCTGTGTTTAAGAATGTTGTTTTAACTTCAGATTTAAACTCTAAGTCGTTGCGTTCAGTAACTGGCAGGCCATCTATATCTGCTCTAATTGCAATTGTTTTTCCTGGCTGATTTCCTTCTAGGATTGCAACTACTCCAGTTTTAGCAATATTAGTTTCTACTTGTAGACCTATGGCTTTCAGATGCTGAGTAATTTTTTCAGCAGTTTTGAATTCTCTATTAGAAAGTTCTGGGTTTTGATGAAAATCACGTCGCCATTCAATGAGTTTATCTTCAATTTCTATTATGTCTTGTTGTAATGATTGTTGGGCTGTTAGTGTATTTACAATAAGAAGGATTGCTAGCAGATTTTTTTTCATGCTTTCTGGTTTTTATAAATATACTAAACTAATTTATAGATCCTTCAGTTTTTGTAGGATTAACATATCACAAATAGATTAAAAATCACTTATCATCTATCGCTTTATAAGCTTTTTGAGCTCATCAATTTGTTTTTGCTGTTCTTTAATTGCATTAATTAATACAGGGATCAGCCCTTGATAATTTACAGACAATGTCTGATCGCTGTCATTGGTTGTTTTTACGAGTTCAGGAAATGCCTTTTGAACGTCTTGAGCTAGTAATCCTATTTTAGACTCGGACTCGTTAGCTTTCATTGTGTAGCTTTTTCCATCGATCATTAATAATTTGGCAAGTGTACTTCCCAACGAAATGATGTTAGATTTTAATCTTGCATCAGAGTTTATTGTTAAGTCGCCTGAAAGCGTCGCTGATCCGTCGAAGTTAACTATAAACGCATTTGAAGGGTTACTTCCAGCCAAACCGTTACTAGTATCTATATCTCCGTTTCCAATTACAAAAGCAACTCCTGCAGTTGTTCCTGTATACGCACCGTTAGCATAGAAATAACCTCCACTGTTATCTGGATCGATGGATGTATCTCCAATTCCTGAAGCATTATTTACTCCAATAGCTAACATCCCAAAGTTATCAGCAGTTGTTGAAAGACCTAATGCTGCTGACGCATGATTAGTTGCAGTTGTATTATTATTAGATGTGAACGAACTTCTTCCTGATGCCGTAGTTCC
>CAJXDP010000012.1 GCA_913052445.1 uncultured Formosa sp.
ATTTTACATCAAAATCTAATGTTACTCATTCTGTTTCAACAGCTCTGAGTTATAAACTAGATGGTTTTCAATTTGCGTTAGGTTGGAAATGGCAAACAGGCAAGCCATATACTATTGCAAAAGAAAGTAGTGATGGATTAGAATTTAATGATGGTATTAATACTGGTAAATTACGTATTTATCATCGTCTTGATTTTTCTTCTACATATAATTTTAAAATATCTAAGCGCAATAAATTAAGAGGTAAAGTTGGACTATCAGTTAGAAACTTTTCCAATAGAAAGAACTTAATTAGTAAAGAATACATAGGTAATAACAGTTTAGAGGATCCAATAGAATTAATGGAGAAGTTTTCTATTGGAATTACACCAAACCTTATGTTTAGACTCTATTGGTAAAATAGAAGCTTTTAATAATGTTCGAACTTTCGAAAGTTTGGGTCCACTGAATTTAAAAATTGATAAATGTTATCAAATTAAATTGGTCACGGCTAGAAGCTTCAAAAAGTTGATTCATATAACCAGCTTCTATACGAATCTGTTTATTTAATTGATATCCAACGCCCCCATATACACGGTTGCGATCAAAAACAGTACTATTGGTATTTAAAAACACTTCATTATAGGCAGAAAGGTATAGTTTAGACTGACCGTCTTCAACCTTGATCAACGGGAACTTAGCAGCCAAAAAGTAACGCAAACGCATTTTAAAATCTTCTTCTACAAAACGTTGCTCAAATCTATAACGATGGGTTAATGATACTATTCCAATTTGATCCTTTGAAGTAAACTGCTGAAATATTCGGTGTTCATTAACATCTGTTTTTTCTTGTGTTTGTGGGATATAATTTTCTGAAAAAATATATCCATAACCTAAGAGCAAATTGTGATTGTTTTCGGATAGATTATAGCCAATCCCAGTACGAAGTAAGAGTTGTTCTAGATCTCCTACAGCATCATAGTTTCGGTATTGGACTTCATTGTGAATATTCCATTTACTATTTAGCTTTTTATTTCCGATATAAATAAGCCAATTACCAAAATCACTCTCTTGAGAAACCGTGATAGTAGGCATCATTAACGCGCATGCTAATACTGCCATTAAGAGGTTTGATTTTTTATGCATAAAAAGTCACCTTACCATTGGCGATGTCATACATCCCGCCTATTATTATTAGATCTCCACTTGATTCCATTTCTTTAAGAATTTCACTCTTATTGCGAATATCATTTAAAGTCATTTCTACATTTTTAGTAGCTACAGAATTAACGAAATTAATGTTAGATGAATTTCTCATAGTTTCATCTACAGGCAGTTCTACTGCATATACTGCGGGCTCAATTTTATTGATAAGAGCTGTTAAATTTCCCATGCGAGCATGATCACAGGCGCCTTTTACGGCTCCACAAGCTGTATGTCCAAGAACGACTAATACTTTTGTTCCGGCTAATTTACAAGCAAATTCCATACTCCCTAAAATATCTTCATTGACAAAATTACCAGCAATTCGAATACTAAACAAGTCACCAATACCTTGGTCAAAAACATGCTCTGCTGATACACGAGAATCTATACAATGTAGGACAGTAGCAAAGGGGTATTGACCTGTACTTGTAGCATCTACTTGTGCGTTTAAATCTCTAGAAATTTGAGAAGCATTGATAAATCGTTTATTTCCATCTTTTAAGGCTTGTAATGACGATTCTGGTGTCATGACTGCTTGTGTTTCTTTTGTATGTGCTTTCATTATTACTTGATTTGGTCTAAATAATATTAATTTTTGATAAGTATAAAAATAAAAAGAATTAATTATTTTTTAAAATAATTAATTCTTTTTATTTTGAAGTCAGCCAACTCAAGTAAAGATTTTCTACTTTAGTACGTGCCCATGGAGTTCTTCTCAAGAACTTAAGACTGGATTTCAAAGTTGGATTACTAGTAAAGCAACGGATGTTTATTTTTTCGCCAAGTTGATCCCAGCCATAATGAGCTTGAAGAGCAACCAGTATTTGCTCAAGTTTAACACCATGTAAAGGATTGTTTGGTTGAGATTCCATAAAAATTATCGGCGGCGGTTATGATTCGATCGGTTACCTCCACTTGCAGAACCTGTCCGTTTGTTACTTGGACGCGATCCGCCTCTTTGTTGACGACCACCACCTTGTTTAGGTGGGACTGTAGATGCATTTGGATCTGGCTCAAAACCTTCTACAATCTCTTTCTTAAAACGCTGTTTAGTCAACTTTTCTATAGAAACTAAATAAGAAGTTTCTTCTGCACAAACTAATGATAAAGCAACTCCATTAGCACCTGCCCTTCCAGTACGTCCGATACGATGAACATAATCCTCTGGAATATTTGGCAGCTCATAATTTACTACATGCGGCAATAATGGAATATCCAAACCACGAGCGGCGATATCGGTTGCTACCAATACTCGAACCTCATGATTTTTAAAACCTGCTAAAGCTCGTGTCCTAGCTCCTTGACTTTTGTTACCATGAATAGCCATCGCAGAAATACGCGCACTTTCTAGTTTCTTACAAAGGTTGTTAGCTCCGTGTTTGGTACGGGTAAATACCAAAACTTGTTGCCATTTTCCATCTTGAATTAATTTTATGAGAAGACTAGTCTTTTTTTCTTTAGCTACCCGATATATTTGTTGAGTGATTGCTTCTACAGTTGTATTTTCTGGGGTAGCCTCGACAAGCGTTGGGCGTAGTAAAATAGTTTGTGCTAAGCTTTTAATTTCTCTAGAAAACGTGGCTGAAAACATTAAGTTTTGACGTCTCGAAGGAATCAAGGATCTTATTTTGTCAATATCTCGTTTAAATCCCATATCTAACATACGATCAGCTTCATCAAGTACAAATATTTCTACTTTTGATAAAGATAAATGTCCTTGATTTTCTAAATCAATCAATCTACCTGGAGTAGCCACTAAAACATCAACTCCGTTTCGTAGTTGTTTAATTTGTGGGTTTTGATTTACACCACCAAATATAACAGCAGCACGAAGATCTAAAAACTTACTGTAATGCTTTACATTCGTAAATACTTGATCTGCTAGTTCTCTAGTTGGCGTCAAAACTAATGCGCGAACAGGTCGACGATGTTTGATGGGGTTTTTAGACAATATTTGCAACATTGGCAAGGTAAACCCCGCCGTCTTACCAGTCCCTGTTTGGGCAGAGGCTAATACATCCAAGCCTTCTAGGATTGGAGGAATTGCTTTTTGTTGGATAGGGGAAGGTGTTTCGTAGCCCTGTAAACGGACTGCTTTGAGAAGGGCTTCTATAAGTCCTAGGGATTGAAATGTCATACTTTATGTTTTGAGAATGATAGTAAACAATAGCTCATTCTTAACTCTGGCACAAAGGTACGTCTTATTTTAGCTAACTTAACGCGTAAACACCAATTTAGTATCAGTAGATAAATTAGCATCATACCCATATCCTTTAATAGCAAAATCTTTTAAGCCTTCGATTGTTTCAATAGAATTTTCAATAATAAAACGAGTCATATAACCTCTTGCAAGTTTTGCAAAAATTGCAATGGTTTTATATTGGTCATTTTTGAATTCTTTGAAATCTACATGAACAACCGGCTCTTTTAAAAGCTTAACGTCTATAACCTTAAAATATTCCTGACTCGCTAAGTTGACAAACAACTCTCCTTCTTTTAAATCGTCATTTAAAGCTTTAGTTACTTTTTTACGCCAGAATTCATACAAGTTTTTGGAATTTTCTACCGGAAACTTAGTCCCCATTTCTAGACGATAAGGCTGCACTAAATCCAAAGGTTTTAAAACCCCGTATAATCCTGATAAAACACGTACTGTATTTTGTAAGTTTTTTAGTTTTGATTCTTGAATTGTATAAGCATCTAAACCACGATATACATCGCCGCTAAAAGCATAGATAGCAGGACGAGAATTTTTTGAAGTAAAAGGAAGACTCCAAGTCTGGTTGCGCTCATAATTGAGTTGACCCAAATTAGGAGAAATATGCATGAGTTCAGAAAGGTCTTTAGCAGATTTCTTTTTTAATAAATCATTTAACTGCTGAGCCTCGCTCAAAAAAGAACTTTCTGTACTAAAAGAGGTTGGTAATTCACTCTCATAGTTTAATGATTTGGCAGGTGAGATGACTAGTTTCATGGAATACAATTATAATCCAAAGTTAATAAGTAAGCATGAACAGTCAAAACAATCAGCTTAAAAATTTAGTCTTGAATTAAATGATTAGAATAGGTTTGCCATTTCTCAATACAAGTTTGCATGTCCATTGGCATTTCAGTTGTAAAGGACATTTTTTCTTTGGTTTTTGGATGCACAAAACCTAATGTTTTGGCATGCAAAGCTTGACGCGGCAAGGTTTTAAAACAGTTATCTACAAACTGCTTATATTTAGTAAATGTGGTTCCTTTTAGTATGCGTTCTCCTCCATAACGTTCATCGTTAAAAAGGGTATGCCCTATGTGCTTCATATGCACGCGTATTTGATGGGTACGTCCTGTTTCTAAGCGACATGAAACAAGAGTTACATAACCCAGTCGCTGAATAACTTTATAATGGGTGACTGCAGGCTTCCCTTTTTCAGACTCATCATCTAAATATACTGTATTTTGCAATCTATTTTTGGGGTGACGACCAATATTACCTTCAATAATTCCTTCATCTAAATCAATATTACCCCAAACGAGTGCTATGTATTCGCGCTCACTAGTTTTCGCTTTAAATTGGGCTGACAAATGAGCCATTGCAAGTTCCGTTTTGGCTACCACAAGTAACCCACTCGTATCTTTATCAATACGATGAACTAAACCAGGCCGGTTACTGCTGTTATTTGGTAAGTTTTCAAAATGAAATGTAAGAGCATTAATCAGCGTTCCTGAGTAGTTTCCATGACCGGGATGAACAACCATACCTGGTGCTTTGTTTACTACCAATAAGTCATCATCTTCGTAAACAATATCAATTGGAATATCTTCAGGAACAAGTAAGTTTTCATAGGGAGGATACTCAAATAGAACTCGAATCTGATCAAAAGGTTTAACCTTATAATTTGACTTCACAGCGACGTCATTAACAAAAATACTACCACCTTTAGCAGCTGCTTGAATTTTATTTCGAGTTGCATTTTCAACAAAATTCATAAGATACTTGTCTATTCTCAACGGCTGCTGTCCTTTTTCGACTGTAAAAGCATAGTGTTGATGCAGTTCAATAGCAGTTTCTGAAAATTCGTTTGATTGTTTCATTGTTAGTAATTACTTTCTAATACCATTTCCTAAGACAAGGTCGATCTTCGAAGTTTTTTGAAGCATAGTACCTGCTTTAATGATTTGGCCTTTATATCGTATTTCTAAAACTTCATCTTTACCTAAGTCGTCTTCATAAGTTAATATCCCTATTTGAAAACCTAAAGCTTCCAAGGTTGGTTTAGTTTGACGAAAGGTACGTCTAATCACATCAGGAACTGCAAAATATCGATAGCCAGAAGGATTAATAATTAAATATATTTTTCGATCTTGCTTCACCTGACTTCCAGCCAAAGGATCTTGTTCAACAACTGCCCCTTTTGGATATCTAGGATTGTAATTTGAAGAATCTTGAACTTCGCTTCTAAGACTATTTTCCTGAAGAAGCGTCTGGGCGACTTGATAAGATTTACCCGTCAGAACAGGGACAGATACAAATAAGCCGTGATTGGTATATGTTTTAAGCCATTTTAAAAATAAAAACCCAAAAACAAGGAGGACAATTAATGCATAAATTAATTGCTTAATAAAGGATTTACTAAATAAGAATTTAATGAAATTCATGGATTTTTGAAATGAATTAACAAAGTTAAACAAATAATTCTGTCATTAAAATCTTTAACTTATTAAGTTTTTAGTAAATATATTTTAGATCAAAATGAATTTGATTTAATTTAAAAGTAATATTTTTACTGTATAATAGTGTGAATGAAAAAAAAAATAGCCATAATAATGGGCGGATATTCTAGTGAATATCTAATTTCTTTAAAAAGCGGAAGTGTTGTACACGAAAGTTTACCTACTAAACTCTATGACTCCTATTGCATTCATATTTTTAAAGATAAATGGGTCTATGTAAACAAAGACTTAGAAGAATTCCCTGTTGATAAATCAGATTTCAGTGTTAGCTTAGGTAAAACTAAAATTAAATTTGATTGTGTTTTTAATGCGATTCATGGAGCTCCTGGAGAAGACGGAACCATGCAAGCCTATTTCAAATTATTATCAATTCCTCATACAAGCTGTAATATGTACCAAGCAGCGCTTACCTTTAATAAAAGAGACTGCTTAAGTGCCCTAAAACCATATGGCATCATTAGTGCAAAATCTTATTTTTTAAATGCTGGAGACCCTGTAGACTCTTCTGCAATTGAAGCAGCTGTTGGATTTCCATGTTTTGTAAAAGCTAATAAAGCTGGTAGCAGCTATGGAATTACGAAGGTATATTCAAAAAAGGAACTGCCAAAGGCTATTGAATTAGCAATAAAACAAGATGATGAAATAATAATTGAATCTTTCTTAGACGGAAAAGAAGTTTCTGTAGGAGTAATCCGCTACAAAGGAGAAGTAACTGTACTTCCAATTACCGAAATTATTTCAGATAATGATTTTTTTGATTATGAAGCAAAGTATTTAGGGAAATCCAAAGAAATTACTCCTGCTATAATAAGTGAAACACAAGCATCTGAAGTAAGAAAAGTTGCTAAAGATATTTATGAAATATTAAAATTAGATGGGTTTTCTAGAAGTGAGTTTATTTTTAAAGATGGTAGACCACACCTTTTAGAGGTTAATACTATTCCAGGTTTCACTAGAGAAAGTATCTTGCCACAACAAGCTTTAAAAGCTGGAATCTCATTATCGGACTTGTTTCATAACGCTATTGTAGAGGCACTGCAGAAAAATCATTAACTTTACTTTATGAAAAAAGCAATTTTTCCAGGATCCTTTGACCCAATAACACTTGGCCACGTTGACGTCATTAATAGAGGCATAACCTTGTTTGATGAAGTAATTATAGCGATTGGGGAAAACTCTTCTAAAGATTATATGTTTTCTCTTAGAGAACGCATAAATTTTATTGAAAGTGCATTTAAGGATAATCCAAAAGTAAGAGTTATGAGTTATAGTGGTTTGACTATCGATTTCTGTAAAGAGGTAGAAGTTAATTTCATTCTAAGAGGCTTACGTAACCCTGCTGATTTTGAATTTGAAAAAGCCATAGCTCAAACTAATAGAAAGTTATCTACATTAGAAACAGTTTTTCTATTAACGTCTGCTCAGACTTCTTTTATCTCATCTTCAATTGTAAGAGAAATTATTCGCTATAAAGGAGACTATAAAAAATTAGTCCCTAATTCAGTTCATGTTTAAATCTTATAATTTATAGTCTGATAGTCCCTTTGAAAATGCTTCTGGGTTTTCGGCTAAATGATATCGAGGATCATCAATTGCATCTAATATAACCTCTTTAAAAATTGGACTTGATTTGTGTAGTAAAACCTTACAGTCTTCACTCAGATGTTTTAAGTGAATCTTTTTATCCTCTTCTTTGTATTTAGTTACTAGATTAAAAATTGCTTCTATCGCAGAATGATCACTAATTCGTGATTCTATGAAATCAATTTCTACCGATTGAGGGTCATTTTTAATATCAAACTTATCATTAAAAGCTGTAATACTTCCAAAAAATAAAGGGCCCCATATTTCATAAACTTTAGTACCATCTTCTTTAATACGTTTACGTGCACGAATCCGCTTTGCATTTTCCCATGAAAACACAAGAGCACTTACAATAACTCCTGAAATGACAGCAATTGCTAAATCAAAAAATACTGTCATGGATGATACTAATATCAAGACAAACACATCGGTTGTTGGAATCTTGTTAATAATTCTAAAACTTGACCATGCAAAGGTTCCAAAAACAACCATGAACATTACGCCAACTAGAGCAGCAATTGGCACTTGTTCAATAAGACCAGAAGCAAATAAGATAAATGCTAACAATGCAAGAGCAGCTATGATCCCTGACAATCGACCCCTACCACCCCCTTTAATATTAATAATAGACTGACCTATCATTGCACAACCTCCCATACCTCCAAATAATCCAGTGATTATATTTGCGCTGCCTTGCGCGATACATTCTCTGTTAGAGTTTCCACGAGTTTCTGTTAGCTCATCGATCAAATTAAGTGTCATTAACGACTCAATAAGTCCAATAGCTGCAAGAATTAATGCATACGGGCCAATAAATTTAAGTGTTTGTAAGTTCATTGGAATCTTATCGAAAATCTCCCATTGAGGAAGTGGTAAACCACCTTTAAGGCCCTCGCCTCCTCCGTCTCTAATAAAACTTCCTACTGTCGCTACGTCTAAATTTCCGAAAATAACTATCGCTGTAACAACCAAAATAGCAACCAATGCTTCTGGGAGTTTTTTAGTGATTTGTGGCAAACCAAACATAATCAACATTGTTAATGCTACAAGCATAATCATAGTAAATAAAGGGGCGCCTTGCATCCAAACCATTTCTCCGTTGTGGGAGGTCATAAACATACTTAATTGAGACAGGAAAATAACAATTGCCAACCCATTAACAAAACCCATCATTACAGGATGTGGAATTAAACGAACAAATTTACCTAGTTTAAAGACACCTGCTAAAACTTGAATAAAACCCATTAAAATGACCGTAATAAATAAATAGTAAAGACCTAACTCATCCCCAACGACACCCATTGAATTTCCTCTAGCAACAAGACTAACCATAACTACAGCTAGCGCTCCAGTAGCTCCACTAATCATCCCTGGACGACCGCCAAAAATAGAGGTGATTAATCCAATCATAAAAGCAGCGTAAAGACCTACTAGAGGGTCTACTCCTGCTACAAAAGCAAATGCTACCGCTTCCGGAACAAGTGCTAAAGCTACGGTAAGTCCGCTTAGTACATCATTTTTTACATTACTAGACCGTTTACTTATAAACTCCATCATTTCTTTTCAGTTTTTGCTGCGCAAAAATAAACTTATTGAAAAGGATACCAATAGTAAAATAACTTTATTTGAAGAATATTATTCAAATTTAATTAATACAATTATTATAAGAGTAATTTGATATTGGCATAAGAGTTATTTAATACTTTTGTCAGCTTAGTTTCTGAGATCCATTTTGCTTTGGTAATACCCTCTTTTTCTTGAGGAATCAATTCGCCTTCGTAGTCGGAATACATTTTAAACCAATAGGTTACTTTTATGTAGAATTGACCCATCCGCTTAAAAATATGGTAGGTTATTTCTAAAGGTTTTACAATAGAAAGACCAAAAACACCTGTCTCTTCTTCTACCTCTCTTAGAGCAGTTTCATTAATTGTTTCTTTTAATTCAGCCTTTCCTTTAGGAAGGTCCCACTTACCATTTCTAAAGATAAATAATATTTCACCTTT
Organism: uncultured Formosa sp.; assembly: GCA_913052445.1. Taxonomy (GTDB): domain Bacteria; phylum Bacteroidota; class Bacteroidia; order Flavobacteriales; family Flavobacteriaceae; genus Hel1-33-131. The sequence continues at coordinate 9,492 of CAJXDP010000012.1, forward strand.
TTTGTTATAAACTTTACCACCTCCGGCAATCACATTAGGTAATAGAGATAAGAATTTTTTTAAAAGAAGTTCTTTTTTAGATCCTATAAGTCGAACCGAATCATATTTATCTTTCTTAAGTTTAGAAAGCACTTTGTTAATATCTACAGAATCAATCAAGAAATTCTTGAAATTTGTTTCTGTCTCTACCTTCGTTGTTAGTATTATTGGTTTATCCCCAACAAATATTTTATACATTGTTAATTAAAAACAAATTAATAGAAAGTAAAAGTAGTATTTTTTAGTAATTTTGACAAATGATCTTTAACAAGAGTACTGCCAAAAAAACTGCTGAAGTTTTACTTCAAATAAATGCTATCAAGTTAAATCCGAGAGATCCATTTACTTGGGCTTCTGGTTGGAAGTCACCTATTTATTGCGACAACCGAATGGTACTATCATATCCAGTAGTCAGAAATTATATAAAAGAAGAAATTGCCAAAAATTTAGAAAACGAGTTTGGTAAACCAGATGTAATTGCTGGAGTAGCAACTGGAGCAATTGGAATTGGTGCTTTAGTTGCAGAATTTCTCGGACTTCCCTTCGTATACGTACGTCCTGAAGCTAAAAAACATGGCCGTCAAAATCAGATTGAAGGATTTGTTGAAAAAGGTCAAAATGTTGTTGTTGTTGAAGATTTAATCAGTACTGGTAACAGTAGTTTAGTAGCTGTAGATGCCTTAAGAGCTGCGGGAATAAATGTAAAGGGTATGGTCGCCATCTTTACATATGGATTTGAAATTTCTAAGAAAAACTTCAAGACCAACAATGTAAACCTTTTTACTCTTAGTAATTATGAAAGCCTTTTAGATCAAGCATTAGACACAAACTTTATTAACCAAAAAGAGTCAGAAATATTATCCAAATGGAATACAAACCCTTCGCAATGGGTCGGTAAATAAAATTGATTATGCATTTAGAATCTCCCAAAGTAAATATTGATAAATCTGTTCAGGTAGTTATTGACTTTTTAACTGACGTTAAAAACTTTAAACCTTTGATGCCGGAAAATACTAGCAAGTTTGAACTCATAGATAATGAGACTTTTTTATTTGCTTTAAGCGGAATGCCAGAAATCATTTTGAAGAAAAAAGCTTTAGAAAACCCTAACGTTATATTTTTAAGTTCAGCTGGAGGTAAGCTAGACTTTTCTTTATCCGCAATAATTAAATCTGTTTCTGAAAACATTAGCGAGGTTCAGTTAAAGTTTGAAGGCGACTTTAACTCGATGATGGCAATGATGATAAAAGGACCAATATCTAAGTTCATTGAAACTCTAGCGCTAAATATCCCGAAGCATTGTAATTAATACATAAGCTTTAATTCTTTCAGATCAAACTCCTTATTAAGACCCTCCATCTGAACGCACAATTTACCGGATTCTGAAACCCCTCTTATTATACCTGTAAACATACTGTTGTCCTGGCTACTGAAAGTAGAAGGCCTATCTTTACGAAACAAATAGGATTCGTATTCAGAATTTAAAAACCCACTTCCATTTTCAGAGTACATTTTGAAATACATTTTAAGTTTATTAATAATCATTGTTAATAATTCGTCTTTATTAACAGCTAATGGCATAATATTTTTCAAAGAGCTTACTTTATCTAGTCCCTCAAATTTATCCTGATTTACATTTAGCCCAATTCCAATAATAGCGTATTGAATATGTTTGTTTTTAATCAAATTCTCTATCAATATCCCAGAAATCTTATTGTGATCTGACAAAATGTCGTTTGGCCATTTTATAGATAAATTTGGAATATTGAATCCTTCTAATGTTTTAATAATAGAAAGTGATACAATAATATTTAGCAAAAATTGTTGATTGATTTTTAAAGAAATATTTTTCTTTAAAACGCTAAAAGTTAGGTTTTTACCCTTTTCGGACAACCAGCTTGAGCCACGTTGACCTCGCCCATTAGTTTGGTGGTTAGCTAAAACTACAGAAAAATCATCTAATGTCCTCTCTAGAATCAATTGCTTTAAATAATTGTTCGTAGAATCTGTGGCATTAAGTTTGATTATTTGCATCTGTAATATTAAGCCTCTAAATTATAATATTATTAAGAGAATATAACGCGTTTAGAGCCAAAAAAGTAATAAATTTGCAGAGCAAAAATATTTTATGACAACAAACATACCAAGCCCAGATGAATTAATCACTTTCACAATTAACGGAATTGAAGATGTAAAGGGTCAAAACATAACTATATTAGATTTGCGAGCTATTGAAAATACAGTATGCGATTATTTCATAATTTGTGATGGAACCTCAAACACACAAGTAAATGCTATAGTCAGTTCAATTCAAAAAAAAGTGAGTAAAAACACCAAAGATAAACCTTGGCATATTGAGGGTAGTGAAAATGCAGAATGGGTCCTTATGGATTATGTTAATGTAGTTGTTCATGTGTTTCAAAAACATATTCGTGAATATTATGATATTGAAAACCTTTGGGGTGATGCTAAAATTACCAAAATAGAAACCAGTTACTAAAAAAAAAAAATGTCAAAAGATAAAAAACAAAAAAACACAAAGTTTAACTCTTATTGGGTTTACGGAGGTGCGCTCATACTTTTTTTGGCTGTTAATATATTTTCTGGTGGCCTAGGAAGCTCGTCTGGAGAATCTACAACTCCTTCACAATTTTTTGAATTCCTTAGAGATGGAGATGTTAAAAAAGTAGAAATAGTAAATAAACGTGAAGCTCTAGTTTATTTGACAACTCAGGCGAGTTCAAAAGATATTCATAAAAAAAGTAAAAAAGATCAGATTTTACCAACCAGTTCTGCAAGGCCTAATTATCGATTTGAATTTGGGGATGTACAGTTATTTCAAAAACAACTAGAAGATACCATTCAAAAAGAGGATCTTGATACCGCACTTAATTTCAAAACCGAAACTAATGCGTGGGGAGATATACTATCTTCATTAATACCATTCATATTAATTATTGGAGTTTGGATATTTATTATGCGTCGTATGTCTGGTGGTGGTGCTGGTGGTGGTGGGGGTCAAATTTTTAATATCGGAAAATCTAAAGCCAAGCTATTTGACGAAAAACTTGAAACCAAAACAACCTTTAAAGATGTTGCAGGGTTAGAAGGGGCTAAAGAAGAAATACAAGAAATTGTTGACTTTCTTAAACAACCAGAAAAATACACCGCTTTGGGAGGCAAAATTCCGAAAGGTGCCTTATTAGTGGGTCCTCCGGGAACTGGAAAAACATTACTAGCTAAAGCAGTCGCTGGAGAGGCTAAAGCACCCTTTTTCTCATTATCCGGTTCAGATTTTGTAGAAATGTTTGTAGGAGTTGGAGCATCAAGAGTTAGAGATTTATTTAAACAAGCTAAAGAAAAAGCTCCCTCTATTATTTTTATTGATGAAATTGATGCTATTGGACGAGCTAGAGGTAAAAGTAATTTTTCAGGTTCAAATGATGAAAGAGAAAATACTCTTAATCAGCTATTAACAGAAATGGATGGATTTGGAAGCAATTCAAATGTTATCGTTTTAGCAGCCACCAATCGTGCAGACGTTCTAGACAAAGCACTGATGAGAGCTGGACGATTTGACAGACAAATTTATGTAGATTTACCTGATATAAGAGAAAGAAAAGAGATTTTTGAAGTTCATCTGAAACCATTAAAAAAATCAAAAGATTTAGATACAGATTTTTTATCCAAACAAACACCAGGGTTTTCTGGAGCAGACATCGCTAACGTTTGTAATGAAGCAGCTTTAATTGCAGCGAGAGGCGATAAAAAGTCAGTTGAAAAACAAGATTTTTTAGATGCAGTTGACCGAATAGTTGGAGGACTGGAAAAGAAAAATAAAATTATTACTCCTAGTGAAAAAAGAGCCGTAGCTTTTCACGAAGCAGGCCACGCCACAGTAAGTTGGATGTTAGAACATGCTGCTCCACTAGTAAAAGTAACTATCGTGCCTAGAGGGCGCTCTTTAGGGGCTGCCTGGTACCTTCCCGAAGAACGTCTGATTGTCAGAACTGAACAAATGCTAGATGAAATGTGTGCTGCGTTAGGTGGAAGAGCAGCTGAAAAAGTAATATTTGATAAAATATCAACTGGAGCTTTAAGTGATTTAGAAAAAGTTACAAAACAAGCTAGGGCTATGGTTACTGTTTATGGGCTTAGTGATAAAATTGGGAATATAACATACTACGACTCTAGTGGAGAAAATGAATATGGTTTCTCAAAGCCCTACAGTGATGTTACTGCTGAAGTTATAGACAAAGAAATATCAAGCATCATTGAAACCCAATATCAAAGAGCTATTAAATTACTTAAAGAAAACAAAGATAAATTAACTGAGCTGGCCGAAGTTCTGTTAAAAGAAGAGGTTATTTTTAAAGATAACTTAGAAACTATTTTCGGTAAACGTCCATTTCAAGTCGAAGAAGTTATTCAGCCTACAATTAAAGTAACTGATATAGATGAGAAAGAAGAAGAAGAAGAAGAAGAAGAAAACTGAAAATAAGCTTCATTATACCAGATGAATTTATTAAATTTTTTATCTTTGGAATAATATAAGTTTAAAACTTATATGGCGATAAAACATGAGTGTATTTCGTAAAATATTTGGTTCAAACTCTGACAAATCTAAGGATAAGTTAGAAAAAGAAGATCAACGTAGATTTTTGCCTGATGAAGTCTTTCCCATAGATGAGAAATTCACAATTAATTTCAACAACAATGGAGGTAAGTTTCTCTACTGTGAAACTAGCGATGAAGTACAAATTAATTTAAATAAAATTGTTGAAGAAAATAATTGGGGTGATAAATCAGCGCTTATTCTAAACTCACAATTGAAAAAAAAATTCAAAGGTTTTGATTTTAATACAACTACAAAAATAGAAGAAGCTGATTTTTTATTTACAACTTGTGAGTATTTAATCGCTAGTGATGGATCTTTATTAATTTCCTCAAATCAAATTGCTGAAAAAAAATTAGCCGAACTACCAAAAGATTTTATTGTATTTGCGACTACAAGTCAATTTGTAGAGACAATAAGTGCTGGTCTTCATGGTATAAAGGCTCAAAATAAAAAAAAGATCCCATCCAATATTACTACGATCAAACACTTTAAGGTCGAGGAGACCACTAATTTTCTAAGTTATGGAAGTAGTTCAAAAAACTTATATTTATTGCTATTAGAAGACTTATAACATAAGTAGTGAAAGAACTAACCAAAAGAACTTTATCAGGAACATTATTTGTGATTTTGTTAATCACATGCATACAGCATAAATATGCTTGTATTGGTTTGTTTTACATTTTCGGACTTGTATGCCTGACAGAATTTAATAGACTTATCAAACAAAAAAGTTCAGTTTCTTATCTAATATTTACTTTGATATTTCTGTTATTTAGTTTTGGGGGATTTTTATTTAATAAATCTGAAATCATTAACCAATTATCTCAAATATTTCATGTATTGAGTATTTTTGTGAACCTATTTTTGATTAGAGATTTGTTTTCATCAAGAGAGTTGCCCAACTTACTCTCTAATCAATTTATCAACACAACTTTTTATATCAGTAGTGGGTTTATATTTTTAATTTTAATTGCATTTAACTTTGGCGATTATAATCCTCAAATTATTTTAGGGATATTTCTACTTATTTGGACTAATGATAGCTTTGCCTATTTGATTGGCAAAAACTTTGGGAAGCAAAAATTATTTGCAAGCATATCTCCCAAAAAAACCATTGAAGGCTTTTTAGGAGGTGTGTTTTTCTCAGCAATTGTCAGTTATTTTATTGCGCTCCTAGCTCCTTCCTTAAGTTTTTCAAATTGGCTAATTATCAGTGTTTTAGTGAGTGTATTTGGAACCTTAGGCGATTTAGTAGAGTCAAAATACAAACGCCAAGCATCCGTTAAAGATAGTGGCAAGATAATGCCAGGCCATGGAGGTATGTTAGATCGTTTAGATAGTGCTATATTTGCTGCTCCGTTTATTTATTTATTTTTAAGAATATTAAACTATGTTTCATAAAGAAGGTCAAAAAATAATTTTAGGGACTCTGTTTTTTGTAGGAGGAAGTTTCTTAGTCTTAGATAACACTATTGAACTGCAGTGGCTGCTAAAACTCATTCAGCTATCCTTACTAGCTATACTTATTTTAATCTTGCAGTTTTTCAGAAATCCAAAACGTCATACTCAAAAAAATGATGCTCAAGTCATATCCCCTGTGGATGGTAAAGTTGTTGTGATTGAAGAAGTAGAAGAGAATGAATATTTTAAAGAAAAACGAATTCAGGTTAGCATCTTCATGTCTCCTTTAAATGTTCATGTAACTCGTTACCCAATTAGTGGTTCTGTACTATTTAGCAAATACCATCCTGGAAAATATTTAGTGGCATGGCATCCGAAAGCTAGTATCGAAAATGAGCATACAACCGTCGTTGTTGAAAACAAAATATATGGAAAAGTCTTATACCGCCAAATAGCTGGTGCTCTTGCCCGTCGCATTATTAATTATGCTAAAAAAGGTCAGAAAGTTGATCAAGGAAAGGATGCAGGTTTTATAAAATTTGGTTCAAGAGTAGATTTATTCTTACCTTTAGATACAAAAATTAAAGTTAAACTAAACCAAAAAGTCAGTGGTGGTGAGTGTATCATTGCCGAGGCGTGATATGAATTCTGAAGCACTAGATATAGAGTTTAAAAAAGCTGTTAAAAAAATAAACACTCATAAAGAACCGTTTCCTGCGGATATTTTATTAAAGCTATACGCTTATTACAAAAAATCAACAAACGACTACGGTAGACCTAGTAGCGGAAAGGCTATTATTAATGCCTTCAAAACAAATGCCCTTTTTCAAGTTGAAAAAATGACACGAGATCAGGCTAAGAAACGTTATATAGATTTAGCTAATAGCTATTTAACAGACAGTAAATAGTATTACTTCAAATTGATCAAGCTAGCCTTTAAAGTCTCTATTTTAGCGATAGAATCCAATTCTTTTTTCTTTTCATTAAAGACTACTTGCTCTGGTGCTCCAGAAACAAAGCGTTCATTCGTTAATTTCTTTTGAACCGACCTTAAAAATCCTTCAGTATATTTTAGCTCTTCTTCAATTTTTAAAATTTCAGCTTCTAAATCAATAGCACCAGTTGCGGGGATAAAGTACTCGTTAGACTTAACCCTAAATGACAATGCACTATCAACAGAAAGTGTTGTGTAACTCAAGTCAGTGATATTTCCTAGTTTAGATATTACACAATCAAAATCCTTGTTCTTTGATTCGTTATTTAAAACAACTAAATCAATAGAATTTTTAAAAGGAATATTATTTTCTTTTCTAATCGTTCGGATTCGTGATACCACCTCAGCTGTAAATTCAAAACTTTCTAAAATAGAGTGATCATATGATTTTATTTCTGGCCAAGAAGCAATAATTAAAGCCTGTTGTGGAGTTCTTTTTTTTAAGATTTGCCAAATCTCTTCTGTTAAAAATGGCATGAAAGGGTGAAGTATTTTCAAATTAGACTCTAAAATACTTACTACAGAGTCATAAGTTTTCTTATCAATTGGAGCTTCATAGCCAGGCTTTACCATTTCCAACAACCAAGAACAGAAATCATCCCAAATTAATTTATAAGTCGTCATTAATGCATCACTTAATCTATACTTGCTAAAATGATCTTCAATCTCAACTAATGTTTTCAGGAACTTAGCTTGGTACCAATCTATCGCTGTTGATGCATAGTCGGGCTGAGCAATATCAATAACCTCCCAACCGTCAATAAGTCGAAATGCATTCCATATTTTATTTCCAAAGGCTTTTCCTTGTTGACATAATGATTCATCAAACATTAAATCATTTCCAGCAGCTGAACTTAACAATAAACCAACACGGACACCATCAGCTCCAAAATCTTCAATAAGTTTAAGAGCATCTGGAGAGTTACCTAAAGACTTACTCATTTTACGACGTTGTTTGTCGCGGACAAGACCTGTAAAGTAGACGTTTGTGAACGGTTTTTGGTCTTTCAACTCGTAGCCTGCTACAATCATTCGTGCAACCCAGAAAAACAGAATATCTGGGCCCGTTACTAAATCATTTGTTGGATAGTAATATTTAATATCTTCATTTTCTGGATTTCTAATCCCATCAAAGACAGACATTGGCCACAACCAAGATGAAAACCAGGTGTCTAGGACGTCTTCATCTTGAGTTAAGTCACTTATGACTAACTCTAAATTTCCGGATTTATTTTTAGCTAATTCTAAAGCGCCTTCTGTTGAGTCAGACACTACAAAATCGTCTTTTCCATCACCATAATAGTAGGCAGGTATTTGTTGTCCCCAAAATAATTGTCTAGAAATATTCCAATCTCGAATATTTTCCATCCAATGGCGATAAGTGTTTTCAAATTTCTTTGGAAATAAATTTATTGACTGGTCTTCTAAAACTGCTTTAATTGCTGGCTTGGCAAGCGTCTCCATTTTTAAAAACCACTGATCGGAAAGACGCGGTTCTATCACTTCTTTTGTTCGCTCAGAAGTACCTACTTTGTGCAAGTGTTCTTCCGTTTTAATTAGGTAGCCTTTTGTTTCTAATTCTTTTGCAATTTCTTTTCGAACAGCGAAGCGGTCCTGGCCTTCATAGTGCATCCCAAAGCTATTGAGGGTGGCGTCTGCATTGAAAATATCAATTACTTCTAGTTGATGCTTATCCCCTAAAACTTTATCATTTTGATCGTGCGCAGGGGTGACTTTAAGACAACCTGTACCAAATTCAATATCTACATAATCATCTTCAATAATAGGTATCACACGACCACATAATGGTACAATCGCTTTTTTACCTTTGATATGAGTATAACGCTTATCATTAGGGTTAATGCAAATCGCTGCATCACCTAGTATTGTTTCTGGACGAGTAGTTGCGATCGTAATAAGTTCTTCACTGTCTTGAATTTTATAATTCAAATAATACAATTTGCCTTTATGTTCTTCAAATATAACTTCTTCATCAGAAAGGGTTGTTTGTGCCTTGGGATCCCAGTTTACCATTCTAAAACCTCTGTAGATTAAACCCTTATTAAACAAATCAACGAAGACCTTTATAACTGATTCGCTCATATCATCATCCAAAGTAAATTTAGTTCGATCCCAATCACAAGAACACCCAAGTTTTTTTAACTGTTCAAGGATAACGCCTCCATATTCATCAGTCCAGTCCCAAGCGTGTTTCATGAACTCAGATCTAGATAGGTCATTTTTATTAATACCTAACTCCTTTAACCTATTAACAACCTTAGCTTCTGTAGCTATAGACGCATGGTCAGTTCCGGGAACCCAACAAGCATTTTTACCCTGTAATCGTGCACGGCGAACCAATACATCTTGAATGGTATTATTAAGCATGTGCCCCATATGTAAAATACCTGTCACATTTGGAGGAGGAATTACAATAGTATAAGGCTCTCTGTTGTCAGGAGTAGAATGGAAATATTTATTGGAAAGCCAATAGTCATACCATTTCTTTTCGATAGCTGATGCATCATACTTTGGTGGAATAGGCATACTAGGGATTACATTTTAATTGTTATCCTACAAAAGTACTTATATTTTATTTTCTTTAATATTATTAATTGATTTTATATGATTACATTTTTGTAGATTCAAAATAAGTGCATAAATTTACTACAACTAAAACTATATCATGAAAAATATATTAACTGTATTGTTTTTATCTCTTTTAAGCATCTCTGTGTATGCTCAGGAGAAAATGGCAAAAATAGAATTTGAATCTCAAACAATTGATTACGGCACTATAGAAAAAGGATCTGACGGAGTTCGTGTTTTCAAATTTAAAAATACTGGAAATTCACCACTGATCGTTTCAGATGTGAAATCCAGTTGTGGGTGTACTGTCCCTAAAAAACCAACAGCTCCTATAATGCCTGGTGAAACTGGAGAAATAGAAGTTAAGTATGACACAAATCGTGTGAATCCCATCCGGAAAACAATCACAGTAACTTCAAATGCACAAACCCAAACTGTAGCCTTGAAAATAAAAGGTACTGTTATTGACTCTAGTAAATCAAATGTGATTGGAGATAAAAGTAAAAGTGTTTTAGAGGAATAAACTTAAATAATTATATTAAAAAACTAAAACACCCTTTCGGGTGTTTTTTTATTAAAAACAGAGTCAAAAAAGTTTAATTTATTTTAAACATTGAATTAAAAACCTGAGAGGTTATACAATTTATGATCTAATTATTTTAAATATTAGTTAAAGCGCTTTATTTTGTTCTAACTTTAAGATAAGTTTGTTAAAACGTTTATTTTAAAAATATGCCAAACATTTCTACAAAAGGAGGCCTAATGCCTCTATCGCCTATCCGTAAGCTAGTCCCATTTGCTGAGAAAGCTAAAAAAGAAGGTGTTAAAGTATTTCACTTAAATATTGGTCAACCTGATATTAAAACTCCTAACGTTGCTCTTGACGCTATTAAAAACTCAAACTTAGAGGTCCTAGAATACAGCCGATCAGAAGGGTCAGAAACGTACCGTAAAAAACTTTCAAAGTACTACAGAAAAAACAACATCCAAATTGGTGCAGATAATATCATCATAACTACTGGTGGAAGCGAAGCACTGCTGTTTACTTTTGGTAGCATTATGGACTTAGGAGACGAAGTTATTATTCCGGAGCCTTTTTATGCAAATTATAATGGATTTTCAATCGCACAAGGTGTAAAAGTAGTACCCGTTGTTTCTGGAATTGACTCTAACTTTGAACTACCCCCAATTTCTGATTTTGAAGCATTAATAACCCCCAAAACAAAAGCTATATTAATTTGTAACCCAGGAAACCCTACTGGATACCTTTATAGCAAAGACGAAATACAACAATTAGCTGCTCTAGTTAAAAAATACGATCTATTTCTAATCGCAGATGAGGTTTATCGCGAATTTACCTATGATGGATTAGAGCACTACTCTGTTATGCAAGAAGAAGGAATCGAGTCCAACGCCATAATAATTGACTCGGTATCTAAAAGATATAGCATGTGCGGAGCAAGGGTTGGGTGTATTATAACCAGAAACAAATCCGTTCTTAATACCGCTTTAAAATTTGCTCAAGCTCGCTTGTCTCCACCAACCTATGGATTAATTGCAAGTGAAGCAGCATTAGACACACCTGATAGTTACTTTAGTGAAGTTATCAGCGTATATGTAGAACGTAGAAATGTATTGATCAAAGAGCTTGAAAAAATTGAAGGAGTCAAAGTAGCCATTCCAAATGGTGCTTTTTATTGTATTGTTGAACTGCCTGTCTTGGATACGGATAAATTTGCACAATGGATGCTGGAAACGTTTAGGCTAAATAACCAAACCGTAATGGTAGCTCCTGCAGCAGGTTTTTATTCTACCCCAGGGCTTGGCAAAAACCAAGTACGTATTGCATATGTTCTTAACAAAGAGGATTTGAAAACCTCTGTATCTATTTTAAAATCAGCACTTAATAAATATAACTCCTAGTGGTAATTGAAAAAAACATATCGCTCAAACATTTAAATTCATTTGGAATGCATGTATTAGCAAAAGAATATACATCAATCGAATCCAAGCAAGTTTTAGCTAAAGTTTTAAATACAAATTCGTCTAATTTATTAGTATTAGGAGGCGGCAGTAACATGTTACTTACAAAAGATGTAGATGCTTTAGTTTTACATATTAATATTAAGGGGATTGAAGTTATTTCAGTTTTCGAAAATAACGTTAAAATCAGAGTCTCAGCGGGGGAAAACTGGCATGAATTTGTATGTTGGTGCCTTCAAAAAAATTATGGTGGAGTGGAAAACTTATCCTTAATTCCTGGAAATGTAGGTACCGCTCCTATTCAAAATATTGGTGCTTATGGAGTTGAACTAAAAGATATATTTATTAGCTGTGAAGCGATGAATATTGAAACTCAAGAATTACGTACTTTCTATAAAGAAGATTGTAATTTTGGTTACAGAAATTCTATTTTTAAAGAAGAATTGAAAGGGAAATATATCATCACTTCTGTGATCCTTGAACTAAGTAGACTTGAGCATACAATTAAAACAAATTATGGTGCAATTGAGTCTGAACTTAAAAATAATGGAATTGAAAACCCAACAATTCAAGATATATCCAAATCAGTTATTTCTATCAGAAATTCAAAACTTCCAAACCCAAAAGACATTGGTAATAGCGGCAGTTTTTTCAAGAATCCTGTAATTTCTTATTCTCAATTTGAACTTTTAAAAAATCAATTTCCGAAAATACCCTATTTTGAAATTTCAGAAACTACTGTAAAAATTCCCGCAGGATGGCTAATTGAAACCGCTGGATTTAAAGGGAAAACATTCAAAAACTATGGTGTTCATAACAAACAAGCATTGGTTTTGGTTAATTATGGAAACGCTTCAGGAAAAGATATATTTGAACTTTCAAAAAAAATACAAGAAGCTATTTTAATTGTTTTTGATATTATCTTAGAAAGCGAAGTAAATATTTTATAAACAGTTACTCTTTTTTAACTTTTGCCTTATTACAGTAGATCCCAGATAAAACCCATACTAAATACGTTTTTTAGCTTGTCTTGAAAAGTGTATCTTTGAAAAAAAAAGATGGCTTTACTTTTAATTACACTCGGGCTTTTAGGTATAGCTGTTGCTGGTATCTCTATAAAAATATGGGCTAAAAAAGACGGTAAATTTGCAGGAACTTGCGCAAGTCAAAATCCAATGCTAAATAAAAATGAAGAAGTATGCGGGTTTTGCGGGAAAACTTCTGAACAGTATGAAAACTGCTCAGAAGCCCAACATACTTAAGCCAAACTAACTAAAAACTAAAGCTTACATTATTTTTCGACTCTATTATTACTCTTAAATCTCCCTCTCGATTGGAAATAAACGACATCATTCAGAAGGCTAAGCAAAATGACCAAATTGCATTCAACATGCTATTGGATACTTTTTGGAATGATATTTATGGTTTTTTGATTAAACGATTACACAATGAAAATGATGCTGAAGACATAACAATCGAAACATTTTCAAAGGCCTTTGAAAAAATTAAAACATTTGACGAGAAGTTCAAATTCAAAACATGGCTGATTACTATTGCAAAAAATACACACTCTGATAGCTTACGTAAACAAAAGATATTGATTAGTAATCAAACGTCCGAAGAAGATCAGGATCGCCTATACTGGATTATGGATGAAACTCCCTCTGTAGAAGACAAGCTAATTACAGAACAAAACTTAGCAGAATTATTAAAGGATATCAAAAAATTAAAACTCCACTATCAACAAGTTATAAACTTGCGTTATTTTCAAGAATTATCCTACATTGAAATTTCGAAAAAGATTAATATACCTGTAAATAATGTAAAAATCAAACTCTTGCGAGCCAAAAAACTATTAGCTGAAATAATATTATCTAATAAATGAAACAAATTATTCAAAAGCTTGGGCCAGGATTACTTTTTGCAGGCGCTGCTATTGGAGTCTCTCACTTAGTTCAGTCTACACGATCTGGTGCTGATTTTGGATTTGGATTACTTTGGGCTTTATTACTAATTCATATAGTTAAATATCCATTTTTCCAGTATGGGCCTAGATATGCAAGTGCAACAGGTGAAAGTCTACTAGAAGGTTACCAAAAACTTGGTAAAGGAATTTTAGAAATTTATGGAATCCTAACGTTCTTGACAATGTTTACGATTCAATCAGCAGTGACTATAGTAACAGCTGGAATAGCTACATCACTATTTGGAGATTTTGTAAGTGTAAAAGTTTGGACTATTGTTATTCTTAGCCTGTGCTTTATAATCTTAAATATTGGGAAATATCAATTATTAGATGTCCTGATGAAAGTTATTGTCTTTACATTAACCTTAACCACTTTGGCTGCAACCTTTATGGCTTTTTATAATTCTAATAATACAATTGAAATTGCTCAATATATTCCTCAGGGAACTGTCGAAATCACATTTTTAATCGCCTTTATGGGATGGATGCCTGCCCCATTAGATGTCTCGGTGTGGCACTCCATATGGACTACAGAAAAGCAAAAAACTTCTGCTAATAAACTTAATACGAAAACAGCACTTATTGATTTTAATATTGGATACATAGGAACAGTCGTATTGGGGATTTGCTTTGTGAGTCTTGGAACTCTCACCATGCATGCCACTGGGACTAGTTTTAGCGACAGTGCCGGTGACTTTTCTATACAACTTATAAAAATATACACCCAAAGCTTAGGAAGTTGGGCTTATTTAATCATTGGGGTAGCCGCATTCACAACTATGTTTAGCACAACATTAACGACTCTTGATGCATCTCCTAGATCTATGAACAAAACTATAGAGCTAATATTTAAAAAAACTTTCAAAAACGGCTATTTAGGATGGAGTTTGATACTGATTATTGGAACTTTAATTATCTATTTTTTCTATCTTTCAGATATGAGAGTTTTGATCAAATTAGCGACAATTCTTTCCTTTTTAACTGCTCCGTTTTATGCATCAGCTAACTATATACTAATTTCTAGCAAATACACTCCAAAAGAATGGCAGCCTTCAAGATTCATGCATCTAATAAGCTGTTTAGGTCTTCTTTTTTTAATTAGTTTTAGCATATGGTATCTTACAATTTTATGATTTTATTATAAGAATACTTTGTATCTTTGATTCATTAAATTGAACTAATGAGTGTAGAAACACTTTCATCTCCAATTATACGTCAACCCAAACCTAAATGGCTTCGTGTAAAACTGCCTACTGGAAAAAAATATACAGAGCTAAGGGGTCTTGTCGATAAATACAGTCTCAACACTATTTGTACCTCAGGAAGCTGCCCTAATATGGGTGAATGCTGGGGAGAAGGGACTGCTACCTTTATGATTCTAGGAAATGTGTGTACTAGATCTTGTGGGTTTTGTGGAGTTAAAACAGGACGGCCAGAAACCGTTGATTGGGATGAACCTGAAAAAGTAGCTAGGTCAATTAAAATAATGGACATCAAACATGCTGTTCTTACTAGCGTTGATAGAGATGACCTAAAAGACATGGGAAGTATTATGTGGGCCGAAACCGTTAAGGCAGTTAGACGAATGAATCCAAACACTACTATGGAAACGTTAATTCCTGATTTTCAAGGAATTGAAAAACACATTAACCGAATTATTGAAGTATCACCAGAAGTTGTATCTCATAATATGGAGACAGTTAGGCGTCTTACTAGAGAAGTTCGAATTCAGGCTAAATACGAGAAAAGTCTAGGAGTTTTAAAATACCTAAAAGATAATGGGCAACGTCGTACAAAGACAGGTCTTATGCTTGGCCTTGGAGAAACGCGTGATGAAGTTATTCAAACACTACATGACATTAGAAATGCGGACGTAGATGTGGTCACTATCGGCCAATACTTACAACCAAGTAAAAAACATTTACCTGTCAAGCAATTTATCACCCCAGATCAATTCAAAGAATATAAAACTATTGGATTGGAACTTGGTTTCCGCCACGTTGAGAGTAGTGCATTAGTCAGATCTTCTTATAAAGCTCAAAAACACATCAACTAGCCTTAGTTAATTTAATTATAAATTAGTTTGGACGTAAATTGATTTAATTTATAGGACAACTTATTAAGCAATGTGATGCTTAACGTAAGAATCAACTAATTTTTCAAATTCATCTGCTCGGTCTATTTTCAATTGAATAGGTAAATAATAAATCTGGTTCTGTGAATCAGAACTCAAACGTGAGAAATCTTTTTCAGTGGTCAACACTAAAGGTTTTGAATAAATAAGTTTTAAATCTGATTTAGAAAACCCATGATGATCCTTGAATTCTAAATGCTCAAAGTCTAGTCCTATTGATTTTAAATGTGCAACTAATGGCGCTGGGTTTGCAATGCCAGTTACTAACGTAAAAACAATGTCTTTCAAATCATCAACAGGGAGATTCGATCTAGATGATATTAAAACATCACTGTAATGAATACTACTAAAAAAGACCTTCTGATTTGGTTCAGGATTAAGTTGTTGAATAATACTAGACTTATGCTTTTGACTAAGGCCTTCAGGACTTTTAGTAACTACAATCAATTGGGCTCTTTTAGCACCTGACTTAGGTTCCCTCAAATTGCCTGTAGGCAATACATAATCAGAACAGTAAAGTTGATCGTAAGCGGTAAGCAAAATATTAAACCCTGCTAAAACTTTTCGATGCTGGAAAGCATCGTCTAGTAATACAACTTCAATAGATGGTTTCGATTTTTTTAAAAGTTCTAATCCATTTTGACGGTCCGCATCAACAGCTACTGTGATGTCTTTAAACTTATTAAAAAACTGTAAAGGCTCATCTCCAATATCTTGAGAGGTTGGTTGTAAATCAGCTATAACAAACCCTTTGGAATTACGACCATACCCACGACTTAGTGTCGCTATCTGATATTCTTTCTTTAAAAATGAAACTAAGTACTCAACCATGGGTGTTTTTCCTGTTCCACCAACTGACAAATTTCCAATACAAATAAGAGGAAAGTCATATGTAGTCGACTTAAAAAAAGACAAGTCATATAATTTATTTCTTAAAAACACCACAAAATAATAAAGGGGCACAAAGGGGAATAATATTTTTCTTAAAAGCTTCATTACTACGAAAGTAATTATTTTATCTTTGATGTTAAACAAAAATTTATGATAGTTCAGGATGTAATAACAGACTTAGAGGCATTAGCCCCACTTGCATATGCTGAAGAATTTGACAACGTAGGTCTATTAGTGGGAAATAAAAACATGAAGTTAACGGGCGTATTAGTCACACTCGACACGCTTGAAACTGTTGTAGATGAGGCTATTGAGAAAAATTGCAACCTCATTGTTAGCTTCCACCCCATTATATTTAAAGGGTTAAAAAAGATAACTGGAAACAGCTATGTTGAACGTGTGGTTTTAAAAGCAATTGAAAATAAAATTGCGATTTATGCGATTCACACTGCCTTAGATAATACTTTTGAAGGTTCAAATGCAGGGCTGTGTGAAATTTTAGGACTTCAACACAAAACAATACTTATTCCACAAGCGGGAACTATAAAACAACTAACTACTTATGTACCAAAAGAAAATGTAGAAGCTGTTAGGACTGCCTTATTTGAAGTTGGGGCTGGGAGTATCGGAAATTATAGCAACTGTAGTTTTAATATTAATGTAGAAGGTACATTTAAGGGCAATGAAAATTCAAATCCCTTTGTAGGGAAGAAACATGTTCTACAAATAGAAAAAGAGGTACAGCTTAACATAAACTTTGAAAAACACCTTGAGAAATCTGTCATAGAAACACTATTTCAAAATCACCCCTATGAAGAAGTAGCTTATGAAATAATTACATTAGAAAACTCAAATCAAAATATTGGAATAGGAATGATCGGACTTTTAGAAATCCCTATGAGCAGTTCTGAATTTTTAAATTTTATAAAAATTAAGTTTAATAGCTCTCTAATACGGCACTCCGAATTATTAAATACCTCCATCCACAAAGTGGCTGTGTTGGGGGGGTCTGGAAGCTTTGCAATAGAAGCCGCTAAATCTTCTGGTGCTCAAGCGTTTATAACTTCAGATTTAAAATACCATGATTTTTATAAGGCAGAAGGCAAACTTTTATTAGCTGATATAGGACACTATGAAAGTGAACATCATATAAAAAATATTTTAGTTGCATATCTTAAGAAAAAAATTACTAGTTTTGCAGTCGTTTTATCAACGATAAATACAAATCCTGTAAAGTATATATAAGCATGGCTAAAAAGAAAGAATTATCCGTAGAGGAACGATTAAGAGCTCTTTATGATTTACAATTAATTGACTCACGAGTTGACGAGATCAGAAATGTTCGCGGAGAGCTTCCCTTAGAAGTTCGTGATCTTGAAGATGACGTTGAAGGTTTCAAACTTAGAGTTCAAAAATTAGAAGATAATCTAACAGAAGTTGAATCTCAAATCAAATCCAAAAAGAATCTTATTGAAGAAGCTAAAGGATTGATTAAAAAATATTCCGAACAACAAAAAAATGTTCGTAACAACCGTGAGTTTAATTCTTTAAGTAAAGAAGTTGAGTTTCAAGAGTTAGAAATTCAGTTAGCAGAAAAACACATTAAAGAGTTTAGTGCTCAAATTGAACAAAAAAAGGAATTTATTAATGGAACCAGAGAACGTTTAGAAGAACGTGAAACTCATTTGAAGCACAAAAAAGCAGACTTAAATGATATTCTTGCTGAAACTGAAAAAGAAGAAAAACTTTTATTGTCTAAGTCTGATGATTACAAGACTAATATCGAAGCTAGACTCGTAGCTGCTTACACTAAAATACGTGCAAGTGTAAAAAATGGATTAGCAATTGTACCTATTGAAAGAGGTGCTTCTGGTGGATCTTACTTTACAATTCCTCCTCAAATTCAAATGGAGATTGCCGCACGTAAAAAAATCATTACGGATGAGCATAGCGGTCGAATATTAGTTGATGCCGCATTAGCGGAAGAACAAAGGCTTAAAATGGAAAAACTATTTTCCAAGCTATAATTAATTAAGCCTAATTACTTAAAAGCCTTCGTAAAACGAAGGCTTTTTTATTTAGTATAACTTTCACATCTTTGTAGAAAAAGGAGTGTACATTAGTAAAAAATAAATTCCTGATGAAGACAATCTTATATATATTAGTTAGTTTAAACTTAAGCCTAGTTAGTTGCCAAACTAAAAAAACTAAAGCAAAGCAAGAAGCTATTATTAATGCTAAAGCCATTGAAGTTCCCGTTCAAGACGGCTTAGCTAAAGCCTATTTTGCCAGTGGATGCTTTTGGTGTGTTGAAGCCGTGTATGAGAGTGTGAACGGAGTAAGCGAAGTAATTAATGGTTATGCAGGTGGACACACCGAAAACCCTACTTACCAACTAAGTAATACGGGCAGAACTGGTCATGCAGAAGCTGTTGAAGTTTTATATGACCCAACGATTGTGAGTTTCTCAACCCTTTTAGAAGTCTATTTTGGGTCACAAGACATAACTCAAGTTAATGGTCAAGGTCCAGATAATGGCTCCCAATATCGTTCTATTATTTTTTATCAGAACCAAGATCAAAAAGAAGATATTATTAATAAAATAAAACAACTTACAAATGAGCTAAATGTAAATATTGCTGCTGAAGTATATCCATTTCTAAAGTTCTGGCAAGGCGAAGATTATCATCAAAACTACGAGAGACTTCACCCAAACAACCCTTATATAATAAATATTTCTATTCCAAGATTAAGAAAATTTCAGCGAAAATTTAAACACTTGCTAAAATAAGGAGGTAAACTTTAAATTATCCGTATTATTTTAAATCGAAAATGCTTATTTTTGGTAGAATACTAAATTCAAGAAATTGATAAATTTCAAGCCAGGAATCGAATATGCCAAAGACCAAGACTTACATGATCCTATAGCTCATTGTCGCAAAAAGTTTCACATTCCTAAAAATTCTGAGGGGGATGAATGGCTGTATTTTACAGGTAATTCTCTTGGACTTCAACCGAAAGAAACCAAAAACCATATTAAGCAAGAGCTAGATGACTGGGCTAATTTAGGAGTAGAGGGTCATTTTGAAGCCAAAAACCCTTGGATGCCCTACCACGAGTTTCTTACCAAAACAATGGCTCAAATTGTAGGAGCTAAACCCATAGAGGTAGTGATAATGAATACATTAACTACAAACCTACATTTGTTAATGGTATCCTTTTATCAACCCACGAAATTAAAACATAAAATTCTTATTGAGAGTGATGCCTTTCCCTCCGATCGGTATGCTGTAGAAACCCAATTAAAATTTCATGGATTTGAGCCGTCAGATTCATTAATTGAATGGTCTCCAAGAAAAGGAGAAGCGCTCCTTAATATTGAAGATTTGGAGTCAATTCTTGAATCACAAGGCGAAGAAATCGCATTACTTTTAGTCGGTGGAGTCAATTATTATACTGGACAATATTTAGATTTAAAAAAAATCGGTCAGCTTGGACATGGAAAAGGATGTAAAGTAGGGATTGACTTGGCGCACGGAGTTGGAAATATTCAGCCAAACCTACACGAAAGTGGTGTCGATTTTGCTGCATGGTGTACTTATAAATATATGAACTCTGGACCTGGAAGTCTCGGAGGAATATTTGTTCATGAACGTTATGCAAACGATCAAACTTTGAAACGATTTGCAGGGTGGTGGAGTCAAAATAAAGAAATAAGATTTGATATGAGACAGCCTCTAGACATCACTCCTGGAGCCGAAGGTTGGCAGCTGAGTAATCCTCCAATTTTATCTATGGCCGCTATCAAAGCGTCTTTAGAATTGTTTAATGAAGTTGGAATGAATGCCTTAATAAAGAAATCTAGACTACTTACGGGATATTTAGAATATCTTATCTTAAAATTAAACAATGAAGATATTTCTATTATCACTCCAAGAGACCCAAAACAAAGAGGGTGTCAATTATCGATACAGGTTAAAAATGCTAACAAATCTTTACACACAAAACTAACAGAAGCACATGTGATTACTGACTGGAGAACTCCAGACGTCATACGCTGTGCGCCAGTACCATTTTATAACTCATTTGAAGATGTTTATAAAATGGTCGAAAAATTAAAAAATATTCTAAATGCCTAAAAAAGAAAGCATATTAAT
The DNA here is from genome assembly GCA_913052445.1 of uncultured Formosa sp. Lineage (GTDB taxonomy): Bacteria > Bacteroidota > Bacteroidia > Flavobacteriales > Flavobacteriaceae > Hel1-33-131. The sequence goes on from CAJXDP010000012.1 coordinate 30,264, forward strand.
AATTGGAGCTGGACTTTGTGGATCCCTGCTTGCCCTAAGACTTGGACAGCGTGGGTTTAAAGTTCATGTAGTAGAGATGCGTCCTGATTTAAGAACTGTGGATATAAGCGCTGGACGCTCCATTAACTTAGCCTTTTCTAATCGCGGACTTAAAGCGATTAAATTGGTAGGGCTAGAATCAAAGGTCAAATCGTTATGTATTCCTATGCATGGTCGAATGGTACATGATATTAAAGGAAATACATTTCTATCAAACTATAGTGGACGTGATAATGAATCTATAAATTCAATTTCAAGAGAGTTACTAACTGCTCTACTACTTGACGAGGCAGAAGCCCTTGAGAATGTCACTATAGAATTCCAAAAACGCTGTACTAACGTAGACTTTGAAAATAAGCAAGCCTCTTTTGAAGATGACATTTCTGAAACTAGTTTTAAAATTTATGCAGATCTCATATTTGGAACAGATGGTGCAGGTTCTGCACTTCGAAAAAGTTACTTTAAAGATCGTAAGTTTTTATTTAGTTTTTCTCAAAACTATCTTACACATGGCTATAAAGAGCTGACTATTCAGCCCGATCAAAATGGCGGTTTCAAAACGTTTAAGAATGCACTTCACATATGGCCAAGGGGCGACTTCATGATTATAGCATTACCTAATTTAGATGGAAGCTTTACAGTTACACTGTTTTTAAGTTATGAATCCGGAACCTACAATTTCAACAACCTCACTAATCCTGAAATTGTAACTGAATTTTTTAAAAAGGAGTTTCCTGACGCACTTGAACTCATGCCAAATTTAGCTATTGAGTTTTTCGAAAACCCAACTGCTCCTTTAGGAACTATTAAATGTTTTCCTTGGAATTACAAAGGACACAGCCTACTGCTGGGGGATTCTGCCCATGCAATCGTTCCTTTTTACGGACAAGGTATGAATGCTTCTTTTGAAGATGTTGTTGAATTCGATGCGTTTTTAGATACACATGAAGGAAACTGGGAAGATACTTTCAAAGACTTTCAAAACCGAAGAAAAGTAGACACTGACGGCATTGCGGATCTAGCGATTGATAACTTTCACGAGATGAAAGACCATGTTGCTAATCCAATATTTCAAGAGAAAAGAAAAATAGAAATGGCTCTAGAAGCAGAATTCCCAGAGGTTTACCATTCAAAATATTCGCTCGTCACCTTTAAAGAAACCATTGGTTATAACGAAGCTATGACTATTGGACGCGCCCAAGACAAGGCTATATTAAGTATGTTGGCAGCTAACAAAATAAGCCTAAAAGAAAATCTTGAGGAGTTGCTTAAAAAAGTACAAGAAGAAACGAGTAATATCCTTATGGAAGACACTATTGCTAGAACATTTAAGTATTAATTAAATAGAAAACTATGAGTACTAAAGTAACACCAAGAGGCGCATATCCACATACCAAACGAGTAGGCGATTTTATCTTTGTTTCTGGAACAAGCTCAAGACGAAAAGATAATAGTATTGCAGGCGTGGACATTATCGATGATATGAACACCAAGCACTTAAATATCGAAACTCAAACTCGTGAAGTCCTGAAAAACATAAATACTAATTTAATAAGTGAAGGTGCTAGCCTGGATGATGTGGTAGACGTTACCTCTTTTTTAGTAAATATGAATGATTTTTCAGGTTATAATAAAGTTTACAGTGAATTTTTTAAGCCTGAAAATGGCCCGACCCGAACAACCGTTGCAGTACATCAACTACCACATCCGGATTTGGTAATCGAAATTAAAGTAATGGCCTATAAAAAACAGTTATGATTCAGCTAAAGAACTATATCAATGGTGAATTTCTGGACCCAATTCAAAACGAATGGCTGGACAACTACAATCCTTCAAACGGAAGTGTGTATGGTCAAACTCCTAACTCAAGCCTAAAAGATATAAATTTAGCGTACAAAGCGGCCAAAAAAGCTTTTGTATCATGGTCTCAAACTCCCTTAGAAAAACGAAGTGCTATTTTACTAAAAATAGCTTGCCTAATAGAAGATAATCTTGACCATTTTGCAGAAGCTGAAAGTAAAGATAATGGCAAACCAATTACGCTAGCCAAAAGTGTCGACATACCTAGAGCAGCCAGTAATTTTAGATTTTTTGGACATGCCGTTACACAGTTTCACAGTGAAAGTCATGAAACTAAAAGTGAAAAAACCATTAACTATACACTGAGGCATCCGTTAGGAGTTGTTGGATGTATCTCCCCATGGAATCTCCCTTTATATTTACTGACCTGGAAAATTGCTCCTGCATTAGCAGCTGGTAATTGTGTGATTGCAAAACCAAGTGAAATTACTCCCTATACGGCATTTCTTTTAGGGGAAATTTGTAACGAGGCAGGGCTTCCAAAAGGAGTTTTAAATATCGTACACGGATTAGGCACCATTACAGGTCAAGCGATTGTTGAACACCCACACATTAAAGCGATCTCATTCACAGGAGGGACAGAAACAGGAAAAATAATTGCAAGAACTGCAGCACCAATGTTTAAGAAACTTTCTCTCGAACTAGGAGGAAAAAATCCAAATATAATTTTTGCAGATTGTGATTATGAAAAAATGATAACAACGACCGTAAAGTCTTCATTTTCTAATCAAGGACAAATTTGTTTGTGTGGTAGTAGAATTTTTGTAGAAGATTCAATTTTTGAGCAATTTAAGATAGATTTTGTAGATCGTGTAAGTCAACTCACTGTAGGCCATCCATCAGATGAATCCACTCAGGTTGGTGCCTTAGTTTCAAAAGTACAATACGAAAAAGTACTTTCATTTATTGACGGAGTAGATTCTAATGAAAGTAAATTAGTATATGGCGGAAAAAGGGTCCGCGTAAAAGGCTATGAAGACGGCTATTACTTAATGCCCACGATTATCGAAGTAGATTCTAATTCGTGTAACTTAAATCAGGAAGAGATTTTTGGCCCTATCGTTACTATAATGCCTTTTAATTCTGAATCCGATGTTTTAGAAATGGCAAATGATGTTAAATACGGGTTATCAGCTACCGTTTGGACCAATAGTTTGAAGCGTAGTTTATATTTTTCTGAACAACTTGAATGTGGAATTGTATGGGTCAATACCTGGATGCAAAGAGATTTGCGCACCCCTTTTGGCGGGGTTAAATCATCTGGAATAGGTCGAGAGGGTGGATTTGAAGCCCTTCGTTTTTTTACAGAAACAAAAAACATATGTATCAATTACGAATAATAAAAAAATGAATTTAAACTTAGAACATAAAAATGCCCTCGTGTGCGGAAGCACACAAGGAATTGGAAAAGCAGCAGCAATTGCGTTAGCTTCAGAAGGGGTCAGTGTAACATTAGTGGCGCGAAATGAATCTAAACTAAAAGAAGTTATTAAGCAACTTCCTAACACACAAAGTCACGATTACATCGTTGCTGACTTTATGAACCCTGAAGCATTAAAATCAAAGGTAGAGAACTATATTCTAAAAAACCATGGATTTCATATCCTCATAAATAATACAGGAGGCCCAAGGAGTGGACCAATCATTAATGCCAACCTAGCAGAGTTTGAAGATGCATTTACACAACATTTAAAATGCAACCACGTACTGGCTCAACTTACAGTGCCATTTATGAAAGAAACCTCCTATGGACGAATAATTAATATCATATCAACATCTGTTAAAGAACCCATCGAAGGTTTGGGCGTTAGTAATACCATTCGGAATGCAGTGGGTAATTGGAGTAAAACACTGTCCTTTGAATTAGGACATTTGGGGATTACTGTCAATAATGTATTACCGGGCTTTACAGAAACAGAGCGCTTAAATGAAATTATTAAAGTCAAAGCAGAACAATTAAAAAAAAGTACAAAAGAGATGGCCGCTATTATGAAGACACATACACCGGCTAGACGATTTGCAAAACCTGAAGAAACAGCCAATGCTATTGTGTTTTTGGCAAGTGAAGCTTCTAGCTACATAAATGGGGTTAATTTACCTGTTGATGGCGGGCGCACAAAATCTTTGTAACTTTATAAAAAACTAACTTTAATAAAAAACAATGAGCAAGCTAGTATCCCCTTTAAATATTAAAGCATGGATTGAAGAAAACAGAGACTTATTAAAGCCACCTGTTGGAAATAAATGTGTTTGGAATGATGGTGAATTTATTGTGATGGTTGTAGGAGGACCTAACAACAGAAAGGATTACCACTACAATGAAACTCCTGAATTTTTCCATCAACTGGAGGGCGATATAATATTAAAAATAATCGAAAATGGAGTCGTAAAAGACATCCATATAAGAGAAGGAGACATCTACTTATTACCATCAAAGGTACCTCATTCTCCACAACGTGGGGCAAATACTGTTGGTATTGTTATTGAATATCCTCGTTCTACAGGGATGGAAGACGCACTGGAATGGTACTGTGAAAACTGTAATAACCAGCTCTTTAGAGCCCCGTTTGTTCTAGGTAATATAGAAACAGATATGCCAATAATATTTGACGACTATTACTCAAGTAAAACCAAATGTACGTGCTTGAAATGCGGCACAATAATGAAGGCACCCGAGAAAATTTAAAATAATTTCATGAAACGTAAACTTCGAATTAACGGACATTCACATTTACTGCCCTATCCAGAACAAATTCCTCAGTTCATGAAAGATAAGGAGATTTTTTGGGTTGATGATGAACGCAAACACATGCTTCAAAAAGGATGGAGTCGTCCTGTAACACATTCAAGTTTTTTCTTAGATGAAAAATTAGAATGGATGAATGAGAATAAAATTGATCATGCTGTAGTTTTAAATTTATCACAACTTTACGGAAACGGATTGCACTTGGAAGAGATGAAGAAAGCCTTGCGATTTCAAAATGATTTTAATGCTAAGGTACAACTCGAAAACGCCTCAAAATTCACCTGTGGTTTCGTGGTACACCCAGGTTTTATTCAAGGCGCTTTATGGGAAATTGAACGTTGCGTAAAAGAATTAGATTTAAAAGTACTTTGCCTGCCTACCCATTTCATGGACAGTATTGGACAATGGAGAAGTGTGTTTGATAAAGTAAATGACCCAATATTTGAATTGGCAAATGAATATAATCTAGCGATTGAAATCCATCCATACGATGGTGAAAAAATGATCAAATTAGAAAATACCTCCTGGCGATTTCATTTAATTTGGATGCTAGCACAGTGTGGAGACGCCTATCATTTTTATACTCTAAATGGGATGCAAGAACGCTATCCAAATATCCGAACTTGTTTTGCTCACGGAGGACAGATGGCTCAAATGAATTTAGGAAGGAGAATACAAGGGTTCGACGGTCGGCCCGATTTGTTTGAAGGAAAAACACACCCACGAAAGGCTGTAGGCCATAAAAATATATACTTTGACACACTAGTTCATGACACAGACTCTTTAGAACTGATGTTAAAACGACAAGGTAGTAGTCAAATCATAATGGGTTTAGATGACCCCTACCCTTTAGGAGAAATGGAAAGTAAGGCCCAATCATCTTACCCTGGAAAGATATTAGACCTCGGGCTCGATCGTAAGCTCATAACCCAAACACAATACGATGAGATATGGGAAGACAACTCCTTAAAATGGCTGTTTGGAAATGATAAGTTAGAAGCTGAAAAATTGATTCAAAAAATAATTTCATAAATGCACTTTATTTCAGAGAAACTAGATAACTATGTCGTAAAAAATTCTGAGGATGAGCCTATACTTTTAAAAGCGCTCACAATAGAAACATACCAAAAGGTATTACAACCTAGAATGCTCAGCGGACATTATCAAGGTCGTGTTTTAAGTGTTTTATCTAAATTGATTCGACCTAAAGTTGTTTTAGAAATTGGTACTTTTACTGGGTATTCTGCACTTTGTCTTGCTGAAGGGTTGAGTCCTCAAGGTGTGTTACACACCATTGACATTAACGAAGAACTAGTAGACTTTCAGAGAAGTTATTTTGATAAATCAGATTATGGGTCTCAAATATTTCAACATTTAGGACCTGCTGTAGATATCATTCCAACATTGGACACCAAATTTGATTTGGTTTTTATGGATGCCGACAAACCTAACTATATCAATTACTTCCATCAGATTATTGACAAACTAAATCCTAGTGGTGTCATTATATCCGATAATGTTTTATGGAGTGGAAAGGTAATTGAGACGCTAGATCCTAATGATACTTCAACACAAATAGTTTTAGATTATAATAAATTGTTAAAGGAAGATCAACGTTTAGAAACAGTATTACTTCCTATAAGAGATGGTCTTAGTGTAAGTATCCGTAAATAATGATTAAAAGTTACGTTTAACAGAATCCGTTAAGTCTTTGATTCCATCCTTTACTTTATTTATTTCTTCAGTAACTTCTTTGGTTACTGAACTATCAATGCTATTTTTATCAGCACTTTTTTGAATTTCTCCTTTGATATCATTGGTAGCATCTTTAAGAGAACGCATTCCTTTAGCTAGGCCCTTGGCAATCCCTGGGATTTTGTCAGCACCAAACACTAATACCACAATAAACATGATGAAAGTAATTTCAGTACCACTGATAAATAAAAACTGTGTATTAATCATATTACAAATATAGGGAGTCCATTGATATTTCTTTTGTATAAAAATTAATTTTCTAGTAACTGAAGGAGTTTAAATTCGATTAATTTTTCATCTAAGTATTCTAAGACTTCAACATCACTTCGGTTCACACAACGAAATTGAAAATCAGGATCATCTGAACAGAAGTAATAAAATTCCATCCGCATGTCTTCTGCTAAATCATGGTTAATAAAAAAAAGAGGCCCTACTATATCACTCAAGCGCTGAATACTTTGTTTATCTTTATCAAGCTTCACGTGTTTTTTTAACATTTTTGTACGACCAGAAATCATATTTAATAGTTTATAAAAATTTATAGTTGGTGGTATTCTAGGAAGAATTAACGGACCGCTATCCGCTTCAAAAAGACGTCTTTCCACTAAATTCATTCGAGGACCCGTGTATCCAGGAAGTCCTAGGTCATAAAAATCTAATGGACGTTTGGCCTCTGAATTACCGATGTCTGATTTTAAGCTTCCTGTTAAAATAGCTCCGAGAACAACTTCGTCTAACTCATTTAATGATTCCAAAAGAGTGACCGTAAGTGTTTTACTATCGATTACTGACTTGGTTAAAACGATCGTCTTTGGTTGATGTTGAATTGATGAAAAGTATAATGAATCTGAAAGCTTACCTTCAACTATAAAAAAACCATTTTCATCAGTTGTTGCATATCTATAAGCTGTTTTATTGATGACATGTATACCCTCAAGTTCAATATTAGAAATAATCTGACCAGAAATTCGAGTATTTTGCGCCTGAAGTGAAAACGAAGCTATTAAACTAACACTAAAAAGGTGAAGAAGTAATTTCATAAAAAATAGGGGCTGTACATTATAATATTTGATAAATTTACAAAAATAAAAAGATGAAACAAATCTTAATAGCGAGTACATCCACTGTACATAACAGTGGTTATTTAGAATATCTCTTGGAAGCCTTGAAAATTCATTTCAAAAATATAGACACTGTTCTCTTTATACCTTATGCTCGCCCAGGCGGTATTTCACACCAAGATTATACTGAAATAGTGCAAACAGCATTTTCTAAAATCAATAAAGTAGTTAAAGGACTTCATGAATTTGACGACCCAAAAGACGCAATTGAATCGGCTCAAGCTATTTTTACCGGAGGAGGAAATACATTTGTGTTAGTCAATCAACTTTATAAAAATGATTTAATTTCAAAACTAAAAACTTCGATTGAGTCAGGTACTCCCTATTTGGGTACAAGTGCAGGAAGTAATATCTGTGGTTTATCTATTGGCACCTCCAATGATATGCCTATTGTGTACCCACCAAGCTTTAACGCTCTAGGGGTTGTCCCCTTTAACATCAACCCTCATTATTTAGACCCCGACTCCGAAAGTACACATATGGGCGAAACAAGAGAGACGCGAATAAAAGAATTTCATAAGTTTAATTCCCAACCTGTAATTGGATTAAGAGAAGGAAGCTGCCTAAAAGTTAAGGGTTCCAAAATAGTTTTAATTGGATCATTAAAAGCGCGCATATTTGAGAAAAATAAGCAGCCGTATGAGATAGAAACAGGAGCTGATTTATCTTACTTAAACTAAATTTTCTTGACATAATGGTAGCCTAATCGTTCATAATCATCTCTTTCCCAAAACTTTTGCGCCAGTTCCTTATCTATATAAGCATTAAGTTCAATTGCTTGACACCCTTTTGACTTAACATATAGTTGAATCCAGTTGACAAACTGAGTTCCCAATCCATTATTTCTGTAGGCATCTTCTATAACAACATGATCTAATTCTACACTTTGACCAGAATAATGTCGAGTGGCATACCATAATCCACAAACCCCTACTAGCTGATCAGTATCGTAAACGCCTACACATTCATAATTTTGAGTTACCATTTCTCGAAAACGCTCAATGAGTAAATCTTCAGAGATTGAGACTTTTGACATATATTTTTTAACTAGTGGTACAACGACAACAATAGAATCAGATGGGATAATTTTAAATTGAAATTTCATTTATAGTATTTAATTCATTAAAAATACAACTATTTTTTAGCATCAATGTGCAACAACTAATCTGTATGTTATTTTAATCTTCTTATATTTGTAAAGGATTGATAATACTCAAATCATGAACAAGAAAGTGATTTTAATGATTTTAGATGGCTGGGGGAAATCTCCTGATCCAAAAGTATCTGCTATTGATAATGCCAATACACAATTTATAGACTCTCTATATGCAAAATATAGTAATGCAATGCTACGAACAGATGGCATTCATGTTGGACTACCAGAAGGGCAAATGGGCAACAGTGAAGTAGGGCATATTAACCTAGGTGCTGGTAGAATTGTATATCAAGATCTAGCTAAAATAAATTTAGCCGTATCCAACGATAATCTTAAAGATGAGCTGGTTCTAAAAGAAGCACTAAGCTATGCGAAAAAAAATCAAAAAGCGGTACACCTTTTGGGCTTAGTCAGCGATGGTGGAGTACATTCTCATATAAATCACTTGTATGGTTTACTAGATATTATTGAAGAACAAGAAATAGAAGCTACTTTTATTCATGCATTTACAGATGGAAGAGATGTGGATCCTAGGTCAGGGTATGGATTTGTTTCAGAGCTTGAATCGCGTTTAAAAACATCTAATGTAAAGCTAGCTTCTGTAACAGGTCGATACTTTGCGATGGATCGTGATAATCGTTGGGAACGCATAAAACTTACCTATGATGCATTAGTAAACGGAGAAGGAATTAAGTCCACTAATGCGTTAGAAACAATTAAATCTAATTACCAACAAGGGGTTACAGATGAATTCTTAAAACCGATTATTATGGTTAATAAAGATCAATCACCTGTTGGTAAAATAAAAGAAGGTGATGTGGTACTGTTTTTTAATTTCAGAACCGATCGAGGAAGAGAATTAACAGATGTGCTGACTCAGAACGATAATCATGAATTTAATATGAAAAAGTTAAATTTATATTTTGTGACTATGACAAATTATGACGATAGCTTTAAAGGAATTAAAGTGATCTTCAAAAAAGAAAACTTATCAAACACCCTTGGAGAAGTACTAGAATTGCACGGAAAAACACAACTAAGAATTGCAGAGACTGAGAAATATCCTCATGTAACATTTTTCTTTTCAGGAGGTCGTGAAACTCCATTTAAAGGAGAAGAACGAATCTTAAGAAAATCACCAAAAGTACCTACTTATGATCTTAAGCCTGAAATGAGTGCTTTTGAACTAAAAGATGCACTCATAGAAAAAATAAAAAAAGAAACTCTTGATTTTGTATGCTTAAATTTTGCAAATGGAGATATGGTTGGTCACACTGGGGTTATGGATGCGGCCATAAAAGCCTGTGAAGCTGTCGACTCCTGTGTTGAAGCGGTTATCACAACAGCTTTAGAACATAACTATACTACCTTATTAATTGCCGATCATGGAAATTGTGAGACAATGATAAATCCCGACGGATCTCCCAACACTGCGCACACTACAAATCCGGTACCAATCATTTTGATTGATAACGAGCTAACTACTATAAGAGATGGTATACTCAGTGATATTGCTCCGACTATTTTGAAACTAATCGGAGTTGAAAAACCCGAGGATATGACTCAAGACAGCTTGATATAAACCAATATTATTTAGATTTTTTGAATATTAAAAATTTAAGATAAGTGTAACAAAATCAAGGCTATGAAACCAATAAAAAATCCTTTTATTAATTATCTTTGTTGCATAATTTTTATATATGCTGACGCTTAAAACAAAAGAAGAAATTGAACTCATTCGCGAAAGTGCTTTAATCGTTTCAAAAACTCTAGGCATGCTTGCCAGTGAGGTAAAACCTGGAGTAACAACTTTACATCTTGACACTCTTGCAGAAACATTCATTCGAGATCATGGTGCTATACCAGGGTTTTTAGGTATGTATGATTTCCCAAATACTCTGTGCATGAGTCCTAACGACCAAGTAGTTCATGGCATTCCAAACAACATTCCGTTAGAAGAAGGAGATATTATCTCTATTGATTGTGGAGCCTTAAAAAATGAGTTTTACGGAGACCACGCATATACCTTTGCAGTTGGTGAAATTGATTCAGAAACAAAACAACTTTTAAAAGTCTCAAAAACTTCCCTATACAAAGGAATTAAAGCTTTTAAACATAATAATCGAGTTGGAGATGTTGGATATGCTATTCAAAATTATTGCGAATCGAATGGCTACGGAGTTGTGAGAGAACTTATTGGACATGGTATTGGACGTATTATGCATGAAGAACCTGAAATGCCTAATTACGGTAAAAGAGGGCGTGGCAAGAAATTTAAAGAAGGAATGGTTGTTGCTATTGAACCTATGATTAATATGGGAACCCATAAGATCCTACATCATAACGATGGATGGACGATTACTACAAGAGACAACAAACCTAGTGCACATTTTGAACACAATGTTGCTCTTGTGAATGGCCAACCTGAACTATTATCTACATTTGCATATGTTTATCAAGCACTTGGAATAAAAAGTAATGAAGAAGAGGGGTTAAGGGCAGACCCTCTAAATATATAATTGAGAATAAAATGAATCAAATACAAATAATTGAATCCAAACTAGAACCTCTAAGAAATCAATTAAAATCGCATGCACTTTACAGCACTCTATCAAGTATTGAGGATGTGGCTATATTTATGGAAAAGCATGTATTTGCAGTGTGGGATTTTATGTCATTATTGAAATCACTTCAAAACCATTTAACAAATGTCCACACTCCCTGGACTCCAAAAGGTAAGGGACCAACGGCACGTTTTATAAATGAAATAGTAATGGCTGAAGAAAGTGACATCAATGAATTAGGTGAGGCCATGAGTCACTACGAGATGTATCTCGATGCGATGATCCAAGTCGGAGCAAATACCAGCGATATAAATCAATTTATAAAAGCCATTGAGAAAGGAAATAATATTGAAGACGCTGCTAAAAAAATTGATTTAGATGATCCTGTGCTGGATTTTATAAAATTTACAATGGAAGTTATAAATTCTAATAAACCACACAGTATTGCATCTGCTTTCACATTTGGAAGAGAAGATGTAATTCCTGATATGTTTTTAGAAATTGTTGGGCAATCTAAAACTAATAATGAAGAAAGTTACAGTAAATTATTGTACTACTTAAATCGTCATATTGAGTTGGATGGCGACGAACACGGACCTATTTCGCTTAAAATGGTAGCAGAACTATGTGGAGATGATACCCAAAAATGGAATGAAGTATTAGAGATTGCAAATGAGGCTTTAAAACTGCGCCTAAAATTATGGGATCATATAAAATCATCCATATCACTTAACTAATCGAAAGTTTAAATTCTTAACTATTTGAGAACAATTTTTAAATTTATCTTAGCTAGTTTACCTAGACCAATGCTTATTAATTTAAGCATCTTAGCGAAACCACTACTTATTGTTTTTTTAAAAGGAAAAAACTACGTAGATCCTATTGACGGCAAAAGATTTAGAAGGTTTTTGCCTTATGGTTATGTAGTTCAGCGTGATAATGTCCTTTCTCCTTCAACACTTTCGTTAGAACGTCATAGGCTGCTTTGGTTATACCTCAAAAACGAAACAGACTTTTTTACTAAGCCAAAAAAACTATTGCATTTTGCCCCGGAACAGGCCTTTTATAAACGTTTCAAAAAAATTAAACATTTTGAGTATACAACTACTGATATAAACTCTCCGATTGCAAAAGTAAAAGCGGACATCTGTAACCTTCCCTTTAAAAATAATAGCTTTGACACCATTTTATGTAATCATGTACTTGAGCATATTCTAGATGACAAAAAAGCAATGCAAGAGCTTTTTCGTGTCATGAAACCTGGTGGGATGGGCGTTTTTCAAGTACCTCAAGATATGAAACGTGACATAACATTTGAAGACCACACAATTAAAGACACAAAAGAAAGAGAGAAATTATTTGGTCAATATGATCACGTTCGTGTGTATGGAATGGATTATTTTAAAAAACTAGAAGATTGTGGTTTTACAGTAAAAGCTGTAAACTACACCAGCCTACTAAGTTCTAAAGAGATTGACAAGTACCGACTCACAAAAGGAGAAATTATTCCTGTAGTTTACAAACCTTAGTTTAATGGAAACCCATTAAAAACAACTTTTTCAAGTTTATTATCTTCAGAAACATAAACAATAAATACTTTTAATTCAGGATATTTTTGTAAAAATAAACTGACGGCTTCAACACCCATCGCTTGAAACGCTGTAGCGTAAGCATCTGCAATCATACACTTATTGGCTATGACAGAAACACTAAGAATATTTGAACGACTAGGATAACCTGTTCTGGTATTGAATATATGCGTAAACCGGTTTCCTTCGGAATCAATTTTAAACTTTCGATATGTTCCAGAAGTAGCCATAGATTGATTTTCAAGTGATAAGGTATTCGCATATGCCTTATTTCCTTCTAAATTTGGGTTTTGAACTCCGACAGTCCATTTCGAATTTTTTACAGAGTTTTGACCAAGGGAGCGGATCTCGCCACCAATTTCAACAATATAATTTTTAATTCCTTGGGATTCTAAAAATTCACTAATCACATCTACTGCATAGCCTTTAGCAATGGCATTAAAATCTAATCGTGTAGCTAATGGCTTAGAGATCACACCTTCATTAAGGGTTACTTTATCCATGCCCACATAACGCATTAATTCAGCAATTTTTTGGCCATCTATAGATTCTGTTTCCCCCTCAGGTCCAAAGTCCCATGCATTAACAACTGCACCAATAGTAGGGTCAAACTGACCATTAGTCGTGTTATAAATTTCTTTTGAAGTCAAAAATACAGATTCAAAGTGATGATCTACAAAGACATCTATATTAGAATTAACTTTAGAAATATCTGATGTAGTTATGTAAGTAGACATAGAGCGGTTAATTTCAAAATATAGACTATCAAAAGCAGCTTCGAAATTTATATCACTGTCATAAATAATTGAATACGTCGTTCCAAATACTGGACCAGAGGCTCTAAGTTGTTCAACAGAATCCGAACATGAAAAAAATAAAATGGAAATTAAAAAAAATAGTTTCTTAATCATTTTAATTTAATTGAGATTTGTATTAATAACTTGGATACCATTGTATTCTATAAGATATTCTTCGTCTAAAAAAACAGGCAGATCATCTCCTTTAGGGTTTCCAATTCCAACGCCAGCATACAAGACTTTTGCATCCTTTTCTTTGGCATGATTTTTAAAAGTTTCCATCCAAACCAAGTCATAATTATTAGGATTATCTGGAAGCATCACAACACGAACAATAACAAAAAAATATTGACTATTCTTATCAATACAAACAAATTGAGGATGTTTTTTTAACTTACTATTTATAGCTACAAATTCAAATCCACGAGATTCTAAGTCCTTACCCACGTGGTTCATACCAAGATTGTGCATCTCTTGTTTTGACAGGGATTTACTCATAATACAAAAATACAAAAAGCCCAACACATGAGTTGGGCTTGTGATTAAATAATATATAAGTGATTAGCCTCCAAAATCATCAAAGCGAATGTGTTCGTCAGGTATTCCATAATCCTCACCCATTTTTTGTACCGCTTGATTCATTAATGGAGGTCCACAAAAATAAAGCTCAATGTCTTCAGGTGACTCATGATGAACTAAATAGTTGTCAATTACACAGTTGTGAATAAAACCAACAAATCCGTCACCTTCGCCTTCAATTCCATCTTTCACTTTCCAGTTATCTTCTTCCATAGGTTCGGATAGTGCTAAATAAAATTTGAAATTTGAAAATTCTTTTTCGAGTTGTTCAAAGTGGTCTA
>CAJXDP010000013.1 GCA_913052445.1 uncultured Formosa sp.
TGTTATTTTTGGAGAAAATCTGTAACAAATTCTCAGGTTATACGTCTCATAAATATACATAATTAAAAAATTAACTCATGAAAAAATGCTTATGTTTATTAGCTACTTTGCTTGGATTAACCTCAACAATCTCCGCACAAGAAGTTAAATTTGAAGAATACGATTTAAGTAATGATCTACACGTTATCTTACACAAGGAAGATGCAGCACCTGTTGTTACAGTTGGTGTTATGTACCAAATTGGTGCCAAAGACGAGATAGAAGGAAGAACAGGATTTGCCCACTTTTTTGAGCACCTTCTTTTTGAAGGTACTGAAAATATAGAAAGAGGAAAATGGTTTGATATTGTTTCCGCCAATGGTGGAAGCAACAATGCCAATACTACACAAGACCGTACTTACTATTACGAAACTTTTCCATCCAATAAATTAGAAATAGGACTATGGATGGAAAGCGAACGAATGCTTCACCCTAAAATTGAAAAAATAGGTGTTGACACACAAAATGAAGTCGTTAAAGAAGAAAAGCGTCAACGTATTGACAATGCTCCGTATGGTAAAATAATATACAGAACAGGGATAGATAATCATCTCTTTAAAGTTCATCCATATGGTCGATCGGTGATTGGGTCTATGGATGATTTAGATGCTGCAGAACTAGACGAGTTTATTGGTTTTAATGAAAAATATTACAACCCCAATAACGCAGTGCTTGTGGTGACGGGTGATATTGACATTGCAGAAACTAAAGCATTAATAATGGATTATTTTGGCACGATAGAGAATAATGCAGAATCAAATGTGAAATTAGAAATCACAGAACCCGCAATTGAAGAAACTAGATATGCTACGGAATATGACACTAACATTCAAATACCAGCTTATATTTTCTCATATATAACTCCAAAGTCTGTTGAAAAAGACGCCTACACCCTAGATTATATTTCATCTATTTTAACAGGGGGTAATAGTTCAAGAATGTACAAACGCATGGTAGATAAAGATAAAGTCGCATTACAAGTACTTGCTTTTAACCAGGCAAATCAAGATTACGGCACATATACTATGGGAGCAATTATAAAAGGTGAACCGGACTGGGATATATTAAAGTCTACAATGGATCAAGAAATTAAAAAACTACAAACAGTGTTAATTTCTGACAAAGAGTATCAAAAACTTCAAAACCAATTTGAGACCAATTACGTACAGGCAAACTCAAGTGTTGAAGGAATTGCTGCATCATTAGCGACATACTATATGTTACAAGGCGATGCAAACAGAATCAATAAACAATTAGATATTTACAGGACAATCACTAAAGAAGATATTAAGCGTGTGGCAAGTACCTACCTAAATCCTAATCAACGCGTTGAGATTAAATATTTATCAGGCACCGACCCTGCAACAGATGCTACAAAACAATAAACATACCACAGTTATGAAAAAATATATTATACACACATTGGTTGCAGTCTTAATTGGATTCTCTGCAACAGCTCAAATAGATCGATCACAAATTCCATCTTCGGGTCCTACTCCAGAAGTTAACTTGAGAGATGCCAAGGAATTTAAATTAAAAAATGGGCTTACCGTTCTGGTAGCTACAGACACAAAATTCCCAGTTGTTAGCTGGAGTCTTAATCTTAACAACCCTCCAGTATTTGAAGGGGATAAGGCGGGTGTACAATCATTAACTGGTGCTTTATTAGGAAAAGAAACGCAAAAAAGCACAAAAGATGAGTTTGCTGAAAAAGTCGATTTTCTAGGAGCATCCGTAAGTGTTACTCCAAATGGAGGCTTTGGCTATTGCTTGACAAAATACCAAGAAGATGTGTTTTCACTGTTTGCTGAAGCGGCATTTGAAACTAAGTTTACACAAGAAGAATTAGATTTTGAAAAAGAACAGCTAATTGAAGGCATAAAGTCTGGTGAAAACAGTGCTGCAGCTATTGCTGGTAATGTGAGAGGCGCTGTTTTTTACGGAAAAAATCATGCCGCTGGAGAAATTGTAACTGAAGAAACAGTTAATAATGTCTCTCTTGAAGATGTAAAACAATTTTATATTGAACGATTTAAACCATCTAACGGATATATGCTATTTACTGGAGACATTACAGTAAAAGAAGTAAAGAAGTTGTTAAAAAAATATATGAAAGGCTGGAAGTCAGGCTCTGTTACTATTCCTGAATATCCTTCATTTGAAGACGTTTCTACAACAGAAATTAACTTCGTTGATGTTCCAAATGCAGTTCAAACAGAACTCGCGGTTATGAGTGTTTCTGATTTAAAAATGACAGATATTGATTACCATGCTTGCTTAGTTGCAAACTATATTCTAGGGGGTGCATTTGGATCTTACTTAAACATGAACTTAAGAGAAAAGAATGGCTATACATATGGAGTTAGATCTAGTTTAGGAACTGCTCGTTGGTATAATTCATCATTTAGAGTAACCACTAAAATTCGTAACACAGTGACAGACAGCGCTGTTGTAGAGGTGCTAAAAGAAATAAAACGTATAAAGGCAGAACCTGTTGATAATGAATTATTAGTAAATGCTAAGGCTAAATTTTTAGGAAATTTTATTCTGCAATCTGAAGACAAAACAGTGGCTGCAAGGCGCGCTTTATCCATCAAAACTAATAAACTTCCTGAAGATTTTTACAAAAACTATATTGCTAACATAGATGCTGTAACGATAGAAGACGTACAGCGAGTTTCTAAAAAATATTTTAGCGACGAGAACGTACGTATCGTTCTTGTTGGTAAAGGATCAGATATTGTCGAAAATTTAGAAAAAATTGAATGGAACGGTAAGACATTGCCAATAAAATTTTTCGATAAAGATGCTAATAGTATTAAAAAACCTGTCTTTTCAAAACCTATCCCTGATGGTGTCACGGCAGCAACAGTTATTCAAAGCTATATCACAGCAATAGGTGGGTTAGAGGCTGTAAATGCAGTAACCTCTGTAATGATAGCAGCTAACGTTACTATTGAGGGGATGCCATTTAAACCAACAGCGATGATGAAAACGATGTCACCAAACATGTCCTCAATGGAAATGTCTATTGAAGGAATGGGAACAGTCATGAAACAAAAGTATAACGGAAGCGAAGGATATGCCGAACAGCAAGGCATGAAAATGCCAATGTCAGAAACTGAGCTAGCTGAAAAAGCAGAAGAAAAAGGCTTATTTCCAGAAACTTACCTGGATATTAGTACAATTACCTTGGTTGGTTTAATAGCAATTGAAGGAGTAGATGTTTATAAAGTTAAGTTGAAAGAGGATTCTTTCCGGTACTATAATTCAACTACTGGGCTTTTGGTAAGAACCGAAAAAACAGAAGAAGCACAAGGCCAAAAGGTAACCTCTGTTCAGGATCTATCCGACTATAGAGAGGTCGACGGAGTGCTATTTCCATATGAACAGAAAATCACAGCAGGTCCCCAAGTAATTGGCTTGACTGCAAGTGATATTACTATTAATGAAGGAGTTTCTGCGGAAGATTTCAATTAAGTAAATATTCTGTAATAAAAAAGGCCGAAGTATTGCTTCGGCCTTTTTTTTATGCTTTTTTATTTACTAAATAAACTCCTAATAAAATAAGTAATGACGCAAGCCCTTGGTTTATACCAAAAATCTCTCCATCTATCAGCCCCCACAGCAGTGCCACAAGTGGCATTAGGTATGCAACTGAAGACGCAAATACTGGGCTAGAGATTTGTATCAACGAATTAAATATAATTTTAGCCATCACTGTTCCAAATAAAGAAAGAATTGCGACACAGCCAATTGACTTGTATATAGCTTCATTCTCAAAAGTTTCAATTGTAAAAAAGTTAGAGTAACTTAAAACTAAAATAGCTGGTATCACAATCGCTACAAAGTTACCTGTTGCTATTGCAATCGGCTTAACATCCTGAAGATAATGCTTGATTATATTAACACTACTGGCATACATGACCGTTGCTAAAACCACAAATCCTGCATATAAATAATTTTGATCAGGATGAAGCTCCATGCTATTAAAAATAAGCATTGAAGCTCCTATAAACCCGAGTATCACTCCAATGACTTGAGTTTTAGTTGAAGTAATCTTAAATATTGCCAGCCCTATTAGAACTGTATTTAAAGGTACCAAAGAATTTAAAATAGAAACGATTCCACTGTCGACTTCCGTTTCTGCAAATGCAAATAGAAAAGACGGAAAAAATGTACCTAAAAATCCAGTAACAATTATCCACTTCCATTGATGGTTAAGTATAGTTTTAAGAGATCTAAATCCTATTATAAAAATAAATAGTGCTGATATAACTGTCCTCAAACTACCTAACTGTAAAGGGGAAAGGCCTAGGAGCCCTTTTTTAATTAAAATAAAAGAACTTCCCCATGTTATAGCTAATAGTAAAAGGAAAAACCACTTTTTTTGTTCTGTATTCATTAGGAGTAATTTATAGATTGCAAAATTGAACAATAAACTTAGAAAAACAATGAAATATCTTTACATTTGTTTGTACAAAAAAATGGCACTATGAATTATATAAATAAAATTATAAGCGTAACACTTATTTTAATCACACTGTGTGCTTGTAAGACAGATGAAAAGGCAGAAATCAAAACTATTAATATTTCCTCAGAAAAAAACAGCCAAAAGCTAAACCCCAATGCCGTTTACTCAAAAGCTGAGTTTATTATCAAGGGGATGACTTGTGAAATGGGTTGTGCCAAAACTATTGAGAAAAAACTAGCAAAATTGGATGGTATGAAGTCAGCTACTGTAGATTTCAAAAATGAACTCGCTTCAGTCGAATTCGACATATCTAAACTAAATCCTTTAACTATTACTAAAATAGTAAGTGACGTCAGCAATATTTATTCTGTTGAAAATATGCAAATTATTAAGGCTGCCTACGACGCTAACTAAGATTTAGAAAGCCAATTAATTAGAGTTCATTAATGCTTCAATCTCATCAATTTCAATAGGAATATTCTGCATTAAATTTACAGGGCATCCTTTGGCTTGAATCACTACATCGTCCTCAAGTCTAATTCCCATATTTTCTTCAGGAATATAAATTCCTGGTTCAACGGTAAAAACCATATTGGCTTGCATAGGCGATTTTAAAGAGCCAAAATCATGAGTATCTAAACCCATGTGGTGAGAGGTCCCATGCATAAAATACTTTTTATAAGCAGGCCACTCTGGATCTTCGTTCTGTACATCTGATTTATCAATTAGTCCTAAACCTAAAAGTTCAGATGTCATTAGTTTCCCAACCTCTACGTGATAGGCATCCCACATGGTTCCAGGAACAAGTAATTTAGTTGCTATATTTTTAACATTTAAAACTGCTTGGTACACCGCTTTTTGGCGCGCCGTAAATCTTCCATTAACTGGAATAGTTCGCGTCATATCACTCGAGTAATTAGCATATTCAGCCGCTACATCCATAAGCAAAAGTTCTCCATCATTACACTTTTGATTATTCTCTGTATAATGCAAAACACAAGCATTATACCCAGAACCTATAATAGGCGTGTAAGCAAATCCTTTTGAACGATTTCTTATAAACTCATGAATGTATTCTGCTTCAATTTCGTATTCCATAACTCCAGGTTTGACAAATCCCAAAACTCTCCTAAATCCTTTTTCGGTGATATTACAAGCAGTTTTGATGAGTGTAAGTTCTTCGGGTTCTTTGACTCCTCTAAGAGATTCCATAATAGGAAAAATCGGAAGCAATTCATGAGATGGATAAGTCGATTTAACCATTTTGAGAAAACGGTCTTCACGTGTTTCCATCTCAACTGCTTGACGGTAATGTTCGTTGTTGTTGTAATAAAAATGAGTTGATTCTTCCATTAATTGTGAGAAAATAGACTCAAATTCGTTTAACCAATATACAGTCTTAATTCCGGAGCAGACTGTAGCCTGTGATTTATTGAGCTTAGCACCTTCCCATATAGCAATATGCTTATTGGTCTCTTTTAAAAATAGTATTTCACGGTGTGCTTTAAGCTTAGCATTTGGAAATAAAAGTAAGATACTCTCTTCTTGATCTACTCCGCTTAAGTAAAAAATATTTCTATGTTGATCAAATGGAAGTGTACTGTCAGCTCCAGTGGAAAACACATCATTTGAGTTAAATATAGCTAAAGAATTTGATGTCATTCGTTGAGACAACTTAAGTCTATTTTTTTTAAATAATTCAGCACTGATCGGAAGGTATTTCATTGAGAAGTTTATTTAAATCAAATTTATAAATTTTATAACACAATAAAAGTTAATTACAATTAAATTACATAATAGTGTTGTAGTTATTTATAACTATTCTAAATAACAAAATTATCTTCAGAGTTATTGTCTAAAACGATATCGTGAAGTACCTTTGTCCCGTTATATAAAAACAAATAGTAATGAGTGATATTTTAAAGTCATCAATAGGAAGAAAGATAGCAATGGCTATCTCAGCTTTTTTCCTAATGTTTTTTATTCTACAACACTTTGCCATCAATATTCTATCAGTACTAGACCCAAACTTGTTCAACGAAGTTTCACACTTCATGGGCACTAATCCTTTAGTTCAATTTGTACTACAGCCAATTCTAATTTTTGGGGTTATTTTTCACTTTGCAATGGGATTCATTTTAGAGTTTAAAAATAAATCTTCAAGGTCCGTTAGCTATGCTAAAAATAACGGAAACGCTAACTCTTCTTGGATGAGCAGAAACATGATTTACAGCGGGGGATTTATTCTAGTGTTTCTAGTGATTCATTTTATTGATTTCTGGATTCCTGAATTAAATATAAAATATGTGGTTGGGGATTCTTCAGGGCTTTTAGAGGATGGTTCTGGCTACCGTTATTTTGAAGAACTCCAACATAAATTTGTGCCGCTTTGGCGCGTGGCTTTATATTGCATTGGTTTTGTTTTTCTCTCCCTGCACTTACTGCACGGATTCAATTCAGCATTCCAATCAATTGGAGCGAACAACAAATACACTAATTCATTAAAAGGATTTGGCAAAGCTTACTCTATATTAATCCCGTTAGGGTTTATCATAATTGCATTATTTCATCATTTAAATCATTAAATATTGATTCGTATTCAGTTTTGTGTTACATAGAAGCAACTTGTGTTACACTTAAAAAATAAACGTGTTACAAATGTGTTACATTTCTTTGTAGCTAGATAAATTTTTAATACTTTTGAAAAAGATAAAATGAAAGACAAAAAAATAACATATTCACTCAATTATCGAAAACCAAAATCAGAATATAAGCTTTCTGATGAATTGACTATATGTTTAAGATACTACCACAAGTGCGATAAGACTAATAAAACCAAAATAATAAAAAAAAGCACGGGCATTAAGTGCAAATTGCAAGATTGGGATACAGACTGGCATAAGTCCAGTAGCAGAAACCCAATTAAAGATTCCGACTCAAACTATAAAAAAAAGAATAGGCTTATACTTAATAAAATTAAAGAATTTGACTTTAAAGATCTTGCTAAAAAAAGTTCAACAAATAAATCAAAAAAGAAGTTAGAATCCCATGTGCCTGATGGTCCATTGGCTGATAAGTGGACTAACCATAAAAACAACATTAACTTAGTCAACCCTGCGAATAAACGTCAGATAGACGTTATTGTGATAGGAACCGGACTTGCTGGAGGATCCGCAGCAGCAACATTAGCAGAACTTGGATATAACGTTAAAGCATTTTGTTTTCAAGATTCTCCGCGACGCGCGCATTCTATTGCTGCACAAGGAGGTATAAATGCTGCTAAAAACTATCAAGGAGATGGGGATTCAACTTACCGTTTATTTTATGATACGGTTAAAGGAGGTGACTACCGTTCTCGAGAAGCTAACGTCCACCGATTGGCAGAAGTTTCAACAAATATAATTGACCAATGTGTGGCTCAAGGAGTTCCTTTTGCGAGAGACTATGGCGGATTATTAGACAACCGTTCGTTTGGAGGTGTTTTAGTCTCAAGAACATTTTATGCCAAAGGTCAAACAGGTCAACAACTCCTTCTTGGGGCATATTCTGCAATGAATAGGCAAATTGGTCGTGGGAAAATTAAAATGTACAACCGTCACGAAATGTTAGATGTTGTTGTAGTTGATGGAAAGGCGCGCGGAATTATAGCCCGCAACTTAGTTACCGGCGAAATTGAACGGCACTCAGCACATGCAGTCGTTTTAGGCTCTGGAGGATATGGCAATGTTTTTTACTTATCAACTAATGCAATGGGTAGTAACGTAACTGCAGCTTGGAAAGCTCACAAACGAGGCGCTTACTTTGCAAACCCTTGCTACACACAAATACACCCAACGTGCATTCCTGTATCGGGTGATCATCAATCTAAGTTAACCCTTATGTCCGAATCCTTAAGAAATGATGGTCGCATATGGGTTCCAAAAAATTTAGACGATGCCAAAGCTATCCAGAAGCGACAATTAAAGCCAACAGACCTTACAGAAGATAAACGTGATTATTTCTTAGAAAGACGTTATCCTGCCTTTGGGAATTTAGTTCCCCGTGACGTTGCTTCAAGAGCAGCTAAAGAAAGATGTGATGCTGGATTTGGTGTGAACAAAACTGGGGAAGCGGTATTCTTGGACTTTGCGGCCGCCATTATAAGATACGGAAAAGAAAAAGCACATGTCAAAGGTCTGAACGAAGATGATCAGACCCTCATTCAAATCTTAGGGAAAGAAGTGGTTAAAAGCAAATACGGGAACTTATTCCAGATGTATGAGAAAATTGTAGATGAAAACCCTTATGAAACCCCAATGATGATTTATCCAGCTGTCCACTATACTATGGGAGGTGTCTGGGTTGACTATAACTTACAAACAACCATCCCTGGCTTGTATGCAATTGGAGAGGCTAACTTCTCTGAACATGGCGCAAATCGTTTAGGTGCTTCTGCCTTAATGCAAGGATTAGCCGATGGATATTTTGTATTACCATATACTATTGGAAATTACCTATCTAAAGACATTAGGACAGGGCCTATTTCAACTGAATCTGTAGAATTTGAGGAAGCAGAAGCAAAAGTAAAATCAGAAATTGAGCATTTCATCAACAATAAAGGAACCAAGCCTGTAGATTATTTCCACAAACGTCTTGGGAAAATTATGTGGAACAAATGTGGAATGGCTCGTAACGAAAAAGAGCTAAGGGAAGCAATTGAAGAAATTTCAATACTTCGTGATGAATTTTATAAGGACGTTCGAGTGCCAGGATCAGCCAATGAGTTTAATGAAGAACTTGCAAAAGCAGGTCGTGTGGCGGACTTCCTTGAACTAGGAGAGTTGTTTGCAAAAGATGCGCTGGTGCGTGAGGAATCTGCTGGAGGTCATTTTAGAGAAGAACATCAAACAGCTGAAGGGGAAGCGCAAAGAAGAAAGGAATTTCAATTTGTATCTGCGTGGGAATACAAAGGAGCTCCTAAAGACGCTGAGCTCCATAAAGAAGAATTAGTTTATGAAAATATTGAAGTCAAAGAACGATCCTACAAATAGGTGCTGATATGAATTTAACATTACAGATATGGCGACAAGAAAGCGCCAAGGTAAAAGGAAAAATTGTAGAATATCCTGTTCAAGATATCTCTCCAGACATGTCATTTCTTGAAATGTTAGACATCCTGAATGTACGGCTAATAACAGATGGTGATACCCCTGTTGCTTTTGACCATGATTGTAGAGAAGGCATCTGTGGTTCTTGTTCGTTATATATTAACGGAGAAGCACACGGACCTGACCGTCGTGTAACAACCTGCCAACTTCACATGCGAAAGTTTAAAGACGGCGATACCATTTTTATTGAGCCCTTCAGAGCGGATGCATTTCCTGTTATAAAAGATCTAATAGTTGACCGATCAGCCTTTGACAGAATACAACATGCTGGTGGATTTATTTCTGTAAATACTTCTGGAAATACTCAAGATGGAAACTCTATTCCTATTTCAAAACATGATGCCGATCAGGCAATGGATGCTGCAACTTGCATTGGGTGTGGAGCATGTGTAGCAAGCTGTAAAAACTCCTCAGCTATGCTGTTTGTAGGTGCTAAAGTGTCTCAATACGCTTTACTGCCTCAAGGTCAAATTGAAGCCACGGACCGTGTTCAAAATATGGTATCTCAAATGGATTTGGAAGGATTTGGAAACTGCACAAATACAGGGGCTTGCGAAGTAGAATGCCCTAAGGGAATCTCATTAGAGAATATTGCTCGAATGAATCGGGAATTAATTAAAGCTAGCATAAAATCTTAATCTACCAAAACAAATTCTTCAATAGTATCCCAGCCTGCACGTACTTCAATAGGCTCTGATGCATAACTTACACGCTCTGGCTGTGTTTTACTCATATACTCACCGGTGTCATAAAAGCCATTTTTATTACTGTCAAAAATTGCTCTTAGAAAATAAACTCCTGGAGTCACGTCCTTAAAATCAACAGAGGAAGAATCTTGTGCTAAATAGGACTCAACAACCAATCCTTTAGCATTTGTTATTTGTACAATTAAAGGATAAACCCCATTACCTATATTAATTCTTACATTTCCATAGTCAGATTGAAGTTTTGTAGTAGCATTATAATTTATAGTATCATTTTGAGTACCATAGAAATCTGTTAAAGCACCTGGCAATAGTTGAATCTTATAACTATTTTTCTCGGACTTATTAAAATCCATCAAAATCCTATTGGTCGCCGAGTCCAATTCCGTAGTTGTTTCTATAAAAACCGAATCTTTATTCATGACCCGTACTTTGGATTCATCAATACCTTGCAAAGGAATTGTAGCATTGATCATAAAAAGGTCTTTCAGCTTAAGATTCGAATAAACAGATTTAAGCACCAAAGAGTCTGGCTTAAGATCTTTAATTCTGACAACAGCTGTATCTATAGACTGCCCGCGAATGACTTCGAAAATTAAAGAATCAACCTCTAATGTAGGACGATACCAATAGTTCAAGGTGTCTTTTCCTGTTTCTTTAGTTATGATAGATGAAAAATCAACTGAGACATCAGACAGTATATTTATACGCATCGATTCTCCATCACCTTCATAACCAAAAGCAATTTTGTTTTGAGATGCTTGTCGTGCACGCTTAAAACTATAATCAATAGATTCCTTAAACAGTCGCAACACATAAGCTGTATCTGAAGGTACTGTAATAAATTGTTTCCTAAAGGCGATTTTGTCTGTTTTTTGTTCGAAAGTATAGTTAGGGCTCTCTTCTTTTAGAGCAGTTAACAAATAAGATCCTTTTTTTATATTTTCAAGACTAAAAGCAGACAAACTATCTGTAACAGAAATATATTTGGGCTTTTGTTTATAAACAATAGAATCGTAAAAAGAGGAGTCTAATTCATATAATAAAACAGCGACCCGTTCATCTACATCTTTATTCAGGGCGTCGGATACAATACCTGATACTGACAATGAATCAATATAATTCCCAGTAGAAAAAACATATTTATAATATGGAAACAAATTACCCTCGTTATTATCAGCTATACTTTCTCCAAAGTTAAACGCATAAGTGGTATTAGGCTGTAGAGTATCGAATATTTTAATAGTAATAGCTTTACTTGCGATCCCAACAGGTATAATCTCTGGCTCAATATTCATTGGAGGCGAAATAATAAGCTGTTTTTGAAGATTTTTTAATTTTACATATTCATTAAATTGAATTTTGATTTCTTTAGCATCAAAATTTATAGAGAAATTTTCTGGGCTGGACCTTATAATAATTGGAGGTGTTTCGTCTTTTTCTCCTCCTGTAGTTGTGCCTCTATTTGCACAGTATGATAAAACCATACTGACTATAAATAAAAACACTATGTTAGATATCTTCTTAACCATTAAACATGCGTTTAATGCAAAGTAACAATATATTTTAGTACTAACGAAAGATGGAATGTGGAATTAATAAAGTCGATAAACTTGATCACATATTTATTGCAGATAAAACATGATAAAAAACGATATTTTTCTGAAAAAGTATTATTTCTTCTTAAGAAGACATAAAAGTAGCAGTGAATTCATAAAACTCAAATTATATTTCATATTTGTAAGTAAGTTTAACTCATAATTCAGAAGGTTTTTTATTTTTGTAAAATGACAAACCAATCAGATACATTTAAAAAAGTAATATCCCATGCTAAAGAATATGGGTTTGTGTTTCAAAGTAGTGAAATATATGACGGGCTAAGTGCTGTCTACGACTACGCGCAAAACGGTGTCGAGTTAAAGAGAAATATCCGTGAATATTGGTGGAAAGCCATGGTTCAAATGAACGATAATATCGTGGGATTAGATGCTGCCATTTTTATGCACCCAACTACATGGAAAGCCTCTGGTCACGTCGATGCTTTTAACGACCCACTAATTGACAATAAAGATTCCAAAAAACGCTACAGAGCTGATGTTTTAATTGAAGACTATTGCGCCAAGATTGAATTAAAAATTGAAAAAGAAATAAAAAAAGCAGAAAAACGCTTTGGCGAAAATTTTGACAAAAATGAATTCATTAACACCAATGGTCGCGTGTTAGCCTATCAAGATAAAATTACAGCTATTTTATCAAGAATGGGGAGGTCATTAGAAAACGAGGATTTAGCAGATGTTAAAGCACTTATTCAAGAGCTTGAAATTTCAGACCCTTTGACAGGAAGTAAAAACTGGACTGATGTAAAGCAGTTCAATCTTATGTTTGGAACAAAATTAGGAGCGAATGCAGAAAGTGCTATGGATTTATATTTACGTCCTGAAACAGCGCAAGGAATTTTTGTAAACTTTTTGAATGTTCAAAAAACAGGCCGGATGAAAATTCCTTTTGGGATTGCGCAGACCGGAAAAGCATTTAGAAATGAAATTGTTGCGCGGCAGTTTATTTTTAGGATGCGTGAATTTGAACAGATGGAATTACAGTTTTTCATCAAACCTGGTACACAAGCTAAATGGTATGAGCATTGGAAAGAAGCGCGTATGAAATGGCATATATCATTGGGAATGGGTACTGACAACTACCGTTTTCATGACCATGATAAGCTTGCTCACTATGCAGATGCAGCAGCGGATATAGAATTCAAATTCCCTTTTGGCTTTAAAGAACTAGAAGGGATTCACTCAAGAACAGATTTTGATTTGAGTCAGCACCAAACATATTCTGGGAAAAAACTTCAATATTTTGATCATGAAGAAAATAAAAATTACACCCCATATGTCCTAGAAACCTCTATCGGGTTGGACCGTATGTTCCTAGCCGTGTTTTCAAATGCCTTGACTGAAGAAACTTTAGATAATCATACAACTAGAACTGTACTAAAACTTCCTGCAGTACTGGCACCAATAAAAGCAGCTATCTTACCTTTGGTAAAGAAAGATGGACTTCCTGAAGTTGCTAAGACTATTTTTAATGATTTAAAGTGGGACTTCAATGTGGTTTATGACGAAAAAGATGCTGTTGGTAGACGCTATCGTCGACAGGATGCTGTGGGTACGCCGTTTTGTATTACTGTTGATCATGATACCCTTGAGGACAAATGTGTCACCATTAGAAATAGAGATTCCATGGAACAACAGCGGGTCAAAATAGATGATATCAAAGCAATTATAGAAAATAAAGTCGCTATGAAACACTGGCTAAAAGAATTGTAGCATTAAAAATAAGCTTTCAATTGAACTGTCCCCGCATGTATTGTACGGCTAGATTCACTCTTTCTTCCAAAATAATTTAAATTTAAATCCAAATACTTTGTGAGTTTTTTCTGCGCGATCAAAGACCATGTAAAGTTAGTGCCAGGCTGCAATCCTTCCATCATTTGATAAGCAACCGGAGTATTTGAGTTTCCAGAGAATTTATTTGAAAAATAATTAAACTCAACTGTAATTGCTGCTTTTTGATTATTTGTTAATGCAAATGAAAAACCATATTTTTCTTGAGCTAATTCTTCTAAATTCCCAATTGAGTTATTCTTTTTCTGAAACTGATAAAATATATCGAATCGCTTGTTATCATCTAATAAATAAGAGACTTTTGGACTTAAAAGAGTCTCATTTAATTGATGATTTTTTGAGGAAAAATTCTCACTTTCACTCTTATTTCTATCTAGACTACTTTGTAAATTAAGCAGCCACTGATTTTTTATTTTATGAGTAAAATTCAATTGATGGCTAACAGATTCAAGCTCAATGTATCCAAATGAAAGTACATTCCTAGCTTTTGAATCTAAATAACTATAGGAGATAGTGTAATGCTGTTTACCTCTATTTAAGAACAATTGATTTCTAAAATTAGACTGGAGACCAAGTTGATCCTCAACTTTTGAATGAAATGGATTTAAGTGAATTGTTTGTTTGGTGTTTTTATCTTTTCGGTCAATTAAAAAAGAAACTTGATTGTAAAAGTGAGACCAAAACCTCCTATTGGACTGATTGGAATTGACCCATTGAATCGGATTAAAGGTAAGAGATTGGCTCAATTTGTTTTGATGTGTCCTAATATAAACTTGATTAGGCAACAAGACTCGTATATAAATTGCTTGATCTTGAAATTGTGCAAGTTCAAATTCTTCTAATTCCTGAATTCCGTTTTGATTGTAATCAAACCACACAAAGTTACCTTGTCCAGGCTCCACCTCTACATATGTAAAATCTTGTTGGGGTAACCGGCCAGCATTAGTTTCAAAAAGAGTATTCCAATAGATGAGATTATTTGCTATCTTTTGACTGTATTGAAGTCTGGAGTTAATAGATTTCTGTGACCGATAAGAGCTGTTTTCTGATGTAAATTCTCGATAGTTAGCATATAAACTAAGTAATGTGTTTTTAGTTTGTATCCATTTAGAATCCAGATAATAGGTGTTTGAAGTGTTTACTTTTGTGAGTAGATTCCCTTGCAAACTGTCATTAATACGATGTATATATCCTATTTTGGCAAATACTTTGGTTGAATCTCCTAGCCCTGTAAAGACTTCATAGGACTTAAACCTCTGACTTACAGAGTCCAAAGTATTTGATGAAAGTTCTTTTTTTTCGTTGTGCTCAGTTGATAACTTAACACCTGCCCACCCTTTGTCATAATTATACTTTAGTTTTGTGTGTGACCTGTAGAAAATAGACTTAGAGTCTAGTGCATTTGTTTCTAGTAAACTAGAATTTGAAATAAATTGAAAACGATAAAGTTTTAACTTTGCTAAGACCACATGCCGCTGGCCTTCGTAGTTTTCATTATAGTTTAAGTTCTGATACTTATAATTAAATTGTCCGATTTTTGGATGTACTAATTGAGCTGCTGTTTTAATAAAAACTTGATCTCCAAGGTTCGATGCTAATTGGTTGTTGTTTAGCTGTTCAATATTCCAATCTCTGTTAAATTCAGGGTTATATAAGCCTTGAAGGTTTCGAAAGTTTTCATGAATATAATCAATATCTGTAGTCAAATTCAACATCCATATTTGAGAAGGTTTTAGTAATTGGTGAGCGATCGACAATTGAGTCGCAACACCAGTATTGTCTTGATCTTGTAATGATGAATATAAATTCAAATCATTCTTACTTGCAGCAAACTCAAAATTAACAGATGTATTTTCATTAGGTGTAAATGAACTATTGACAACAGCTAACTGCAACTTAACGGGCGCAATAAGTTGAACAATTGGCTCATAATATCCTTGTTTCACTCCGTTTACCGGGGGGATATATTCATATATATTAGAAATTGCATTTGAGCTAGTAATAATATAATCACCTTTCTCAAGTCCTAAAGAGGTAAAGTTAACAAGATAAAGTTCATCTTCAGGATTAGTTGAAAACTCAAAAACTTCGATGCCATTTACCAGAACTTTCTTATATAAAATTCTATTTTCATTAATGGGCTCTAAACTTGCTGAAGGGGCTGTCATTAGTGCTTGGTCATCACCAGCATTTGATAAAATTGATGCTTGTTCTGAGCTAAGGGATTGCTGTAGAGGTTGGTTTTTTAAATCACTTTCATTGTAAAATGAGGCCCCAATAGTCCATTTTTCTGTTTTATATTCACTTCCTGCATACCCAATGAATCGCGAATAATTACGAGCACTCGATTGGTAATCAACTCTGATTCGCATTTCGGAAGTAATAGGGTAAGTAGCATTAAAAATAATCTCTCCTGCGTTATAATCTATAATATAATCCTCTGTGGCACCACGCAGTAATGGAGCGCCGTTAACGTAAAGAGTTTCACTTCCCGAAACAACCAAAACATAGAGTTCGTTGTTGGGTCCCATAAGCTTATATGGCCCTTGGTTGCCTTCTTGAGCAACAAATTGACTGGTTGTGAATTGACCACGAACTAAGGCGCCAGCTGCGAAAGCAGTATACTCAG
The DNA here is from genome assembly GCA_913052445.1 of uncultured Formosa sp. Taxonomy (GTDB): domain Bacteria; phylum Bacteroidota; class Bacteroidia; order Flavobacteriales; family Flavobacteriaceae; genus Hel1-33-131. The sequence continues at coordinate 16,401 of CAJXDP010000013.1, forward strand.
AGTTGTTATTTTTGAAATGCGTGGACAGCGATAAACCCTGAACACGCTTTGAGAAATCTGAATAATATGAGTTATTGTTTTTAAGGTCTATATCACCTGCTCTGATTCTCCATTTATCACTAAAGACTTCCACGAAAACTTGATCAAATTCATCCAAACGTTGTGAATAACCACTTTCTTGCAATGGAATATTTGAATCCTGTATAGACGCTCGTAAAGTTACTTTATCATTTAACTTTCCACTAATTTGAAGGTCAAGTTCACTATTAAGAACCGAGTTTTGGTTGTTTCCTATAGTAACTCCCCTTGAGATACTTCCTGATGAAATTAATCCATCAAAAGCAGAAACAGAGGGCTTTAGACTTGGCTCCGAAAAACTATAAAGCTTCTGCAGATTTCCCTTTCGTTTGACAATAACTGATTCATCAATTTCTTGATAAGTCTTGGTAATGAAGTTGGGATAACTTAAGTAATGTACTCGGATAGAATCTTGAATAGTAGTTTGAACAAGAGTTAAAGTTGATTCCTGGAAATTTACAGAATAAAATGAGGGCGAAATACGCTCATTTTTCAAATTTGTTACAAAAAAAGAGGAAGGGTTAATACTTACAGAGTCAAGCTGAATGGTGTCAGTTACTGCCAAAGTTTTTAGCCTGTACAGTGAAGACGACTGCTGAGATAAGCTCAGGCTGGATGACAAAAGAAATAAAATGATAAAAAAATTCTTCATTACGACTCTTAAACTAAAAAAAAGCAAAAATATTTTGTTGATATTTTTCGTTAAAACAAGACTAAATGTTTAGGGTAAAAGTACTCTATTAATTATTTTAGCTAAAACTAATGAATCAATAGATGAAAATTATTTCTTACAACGTCAACGGAATTAGAGCTGCTCTCAGGAAAGGCTTTATTGATTGGCTTAAGAGTGCCAACCCAGATGTCATCTGTTTACAAGAGATAAAAGCACAGGTAGACCAACTCGACTTAAGTGTTTTTGAAAAGGCTGGATACCGCTACAACTATTGGTTTAGTGCTCAAAAAAAAGGCTACAGCGGCGTTGCTATTTTATCTAAAACAGAACCAAGTAAGGTTGTTTTTGGAACTGGAATTGAATCGATGGATTTTGAAGGTCGCAATATTCGTGCTGATTTTGAAGGTGTCTCAATCATGAGCCTATACTTACCATCTGGGACTAACTTAGCTAGGCTTAAACATAAACTTGAATACATGGACTTATTTCAAAACTATATAGACAAACTAAAAAAAGAGATTCCAAACCTTGTTATTTGTGGAGATTACAACATTTGTCACGAGGCTATTGACATCCATGATCCCGTTAGAAACAAAAATATATCTGGTTTTTTACCTGAAGAACGGTCTTGGATGAGTAACTTTTTAAATAATGGATTTGTAGATGCTTTTCGTGAGTTTAATTCAGAACCTCACAACTATAGCTGGTGGAGTTATCGGGCCAACTCTAGACAAAATAACAAAGGTTGGCGATTGGATTATACATTAATTACTAAACCTCTACAAGAAAAATTAAAAAGAGCCGTTATTTTATCTGAAGCTATGCATAGTGATCACTGTCCTGTTTTAGTTGAATTAAAGTAAATTAATATTAAAAATCATATATAATGCTTAAAAAAATTCTAATTTTATCATTCATTATTTCTGTATCTAGTTCTTGCGTATCTTCTAAGATCTATAAAGAATTAGACGGTAAATACACCACTCTTAAGGACGATTACGATTCTTTAAGTTCAGAAAACGAAGGAGTTATAGGTGAAAGAAATACCCTACAAAATCAACTAGATCAATTACAAAGAGAATATGATTCTTTGCTCTCAGAACGAGATAAACTTCTACAAGAACTGTCAGCGGTTCAGAAAAAATATGATAGCTTAAATGAGTCCTACTCAGCATTAGAAAAAAACAGCTCGATAGAAATTGCTAATAACGTTCAAAAAAATAGAGAACTTCTGGCGCAGTTAGAAGCAAAAGAACTTGCCATATCTGCAGAAAATGACCGACTTTTAAAGTTAGAAGCTGACATACAAGAACGTTCTCAACGAATTGCAGAGTTAGAGGCGCTGATTACTTCTAAAGACCAAGATATGCGTGATTTAAAAAATGCCATTTCAAGTGCATTAACTGCCTTTGAAGGTAAAGGATTAACTGTTGAACAGCGAGATGGAAAGGTATATGTATCAATGGAAAATAAATTACTTTTTAAATCTGGAAGTTGGTCCATAGGATCTGCAGGACGTGTAGCCATCGAGCAACTAGGGTCTGTATTAGCAGAAAACCCAGAAATTGCAGTACTTATTGAAGGTCATACGGATAATGATCCTTTTTCAAGTGGTGGATCAATTGCCAACAACTGGGACTTATCTACGAAACGCGCAACCTCAATTGTTCAGATCTTGAGTGAAAACACAAGAATAAATCCTGAAAGTTTAACAGCAGCTGGACGTGGCGAATATGCTCCTATTGCAACTAACGAGACGAATGTGGGAAAGGCAAAAAACAGGCGAATAGAAGTAGTCCTTACTCCAAAATTAGATGAAATATCTAAGCTTTTAAAAAACGATTTATGAAATACGCCACACTGCCGAGTACAGATATTAAAGTAAGTGAAATTTGCTTAGGCACTATGACTTGGGGAAATCAAAATACCGAGGCTGAAGGTCATGAACAAATTAATTTTGCATTAGACCAAGGAATTAATTTTATAGATACCGCAGAGCTGTATCCAGTGCCAGCAACAGCAAGTACACAAGGGCTAACAAGTAAGTATATTGGTAGTTGGCTTAAAAAAAACAAGAGCAGAGATCGAGTAATTATTGCCAGTAAAATTGCTGGGCCTGGCGATTACACTGCACACATCAGAACTACTGGATTTACTCCTGACTCTATAAAAGAAGCCTTAAATTTAGAACTCAAGCGCTTACAAACAGATTATATTGATTTGTATCAATTACATTGGCCCGAGCGTCAAACTAATACGTTTGGAGTGCGAGACTTTAAGCCAAGCCCTAAAGACCCATGGTTAGATAATTTTAATGAGGTATTACACAGCTTACAGACATTTGTTGATGCAGGTAAGATTCGAGCTGTTGGAATTTCTAATGAGAAAGCATGGGGAACAATGCGCTTTGCTGAAGAAGTTAGAAATCATAATCTTACTCCTATAAGTACTACTCAGAATGCCTATTCAATGTTAAACAGGGTCTTTGAAGGTGACTTGGCAGAAGTGTCTTTACGTGAAAATATCGGACTTTTAGCATACTCGCCTTTAGCATTTGGTGTCCTTACGGGAAAATATATTGAAGGAACCGCCGCAGAAAATTCGCGTCTAAAATTGTTTCCACGATTTGCTCGCTATAGTAGCGAACAGTCTACGAAAGCGACTATTCAATACTTAGAGTTAGCTAAAGATTTAGGAATTAGTCTAACTACTCTAGCACTGGCATTTGTTAATCAAAGACCATTTGTGACTAGCAATATTATTGGGGCTACTAACTTAGATCAGTTAAAAGAAAATATTGATAGTATAAACACCAAGCTTTCAAAAGAGACATTAGATCGAATTGATACAGTCCATGCTAGTATCCCCAACCCTGCTCCGTAACCTTTATACTAAGTTTTTATGCTTGATCCTTATTGGCTAATTGACCACAAGCAGCATCAATATCTTTGCCTCGTGAACGGCGAACTGTAACAGTAATATTTTTAGCTTCTAACATTGAAACATACAAATCGATGGCTGTTTTACTTGCTTGTTGGAACACACCATCATCAATAGGGTTATATTCAATAATATTTACTTTGCTAGGTGCAAATTTACAAAAGTTAATTAACGCTTCAATATCTGCTATGGTATCGTTGATTCCTTCCCAAACTACATACTCATAAGTAATAATACGGCTAGTTGCAGCGTACCAATGCTGTAGAGCCTCACGTAGATCTTTCAAAGGAAAAGTTTCATTGAAAGGCATTATGGAAGTACGAATACTATCAATAGCGGAATGTAAAGACACTGCTAAATTAAATTTAACCTTATCATCAGCCATTTTTTTAATCATCTTTGGCACTCCAGAAGTAGACACAACTATGCGCTTTGGCGACATCCCCAAGCCATCTTTAGATGTGATTTTGTCAATAGCTTTAAGTACGTTATTATAATTCATTAAGGGCTCCCCCATTCCCATAAAAACAATATTTGATAAAGGACGGTTGTAGAATAATCTACTCTGTTTGTCAATAGCCACTACTTGGTCATAAATTTCATCAGGTTTGAGGTTACGCATACGCTTTAGTCTTGAGGTAGCACAAAACTTACAATCTAAACTGCACCCAACTTGGGAAGACACACAAGCAGTGGAACGCTTAGCTGTTGGAATCAAAACTGATTCTACAATCAAACCATCATGAAGCCTAATTCCATTTTTTATGGTTCCGTCAGAGCTTCGTTGCATAGAATCTACCTTAATATATTTAATACTAAAGTGATTGTCCATCATCACTCTAGTTTCTTTTGATAAATTTGTCATGTCATCAAAATGGTGGGCTCCCTTTTGCCATAGCCACTCATAAACCTGCGAGCCCCTAAAAGCTTTATCCCCATTAGAAGTAAAGAACGCTCTTAGATCCTCTTTTGATAAAGCACGAATATCTTTTTTAATGGTTTTCATCTTAATTGAAACTAGTTAACATTAAAAAAAGCCTCATCATAAAGGCTTTTAAATTTGTTTTTAGATGATTAGCATGGCGTCTCCATAACTATAGAATTTATATTTTTCCTTGACTGCCTCTTCATAAGCCTTTTTTACAAAATCATGCCCCCCGAATGCGGCTGTCATCATTAAAAGTGTTGACTTTGGAGTATGAAAGTTGGTTATCATGCAGTTTGCTATTGAAAATTCATAAGGAGGGAAAATAAATTTGTTTGTCCACCCCGAATAATCATTAAGATTCCCTATTGAAGACACAGAGCTTTCAATCGCACGCATCGCAGTTGTTCCAACTGCACAAATTCTACGTTTTTCTTTAAGCGCTGTATTTATTGTATCTGCGGTTTGTATTGGAATAATGATTTCTTCACTATCCATTTTATGTTTAGACAAATCTTCAACTTCTACTGGATTAAATGTTCCTAAACCAACATGGAGTGTGATTTCGGCAAAGTTAATTCCTTTTATTTCTAGGCGCTTTAACAAATGTTTAGAAAAATGCAATCCAGCTGTTGGCGCTGCTACAGCTCCTTCCTTTTTAGCGTAAATTGTCTGATAACGCTCCTCATCTTGTGGTTCAACCTCACGATTGATGTATTTTGGCAAAGGGGTTTGACCAAGTTGGGTTAGTTTTTTTCTAAATTCTTCATAAGAACCATCATATAAAAACCGTAAAGTTCGTCCTCGTGATGTGGTGTTGTCAATCACTTCAGCTACCAACATTTCATCCTGACCAAAATAGAGTTTATTACCTATTCTAATTTTACGAGCAGGGTCTACCAATACATCCCATAAACGTTGCTCAGCATTCAATTCTCTAAGAAGAAATACTTCAATACGTGCTCCTGTTTTTTCCTTGTTACCAAATAATCGAGCTGGAAACACCTTCGTATCGTTAAGAATCATTACATCATCCTCATTGAAGTAGTCAATCAAGTCCTTAAACTGTTTATGCTCAATAGTTTGTTTTTCACGATTCAGAACCATAAGGCGTGATTCATCTCGGTGTTCAGAAGGATATTCTGCTAATAATTCATCTGGTAATTCAAAGTTAAAATGCGATAATTTCATGCTTAGTTTTTATATTTTAAAGTAGCGAATATACAACCTCAAAATAGGGGTTGTCAAGTATTTGAACCTTTATTTTAAAGATTTGGAAGTAATGAATCCTAATTCGGATAAATTTGCCCAAAATTCTGGGAAGGATTTAGAAACAACCTCTGCTTCATTTATAGAAAAAGAAGTTAAAAGTGCCAGAGGAGCAAATGCCATAGCCATGCGATGATCGTTAAAGGTTTCTACGATAGCTCCAGAAACCAATGGCTTTGGATTTAAAAGGGATAAGCTATCATTGGAAATGTTTATTTCTGTACCAAATTTATAAATTTCACTTTTAAGCGCCACTAAACGATCTGTTTCTTTTATTTTAAGGGTGTGCAATCCTGTAATTTGACATTGAATTTTAAGACCTAAACAACTAACCACGATTGTTTGTGCAATATCTGGAGCATTAGCTAAGTCGATATCAATAGATTCCGGTAAAAAGTTATTTATTTTTTTTAAAGTTATTTTAGAATCCTCAAAAGTAGTTTCAACTCCCATTTGATTATAGATTTCTTTCAATACTGCATCTCCTTGAAGGCTGTCTTTTTTGTAAGTACTCAAACGGACTTGAGTCCCTATGGGGCTGAAGGCAACAATACTGTAAAAATAAGAAGCAGATGACCAGTCGGATTCCACAGTGATTGTTTTTGAGTCAGTTTCAAGATAAGGTTTTACGTGAATAGTTTGACCTTCAAAAGACGTCTCTACTCCGATTTTTTCTAGCAATGATAGAGTCATTTTGATGTAGGGGACGGATGTAATTTTTCCATCAAGATATAATTTCAAACCCTTTTCAAGCTTTGTAGCGATTAGCAATAATGCTGAAATATACTGGCTACTTACATTTGCCTTAATTCGAACCTCATTTTTCAATAACCGTTTCCCTAAAATTATTAAAGGGGGATATCCTTCTTGATTAGCGTAATCTATATTTGCTCCTAAGTCTCTAAGCGTCTCGACTAGTATTTTGATGGGGCGTTCTTGCATTCGCTTAGAACCGGTCAACAAGGTTCTTTTGCCTTCTAAAGTTGCGAAATAAGCTGTCAAAAAACGCATAGCGGTACCCGCGTGATGAATATCTATAGTAGTCGCTTCAGAGCTCAATGCCTTAAGCATGTGCTGGCTGTCATCTGAATTAGAGATGTTTTGTATTTCTATGCTGCTAAAAAGTGCTTTGAGCAACAAAAGTCGGTTGGATTCACTTTTAGAGCCCGTAATTGTAATATCTGTACTTAGGTTTATTTTTGAATTTTGTAGTAAGAGATGCAAATCTATTTTAGTTTTTCGTTGCTGTGGTGACGATTATGGTCTCGCTTGGTTTTTAAACGTAGTTTTTTATCAAATGCATCTTGTAAATTCACGCCTGTTTGATTAGCTAAACATAAAACAACAAATAAAACATCGGCTAGTTCTTCCCCAAGATCTTTATTCTTATCACTTTCCTTTTCACTTTGCTCGCCGTAGCGTCTGGAGATAATTCGGGCAACTTCCCCAACTTCTTCGCAGAGCTGTGCCATATTTGTGAGTTCGTTAAAATAGCGAACTCCATGGTCTTTAATCCATTTATCAACTGTTTTTTGTGAATTTTGAAGGTCCATATTATTAGAATTAGATAATCACTAAATTAGTCAATCCTCAAGCTAAATCAAATTAATTCAACTACAAATAGTAATTGAAAAACAACTAATTATTCGCGTTTTTTCGTATCAATAATAATGGTAAGTGGGCCATCGTTTATGAGCGCTACTTTCATATTCGCACCAAACTCACCTCTGTGAACCGATTGCTCTAAATCTGCCTCAAATTGCTCATAAAGTGGCTTTGCGATTTCTGACTTTGCAACTTTGTTGTAACTAAGTCGATTACCTTTTTTGATTTGTGCATGCAAGGTGAACTGACTAACTATTAAGGCGGAGCCTTCGCAGTCTTTAAGCGAGCTATTCATCATATTATCAGAATCATTAAAAATACTAAGATTTGCTAGCTTATTACTTAACCATTTTATATCCTCTTTCTTATCTGTTTCTACAATTCCCAAAAAAACCAGTAATCCAGATTCGATCTCAGCAACCTTAACGCCATCGACAGATACGCATGCATTTGAAACACGTTGAACTACTGCTCTCATTTTGGTTCATAATTATCAGTTCGGTAATGCTCTTCATCCCCTTCTAAAATCTGTGTATAGCTTTTATAACGAGATGCTGCAACTTGATTGTTTTCTAAGGCTGATTTCACACCGCACTGGGGCTCATGTAAATGCAAACAATTGTTAAACTTACAAGATTGCTTTAGCGCAAATAGCTCTGGAAAATAATTATCCACCTCAGCGGGTTCCATATCAACAACTCCAAACCCTTTAATTCCAGGTGTATCTATAATTTGAGCCTCAAAGCTAAGATCAAACATTTCAGCAAAAGTAGTAGTGTGTTGCCCTTGTTTGTGCTGATCAGAAATCTCTTTGGTTTTAATATTTAAACCCGGCTCAATACTATTAACTAAAGTAGATTTTCCAACACCTGAATGTCCAGCAAACATACTTGACTTTCCAATCATGAGCTTTTTTACAGCCGAAATGTTTTCACCTGTTTTAGCCGAGATACTTAAGCACTCATAGCCTATTCCTTCGTAAAGAGCTGTCAGTTCCTTAACAATGTCTTTGGTCGCTACATCATTAACATCTACTTTGTTAAAAAGCAACACTGCTTTGATTGAATAAGCCTCGGTAGTTGCAAGAAAACGATCAATAAAGCTTGTAAAAGTTGGAGGATTATCGATGGTGACTAACAAAAAAACTTGATCGATATTACTTGCAATAATGTGGGTCTGCTTAGACAGGTTAACCGATTTTCTAACGATATAATTTTTTCGTTGGTGAATATTTGTAATGACTCCAGTTTGGGTGTTATTACTTGTTTCTAAATCAAAATCAACCAAATCTCCAACTGCTAAAGGATTGGTGCTTTTGATCCCCTGAATCCGGAACTTTCCTTTAATACGGCATTCATAGAACGTTCCGTCTTGTGACTTAATAGAGTACCAACTTCCGGTAGATTTATATACGATTCCTGTCATTCTTAGATCTAAATATCTATACAAAGAAACAAATTTCTTTTAAAACCTTATTTTCAAAGAAAACAAAAAAGAATCGCAATGCGAGCCCTTTTTTATTTATTCAATATTTTTTCTTGATGATTGATAGATTCTTGATGTACCGCTTTAAATAATTTCAGTATAAACTCTTCACTTAAATTGTATTGCTCCCCCTCTAGAACCATTTTTCCTAAAATTTCATTCCATCGCTTGCTTTGTAAAACAGCAACATTCTTTTGTTTTTTAAGCAGCCCTATTCCTTCTGCTACTTTCATTCGCTTCCCTAAAGTCTCTAGAAGTTGATTATCGATCACATCAATTTGAGCGCGTAAATTTTGAAGTTGATCGTTATAGTCTACTTCTGGAGTTGACTCTTTTCTGATTTTTAGGTCTTTCATAATTTGAATCAACGAAGCTGGCGTTACTTGTTGTGCTGCATCACTCCATGCATTATCTGGATCAAAATGAGTTTCAATCATAAGACCATCAAAATTTAAATCTAAAGCTGTTTGAGAAACATCAAAAATCATATCACGATTTCCTGTGATGTGAGATGGGTCATTAATCAATGGAAGATCTGGAAACTTTGTTTGAAGCTCTATTGCCATCTGCCATTCTGGGGTGTTTCTATATTTAGTTTTATCATATGAAGAAAATCCCCTATGAATGACCCCTAAGTTTTTTATATCCGCAGTCGACAACCGCTCAACAGCTCCCAGCCATAATGCTAAATCAGGATTTACAGGATTTTTAACTAAAACAATTTTGTCCGTACCCTTTAAGGCATCGGCGATTTCTTGGACAATAAAAGGACTTACCGTTGAGCGCGCACCAATCCAAAGCAGATCGATATCATGTTCTAAAGCCAATTCTACATGGGCCCTGTTAGCAACTTCGGTTGCGGTTTTTAAACCGGTCTCGGCTTTTACTTTTTGAAGCCATTTTAGACCTAGTGCTCCAACCCCCTCAAAGTTACCTGGCCGTGTTCTTGGCTTCCAGATTCCAGCACGATAATAGTTAACATCTGTATCTTTTAGCTCATGAGCTATTTTTAACACCTGTTCTTCCGTCTCCGCACTGCAAGGCCCCGCGATGACTAAGGGATGCTTTAAGTTTAAGGCACTCAGCCATCCTTTGAGTTCTTTATTATTTTTCATTTTTTAATTTTTATACAATTCCTTTTAGTATTTGTTTTATGTGATTTGTGTTTTTCATTTCTAAGTGTATCGCATCAAAATCATCATTTTCCATGTAGGTTTTAAATTGATTTAGATTTTTAATGTATTCAGAAAGTGATTCTATAACATTATCTTTATTTTGTTCAAAAATAGGGGCCCACATAGCTGGTGAGCTTTTTGCCAATCGTACTGTAGATTCAAATCCACTTCCTGCCAAATCAAATATATCTGACTCATTCTTTTCTTTATCAATCACTGTCTTACCTAACATGAATGAGCTAATATGAGAAAGGTGAGACACATATGCTATGTGTTTGTCATGGTCAATAGGAGTCATATATCTAATATGCATTCCCATTTTCTTAAAAAGCGACATAACCATTGTCGATAGAACTGTTGAGGTCTGATCCAATTCGCATATAATATTTGTTTTATTGTTAAAAAATCCTTTTGATGCTGCGCAAGGGCCTGAAAACTCAGTACCGGCAATAGGGTGAGTCGCTAAAAAATTAGCCCGTTTTGGGTGTACAGCGAATGCATCACAGATTGCCTGTTTGGTAGAACCCATGTCAACAACTAGAGCTTTCTCTGATATCAACTCTAAAACTTCTGACAACATATTTATAGCTGAATTTACAGGAAGGGCCAAAACAACAAGATCGGCAGATCTAACAATGTCTAAATCTGCTATTTGATCTATAATACCAAGCTCTAGGGCTTGATTTAAATGCTTGTGATTTTTATCAATTCCAGAAATATAAACTCCAGTAATATGTTCTCTAATATCTAACGCAAAACTTCCGCCAATTAAGCCAACTCCTATGATGCTGATATGTTTCATGAAACACGTTTTATTGCTAATTCAATAATTTCTTTTGAAGCACATAATGAGAAACGAATATAGCCTTCACCATTGCTCCCAAATATAGTTCCTGGAGCAATAAATAAATGATGCTCTTTTAATATTTTGTCGATAAATTCTTCGGACTTAAGCCCTTTAGGCAATTTAGCCCATACAAACATTCCTGAGGTGTTTTTTTCAAAAGAACAATTCAAAGCAGTTGCTAGTTTCCACACTAATTCACGCCGTTGTGAATAGATAAGATTCAAGTCGCTAAACCAAATTTTAGAGCTATTTAGAGCCTGAATCGCCCCTTTTTGAATGCCATAAAACATTCCAGAGTCCATATTACTTTTAACTTTAATAACATTATCTAAGTGATCCTTAGAACCAATTAACATGCCAACACGCCAACCAGCCATATTAAATGTTTTACTTAATGAGTTCAATTCCAAACAAACTTCATTAGCTCCTTCAATATTAAATATACTATTCGGTTGATCATTTAGAATAAAACTGTAGGGGTTATCATTAATAATTAGGATATCATTTTCTTTTGCAAAATCAACAAGTCCTTTTAAAATCTCATTATCTCCCAAGGTCCCCGTAGGCATGTGGGGATAGTTGACCCACATTAATTTGACCTTAGATACATCCATAGACTTTAAAATTACTAAGTCTGGCTGCCAATTAGAGCTGGACTTTAAGTCATAAAAAACTGGGGAAGCCCCTACTAATTTGGTGACAGATGTATAGGTGGGATAGCCGGGGTTTGGAATCAATACAGCATCTCCTTCGTTAAGATATGCCATTGAAATATGCATTATTCCTTCTTTACTCCCAATTAATGGGAGCACTTGGTTTTCAGGATTAACCAATACATTATAATGAACTTCATAAAAGTTTGATATTGCTAATCTAAGCTCAGGTAATCCTTGATAACTTTGGTATTTATGCGCTGTTGAATCTGACAAACTATCTATTATAGCATTGATTGCAGCTTTTGGAGGAGCTAAGTCTGGACTACCTATTCCTAAATTAATAATTGGATTACCAGCAGTCTTAAGCCCATTTACCTGTTTTAATTTTTTGGAAAAGTAGTATTCTTCGACTGTTTGTAAGCGATCTGCTGTTATCATTTTTTTTTCGCGTTTTTATATTCTCCCAGTATCTTAAATTCTTCAGCTATAATTTTCATGATCGCTTTTCCTTTTTCAAAATCTGAGTATGCTTCAAAAGTAACATCTACAAAGAAGGCATATTTCCAAGGCTTATCAATTTTAGGAAGTGATTGAATTTTAGTTAAATTTAAATTACAGTCACTCATCACGTTAAGCATAGTCGCTAAACTTCCCCGCTTGTGGTCTAACTGGAATTTTACTGATGCTTTGTTTATAATTTCGGAGTCTTGAATATTAGGATCTCTTTCAAGAATAACAAAACGTGTTTCGTTGTGCTTAATGGTCTGTATGCTTTCTTCTAAAATGTCTAAGTCAAATAGATTAGCAGCTTCAAAGCTAGCTACTGCTGCAACGCCTGTAATTTGTTCCTCATGAATTCGTTTGGCAACTTCAGCAGTGTCAGTATCTTCAATTAATTTAATGTGAGGATAATGCTTAAAAAACTCTTTGCATTGTAATAAAGCCATTGGATGTGAGAATACTTCTTTGATATCACTTGTTTCTTGTCCACTAAGGGCCATTAAGTTATGTTGTATATCTAGAAAAAACTCACCTGTAATATGTAAATTTTGATCATCAATATGAGCGTAGTTGGGTATAATTGAACCCGCAATAGAGTTTTCTAATGCCATAACAGCCACTTCTGTATCTCTGCAAATTAAACTTTCCACAACTTCTCCAAATGACAGACACGGACGTACCTCAACACACTCCTCAAAATAAATTTGGGAGACAATATGATGGAAAGACCCTTCAATTCCCTGTATAGCTACTCTTTTTATCATAAAAAAAAATCCCGATGTTTACATCGAGACTTATATTTAAAATTTATAGTGATAAATTATATACATGATGCCTCGATTTCTTTTCTAAAAAAGAAGTAATAAAAACTATAAAAAATATAATTTAGATTTATCATATGCAACAAGCTCTTTAGCTAAAGTATCTATTTTTTGTTTAATTTAAAATTAAATAAGATTTTTTTGTTATCAAAGTAATAAAATTATATATAATTTAATAAAACGTGATATGAATTAATTAAATGTTTTTTTTTTCGTTTATTATAGAATAAACTTAATCGAGATGAATGAATTAAAAATAAATACAATTTATAGAGATCTATGTTATAACTTTTTTATTCGTTGAATATTCTTTAAATTTGCAATTATAATACAGAGGACAAATTTGATCTGATTGCAACCTCATTAAAAAACAGCTAAAACAGTACTCTACTACTCTATAGCTTTGCAATTTTATTACATTGTTCTCATAAAACATTATTTATGAGTTATTTATTCACCTCCGAAAGTGTTTCAGAAGGCCATCCAGATAAGGTTGCAGATCAAATCAGTGACGCCCTAATTGATCATTTTTTGGCTTTTGATCCAAGCTCAAAAGTTGCTTGTGAAACCCTAGTCACGACGGGACAGGTAATTCTTGCGGGAGAAGTTAAATCAAAAACCTACTTAGATGTACAAAAGATTGCACGTGACACTATAAATACTATAGGATATACTAAGGGTGACTATATGTTTGACGGCAACTCTTGTGGAGTACTTTCTGCGATTCATGAACAGTCTGAAGACATTAATAGAGGAGTAGACAGAGTTGATGATGATCAAGGAGCAGGTGACCAGGGGATGATGTTTGGTTATGCCACCAATGAAACTGAGAACTATATGCCTTTAGCATTAGACCTTTCGCATAGGATACTAATAGAATTGGCAGATATGCGAAGAGAAGAAACGGATATTCCGTATTTGAGACCCGATTCCAAAAGTCAAGTTACCATAGAATATGATGACGACAATACACCAAAACGTATAGAGGCCATTGTAATTTCTACACAACATGACGATTTTGATGAAGAAACCATAATGCTAGCTAAAATTAGAGAAGATCTCAAAACAAAGCTAATTCCAAGAGTTATTGCGAAGCTACCTAAACATATTCAAGGATTATTTAATGATCAAATTACCTATCATATCAACCCAACTGGAAAGTTTGTAATTGGTGGGCCTCACGGAGATACTGGTTTGACAGGAAGAAAAATAATTGTAGATACCTACGGTGGAAAAGGGGCACATGGCGGCGGTGCCTTTTCAGGAAAAGACCCTAGCAAAGTGGATAGAAGTGCAGCTTATGCCACTCGTCATATAGCTAAAAACATGGTAGCATCGGGACTCTGTTCAGAAGTACTTGTTCAAGTCAGCTATGCGATTGGGGTTGCTGAGCCAGTAGGTTTATTTATTAACAGTTATGGAACTTGTCCATTCAATTTGACTGATGGTACGATTGCGTTGAAGATCTCAAAGCTATTTGACTTGAAGCCTGCAGCAATTGAAAAACGATTAAAACTAAGAAATCCCATCTATAGTGAAACTGCTTCTTATGGGCATATGGGACGAGAAAACAAGTATGTTAGAAAGATTTTTCATCAACCTAATGGCGAAAGTAAATCTTTGGATGTAGAATTATTTACATGGGAAAAATTGGATTATGTAGATGCTATAAAAAATGAATTTAACCTATAAATCAACTCAAAAGCCAGGCACCTGAAATCACCATAATCAAAGAAATTATATACTCCCATTTAAAGCGATCCTTTAATAAAAAAACGGCAAGTATCATCGTAAAAATTGAACTAGAAAGACTGATAATATTTGATATGAAAGGGTCTGTGGTTTTAAGACCATACATCCCTGTTATTACTGCTAAAAAGACCACTAGGGCCATTAAGTAAATAAAATCTAGCTTCAAAACTGATATCGCAGGCTGCTTTAAATAGTACAACAAGACTGCCGATACAACTAAAACCATAATCTCCTGATGCACGACTAAAAAAAAGAAGTCATGTGTTTGTAAGTTGTACCATTGCATAATAGCTGTTGTGGAGAAACATATCGACATTAAAAACAAATTACGATGGGTAGAAAAATCAACTTTTTTAGAACTGTTACGTTGATTCCGAAGAAAAACAAAAAAGCCTAATGAAATAACAATAAGTCCAATGGCGTAGTTATTTGGGATAATATGTTCAATATAATACAAATAGGTAGCTGAAAATAGTGCTCCGAATAAACTATAATGAATAAACGTACTAATAGAACACTTTTTGAGTGCATAAATCATAAAGACTAAACCTAAAGCGCCAACAAAACATGTTAAGTTAATAAATACAGCCTGACCAATCGTGTTATAGAAAGTATAATTGTTATAATTAAACATTAATACAAATACTCCAATAAAGCTGGTTATAATAGATCGCTTAACGATAACTTGTAACGGAAAATAGCCGGCAACTATCCATTTCCATAAAATATTATTAACTGCAAAAAAAAGTGCTGATAAAATTAAATATAACATATTAGTTTAGAAATACTTTTTTAAAAACGATAAATTAAAACGTTTAAAACCTGTTACTTTTACAAGCTCTGAATATTCCGCTTCAATACTTATTAACTCACGAGGATGGGCTGTAGTTTGCAATTCTAAATGGTAACTAGTAATAAGATAGAATAGTTTCAAATAAGCATAATATGAGTTTGTTTTGGACCTGTCCAAGGTTACTAGGTTTAGGTTATAACTTGCTAGATCATAGTCCTTATTTTTTATTTTAACTAAAGCTAAAGAAATTAAATATGTGTTTTGAGTAGCATAATAACGCCAATTATTTGACTCAAATAATTCCTTTGAAAATTCTGAAAACAAGTATTCTATTTCATCAATAGCTTTTATAAATATAAGCGCCGGGAATACCTCAATAAAGAAAACAGAAACATGCTGGGTTTTAGCAACTTTTGAGATTTTAGTTACTAAATTATTTATGGGCTTAGATTCTTTAAAATAAGTTGTTATAATCTCATACCCTAATAATCTACCTAGTAGTGCTGGATATAGTTTTAATTTAGAAATATTTGGTTTATAGGGTTTATAAGTTGATTTTCCTGAAAGAAATAAATTATATTGCCAAATTAAGTTAGAAAACAGTTTGTTTTCAGGTTTTTGGTCCGCCAATATTCGATTTTTAATGAAGAATCCGTAGTAGCCATTAAAATTAGAGTAGTCTATATAAAAATCTAAAATATCAGTTTTAAAGACATAATCATCATGTAATAACGGAGCTAAGTTTTCATATTGGGGCCTTGAGAGAGTTCTTAATACTGCTCCTACAGCATAAGCTATTTTTAAAACCTCTATTACTTCTTCGGAATTAATATTATTTTCTTTAAATAGTAAGCCCGGACTTCTTTTAAGAAAAAGGATCTTTAATAAATCTAGCCTTTCTCGTCTAATAAATGACTTGATTAAAGAGCTAATGTGATACACATAATCGTTATGAGGCTTTAAAACTTCTAATCGATTTATCATTTCGGGGGTTAAAGAATCTGCGTTTTCAAAATCAGAAATAAAAGTCCATCTATCCCAGTTCGCATCTTTATCTACAAAAATTGAAAAGTTAGAAAAGGATTTATATCCTAAAAACTCACATAAAGTATCTAGAGTTTTTAATTGAGGGGCGCCCGATGGTAAGAACCCAAAAAAACGTCTTAATGTATTAAATCCAATCGGACGTAACACATTGATTGTAATTTGTTGATGTAAGTACTTAACGTCCGATTGTCTTTTGAGCTTAAAGCCCAACTTTTGGTCAATTTCAGACTTTAGCTTAAATATTAGAGAATCCATAGCTGACTAAAATACAACATGATAAGTAAAATAGGGCTAACTATGGGCTAAAATAATTTTAGATATCGTGTTCGTGTAACTAATTTAGAAAATGACTTGAATGACTAAAGCTCGAAACGAACACGAAACGTTAAATATCGTGGTTGAATAAAGTATTCTGTAGCACTAACTGAAATATTAGAGGCATTGCTTTGGTTTTGCGAACGTGTATCGAGTAAATTAGTAGCTTTTAACTCATATTCAAACTTTGAATCCTCATCTTTTCTGTAAGATAAAGATGCATTCCAAAATTCATAGGTATTAATTGAACTCTGTTCATCACTAAAATCATTATAAGAGTAATCTGTTCTAAAAGTAAAGGACTTTAGAAATAATGCATCTATTTCGATAGTAGGGCTTTTAGTAAAAAACTTAGTCGTGTTGGCTCCTAAATTGTTATCCTGTATTGAATATCGATAACTTAAATCAACGTTTGGTGCTGTTCTAAAATTAGTTCGAAATTCGGCTCTATATGTTTGTGAAAAGCTTTCATTTACAGAACGTCTACCCTGGATAAATTGATTAAACTTGGAGTAATTTAAGTTAGCTCTAACGGACCCTCTTAGTTTACCAAAAGTACGCTGGTAACGCCCAGTAGCTGAAAAATTTTCATCCGCAAAATTGGAATTAAAAGGAGTAGAAACTCGAATTACACTACCAGGTGTAAAAATAGATTCAGTTCTAATGTTATCAATGCTTTTATTATAATTGATGTTAGCAAAAATATTAGTATAATTAAACATATTAAAGCTATAGTATGATAAGTTAACATTATGAGAAAGCGCGCTTTGCAACTCTGGTGACCCAGTAAATAACGAATTATAGTTATTCAAAACTAGACCACTTGCAAATTGTGAAACATCTGTAAACTGTGTTTGCATTCGATATGTTAAATTCAATGTTTCGCTCTTTTTAATATCATACCTCATATTAAAATCAGGTAAAAACCTATAAAAATTATCAGTGGTTTTCTCATTAAATTGAGTATTTGAAATTGAATATGCATGCGCAGAAACACCAGGTGTAAAAGTGAAATTATTATATTTTAATCGATAATGTAACCCTAAATAAACGTCTGAAAAATTGTAAGCAATATCATTAGTCGATAAACCTCCAGCAATTGCAGGGGTTGGATCAAGTACTGTTTGATCATCTAAGTTTTGAAAGATCTTAGAATCAAATTGCTGACGACTTGCAATGGTTCCAAGTGTAAAATTAATATTGCTCTTCTTGTTGAGAATGTTCCAATAGTCTAACTTTGCATCAACTTGATTAGACTGTACTCTCTTTTCCTGAGCTAGATTATAATTTATTTGAGAACCGTTCAAACCTAAATCATTGGCTGTTCCGCTATAATTAGCTTTATCTTCTAAAATGGCATTATAAAATGGATCTTCATCTTTTATTAGATGCTGAGCCTCAAAAGCAAAAATATTAGTTTCGTTAAGCGTGTAATAATAATTCAAACTTTGATTAAAACTAAATGGATTGATGTCTTCAAGCTGATTAATTGAACCATTAATAGAAGAGTTGAATTGCTGGTCTTGAGAGCTTTTAGATAAATTTCCAAGGGCCTCGTATTCAAGTTGGTTATTAGCATTTGGTTGAAACTTCGTGGTAAGCTTAGCCAACCCCAGGTCATTATTTTGAATGGTATTACTTTCTGTATCTTCATTAGGAATTCCAAGGTCAGCATCCGAATATTGAGTGCTTCTATTTTCTTGTAATTCATTTTTAGTGTTTGAAAAGATGGCAAACCCACCAAAATCCAAAGTCTTTTTTGGAGACCAACTAAAATTAGCAGCAGCAAACTTGGTATTAATGTCTTTGGCTCTGTTATTTTGTAATACTAATGAACTAATATCGTTGTTACCCAAGCTTAAGTTTGTACCGCTGTTTTGGCTTGGTGATTTAAATCCACCAGAAAAATTATAATAATCTCGCCGAGAAAAACCAACTTCACCAATATTATTTAAATCTCCAATAAAATTAATGCTATATTCTGGGCTATAATAAAACAATTTTGGTTGGGCTAAGTAAAGGTCATTTGCCTCAGAATCTCCAGCTCCAACAGTAATATTTCCAAACCAGAAATTTTTCTTTCCTTCTTTTAACTTGATATTAATAGCTATGTTGTCTTGGTTATTGGTAACACCTCCTAATTGACCAACTTCCGAATAATTTTTTAAAACCTGAACCTTATCTACAGCATTGGAAGGGATGTTTTTTGTGGCTAACTTAGTATCCCCGTCAAAAAAATCTTTTCCTTCAACCATCAACTTAGTGACGACTTTGCCTTCCACTTCAACTTGACCATCATCATTAATTTCAACGCCTGGGAGGTTTTTAAGAACATCTTCTAGTTTTCTTTCAGTACCGGTATTAAAAGAGTCCGCATTGTAAACTAAGGTGTCTCCGCTAATAGTTACCGGCATTTCGTAAGTCAGTTCTACTTCGTCTAAAGAGTTGTCCTGAATCAAAACAAAATCCTGAGTGATGTTGGATTCTTGTGTTTCTAATATTTGGTCCAAAGACTTCATTCCTATATAACTCGCTTGAATATTATAGGTTGTATTCTTTTTTAAATCCAAACGAAAAAGTCCTTCATCATTAGTTATCGCATAAGAATCTAATGTCTTACTAGCTTTATTAATCGCGATGACATTTGCTAACTCTAATGGGCTCCCTAAACTGTCTTTGATAACTCCTTCAAGCTTAACTTGTGAAAAACTCGCTATACTAAGCGAAAAAAATATGATTGAGATAGTATACTTCATAGAACTCTAATTAATATAAATTGTATTATTTCCTTCTTTTATTACCACGACCTTGATACATAGAGCGCATTTCCTCCATTTTTTTTGTTACAATATCATTATATTCTTTACGTGATACAACGTCTCCTTTTTCAGGTGCTTCAATTACGTCTTTGTCTTTGGGGTTCATTATTATTTTAGAACACAAAATAGTTGTTTTATCTGTATTGACTTCTAAGATTAGACCGGGTAACCCCCAGAAATCACCTGGACCCTGACTCACAGGAATCTGTGGCGTATACCATGCAACAACTTCAATTTCTTTT
Organism: uncultured Formosa sp.; assembly: GCA_913052445.1. Lineage (GTDB taxonomy): Bacteria > Bacteroidota > Bacteroidia > Flavobacteriales > Flavobacteriaceae > Hel1-33-131. The sequence goes on from CAJXDP010000013.1 coordinate 36,344, forward strand.
GGGATTTCGATATCTTCAGAAATATTAGTTGTTTTGGTAGAATCTTTTTTCGCGTTTGAGCTTTTCGAAGGTTTTTTTCTTCGCATACTTCGCCAATCAAATTCGTCTACTTTTTTAATTGCTGTAGCTTTCATGCAAAGGTATTGACCAATTTTTTTAGTTTCAGTTCCTAACTGCCATTTAAGCTGAGTTAGTGAATCTGAAATTAAAAACTGTTTTCCAAAAAACTCCTGGTCCTGTAAGAACCGTTGTGATTTTATGTTTTTATATTGCATCCCAGAAGAGAAACTATTCCCCCATCCACCAAACCCTCTACCAGCTCCTGGAGCTTCGAGCGCCTCATCTTCTTTGTAGGTTGAAGATTCTCTGTCAAAGGCGAGGATGTACGTTTTCTCGAACATACCACGCATGCGATCTGCAATTTGCTTTTTTTGCTGTTCACTCATTTTACGACCTCCCCACCCATCCATATCAACAGATGTTTTAGAAAAATAATAGGCTTTCCCTTGAAAGTTTTGGGCGTAGGTTGCTGAAGAAATCAGCAAAACTATTAGTACTATTTGATAAGCTTTATTTATAAAATTCATTTATATTGATTTTTGATTGAATGTGTTTAAACTATGACGAACGAAACTACACATAGTTTAAATTAAATACGTTAAAATTTATCTAAATTAGTCTATGGACTCAATCTCAATTGAGATGCTATTTCCTTTCCCGTCTTGTTGGAAACTCATTTCCTTTATCTTTTTTTCTACTATTTGATCGTACTTAGATTGTGAAATAGGCTTTCCCTTCTTTGGGGACAGGATTGTAATTGGTTTTTTTGGGTTCAATGTAACTTTACTACATAAAATCACTTTTGAGTCATAATTTAGTTCTAAAATAAGCCCTGGTAGTCCTTGAAATGCACCAGGACCATTACTAATAGGTATTTGAGGAGCATACCAGGCTGTAATTGTTTTACTTTTTTTAGCCGGCTCATCAGAATATGGATTCACTTTGATTAGTTGTTCAGCAGTTGCCTTAAAACAGGTATATTTCCCAATATTTTTAGTGTCGGAATGAAGTTTCCAATCAATTTTCTGAAGAGTATCTTGAATTAGGAAAATCTTTCCCAAAAAATCACTTTGTTTAGTGTATCGCTCATCCTTAATGTTTTTATAAAGTATGTCGGTGCCAGAAGATGACATAATAATCATGTCACTTCCAAGAGAAGGTGTCGCAAGCTCTTCATCTTCTTTGTAAACGGATTGTTCCTGATCGAAGGACAAAACGTATGTTTTCTCAAATTGCTTTTGAAGCATGGCCATAATTTCATCTTGCATTCCACCCGCCTGGGTGCTGTCTAGTTCGATTTCTATTTTATCTTTGGTTTTATAGGTGGCTATCCCTTGGAAGTCTTGAGCGCTTAAAATTGAAGAGCCTAAAGAAATTAAAAATACAGCTCTAATAATTATATTCATTGCTAATGGTTTTTTAGAGTCAAAAATAAAAAATACCTAATGGTAGATAAATTCACTATAAGGTTAGACTCTGAAATCTATAAATTGTTACAACTCTAAACAAAAAATTGTATTTTTAAAGTCGAGATGAAACAACCCACCTATTTCCTATTACTGTTCAGTTGTTGGCTTTTTAGTCAAACTCCTTTAACCGCTAAACTAATTGAATCGACTC
>CAJXDP010000014.1 GCA_913052445.1 uncultured Formosa sp.
CTAGTTTTATTTTTTATTTTCTCTCAAATAGCGGTACAAATAAAAAGATAGCCCACCTATAAGTAGGTAGGGTATTACCATCAAGTAAACAATTCCATTGTTAACTCCTTTTGCAGTAGATTGGCCGACTTCACTTTCTAGAACCGCTCGGCACATTGCACACTGCGCGTGTAGATTTAAATCCAGTATTATTAAACCAAGAAACAAAACAGCTTTTTTCAAAATTTAAACGTAGTAAGGTGAAATCATAAGGAAAACAATTACACCAGTAACAGCAACATACAGCCAAACTGGATAGGCAAATTTAACAATTTTTTTATGCGCCGCATAATCTCCTAGGTAGGCTCTTACGTAGCTTATCAAAACCAACGGTATCACAATGATAGAAAGCACTATGTGGCTTATTAGAATAGAATAATAAATATAAGAAATCGGTCCTTCATATCTTGTTGGATCACTAGTCATATGATATGCTACATACATAACTAAAAAAATCAAAGAACAAGCAATTGCTGTTTTCATTAAACCTTCGTGCAATCGTCTTTTATTACTGTTAATTGCAATTAGTGCAGAAATCAATAAAAGAGCGGTTAGACCATTTATAGATGCATATATTGGTGGTAAGAATGACAATGGCTCTACGTTAGGAAGGCGTACCTTAAACAAAAGGGCAACGACAACAGGAATTGCCACTGACACTATGTTAACCCAGATTTGGTACTTTCTTTTCATAGTTTTAGTTTTATTATTCATCTCCTAACAGCTTTAGGATATCTTCTTTTAAGGCTGTAATATCTTCAGACTCACCATCTTCATCAAATTGCTCAGCCTGACTAATAATCCCTTTGTAATATATTTTAGGGTTTCCAAAAGCGTCTGTTCTTGAGCGAATATACCCTTCTTTATCAATCAGTGCAAAATTCCCTGAGTGTTCAAAGCCTCCGGCAGCGCCTTCAACCTCGGCTGCATACAGGTTAAATCCTGCATTTGCAAGGTTATAAATAGCCTCTTTATTACCAGTCATAAAATGCCAATTTGGATTAGTAACTCCGTAATTTATAGCATACTCTTTAAGCACTTCTTGCGTATCATAATCTGGATTGATAGTAAAGGAGGCAACCCCAAAATCAATTCTTTTTGGAAACGTATTTTGAATGTTAACAAGGTTTTTGGTCATCTTTGGACAAATCGTTGGACAGGTAGAGAAAAAGAACTCAACAAGATATACCTTGCCGATATAGTCTTCATTAGAGATCATTTTTCCGTCTTGATTTGTAAAACGAAATGGCATAACTTTTTTTGGCGATCCATTAATAACTAGATAAGACAATTCACTCAGATCCTTAACAGACATCTGAACGTCTTTACTTCTACTCTCAGATCGTGTAACGTCGTTATTTTGAATCCTATCTACTATTCTTGGAACCACAATAATTCCAAAGATTAAAATGATAAACGAAGCCCCTACATATGAATAACTAGTTTTTTTCATCTCCTTTTAAATCCTCTGCTCTACGGGTTGTAGAATTAAAATTTCCTTTTCGTTTTTGACGATATTCAGTGAAAAGAATTCTTACATCTTCACTCATTTTATTTTTTAACAAAGAAACATCTAGACAGTCATAAGAGCTAAGTCCCTTTATGGGTAGGTTTCTTTTAATTTCATTTTTATCACGGTCATCCAGGCGACCGCGCTGGTTTCGTTCCTTGTCAATGATAAAAACATCTAGAGTTTTCAAACTGGAATCTAAATTAGTTGATGTTTTAAGTGCTTGGTAGAAAGAAAGAATATCATCATCTGATCCAAAGCCGAATTTCCAATAACTTAAAAACTCGTATTGATTTAACTCTTTCTCCAACAATTCTACTTGATCTTTAGCAGACTCAGGTACTAAAATGACTATTTGAAATCGCTTAAAACCTCTAAATTTATCATAAACAAGTTCTTTTAAGTTGAGAGCTAAAATAGCATCTTTCATGGGATTCTCACCTTGAAAACCTAATACGGTAAGATGATTTTCTAAGCTTATTTCTTTCCCGTTTTTATCAACAAAATTAGTGAGTTCTGGCAGGTTCTTATTTAACACATCGAGCGTCTTATAGTTATGTTTTGAAGGGTATAAAAACAACAAAAAAAGTACCGGTAAAAAAAACAGTACTATGAGTACAAATGGTTTTTTATATTTGTTGAAGTTCATAACACAAAAATAAAAAAGACGACCTAAATTAGCCGTCTTTAAATGTTAATATTTATAAATTTTTAAAAATCCCGTTTCACAAACCCGTTTGTATAAACAGATTCAATATAGCCTGCTTCTTGAAGTAATATAAAAATAAGATACGAAATCAAAAATATGGTAGTCCAAACTACTAGTCTTCGAAGGGCTTTTGTTTCGTCACGCAAATGCATAAAATCCCAAGCGATGTAATATGCCTTAACAATTGTAAGAACAATAAACAATAAGTTTAAGCTTTTCATATAAATAAAACCGGAAAATAATATATTTCCTAATAGAGCTCCAAAGCCACCTTCAAAAGGAGTCATTGAAGGAGTCATTAAGAACTCAGGTTTATATATACCTAGCACTACTTCTACTGCAGTAATAATCGAGAGTAACACGAGAACTCCCCATATTTTTTGTGTATTAGACTTAAACTTTATTAAGCCTCTGAAAATCTCTAACTTATGTGCGTGATCTGCCATTTTAAAAAATTATATAATTAAACCAGGTAAAAGAATGTGAATACAAATACCCAAACTAAATCTACAAAGTGCCAATATAAACCTACTTTTTCAACCATTTCATAGCTTTTTCTACGCTCATATGTTCCAATGATAACATTAAAAAAGATGATGATATTAAGAACAACCCCAGACAAAACGTGAAACCCGTGAAAGCCAGTGATAAAGAAAAAGAAGTCCGCGAATAGTGGCGCACCATATTCGTTAACCTCTAGATTGGCACCTTTCACATAACGTCTTCCGTTGTTTTTAACTTGAGCTAAAGAGGCTTCTCTAGAAAGCACTGTTTTTTCACCTTCTTTGTTGATGGTTTGCGTTCGTACTAATATAGAAGGGTGATCTTCTAATCCGTGATATACGTCATTTACAGAAAATACAGGTAAAGCTCCTTCATCTACAAACCAGAGTCCGTTTTTGTTTTCGTGTTTTGTGCGCTCCGTATGCGAAGCTGTAGTAAATTCCTCAACCGCGACTCGTTTAAATACAAGATCACCCTCAATAGTTTTATATTCTCCAAATTGTAAAATATTTCCGCCTTTGGTTTGCACCGCTCCGTAATCTCCCTGAATAAAAGTAGCCCACTCCCAGGCTTGTGAGCCTACAAAAATAGCACCCCCTATGATGGTAAAAAACATGTACCATATTACTTTATTTTTTTTCATTTCGTGTCCAGCATCCACTGCTAAAACCATTGTTACAGATGACATAATCAAAACAAATGTCATAAAAGCAACATAAATCATTGGAAGTTCTTGTCCGTGTAAAAATGGGACGTGCGTAAAGACCTCATCTGCTATAGGCCAGTAGTCTATAAACTTAAATCTCGAAAACCCATAGGCCGCTAAAAAGCCTGAAAAGGTTAAAGCATCGGAGACGATGAAAAACCACATCATCATTTTACCATAACTTGATTTGAGCGGTTGATTACCTCCACCCCAAGTTTTTCCTTCTGTTCCGGTGCTAACTACTGTAGAATCCATAAGGGTAATTTATTTTTTGAGTTGTGCAAAAATAAGCATTTTATTTAGTTAAATAAATATAAAAAGAAAAAGAGGTATACCCATAAAACATCCACAAAATGCCAAAAATTAAAGGCAATGTCAAATCCGAGTCTGTTTTCGTTTGAATATTTCTTATTCAATTGATTGATAGTAACCACAAATAGGCACACAATTCCAGCTAAAACATGTATAATATGAACTACAGCTATAACATATATGTAGGACATGGTGATATTGCTTGTTGCTCCAGTAAAATTATATCCTGATGCAATTATTTGATTAAACCCTTGTATTTGGGAGTAAATAAATGCAATTCCAAGAACAAAAGCACCAATTAAAAGTGACGTTGTAATAGCTGATTTGTTATTGTTAAAAGCCTGTTTTGCCAAAAACAGTAAAACACTACTTAAAACAATAATTAAAGTGCTGTAAGTAAATGCACTTGGTAAAATAAAGTTCGTCAGCCAGTCTTCCCTTGAACTACTCACTATAAAAGCACTTGTAAGGCCTGCAAAAGACATGACTAGAGAGATAATCCCAAACCACAGCATCATTTTTTTTGCACGATTTTGTTTTTCTTGTCTAGTCCCTTGTGTTAAATCCATAGTCTGATAAATTTATCTAAAACGTATATAATTTGAATGGTGGTTATATAAACAACACTTGCAAGCATCAGTTGTCGTGCGGATTTTTCAGTTTGATTTTTAAAAAGCTGAAAGCCAAAAAACAAAAACAAGAGTCCACAGGCAAAAACTAAAATTGCTGCTGGTACAGTAAGGCTTAAGGATCCTGTAAAACCAAACACAGGTACAATTGAAATCAGTACTGTCCATGCTATGTAAGTTATTGACTGGAGGGCAGTGCCCTTGTCTCGCTTGCCTGTCGGCAACATGTTAAACCCCGCTTTCTGATAGTCGTCGTGCAGAAACCATCCAATAGCCCAAAAATGAGGAAATTGCCAAAAAAACTGTAGAATAAATAGAACGCCAGGTTCGATACCAAATTTCCCTGTAGCTGCTACCCAGCCTAACATAAAGGGAATGGCTCCTGGAATCGCACCAACAAATACCGATAGCGAAGTCTTTTGCTTTAAAGGAGTATAAGCGCTTGTATATAGACATATTGATATTGCACCAAACATGGCGGTTATTTCGTTAATACTGTATAAAATAGAAAGGCCTGCTACGGACAAAACCACTGCTAAAACAAAAGCATTAGTAACGCTCATGCGCCCAGTTGGGATGGGTCTGTTTTTGGTGCGATCCATTAGAGCGTCTAAATCTCGTTCAATAATCTGATTAAAAACGTTGGAAGCGCCAACCATAAAATACCCTCCGATGGCTAAAAGAAATAATGTAGGGAAATGAATAGTTTCTACTGCTAACAAATAACCTGCCACAGACGAAAACACAACGCTGAGAGACAGGCCCATCTTTGTCACTACTTTGAAATTAGTAAGGAGTGACGTTGGCATACTTGATGTATTGGTGTTGTTTGGCATAGAGGTGAAGTATCTTCACATTTAAGGCCCAAAGATACTTCTAAAATATATTTTGACAATGTAATTTTAAGAAATAAACACCCTTTTTTGAAATATATAACAAGGCTTAAAGTACAAATCGATATGTGGCTTTGAGTAAGAAAATATTTTGAGGACGTTGATCTAAAATTCCAGTTTCAAGATCTCCAAGTAACCCATTTGAAGAATAAACAGGACTGTTAATTCCTTGAGACCAAACTAAAAACAACTCAGAGCCAGGAATATATTCCCATCTGAGAACCAAATTAGAGTTGAATTGAACTTGAGAAAAATCAGGGTTATCAAAACTGTAATCAAAAGTTCCGTCGGAATTATCGTCAATATTATAAACCCCCTGATTAAGACTAAGCTGTTCATTGCTGTATACTTGGAAGCGGTCTTTTAAGCGGTTTCCTGTCGGATCAGTAACATACTTAAGGTCCGTATAAATCCCACGCGAAACGAACGGTTGTCCATAATACTGAATTGATAAATTTGGATTTATAGTGTAATTTAAACGAATAGAAGCCTGAAAAGTTTGATTATCAATCGATCCTAAAACATAACGGGTCTCTCCGTTAAACGCGGCTTGAGTTATGTATTGGGTTTTGCTGGGGCGTGAACTATACTCAGGAGATATTGAAATATTGAGTGCGTTTGTTGGTTGATAATTTAGCTCCGCTTCTACCTTTAGAAAAGAAGATTCATTGTATTTGGTCTGGGAAATAACAGCTCCTAATCTAGAGAATACCTTTTTTCTCTTATCTGAATTTATATAAATATATTGATACCCATTTTTTGAAATCCGCCATCTTGGACCACCCCTCAAGTTAGTATTCGAGTAGTTTATTGGCTTATAGGCTCCTCCAATATCTAGCGTCCAATTGTTAACAAAACTAATGTCTGCATTGAGTTCATATTGCAGTCTATTGTAATTTCCTTCAAAATCAAATTTCGAGAATTGACCTAATTCGACACTTAGGTCTCTAAAAATACTCACAGGCTTTATGGTTCTATAGCTAAGGTTAACAAATTGAGTTATGTCATCAGCACTTCTTAAAAAGCCGATGTCGTTTAACTCAAGTTCTGGAGATACCCATTTAAATCCAGCGTTATAGTTCCAATATAGGCCCCCAATTTTACCGAAATCAAAGCGGCCGCCAGTTCCTGTTAATGAAGTTCGATTTGGATCAACGGTTAGATGACTTGCATCAACCCTGTTAAATAAGTGTGTTATATTTTCCTGAGTAAGTTTAATCGACTCTTTGCTCCCTTTAACATGACTCAGCACCACATTAGCATCAATATAATAGGCCCTATTGTTCCATTGATGTTTAAAATCAATACCTCCAGAATAAGCTGATTTTCTCAGATCTGATAATTCAGAACTAATCGAGCGGTTTGTCGCTGTAAAAATACCGCCTAAAAAGGTGCTTTTTTGATTAAAATCTTTTTGAATGCGCCCTACAAAATAATTGGTAAAGGGCTCTGCAAGAGATTTAGAAGTGGTCCCATTGGAACTTAACGTTGTAAATTCTTTGGAGGTCATACTTTCCAAAACTCCAATAGACCAACCGTTTTTGGTCTTTCCACTAAATTTCGCAGCTCCTAAGATGGTTGTATTTTGTGGCTGGTCTATAAATTCTCCTTCGGAACTATCTGGGTAAATCTGTGGGGTTCTACCTATGCGTCGAGAAAAAAATAAGTTATCTCGGTTTCCTGAAAATTGATAATTGAAAATATTTTTGTTTTCAACAAAAAACGGACGTTGATCCCTATTAAAAACCTCAAATCCGTCTAATGCAATAGCAGCAGGATCGGCTTCAACTTGACCAAAATCAGGGTTAATGGTTATGTCAAGAGTCAAGTCATTTGTAATACCAATCTTTGCGTCTAATCCAGCGTTAATATTAAAATCATTCCCGTCTGAAAAGGGGTTTCCTTGCTCTGGTTTGTATCGATCTAACTTAGTGACTGTAAATGGTTGAATTTCAATTTGTTTTTGAGGCTTTATATCATATAGTCCGTGCAACTCCCCTGCTTCACTTACCCAACCTGCAGAACCTACAGGGATTCGGTCCCAGCTAGATAGTTCATTTTTTTTAAAATAATTGCGAGTAATATTTAGTCCCCAAACCTGCTTTTGGTCATTACTGAATCTTAATTGACTTAGAGGAATTTTCATTTCTGCAGACCATCCGTCCGCGTCAATTAGGGCCTTAGTACTCCAAATAGGGTTCCAACTATCATCAATATTATCTCCATTGTCTGTTAGAATCTCATCACCTCTTACACCAGCTGCAGTAACAGTGAATAAGAATGCTGTTCTAAGATCGTGATAACTATCGATAAGCACATTAATGCGATCCCCTACAAATCCGTCACGCCTTGAAAGGCGATTGGTAATTGTTTCAGGCTCCGGATCTAGCGCTTTAAGTGCAATATATAAGTGTTTCTGGTCATAAACGATCTTAAACTGAGTTTGAACTGAAGGAGGGGTGTTCTCGTTTGGCATCAATTCAATAAAGTCAGAACCCCATTCAACAGAGCTCCAAACATAATCATCTAAAACACCATCTATAACTGGAGAGTTGGCGCTATCTACATTATGTGTTGTATAGATTTTTGGGCTCAATGGCGGAGACTCCTGAGCTGCAAGTTGACAACTCAGAGCCAAGGCAAATATGGCTTTTATTAAAAACTTCATAAAATTGAAGGGTTTGAAACAAATTTAAGTGTCAAATTCAATACAAATATTAAAAATACTCGTTATATGATATCAAATTATTTGTTAAACTTTGCTTTATTAGATCATGGCTTAAATACATAAGATCTAAATACTGCGAGAAATATTTGATAAATTTAATTGAAAAGAAAAGCTATAATAGATTTTGTTAATAACAATTTATAATTGTAGATTTGCAAACTCTTTTTTAAGAAGAAATGTTTAATTAGAAAAAATATTAGTGTGGATACATTAAGCTACAAAACAATATCAGCTAACAAAGCTACTGTTCAAAAAGAATGGGTTTTGGTAGATGCAGAAGGGCAAACTTTAGGACGTTTAGCTTCTAAAATAGCTATACTCCTAAGAGGTAAGCACAAGACTAACTTTACTCCCCATGTAGACTGTGGAGATAACGTTATTGTTGTCAACTCAGAAAAAATAAACCTTTCTGGAAACAAATGGAATGAAAAAACTTACATCCGTCATACTGGATATCCAGGAGGTCAAAGATCACTAACTGCTACAGAAATGTTTTCTAAAGATCCTGCTAGGTTAGTCGAAAAATCAGTAAAAGGAATGCTTCCTAAGAATAAATTAGGCGCTGCTTTATTCCGTAATCTAAACGTTGTAGTTGGTACTGCGCATTCTTATGAAGCACAAAAGCCAAAAACAATCAATTTAAACGAAGTTAACTAATGGAAATTATTCACAAAATTGGTCGTAGAAAAACGGCGGTAGCACGAGTTTATGTTTCTAAAGGAAAAGGAGCAATCACAGTAAACAAAAAAGATGTAAACACATACTTTCCAACAGCTACTTTACAATATAAAGTCAATCAACCTTTTGCATTGACTAACAACGAAGGTAACTTTGATGTAAAAGTAAATGTATTTGGTGGAGGTGTTACAGGGCAAGCAGAAGCTGTTCGTCTAGCTTTATCTCGTGCAATGTGCGAATTAGATGAAGACAATAGGGCTATTCTGAAACCAGAAGGCTTATTAACCAGAGACCCTAGAATGGTTGAACGTAAGAAATTCGGTCAAAAGAAGGCTCGTAAGAAATTCCAATTCTCTAAACGTTAATATTACAATTATAAACCAGTTATTGTTGTCTATAGTGGGCCAACCACTAAGACTTAGTTTAGCATCTAAATGCACAAGGCCTTAAAATAAAAAGCCACTTATGCATTGCTAATTCAACAGAACGTAAACTATTACAAAATGGCATTAGTAGAAGTAAAAGAATTATTAGACAGCGGTGTACACTTTGGACACCTTACAAGAAAGTGGGACCCTAATATGGCTCCTTACATTTATATGGAGCGCAATGGCATCCATATCATTAACCTTTACAAAACAGCAGCAAAACTAGAAGAAGCTTCTGAAGCATTAGCTAAAATAGCGGCGTCTGGTCGTAAAATATTATTTGTTGCGACAAAAAAACAAGCAAAAGATATCGTCTCTGAAAATGCAGGAAATGTCAACATGCCTTACATTACCGAAAGATGGCCTGGTGGGATGTTAACTAATTTTGTTACAATTCGAAAAGCTGTTAAAAAAATGGCTTCAATTGATCGCATGAAAAAAGACGGCACCTTTCTAACACTCTCTAAAAAAGAGCGTCTTCAAGTAGACCGCTTAAGAGCTAAATTAGAAAAGAATTTAGGTTCTATTTCAGAAATGACACGTCTTCCAGCTGCACTGTTTGTAATTGACATCAAAAGAGAACACATCGCAATCAAAGAAGCCCAGAAATTAAATATCCCAATTTTTGCTATGGTTGACACTAATTCGGATCCAAGACAAGTAGACTACGTAATTCCTGCAAATGATGATGCCTCAAAATCTATCGAAAAAATTCTTTCGAATGTTACTAATGCCATCGCCAAAGGTTTAGCTGAGAGAAAAGCTGAAAAAGATATTAAAGATGCTGATAAAGCAGCAGATGCTCCTAAGGCTGAAAAAGCAACAGAAGCTGAAGCTCCCAAAGCTGAGAAAGCAACAGAAGCTGAAGCTCCCAAAGCTGAGAAAGCAATAGAAGCTGAAGCTCCCAAAGCCGAGAAGGCTAATAAAGCAGCAAAGGCTCCTAAAACTGAAAAAGTAGCAAAGGTTTCTAAAACTGAAAAAGCAGCAAAAGCTGAAAAAGACACCAAAGCTCCCAAAGCAAAAAAAACAACTAAGACTGTTAAGACAGCAAAAGAGCCAGCAGTAGAAGAGAATAAGGAAGAAAATAAATAAAACTAATTATAATTAAGTAATAACTAAGTCGTTAAGTTCTTCTCGCGGAAAATTTTAACGACTTTTTTTAAACTATTGAACGATGACAAAAATAACAGCTGCAGAAGTAAACAAATTAAGACAAGCTACAGGTGCCGGAATGATGGACTGTAAAAAAGCATTAGTTGAAGCGGAAGGGGATTTTGACAATGCTATTGATAACCTGCGTAAAAAAGGTCAAAAGGTAGCGGCTAATAGAGCTGATCGTGACTCTTCAGAAGGAGCTGCGGTTGCTAAAATCAATACTGATAATACAGTCGGGGTTGCTATTGTTTTAGGATGTGAAACTGATTTTGTCGGAAAAAACGAAAACTTTTTAGCACTTGCTAGCCAATTTGGTGATATCGCCTTAAGGCAAGATTCTAAAGAAGCCTTTTTGGCAGCTGATTTTGGAGGAATGACAGTAGCTGAAAAGCTTATTGAACAAACTGGAGTTATAGGAGAAAAGTTAGATATCAAAGTGTTTGAGAAAGTAGAAGCGCCATATGTAGGCTCTTACGTGCATATTAATAAGATTGCTGCTATTGTAGGGCTTTCATCTAAAATTGATAATGCTGCTGTTTTAGTTAAGGACCTTGCGATGCAAGTTGCTTCTATGGGGGCAAAAACCCTTTCTTACAAAGATTTTGACCCTGAATTCATTGCTTCTGAAACAGAAGCTAGAATAGCTGTAATTGAAAAAGACAATATTGAATTAGGCCGTTTGGGAAAAACACTTAAAAACATTCCTCAATATATTTCAATGGCTCAATTAACTCATGACGCTTTAGCACAAGCTGAAGAGGCTGCTAAAGCAGAGCTAAAAGCAGAAGGAAAACCAGAACAAATTTGGGATAAGATCTTACCAGGAAAAATGGAGCGTTTCATTTCTGACAATACAACACTAGATCAAGAGCAGTGTTTATTAGATCAAAACTTTATAAAAGATGATAAATTAAGGGTTGCAAAGTACGTTGCAAGTTATGGTGAGGTAAATATTACTGAATTTAAGCGTGTATCTTTAGGTTAAACTCGTTTTATATTCTACAAAAAAGCCTCGGTATATCGAGGCTTTTTTATTTAAAAAACACAAGTATTTCGTTCATAAACTGCTGATTAAAATTGAAACAGGTCTACAATTTGTTTAGAATTCATAAGGTTTAGTATTTTTGGATTTAAGATATTGCTTATATTTGTTAAACTATTAACACCACTATGACTTACAAAAGAATTTTACTTAAACTGTCTGGAGAAGCCCTTATGGGAAATCAAAACTATGGAATTGACCCTGATCGCTTGTCAGATTATGCGAATGAAATCAAACAGCTGACAGATCAAGGCATCCAAGTAGCAATTGTAATTGGAGGTGGCAACATATTTAGGGGTGTTTCGGGGGCTAGTAATGGAATGGACCGAGTGCAAGGAGATCATATGGGAATGCTTGCTACCGTCATTAATGGATTGGCATTACAAAGTGCTTTAGAAAATGCTGAAATCCCAACACGCTTACAATCTGCAATACAAATTAACGAGGTAGCAGAGCCTTTTATTCGCCGCCGGGCAATTCGACATTTAGAAAAAGGACGTGTTGTCATTTTTGGTGGGGGTACTGGAAATCCCTACTTTACAACAGACTCAGCTGCAGTATTAAGAGCAATTGAGATTGAGGCTGATGTTATTTTAAAAGGAACACGTGTAGATGGTATTTATAGTTCAGACCCTGAGAAAGACAAAACCGCTGTTAAATATGATACAATTAGCTTCAAGGATGTACTTCTAAAAGGTCTAAAAGTCATGGATACTACAGCCTTTACATTAAGTCAAGAAAATGATTTACCTATTATTGTTTTTGACATGAATACCCAAGGAAACCTCCTCAAAATTGTTTCTGGTGATACTATCGGGACCACAGTGAGTTAAAAATAATTTAGATATTTAAAACGTTTCCAAATGAACGAAGAAATAAATTTTATACTTGATAGTACTAAAGAATTAATGGTAAATGCGTTAAAGCATTTAGAAAAACAATTTGTAAATATAAGAGCCGGGAAAGCAAGTCCATCAATGTTGGGCAGTGTGATGGTCGATTATTATGGATCGCAAACTCCACTTTCTCAAGTCGCAAATGTAAATACGCCTGATGGGCGAACAATTACAGTTCAGCCTTGGGAAAAAGGAATGCTACAAGAAATAGAACGTTCGATAATGATCTCTAACTTAGGATTTAATCCTATGAATAATGGTGAAACAATTATCATTAGTGTCCCTCCTCTAACGGAAGAACGCCGTCGTGAATTAGCCAAACAAGCAAAGTCAGAAGTTGAAGAAGCAAAAATATCAATTCGGGCAGCTAGAAAAGAGGCTAATACGGATATCAAAAAGACAGAAGATGCATCGGAAGATCTTCAAAAAAATGCTGAAATGGACGTGCAACTACTTACAGATGCACATGTTAAAAAAGCAGATGACATTTATGCCGCTAAAGAAAAAGAAATTCTTACAGTTTAATTTTTTTATAGTTGCTTCATTGTAAATTGAAGTTGCTAATCTTCATCTTTTAAATTCATTTAATTTTAACGCCATCAAAAAAGGCCATGTTTAAACTCTTTTCAACTGGGTTTTGGGAAACCGTTGCAAGACTTATTCTCAGAAATCGATTTATAATTTTATTTCTAGTCGCTCTTACTACTGGCTTCTTTGGGATGCAATGGAATAAAATGCGCTTTACCTATACAGAAGCAAATTTACTGCCAGACGACCATCCTATCAATCTAGAGTATAATAATTTTCTTGATATCTTTGGTGAAGAAGGCAATTTAATTGTCATGGGGGTTAAAGACAGTACGTTATTAACGGTCGAAAAACTAAATGCCTGGAACAACTTTTCAAAAAGCTTTAGCAGCCACCCAAGTGTAGAAGGAGTTATTGCCATTAAGGATTTACAGAAGCTTGTTAAAAACGAATCGAAAAAACAGTTTGACCTCGTCCCTTTTATTAAAGACTCTGTACAAACCCAATCCGAATTAGACACTCTAAAAAAAGCCTTGTTTGAACAGTATCCGTTTTACGATAACTTTCTCTTTAATAAAGATTCAGAAGCGATTAGAAGCGCTATTTACTTAGATAAATCAATTGTTAATACTCAGGATCGAAAAATATTTGTCGTGGAGCATTTAGTTCCAAGAGTGAAAGAATTTGAAGACAAATATAAACTTAATGTTAGAGTATCAGGGATGCCTTATGTCCGAACTCTTAACTCCCAAAACATTGTTGACGAGATTAGTATGTTTATCCTGGCTGCTATTTTAGTTACCTCGCTTATTTTCTTTTTCTTTTTTAGATCTTACAGAGCAACCTTTATCTCAATGACTGTTGTCGTTATTGGGGTTATGTGGACCTTTGGGATCTTGGGGATACTTGAGTACGAGATAACAGCGCTTACTGCTTTAATCCCTCCACTAATTATTGTTATTGGAATTCCTAATTGTATTTTCCTTATTAACAAATATCAACACGAGGTTAATAAGCATGGCAATAAAGCAAAGTCACTTCAGCGTGTGATCTCCAAAGTTGGAAATGCAACTTTAATGACCAATGTGACGACAGCTTCTGGCTTTGCAACTTTTATAATAACACAAAGCAAATTACTTACTGAATTTGGGATTGTTGCCTCCCTAAGTATTATAGCGATTTTTCTACTTTGCTTATTTATTATTCCTATAATTTACAGCTTTATGCCCATCCCAAAAGAAAAGCATTTAGAGCACCTAAATAAGCGTTGGATTAACAAATTAGGGGATTGGATTGACCGCACTGTTAAGCATCACAGTATTACTATTTATTCTACAGCGGTCATTTTACTTGCCATTAGTATTATTGGGATCTTTCAAATAAAGGCTACTGGAAGCTTAATTGAGGACATGCCAAAAAAAGCAGAATTCTATAGTGATATAGAATTTTACGAAAGTGAATTTAATGGAGTGATGCCCCTTGAAATCTTAGTTGACACTAAGCGTAAAAAAGGCGTGATGAAACTCTCGACCTTAAAACGAATGAGCGCTTTGGAAGACTTAATAGTTGAAATCCCAGAACTTTCTAAACCAATTTCCATTGTTAGCTTAGTGAAATATTCTAAACAAGCCTATTACAATGGAAACCCTAAATATTATCAACTTCCATCAGCACAAGAGAATAATTTTATCTTGTCATATGCAAAAAATGTATCTTCGAATGTTGATTTGCTAAAAAACTTTGTCGATAGTACAGGGCGTTATGCGCGTATTACTTCATTTATGAAAGACACTGGTATTGACAAAATGGAGCGTATTGAGGAGGACCTTATTGCTAAAATTGATAAGTTATTTTCTGAGGATCGCTATGATGTCTCAATCACTGGAAAGGCCTATTTGTTTCAGAAAGGCACCAAATATTTGGTGCGAAATTTAATTTTATCACTTGCATTAGCAATCTTTTTAATATCACTTTTCATGGCCTATATGTTTCGATCGTTTAGGATGATTATCATTTCATTGATTCCCAATTTATTACCACTTTTAGTGACAGCAGGAATGATGGGCTACTTTGGAGTGCCTATTAAGCCTTCAACCATATTGGTTTTCAGCATCGCATTTGGAATTTCTGTGGATGACACAATTCACTTTTTGGCTAAATACCGACAAGAGCTACTGGCAAATCATTGGGCTATTAGAAGGTCTGTATTTTCTGCACTAAGAGAAACTGGTATTAGTATGTTCTATACATCTATTGTACTGTTTTTCGGGTTTTCTGTTTTTGTAACATCTAATTTTGGGGGTACTGTAGCCCTAGGAATATTAATTTCTGCGACCCTTTTACTAGCAATGCTCGCTAACTTATTGCTATTACCCTGCTTGCTGCTTTCACTTGAGCGTAGTATTGCAAACAAAAAAATATTAAAGAAGCCTACTATAAATATAATCCCAGATGAGGAAAGGACGGAAGAAGACGAGACCTTAGGCTGATAATTTACCTTAAAACTTTATATTTGTAGTATTAAAAAATATACTTATGACTACTAGCACTGTTGCCTATTTACTAACTCAGGAACTAAAGCACTCCGAAATTGAGGTCAAAGGGTGGGTTCGAACCTTTAGAGCTAACCGATTTATAGCTCTCAATGATGGCTCCTGTCTTGAAAACATTCAATGTGTTGTTGACTTTGAAAGCATGAATGAGGTGGTATTAAAACGTATTACCACGGGAGCTGCCGTGCATATTAAAGGTGGTTTAGTTGATAGTCAAGGGAAAGGCCAGTCTGTAGAGGTTCAGGTTAGCTCAATAGAAATCTTAGGGGATGCGGACCCGGAAGAAGTTTCAAAAACAATTTTACAGCCTAAGCGTCATTCCTTAGAGTTCTTAAGAGAACAAGCACATTTACGCACACGTACAAATACTTTTAGTGCTGTCATGCGACTTCGCTCTTCGCTCTCTTTTGCTATTCATTCCTATTTCAACAAAAATGGCTTTTATTACATGCATGCACCCATAGTTACTGGTAGTGATGCTGAAGGTGCTGGCGAAATGTTTAGAGTTACCACCTTAGACGCTAAGAACCCTCCCCTTGATGAGAACGGGGCGGTTGATTATTCAAAAGACTTTTTTGGAAAAGAGACAAACTTAACTGTCTCTGGGCAACTTGAAGCAGAAACTTATGCGATGGCGCTTGGAAAAGTTTATACTTTTGGTCCAACATTTAGAGCTGAAAACTCAAATACTTCTCGTCATTTAGCAGAATTCTGGATGATTGAACCTGAAGTAGCTTTTATGGATTTAGTTGGAAACATGGATCTAGCAGAAGACTTTATGAAGTATATAATTAGTTATGTTTTGGAACACAACAAAGAAGATCTTGCCTTTTTAGAGCAGCGCCTAGAGCAGGAAGACAAATCTAAACCTCAAAATGAGCGTGCACCAATGCCGCTTACAGAAAAACTTCGTTTTATCGTTGAAAACAACTTTAAACGTGTTAGCTATACAGAGGCTATTGAAATTTTAAGAAGCTCTAAGCCAAATAAAAAGAAAAAGTTTAAGTATATAATTGATAAGTGGGGTGCTGATTTACAAAGTGAACATGAAAGGTTTTTAGTGGAACAGCATTTTAAATGTCCAGTAATTTTATTTGATTATCCTGCTAAAATTAAAGCCTTTTATATGCGCTTAAATGAGGATGGGAAAACAGTCCGTGCAATGGATATCTTATTTCCGGGTATTGGGGAAATTGTGGGGGGGTCTCAACGTGAAGAACGCCTTGATGTCTTAAGAGAAAAAATGGCTGAACTAGATATTCCAGAAGAAGATCTTTGGTGGTATTTAGACTTAAGAAAATATGGAACAGCCGTGCATTCTGGGTTTGGCCTCGGATTTGAAAGACTAGTCATGTTTGCTACAGGAATGGGGAATATCAGAGATGTAATTCCTTACCCTCGAACTCCTCTTAATGCAGATTTTTAGAGACAATTTGATTGGTGTAGTTTAAAATCAATAGTGTTTGAAATATCTTCTGTAGTGTTTTTTTCTTATTTTTATAAAAACCCAAACAATTAATGCTCAAGCAATTCCTACAATATAAATTATCCCAAAAGTTATCGCCTCAGCAGATTCAGCTCATGAAGCTGATACAGCTACCTACTCTGTCCTTCGAACAACGTATAAAACAAGAGCTGGAGGAGAACCCCGCACTTGAAAGTGGAAAAGAACAGGAAACTACTTATGATGATGAGTTTGAATCCAATGACAATGATATAGACAACGAACAAATAGTCAATGAAGAAATCAATCTAGACGATTACCTGAGTGACGACGAAATTCCAGAATATCGATTAAACGCCAACAATTACAGTTCAGATGACGAGCAAAAAACAATGCCTTTTGCTTCAGGCAGCTCTTTCACTCAACTTCTAATTGATCAACTAAGTACATTTTCTGTAAATAAAACAATACATAAAATTGCAGAGTTTTTGATTGGAAGTATTGATGACAGTGGCTATATCCGACGCCCACTACTTGACATTATAGATGATCTAGCATTTACTCAGAACTTATATACGGATGAAAAAACAATTGAAGTTGCTTTAAAAGTAGTACATCAATTAGACCCTGCTGGGGTCGGTGCTAGAAACCTCCAGGAGTGTTTGTCGCTTCAATTACAACGCAAAACACAAACTATAAATACCAGCCTTGCAAGTGATATTATTGAATATGGGTTTGATCCATTTACTAAAAAGCATTATCAAAAATTACTGCAAAAGTTTGACGTAACCGAACTTCAACTACGAGATGCTGTTTTAGAAATTGAACGCTTAAACCCAAAACCAGGAAGCTCATTCTCTAACAATACACGCTCTATTGAGCATGTAGTCCCTGATTTTACAATTAGTATTGTTGAAGGAGAACTAGAGCTAAGTCTTAATGGGAGAAATGCTCCCGAACTACACGTTTCTCACCCTTATAATGAAATGCTTAAGGGGTACAGGGCTTCTAAAGAAAAAACGAAATCTCAAAAGGAAGCTGTCTTATTTATAAAACAAAAGTTAGATGCTGCGAAATGGTTTATAGACGCTATAAAACAGCGTCAACAAACACTTTATGTTACAATGAGCGCCATTATGCACTACCAAAAAAATTATTTTTTAACTGGTGATGAACAACAACTAAGGCCTATGATTTTGAAAGACATTGCAGATGAAATAAAGATGGATATTTCAACAGTGTCTAGGGTTGCAAGCAGCAAATATGTAGACACTCCCTACGGCACGAAATTGATTAAAGAATTTTTTAGTGAGTCTATGACTAATGACCAAGGTGAAGAAGTTTCAACTAGAGAAATAAAAAGTATATTAGAGACAATCATTAGCGAAGAGGATAAGAAAAAACCACTTACAGACGAAAAATTAGCACTTCTTTTAAAAGAAAAAGGCTATCCGATAGCACGAAGGACAATTGCTAAATATCGCGAACAATTGGACCTTCCTGTTGCAAGGCTTCGAAAAGAACTTTAAAAATTACACTTTCTTAATTACATTAGTAACGATGCCCCATATTACAAAATCATTCTCTTCTGTGATTTGAATGGCCTGGTAGTTTTTATTTTCTGGCTGCAGCCAAACTTCATTCTCTTCAACCTTTAGTCGTTTGACCGTGAATTCTCCATCTAAAAAGCAAACTGCTATTTTATTATGTGCTGGAGAGAGGCTTCTGTCAATCACTAAAAGATCATTGTCATTAAGTCCCGCATCAATCATTGATTGCCCGCTCACGCGGGCAAAGAAAGTCGCTTCTTTATTTTTGATAAGCTCGCTATCTAGTGACAGACGCTCTTTCTTAAAGTCTTCCGCTGGTGATGGAAATCCTGCAGAGATTCCTGTATCAAAATAAATAGCCCCTAGCGTATTGAGATTTTCAGGAATGAAAAAAGTAAGAGGTATGGTGGTGGTTATAGACATTGGACGGTTATTATATCATTTAAATTGGTTGTATAATTGGGTGACAAGTATTCTTGACGCATTTTCCAGGTCCGTTTTAAATCTTGATTTCCTAATTTTAATTTGGGCTCGTGATACTTTTTATTAATAAAGTCAATGGTGCGCATTAATGGTAGATGCTTTGGGTGTTCGTGATTGAATAACTGCAACTGATGGTTGTCCGTTGGGACAATACCCGTGAGGATGACTCCTGCTTTCTTATACTGAATTCCTTTTTTATAAATAGTCGCAACAGCTTTAATTGCGTTCGTACTTAAGGTTAAACTAGAATTGGTTGGGAAAGGAATATTAACCACAATACTAGCTCGGTGCTGTTCTAAGTTTTTTTTGTGATAGTCACTTCGCAAAAAAATAAACATCATATGACAGCTAGACCCCTGCTTACGAAGTTTTTCGGCGCCACTACAAGCAAAGGTTGAGATACGCTCCTTAATATCTTCTAAGTCTTTTATCGTGTGTTCAAAACTTCGAGTTGTTGCAATAGCACGTTTATTCTTAAGCGTTTCTGGACCTATTTTAGAAATTCCTTCTAAATCTTTTTTTAGTTTCCACTCTGTAATTGAAAAGGTTTTACGCACCCACATATCAGGGAGCTGAACAAAATCATAAGCCGTTTTACATTGCTTAGCAGAAAGTCGCTTATGCAACGCTGGGCCTATACCCCAGACGTCTTTAAGTTGGGTCCACTTCAAAGCTTTAATGCGTTTCTCTTCGCTATCAATCACATAGACACCGCCTGTTTCTTTTGGAAATTTACGGGCGATCTTATTCGCTACTTTGCTCAGGGCTTTGGTTGGTGCGACCCCAACACATGTGGGGATCCCAGTCCATTTGAGGATGCGTTGGCGCATCTCTGTTCCATACTCATGAAGGTTATAGGAATCAAACCCGTTGAGCTGTAAAAACGCTTCGTCAATACTATAGACTTCTACATCGGGGGAGAATTGCTCTAGAATTCGCATGACTCGACTACTCATGTCTCCATACAGCGCATAATTAGATGAAAACAACTGAATATTATTAGCTTTAATGAACTCTTTATACTTAAAGACAGGAGCCCCCATGGGTAACCCTAATACTTTTGCCTCATCACTTCGCGCAATCACGCAGCCATCATTATTCGATAAAATAGCAATCGGTTTTTGACGTAAGGCAGGATTAAAAACCCGCTCACATGAAGCATAAAAATTATTACAATCAACAAGAGCAAACATGGTATAAAGGTAGCGCATTTGTGGTTTGACTAAAATAAAAACATTGATTATTTTTATACTGTTTAGCCCTTTTTCGCGCATAAAATTATATGTTATTTTTATTGGATTATTAATTGGAGTATCATTCGTATTTCTATATTTGTAAAATAAATCTGACTAAACGAAATAAAAAAATTATGAAAAATAAACTCTATTTATTGCTGTTTATTGTGAGTGTATTTTTACATAAAAACACATTGGCTCAAAACATTACGGAAGGACAAGCATTAGATTCTATAACGATTACTTCAGCAAGAATTGAACTTCCTTTTAAAGAAAACTCACGGACTATTACAGTTATTTCATCAAAGGATATCCTAGAAAGCCCTGCAACTAATTTAGCAGAACTCCTTCAACAAGAGGCGGGAATCGACGTCAGACGTCAAGGGGTTAATGGTATGCAGTCTGATTTATATATTCGCGGTGGAAGTTTTGATCAAACATTACTTTTGGTCGATGGCATCAAGGTGGAAGACCCCCAAACGGGTCACCACACATTAAACATGGCGCTGCCGTTAGAGGTAATCGAACGGATTGAAATCATAAAAGGTCCTGCGGCACGTGTTTTTGGACAAAATGCCTTTACAGGGGCGATTAATATTGTTACTAAATCCAGTACCGATCGTATAAATTCAGTAGGCTATAAGCTAGGGTCTTACGACCAGCAGCAAGTATCGGGAACTCTAGGAGCACAGCTAAGCGGCTCTGCCGTTATAGGGCATGCTTCTGTCAACACTTCTGAAGGTTATCGCTATAATACTGATTTTGAAAATCAAAATTATTTTGTAAAAGGCATATTCAATACTAATGCAAATCCTATAGAAATGATTGGTTATTTTACTGAACGAAAATTTGGAGCTAATCAGTTTTACAATGTCGATGCACCTGACCAATATGAAGAAACCCAAAGTAGTCTTTTAGGGCTGTCTACAAGGTTTGAAACTAAAAAATTAAAGATCACACCTCGTGCTTATTGGAAGCGAAATCAAGATATGTACTTATACATTCGCGAAAGCCCTGAGGTTTATAGAAACTTACATATTTCAAACAAAGTAGGGATGCAAGTTAATGCTTCGTATTCTTCTAGCGCAGGAGTTAGTGGTTTTGGAATAGATGTGGCCAAGGTATTTATGGCCAGTACTAATTTGGGAGAGCGAGACCGATTAATGGCTAATTTGTTTGTTGAGCATAGGTTTTCTATCGCAAACAACTCCTTAGATATTACCCCAGGGGTCTCCGTAAATTACTTTTCAGACTTTAAATTTCATGCCTTTCCAGGTATCGATATAGGATATACTATTAATGATAAACTTAAGGCTTATGCCAATATTGGTTACACATATAGAGTGCCAACATATACTGACTTATATTATGTAGGGCCAAGAGATTTAGGGAACGAAAATTTAGCACCTGAAAAAGCACTTTCTGAGGAAATTGGATTAAAATATTTCGGAATAAACTTTAATGCTTACGTTGCGATCTTTAACAGATCCTCTGACAACTTAATTGATTATACTAAAGAAAATGAAGACGATAAATGGGAAGCCACAAACTTAAAGAGCTTAAACTCTACAGGAGCAGAATTAAATTTGTCTTCACAGTTTAAGTCAGGGCTATTCACTCAAAATATTAACTTAGGCTACACATATTTGGATGAAAACCTAAACGACGTGAAAACTGCTTATTCTAAATATGTTATCAATTCATTAATACATCATTTTACAGCAACGTTTCGCTCACAGTTTTTGAAAAACGTATCACAAAGTATCGTCTATAAATTTGCTGAACGAGCGTCTGGAGAAAGCTATAGTGTGGTTGATGTACAAGCCACTTTAAGTCTTTCAGAGCTTGAACTATCAATTATTGGTAATAATATTTTCAATGCTGAATATATTGAAACAGGATTTGTTCCAATGCCTAAAGGAAATGTCTTAGTGGGAGTTAAATATTCGTTCTAGAGCTGTAAATGAATTATAACAATAAAAAATTTAAACCAGTTTCAAATTCTGATAATGGAGAAACGTCAGAAGACACCTTATTTGAATACAAGCAAAAGAATAACATTTTGACGTCTACATACTGTGGTGGACAAATTAAAGAAGGACATTTAATAGGATTAGTTGATGACGATGGGGGAATTGAAATGTGCTACCATCAAGTAAATTTAAGAGGAGAGTTAATGACAGGAACTTGTTTTTCAAAACCCGAAATTATGGATAATGGGAAAATTCGACTTCATGAAACTTGGAAATGGACTTCAGGGGACAAATCAAAAGGAAATTCAATACTTGAAGAAATATGATTCTTAAAATAGATCTAGTTGATAAGTGCGTTTACCTTGTCATAAACTAGGTGTGATTCCCAGCCTCTATAAAGAAGATAATCTGCTAGTTTTTTCTTTCTTCTAAACGGATTTGTGTCGGTTAGGGTTGAAGCTTTTTTTTCAGCTAATGCATGAAATGTCTGTAGGTAATCATCCAGATCAATTTCTGCAAGGGCTGCTTTGATAACATACTTAGAAATCTGTCGCTGTTTGAGTTCTACGGTTAGGCGTACTTTTCCCCATTTTTTTATGTTAAACTTTCCTCTAACATACGCTTTAGCAAAGCGCTCTTCATTTAAGTGATTGTCTTGAATTAAATCTACAATGATACGTTCGATCGCCTCCGGTATCATACGCATTTGTTTGAGTTTTTGCTCTACTTCTTTGTGGCATCGGTCTTGATAGGCGCAGTATTTTTGAAGTTTAGCTAGTGCCTCTTCTATAGTATAAGATTTGTGTGCTTGATACATGTTTAGAACTTGTAGGTAATCGCCATAATAAGGTTGGTTCCCGCAGATGCTATTCCAGATGAATAGGTCCTGTATCGTTGATTAGTTATATTTTCTACAGCACCTACAAATGAGACTGAATCATTAAAGTCAAATTGCGTTCTAAAATTAAGTGTGAGCCACGACGGGGAATACGGGTTTCCCTCGCTGTCTAAAGCAAACAAGCTGTCTGCTAACTCGTCGGAAATTTCTGAAGCTCTAAGAGAACCATTGTAGTTTATAAACCCATCCAACTGTAACTTATTATATTTCCATATGATATGTGTATTTCCAAATACAGGCGCTGCATGTCTAACAGGCAATTCAACCCCTGGGGTCTCCTCCTGAGTCCCGTGTACGTAACTATACTGTGTCGTCAGCTTTAGTTCTTTGGAAAATAGAACTTTTATCCCTGCCTCAAACCCATAAATCCAAGACTTAGATGCGTTCTGAATCGCATGTATATCACTTAATTCTGTATCATACATCATTTGAGTTTCTCCGTTAATCTCAAAAGGTTTGCGAACTAATGCATTATCTAAGTAAGTGTAATATACCGAACTATCAAATATTACAGATTGGTTTAGGTTAACTGTGAGCCCTAATTCGGCTCCATAAGCATATTCTGGCTTAAGACTGCTATTAGGGACCACCACTAAGCCATTTTGAGAGTCAAATATTTTTCCTATATCGTCAATGTTTGGCGCTCTGAAAGCTGTTGTTGCATTAAATTTCCACATAAAAGTATTATTTGGAACCCAACTAAAGCCTAAGGTCCCTGTAACAGCGCTTGTCTCTAGATTTGCCGTGTCTATTGGAAGGTTGTAGAATTCATTATTATCAGAAATATCAGCGTCAATTATTACATAGTTGTAGCGTATTCCTGACTGGACTGTTAACCTATTGTTTGGCTTGTATTTATAGCTTAAATAAGCGGCCATTGTCTGCCAATTAGATCCATCTGGGTATCTAGAGGCTATTGCTTCTGTAATATTATTTGTAGATATACTTTCTGTAAAACCCTTAGAACTTACTTTATTGTTTATAATTTCTGTCCCATAAGAGATATTCGATCGGTCTGATAATTGCTTATTAAGATCTAGGTTAAATGAAAGGGCATCTACATTTTCATTTCTGATTTTACGCGTATCCGAATTAAACCTTCTATTGATTCGACTCTCCTTAAAGTTTTGATAGGCTGCAGATATTTTAATTTTATCATAGAAGCTAGAGCGGCTACTTAGCTTTGTTATTTGAGCATTTGCTAATAACCAGTCTTGGGGTCCGTAATTCCATTCTGCATACTTCAAGTTGGCATCATCATGTATCGACAATCGATCATACCTCGGGTAGTCCGAGGTTGTAGAATAGTGGAGTCCAAGATCAAACTGTATATCATCATTGACTTTATAAATAACTTTCTGAGCGAGATGCATTTGACTAAAATTAGTGAACTTTTGGACTCTTGGTGTAGTATTGGGCGTCATAATATCTTGACCATTAAGAGGCTCGCTGTAATACGAACTTAAATAGTCGTCAGGGCCATGCTTACCCATGGTTAAATCTCCAAAATCTGACACACTAATACTACTATGAAATCCCCATTTCTGAAATCCTAAATTAAAATCTAAGTGAGCTGTTTTTTCATTACTTGCTGAGGCATATCGTATTGTGCTGCGTGAAGATAAAAGAGGTTTCTTAGTATTAGAAAGCTTAGGGGTAGTGGTGTAAAAATTAATTACACCGCCAATAGCATCACTTCCATAAATAACAGAGCCGGAGCCTAGTATAAGCTCTGTTTTTTCAACGTTGAATGGATTTACTGAAAGTATATTTTGAACATTGCCGCTTCTGAATATCGCATTATTTAATCGAACACCATCCACGGTGATCAAGAGTCTATTTGTAGAAAAGCCTCTTATCATGGGGCTTCCACCTCCTAACTGGCTTTTTTGAATAAAGACCCGGCCACTATTGATTAACAGGTCTGCACTTGTTTGAGGATTGGAAAGCTGAATATCCTTAGAATCTATACTAATAATATTCTGCGGCACCTCTTTTTTACTTTGCGTAAACTTAGACGCTGATATTACAACTTCATTTAGATTGGTTGATTTTGGTGAAAGAAAAACAGTATCCTGAATCTCTGATTTTCGAATAGACGTTTTGTAGTATGAAAGGTGTCCAAAATAAACTTTTTCAAAGTCTCTAAATGCTTTTATTTCAACCCGTCCGTCAAGATCTGATATCACTGTTTTGGTGGTTAGGTAATTATAAACAACCGAACCAGGTATGGGCTCTTTATTAACTTCATCTGCCACAACTACCTGCTGTGCATGTGAGGTCAAAGCAAAAAATACAAAAAATTTAAAAAAGAAGTGAGTCATTTTTAACTGTAAACTTGACTTAATACTGTTAATGATTTAGGGTGCCTAAAGCCTTGCAAATGTAATTTAAAATAGTCTAAAATCATATTGAGTAGCTCTTGCTTTTGATTAGAACTTAGCTCAATTGATAAAGAGGTGTCAAATTTTGTGCCTAAAAACGGTTTTAATAGTTTTAACTTTTCACCCGTAACAGAGTACTCCGAGTTTTTAACTTGAAATTTTCCCTCTTGCAAATTAAAATAAGATCGTTGATTATTTTGAATTTCTGGATTGATGCCTAAAAACTTTGTAAGCCCCATTAAAAACTGGTGATGAAAAACCCCTGTATTTTCGACTGTATCAAACCATAGCAAAGTTGTTTCTATGTATTCGAAAAGCTGGAAGTTCGCTTCCTCTTCATTTAAAATCATTGATAAAATTTCTGACAAAAACAATAGAACTGTTGATTTGAAAACGTTAGTGTGTAATGATTCGTATGGCTTGTGGAGTCTTACCTCTTTAAGGTAATGTAAACTTCTCATCTCTTTATGTTGCGCTTCGATTTCAAGTAGTGATAAAGGTTGAAAATAAGCTGGCCTAAACTTACCTTTTTTAGATTTTAGGGCATTTTTAATCATATAACTTTTTATCCCAGAAGATGCTGTGTAGCATTTTACAATAAGATCACTATCGTTATATTTAATTTTTGAGATGACAATTGCTTTTGTAGAGACGACCATTAGCGTATGATCATTATTTTAGAGACTTTCGTTTCATAGTTGTCTAAATCAGAAAGAAGGACCAGATAAACCCCAGAAGCGACCGTATTATTTGCTAGGTTTTTACCATTCCAATAAGCCGTTCCTCCGTCAATTTCAAGATTGTAACCCTTATATCTTAAGTTAACATTTGACTGGGCTTCAGCAACCAAATTTCCTTCAACATCTGTAATTTTAATATTAATATTTTGGCTGATATTTTTAATCTTTATTCTATCCTCTACCATATTAAAATCGGGGCGGACTGGGTTGGGGTATACATAAATGTCTGCAAGAGAGGGGCTAGTTCTAGAGCCACCTGTATTAAAAGCCACAAGGCCTCTGTTAGTACCAAAGTAAATTACTCCATTATCTGAGTCTAAAGCCATATCATTAACTCCGTTTGAAGGTAACGGTGAATTTTCTTTTGTAAACTGATAAATAGTATTTTGCCCGCTTGAAGAAAGATAAAAAACACCCGCATCAGCAGTAGATATCCACTTATTATTAGCGCCATCAACTATGATGTCCGTTATGAATTGTTGCGATAAAAGTTCTTTAGGGAGCCCGTCTTCGAGAATGATTATAGACTCTGTTCTAACGGCATTATCGTTAAAAAAGTTAGTAGTATTATAAAGTACTCTAAGGCCTCTATATGTACCAATCCATAGCACGTTGTTTTTATCTAACGCGAGAGATTTTATAGCACTAGTAGGAAGGTTGGATGTGTCTTCATCTGAAATATTTTTTAATAACATCCCTGCTTCGTTAAAGCCTATTAAGCCTTTGTTGTAAGACCCGATCCACTTCGTCTGATCGGGTCCAACAACAACTTCACTAAATCCAAGTTCTTCTTCTATAGGATCCGAGATGATTGCAGAGAAATCGTAGGAAATCCAGGTGGAACTGGAAGGGTTGAATTTCTTTAAAACATTGTCAACCTTAGAATTCAAAACCCATAAATTACCATCTTTATCAAAAGTAGAGCCTGAAATACGTATACTTTTATATGTAGGGCTTCCAGGCAAAACCAAAGACTCTAAGCTACTATTACTTTCTTCCAGCAGAGTGATTGATTGCTCTTTTTGAAAATCAAGGAGTCCATTTGCAAAAGAGCTAATGTATACTTGATTAGGATTTAATGGGTTAATTGATATGTTGTTTAAGTTTGCAACATTGGCGCCAATAGACTGTTGTATACTGTCATAGGTTGTATTATGCCAGTTCTCTCCAACATAATTACTGATTCCATAATTCCTAAGTGGAGATGGGTTAAAAAATATAGAATAGTCGCCATAACTAACCCATAAATTACCGTAGCCATGGCTTAACGAGAAAGCTATATTTTTTAATGGACCCTTGGGATGAATTTTTTCATATCCAACAACGGTAGATGGATCTGGTCTAAGAACTCCACAGTCATTAGTCCCAATATACACCAAACCCTCTATCTCTAGAGCAGTATTGAAGACTGTTTCAAGCTCTGGGACAGTTGAATACGTGTTAATCAAACTAAAGCCAGTTTCATATTGATAAACTTTAGAGTCTGTTGTTACCAAAAAGGTGCTGTCAGTAGAATTTAACTCTGATACAGGCTGTGGGTAATTAAATAATGAAGTAAGGTTTGTATCATTGATTTCAAAGAGTGTATTTGTTGAGTTTACAGCATATATCCCTGAGCCAAAAACGTTGATAGATTTGAAATCTCCTGTACTCAGAGAGCTCCAAAGTTGAAAGTCTATTAGATTTGAATTGGAAAGGCTTGCTTTTTTAATTCCTGAATTTGAGCCGCAGGCCGCATAGATTTGATTATTAAAAATAGCTGTTTGACTAACTTGTATCTGGCTTCCATTAGCCCCAATATAATAGGTGTCTCCAAACGCTAAATCTTCTAGATTATAAACTGAAATGCCGTAATCTGTAGCGATATAAACAAATGTGTTAAGCTCGTTAAAATGATTTATTTTCTTTTGCGATGAAGGAATAGTAACTTTATTAATGACATCTACAACCTTAAGAACTTCTTGATCGCTTTCGGAGTAAACCTCTATCAATCCATTTTCATAACCTATTAACAGTAATTGATAATCGATGCTGTAATGTAATGTTGATATTAGTTCCCCTGAAAGGCCATTAATTGTAGTGATTGTACTTAGCTGATTTGTGCGGGGCTCGTAAGAAAAAAGTGCGTTTTCAGATGCTGCATAGAACTTCGAGCCTGCTTGAACTACTTTTTTTATATTTAAATAGGAGAAATGCCCTGTCCAATTTTCCTCAAAATTCTGGCCCCATGAATAGGGTGTGAAAGATAAAAGACAATATAGAATGATAAAATGTATTTTCACGAGATACTAATTATACCCAAATATATTTATTACTAACGAGAAATTAACCCATTATTATATATAAACAAAAAAGCTTTCAGTTATGAAAGCTTTTTGAAAGTAGGTTAAGTAATCATTATACGACGCCTTGAGCGAGCATGGCATCTGCAACTTTTACAAAGCCGGCAATATTAGCTCCTTTGACGTAGTCAATGTAGCCGGTAGTGTCATCCTTTCCATATTCAATACAAGCATCATGAATATTTGACATAATATCTTTTAACTTTTCATCAACCTCCGCCCGAGTCCAGTTGTAGCGTAATGAGTTCTGTGTCATTTCTAAACCTGATGTTGCTACACCGCCAGCATTAGATGCCTTTCCAGGGGCAAATAAAATCTTCGCTTCATGAAATTTAGTGATTGCTTCTTTGGTTGAAGGCATATTAGCCCCTTCACTAACACAAATACATCCATTTTTTAATAACAAATCAGCATCGGAGCCGTTTAGTTCATTTTGTGTAGCACATGGTAGAGCAACATCACACTTAACCTCCCATGGTGTTTTATTTGCAACATATTTGGTATTTGGATACGTATTCACATATTCACTAATACGCCCTCTTTTTAAGTTTTTGAGGTTCATTACAAATGCAAGCTTACTTTCATCAATTCCATCATGATCAAGAATATACCCTGAAGAGTCTGATAAGGTAATTACTTTACCGCCAAGTTGGGTGGTTTTTTCAGCCGCATATTGAGCCACATTCCCAGAACCTGAAATAACAACTTTTTTTCCTTTAAAACTATCACTTTTCATTTGTAACATCTTATCGGCAAAATACACCGTACCATAGCCGGTTGCTTCCGGGCGAATAAGAGAGCCTCCCCACGTCATTCCTTTTCCTGTAAGCACACCTGTAAATTCGTTTTTAAGTTTTTTATACATCCCAAAAAGAAATCCTATTTCGCGACCACCAACACCAATATCTCCGGCAGGTATATCTGTGTTTGGGCCAATATGACGAAACAGTTCACTCATAAATGCATGGCAAAATCGCATAATTTCATTATCACTTTTTCCTTTGGGATCAAAATCACTACCGCCTTTTCCGCCTCCCATTGGAAGAGTAGTTAAGCTATTTTTGAAGACCTGTTCAAAAGCTAAAAACTTCAAAATACTCATTGTAACAGACGGGTGAAATCTAAGCCCCCCTTTGTAAGGGCCGATCGCAGAATTCATTTGAACACGATAGCCTCGGTTTACTTGAATTTCTCCTTTATCATCTACCCAGTTTACCCTAAAAGTGATAGCGCGCTCAGGTTCAACCATTCTCAATAGAATGTTTTTACCGTGATAAATATCATGCTTAACAATATAAGGAATCACAGTTTCTGCGACTTCCTCTACTGCCTGAATAAATTCGGCTTCATGGCCATTTCTTTCTTTAACTAGGTCTAAAAAGTTTTTAATTTTATCTTCCATATTACTGTCTTAGGGATGTTGAGTATTATAAAGAACAAATATATAATATCTTTAAAAATAATGCCCTATTTTTTTGTATTTGATAATTAAAAGGAGTCTATTAAGTTATAAACTAAGAATTTTACATTCTAATAAGAATAATTCAAATAATTACATAATTTGATGAAAAAAGTTGGAGGAATTCCTGAAATTAGTTTTTTATTTATGTTAGGACTGTTGTTTTAAGTTATAGAGAACCAGTCTCGAGTATGATAAGTAGCAGATTTCAAGTCACTAAACAGGCATATTTCAACGATCTTTGATTTATAGTTTATTGTTTTCAAATAAACACTAAACCCCGTTCCGATGCATATAGTTCTAATATAATTTAATTCTTTGTGAAGAATTTATTTTATTTACAAAATAAAGAAAAAAATGATGAAAAAATTCTACTTTTTGGGTTCCTGTTCCACCTGTCAACGGATTTTAGGATCGTTAAATCTGGGTCCAGACTTTGAACTTATAGACATAAAAAATACAACTATTACTTTTAAGGAGTTAGCACATTTAAAAACGCTGTCTGGAAGTTATGAAGCGCTCTTTAGCAAACGTGCTATGCTGTATAAAGAATTAGGATTGAAAGAAAAAAACCTCTCTGAAGAGGACTTTAAGGGCTATATATTAGAGCACTATACATTTCTAAAGCGACCAGTGCTTGTTTTTGACAAACAGATCTTCATTGGCAATAGTGCCAAAGTTACCGAGGCCGCCCTTACAGCTTTACGAAATGAAAAGTAACAAATCTGCTATTATAGCGCTGCTATTAGTTCAGCTATTTTATGGGGTTACTTTCACTTTTGCCAATGATGTCATTGATGGCGGATATATTCAGCCTTATGGGTTTATCTTGTTTCGCGTTTCTCTTGCGGGAATTCTTTTTTGGGTTTTTAGCGCTTGGACTCCTTCTGAAAAAATTGAGTACAATGACTTTCCTAAATTTATAATAGCTGCTTTTTTTGGTGTAGCGCTAAACATGTTAGCGTTCTTTAAAGGCCTTCAATTCACAACTCCTATTAATGGTTCTGTGATAATGGTAACGACCCCAATTATTGTCTTAATATTGTCCGCAATTATTTTAAGAGAAAAGATCACAAAAATTAAAATTTTTGGGATTTTGGTAGGGCTTTCAGGCGCTTTAATTTTAAGTGTTTACAATTCTTCGGCTAGTGAGGGAGATAATATTTTATTAGGTAATTTCTTAGTGTTAATTAATGCCGCGTCTTACAGTTATTACTTGATCTTAATTAAAAAAATAACAGATAAATATCACCCTTATACATTCATTAAATGGTTGTTTTTATTTGGGACTTTGTTCGTACTTCCTTTTGGATACAGAGAGCTTTCTGTAGTCGACTGGAGTAGCTTTACCCCTTACATCTGGTTTTCTGTACTTTTTGTTGTGGTCGGCGCCACCTTTGCTACTTATTTACTAAATCCCCTTGCATTGCGAAAACTTAGCGCCACAACAGTTAGTACATTTTTGTATATACAGCCTATTTTTGCAGGGATATTTGCTATTATAATGGGAAGTGATACAATAAATGTAGTCAAAATAATTGCGACACTTTTAATATTTTTAGGTGTATATTTGGTCACTAAAAGTTCAACATTACAAACACCCAAATGAGTTCCTTGGTAACCACATTATACCCCTCCGTAGACTTAATTGACTCTGTTGTATTTAAAGAAATAAATAGTGAAGAAAATATTTATTTTTCAAAATCATTTCTAAAGGCTTTTGAAACTTCAAACCCTCAAATAGAATTTAAATATATTTCCATTTCAGGTGCAGATAAAAAAACAATAGCTCTGGTGCTTGTACAGGTTATCAGTTTAAACGTAGAGGGAATGTTAAAAAACATAAAAGTTGCACATTTAATCCGAAAGGGGTTAGGGCTGTTGTTTTGCAATGAGCATATAAAAATTATGTTTTGTGGTAATGTGTTTTTGAGCGGAGAGCATGGAATTTGTACTTCGGAAAAGATTTCACAAAAAGATATTTATTCTGAAATTGGAACAGCTCTTGATGCTGTAGCGGCGAATACAAAACCAATGCATGCGATTTTTATTAAAGATTTTAAATTTGCATCTCTTGTTCATGCACGGCAGTTTTTAAACTTTGGCTACAGTGAAATTAAGGT
This sequence comes from uncultured Formosa sp., assembly GCA_913052445.1. Taxonomy (GTDB): domain Bacteria; phylum Bacteroidota; class Bacteroidia; order Flavobacteriales; family Flavobacteriaceae; genus Hel1-33-131. The sequence continues at coordinate 31,941 of CAJXDP010000014.1, forward strand.
GGAGCCAAACATGATCATTAAGCTAAAACCAGAATGGAAAAATTTTAATGATTATAAGGATACATTAAAATCCAAATACCGTGTAAAAGCGAACAGGGCCGACTCAAAGAGCAGTAATTTAGAAACATGTCTTTTTTCCAATCGGGACTTTGAAACCTACAAACATGAATTACAGGCATTATACCAAAACACGATTGACAAAGCTAGCTTCAATGCGCAGGTTCTAAATTTGGATACCTACAGCCATTTAAGCCTTTTTCTCAAAGAAAATTTTATAGTTAAAGGGTATTTTTTAGAAAATAGATTAGTAGGGTTTTTAACTGCCTTAGTTAATGACAATACCCTAGATGCTCATTTTATTGGACTTGATTATGAACTCAATAAGTCTCACGCTATATACCCACGTATTCTAAATGACTACATAAGAATTGGGATTGAGAAACAAGTGTCTTCAATAAATTTGGGGCGAACAGCTTCCGAAATAAAAACCACGATTGGAGCCAGCCCTTTAGAACTAAATTGTTACATAAAGCATAAAAGTACATTTTTGAACTCACTCGTAAAGCCCTTTTTAAGACGTATCAAAATCAAAGAATTTAAGCAGCATTCTCCATTTAAATAAAAAAAATCCGCCCGGAACCAAAAGCCTCTAATAGTTCATAATACAGCTTTTTTGTTGATAAATAAGGAATCTATTTCTATTTGGATATACTTATTCGTTTTCAGTATCTTTGAAAAAAGTTTTTAATCAGAACGAATGATACATTCTATGACGGGCTATGGTAAATCTGTTTTACAGTTACCAAACAAAACCATATCCATTGAGATAAAATCCCTAAACAGTAAGTCTTTAGACCTTAACATGCGCATGCCTTCAATATACAGGTCTAAGGAGCTTGATCTTCGAAAAACAGTAGCGGCAAAATTGAACAGAGGAAAGGTTGACTTTTCATTGTATTTTGAAACTAATTCAGAAGAGACTCAAACAAATGTCAATGCAGCAGTCGTTAATAAATATATAAATCAATTAGAGGCTATGTCAACGGGTACTAAAATGCAGTTTTTACAAATGGCTATCAAAATGCCTGAAGCATTAAGTACAGAACGGAATGATATAGACGAATCCGAATGGGGTGATATTCAAAAAGGAATTCGTAATGCATTAGATAGTATTTCTCATTACAGGCTTGAAGAGGGTAAAGTCTTAGAAGCTGATTTCACAAAACGAGTTGGAATAATTAGTAAGTTACTTGGTGAGGTTCTAGAAATAGACCCTGAGCGCCTTAAAAATGTTCGTGAGCGATTAAACAAAGGGGTTTCTGAACTAAAGGAAAAATATGATGAAAACCGCTTTGAGCAAGAGCTAGTGTATTATATAGAAAAATTTGATATTACAGAAGAAAAAGTGCGGCTACAAAACCATTTAGAATTTTTTATAAAAACTCTAGATTCTAACGAATCCAATGGCAAAAAATTAGGTTTTATTTCTCAGGAGATGGGGCGTGAGATCAATACAATTGGATCCAAAGCAAATTTTGCTCCAATGCAAAAATTAGTGGTTCAAATGAAAGATGAATTAGAAAAAATTAAAGAACAATTACTCAATGTCCTCTAAAACAAACCCTGGTAAACTGATTGTGTTTTCGGCGCCATCTGGCTCTGGAAAAACTACAATTGTAAGACATTTATTGGCGCAAAAAGAATTAAACTTAGAGTTTTCTATTTCGGCGACCTCACGTGTAAAAAGGGAAAATGAAATAAACACAAAAGACTATTATTTTTTGTCGACAGATGACTTTAAACAGCACATAAAAGCAGATAGATTTCTAGAATGGGAAGAAGTTTATCGTGATAATTTTTACGGCACATTGAAAACAGAGCTGGAGCGAATTTGGGCTCTTGGCAAACATGTTATTTTTGATATTGATGTTTCTGGTGGATTACGTATTAAACGAAAATTTCCAGATGAAACGTTGGCAGTTTTTGTAAAACCGCCAAGTATCGATGAATTAAAAATTAGGCTCAAAAAACGTCAAACAGAAACGGAAGACAAAATTAATATGAGGGTGGCCAAAGCCTCTGCAGAGCTGGCGACATCCCCCCTTTTTGACTGTATTATTGAAAATAATATCTTAGACACTGCTCAAAAAAAAGCGTACGATATTGTGAGTCAATTTATAAACTAAGGAACGATGAAGATTGGACTCTTTTTTGGAACTTATAACCCCATTCATGTGGGGCACCTGATCATTGCCAATCATCTTGCTGAACATTCTGATTTAGATCAAATTTGGCTAGTAGTTACTCCTCAAAGTCCTCACAAAAAAAAGCAAAGTATGTTAGACAACCACCAACGATTAGAGATGGTGTATCGTGCGACTAAAGACTATCCTAAACTGGCTACTTGCGATATTGAATTCAACTTACCACAGCCGAACTACACCGTGGATACCTTGGCATATTTAGAAGAAAAATATCCAAAGCACCTGTTTGCACTCATTATGGGAAAAGATAATTTAATGTCGTTGCCAAAATGGAAAAATGCCGACGTTATTATGGGTAATTACCCCATTTACGTATATCCAAGAAAACTTAATACATCTTTCGACCTCGAGTCGTTTAGTTCGAAAGCGGTTACACATATAGATGCTCCGATTGTGGAAGTTTCGTCAACCTTTGTTCGTCAGCAAATAAAGGTCAACAAAAATATTAAGCCGTTGCTCCCTTTGGCAGTTTGGGACTATATAGATGAAATGAATTTTTATAAATAACTCATGATTAAAATTGGCTCTATAGAACTTCCCGAATTCCCGTTACTTCTTGCACCAATGGAAGATGTAAGTGATCCGCCGTTTCGCGCTTTATGTAAAGAGCAAGGCGCTGATGTGGTTTATACTGAATTTATTTCTAGTGAAGGCCTTATTCGAGATGCTGTTAAAAGCACAATGAAGTTAGATATTTATGAAAAAGAACGGCCTGTAGGTATACAAATTTTTGGGGCAAACCTAGATAGTATGTTGCGCGCAGTTGAGATTGTTGAAAAATCAAACCCAGATATTATTGACATCAATTTTGGGTGTCCCGTTAAAAAAGTTGTGAGTAAAGGTGCAGGTGCAGGAATATTAAAAGATGTGTGTTTAATGGAAAAGCTCACTGCCGAAATGGTGAAACGTACAAAATTACCTATTACCGTAAAAACCCGATTAGGCTGGGACCACGATTCCATTCGTATTGTGGAAGTGGCCGAAAGACTACAAGACGTGGGTTGCAAAGCAGTGTCTATTCACGGACGAACTCGTGCACAAATGTATAAAGGTGCTGCAGATTGGAGACCTATTGCTGAAGTTAAGAACAACCCACGAATGCATATCCCTATTTTTGGAAATGGGGATGTAAACACACCTGAGCGTGCTATTGAGATGCGCGACCAGTATGGGCTTGATGGTGCTATGATAGGGCGGGCTACTATTGGGAATCCCTGGTTTTTTAAACAAGTAAAGCACTTTATGCAAACTGGGCTACACATGGAACCTATAAGTATGCTAGAACGCGTAGACGCTGCTAGGCGACACTTACAAATGGCCATTGACTGGAAAGGAGAAGTGCTGGGTGTTTTGGAAACAAGACGACATTATACAAACTACTTTAAGGGTATTGCTGATTTTAAGCCCTTTAGAACAAAAATGGTAACCAGCGACTATAGTGCCGATGTATTTGCCATCTTTGATGAAGTTGCGTCAATTTTTGGCGATTACGAGTTTGTTTAAGAATTGATTTGTGTTTTTTCAATGCGCTGAGAGGCTATACGAGAAGCCAAGGCCCCCAGTACCAAAATAGTTGCAAGCACAATAACAACATTAAGCCACTGAAGATCTACAGGGTAGGCTAGCGATGGAGTGATCATGATTAGAGAAAAATACTGCTGTAACCATATGGTAATTAATCCAATAACAAGTCCCACACTTCCTCCAATGATGGTCATTAAAATTCCTTGATAAAAGAAAATAGCGCGTAAATCCTTAAGTGTAGCACCAAGGTTATACAATGTTTTTAGATTCTTTTTCTTATCTAAAATCATCATGACAATAGATCCAATAATATTAAATAAAGCAATAATCAGAATTAGGGTGAAAATTAAATAAACGGCCACATGCTCCGTATTTAGCATCTTATAAAGCGTGTCGTTTAGTTGGATTCTATTTTTAATAGTTACTTGGTTATTAAAAATAGATTGGATATCGGCTCGCACATTTTCATCGTCTACGGAAGGAGCTAGATAGAGCTCAATAGCACTCACGCTTTCTGGCTGATAATTTAACAGATGCTTCGCATTTGCTATCGAAGTAAATACCTGTGAATTATCAATTGTTTCATTGATTTGAAAAATTCCAGCATTAGCAACTTTCAAGGTTGTAAACGCCCCTTTGACCGAACTAATCTGACCAGTTCCTGGCTTAGGTGCATAAAGCTTAATTACTTTGGAAACATCAAAGACTCCAAAACCCAATTCGGTTGTAACCCCCCACCCGGCAACTATTTGCGCACTGTCAGGTTCAAACCACTGGCCATACACCAAAATGGAATCGATTGTAGCGCTGGGATAGTTGGTGTCTACTCCTTTTACTGTGACACCAATTTGTTTGTTTTCACAGCTCATTAGGATGCGCTCTTCAACAACTTCTGAATAGAAAGCAACACTAGGCAGTTCTATCAAGGCCTTTTTTTGAGCCGCTGTAAACTGAATAGTTTTGGATGTGTTCGGAACAATTTTTAAATCTGGGTCAGAAAAAGAGGTAAACTCTAAGCTAAAATTTTTAAGACCCGAAAACCCTGAAAGAACGATAAAAAGAGCTGCAGTTCCAATAATAATTCCAAAACCTGCCACCAAAGTAATAATATTAATAGCGTTATTAGTGCTTTTGGAAAAGAGATAACGTTTTGCTATGTATAACGAGAACTTCAATTATGCTTTTTTACGTTTCTCAAGCAAGTCGGGGTTTTCAATAGGATTTTCAGTGCGCTTTAATGACTTGTCAATTTGATCGATGTATTCCAAAGAATCATCAATAAAAAAGATGAGTTGCGGCATGCGTCGCAATTGATGCTTAGTTCTTTGCGATAGCTCGTGTTTGATAAGTGGAGCATTAGATTGAATGCCTTCAAGAAGCTCTGCACCTTGATCGATTGGAAAAATACTAAGATATACCTTGGCTATTGAAAGATCCACGGTGACATTGACCTTTGTGACCGAAATAAGTATGCCTTTCATCCCACCCTGAGTGGCAGCACCCTGTAATACCTCAACGAGATCACGCTGTAAAACGGAGGCTATTTTTTTTTGTCTTTGACTT
>CAJXDP010000015.1 GCA_913052445.1 uncultured Formosa sp.
GACCTGGTAGCTCAGTTGGTAGAGCATCTCCCTTTTAAGGAGAGGGTCCTGGGTTCGAGCCCCAGCCAGGTCACTAAAAAAGTTAAGTTAATCCTTAACTTTTTTTATATCTTTATTATTCATTATCGCGCACGTGGCGGAATTGGTAGACGCGCTAGCTTGAGGGGCTAGTGGGAATTATTCCCGTGGAAGTTCGAGTCTTCTCGTGCGCACTTTTTTAAAAACTTAATTTTTATAACTGATTTATTATATATAATTGAGATAACAACATTTATTTTTTTTATCAAATACTGAAACAACTTATTATGACAAAGGTCAATAACATCTATTTTTAATTACTGATAAAAATAGTATGTTTAAAACTATTATAACAGAAGTTTATTTTTAACTTTGTGGCAAGATATAACATAAATTAAATTTATGAGTTTATATAGTGAGTACCTTGAAGAAATTGAACAGAGGAAAAGTCTACAACTTAATCCAAAGCCTATTGATGGAGCAGAGCTGTTAAGTGAAATCATCTTGCAAATCAAAGATTCTAATCATGAACAAAGAAAAGATTCTATTGATTTTTTTATTTACAATGTACTACCAGGAACTACTAGTGCTGCCGTTGTCAAATCTAAATTTTTAAAGGAAATTATTATCGGAGAATCTTTAGTAGAAGAAATCCCCGTTAGTTTTGCATTTGATCAGTTATCCCACATGAAAGGTGGACCCTCAATTGAAGTACTACTTGACATAGCATTAGGAGATAATATTCCAAAAGCTAAACAAGCTGCAGAAGTTCTAAAGACACAAGTCTTTTTATATGAGGCCGATACAAGTCGTTTAGAGGATGCTTTTAACTCGGAAAACCCTATAGCCAAAGAAATTATAGAAAGTTATGCTGATGCTGAATTTTTTACAAAACTTCCTGACCTTCCAGAAGAAATAAAGCTAGTTACTTTCGTTGCAGGAATCGGAGATATTTCTACTGATTTACTTTCTCCAGGTGGGGACGCTCACTCAAGATCTGATAGACAACTTCATGGACAATGTATGTTTGAACACAATAAAGAGCAACAAAAAGAACTTTTAGCTCTTCAATCCAAACACCCTGATAAAAGAGTAATGTTGATAGCTGAAAAAGGAACTATGGGAGTAGGCTCTTCAAGGATGTCGGGTGTTAATAACGTAGCCCTTTGGATTGGTGAAAAAGCTAGCAAATACATTCCTTTCATAAATATTGCCCCAGTCATAGCAGGCACAAATGGTATATCCCCAATATTTCTTACCACTGTAGGAGTAACTGGTGGTATTGGAATAGATTTAAAAAACTGGAGAAAAAAACGTGATTCGTCAGATAACCTTATACTTGATGAAAATGGGGAACCTATTTTAGAGCAAATATACTCAGTAGATACAGGTACCATACTCACAATTAATACAAAAACAAAAAAACTATATAATGAAGGTGTGGAATTAATGAATATTTCTTCAGCCTTCACTCCCCAAAAAATAGAATTCATGAAAGCTGGGGGTTCTTATGCTATTGTTTTTGGTAAAAAATTACAATCATTTGCAGCCAAAATATTAGATAAAAAATTATCTCCTGTATTTGCTACATCTAAAGAAGTTACTTTTAAAAATCAGGGACTAACAGCTGTAGAGAAAATTTTCAATAAAAATGCAGTCGGAACTTCAGGATCAATCTTACATGCTGGTTCGTATGTTCGTGTAGAAGTTAATATCGTTGGCTCACAAGATACAACAGGCTTAATGACGTCTCAAGAATTGGAGATGATGGCAGCTACCACTATATCTCCTATTGTTGATGGTGCGTATCAGTCCGGGTGTCATACTGCTTCAGTGTGGGATCTAAAATCTCAAAGAAATATTCCAAGACTTATGAAGTTTATGAGTGATTTTGGGCTTATAACAGCACGTCATCCAGATCATAAATATCATCCAATGACTGATGTTATTCATAAAGTACTGAATGACCTTACAATAGATGATTGGGCCATTATTATAGGAGGAGATTCACATACTAGAATGTCTAAAGGAGTTGCTTTTGGAGCAGATTCTGGGACAGTTGCTTTAGCATTAGCAACTGGGGAAGCGTCCATGCCAATTCCCGAATCTGTTAAAGTAACATTCAAAGGAGAAATGAAAAACCATATGGATTTTCGTGATGTTGTTCATGCTACACAATATCAGATGCTCAAGAAATTTAATGGAGAAAATGTATTTCAAGGAAGAATTATTGAAGTTCACATAGGAACTCTTTTAGCAGATCAGGCTTTTACTTTTACCGATTGGACTGCAGAAATGAAAGCGAAAGCATCTATTTGTATCTCTGAAGACGACACACTTATACAATCACTAAATATCGCAAAAGGTCGAATTCAAATAATGATTGATAAAGGAATGGACAATGATAATCAGGTTCTTCAGGGTCTCATAGATAAAGCTAATACAAGAATAGATCAAATTAAATCTGGTGAAAAACCTCCTCTGAAACCTGATGAAAATGCTAAATACCATGCAGAATTTGTGGTGGATTTAGATATTATTGATGAACCAATGATCGCAGATCCAGATGTTAATAATGAAGATGTTTCTAAGCGATATACACATGATACAATTCGTGAAATATCTTTCTATAACGGAAAAAAACACATAGACTTAGGCTTTATAGGGTCCTGTATGGTGCACAAAGGAGATATAAAGATAGTAGCTAAGATGCTGAAAAACGTTGAGGATCAATGTGGAAAGGTTGAATTTAAAGCCCCATTAGTTGTTACAGCTCCGACCTATAATATTATAGATGAGCTTAAAGCCGAAGGCGATTGGGAAATTTTACAAAAATATTCTGGTTTTGAATTTGATGACGATGCTCCAAAAGGTCAAGCTAGAACAGAATATGATAATATATTATATCTTGAACGTCCTGGTTGCAACCTTTGCATGGGAAACCAAGAAAAAGCAGAAAAAGGAGATACTGTTATGGCGACATCTACACGACTATTTCAAGGCCGAGTAGTAAAAGACTCTGATCGAAAAAAAGGTGAATCGTTACTTGCATCAACTCCAGTTGTTGTTCTCTCAGCAATTTTAGGTAGAACTCCAACAATGGAAGAATATAAGACAGCCGTTAATGGAATTAAGCTTACTCAATTTGCACCTCCAATTAATAAAATGGCATCAAAACCTGGTCATCTTCTATCTTACTAAATAACAAGATACTTATTTAAAATTTATGGTTTAATTGGATTCTCTAGCTAATGATTAGAATCCAAATAATAATATTTCATTAATTATAAAGTAAAGGATTTTAATCTAAAATTTAATAATAAAAAGATGACATTTAATGATTCTATGTAATAAATTAGTTAAAGATTTGTAAAAAAGGACCAGACACAGCAAACTATATCATGTTTTACCTATTTTTGAGCTGAATGAAAAAAAACATACAAATAATTGGGTCAGGATTTTCTTCACTTTCTGCCGCTTGTTACTTGTCACAAGCTGGCCACAATGTCACTATATACGAAAAAAATAGTTCTGTAGGAGGACGGGCAAGACAGTTGAAGAAAGACGGATTTACTTTTGACATCGGCCCCTCATGGTATTGGATGCCAGATGTCTTTGATAAATTTTTCTCAGACTTTGGTAAAAAAACATCTGATTACTACCAAATTGAAAAATTGGACCCTGCTTATAAAATTTTTTTTAATGATGATGTTATCACCATCGGGGACTCTATGGATAAAATATGTGCAGAATTTGAGCGGATTGAAAAAGGAAGCGGTATTAAACTTAAAGAATTTATAGAAAAAGCACAAGACAATTATGAGATTGCAGTAAACAAAATCCTATACAATGCACCAGGGATATCGCCTCTAGAACTAGTTTCAAAAGATACTGTAGCTCGTTTAGATCAGTTTTTTAAAAATATAAGTCAGGAAGTAAGGAAAAACTTTAGTAATCCCAAGTTAATATCAACCCTAGAGTTTCCTTCGTTGTTTCTAGGCGCTAAACCAAGTAAAACTCCTTCGTTTTTTAGTTTTATGAATTTTGCTGATTTTGGATTGGGAACTTGGCATCCAAAAGGTGGAATGTATGAAGTTATAAAAGGAATGGAAGCCTTAGCAATAGATTTAGGAGTATCTATTCATACTAATCACGCAGTAGAAAAAATAGTTGTAGAAAATAACTCTGTAACTGGACTGGTAACCAATAATATTTTTATAGAGTCTGATATTGTGCTTAGTGGCGCTGATTATCATCATTCTGAAACACTGTTAGATAGTAAATACAGGCAACACTCTGAAGCATATTGGGATAAAAAAGTCTTTGCTCCATCTTCTTTATTATTTTATATAGGACTCGACAAAAAGCTCAAAAATGCAGAACACCACAACTTATTCTTCGATGCTGATTTTGAAAAACATGCTGAAGAAATTTATGATGACCCTAAATGGCCGAGTCACCCTCTGTTTTATGCAAACGTTCCATCAAAAACGGATCCTTCAATGGCGCCAGACGGATGTGATGCTTTATTTATACTAATGCCAATTGCGCCTAACATCGAAGACACTCCTAATCTAAGAAGTCATTATCTTGAAAAGATTCTTAAAAGATTTGAAGAAAAAACAAAACAATCAATTAAAAATAATATTATATTCAAGCAATCATTTTGTGTTGAAGATTTTAAGTCAGAATACAACTCTTACAAAGGAAATGCCTACGGAATGGCAATGACTTTATTACAAACTGCATTCTTAAGACCTAAATTAAAAAGTTACAAATTAGATAATTTATATTTTACAGGACAGTTAACTGTCCCTGGACCAGGAGTACCACCTTCTCTAATTTCTGGAAAACTTACTTCTGAACTTATAATGAAAGTACTCAAGTGATGTCTAGCTGATTAGTTAAAAATTTTAAATTTTAAAATTATGAAATCAATTTTTGATTCTGTTTCTGAAGATTGTAGCAAAATTGTTACAAAAACATATAGCACTTCTTTTTCAATGGCTACCAAAATGTTGTCAAATACAATAAGGCAGGACATCTATAATATTTATGGATTTGTCCGACTTGCAGACGAAATTGTAGATTCATTTCACGATTATAATAAAGAAACGTTATTTACTCAGTTTGAAGCTGACTTGGAATCAGCATTAACCAACAAAATCAGTTTAAACCCGATTCTTAACTCATTTCAGCAAACCTATTACACTCATGGAATAGACAAAGACATGGTGGATGCTTTCATGAATTCGATGCGTCAAGATTTACACAAGACTGTGTATGAGACTGAAGAGGAATATAAAAATTACATATATGGATCTGCAGATGTAGTTGGACTAATGTGTTTAAAAGTTTTTGTAAAAGGAGACACAAGTAAATATGATGCCTTAAAGCAAACAGCTATGGCGTTAGGATCCGCATTTCAAAAAGTAAATTTCTTAAGAGATTTGAAGGCAGATCATGATGAATTAAATCGCACCTATTTTCCAAATACAGATTTAGATAACCTTGATGAATCCTCTAAAAAAGCCATTATTGATGATATTGAAAAAGATTTCAACGAGGGGCTAAGCGGGATAAAGCAACTCCCTTTAGAAGCAAAATTCGGAGTTTTTATGGCCTATCGCTACTACAATCAATTACTTAAAAAGCTAAAAACAACTCCAGCTTTAGAAATTAAAAGTACTCGAATTAGAGTGCCTAATTATAAAAAAATAGAACTACTAACCCGTAGTTATGTTAAATACCAACTCAATCTATTATAACGCTTATTATTATGAACATATTTTTTTGGATACTAGTGTTTTTAGGGACTTTTTCAGCCATGGAGTTTATGGCATGGTTTACACATAAATACATTATGCACGGCTTCCTATGGAGCCTACACAAGGACCACCACCACAAAGATCACAAGAACTGGTTTGAACGTAACGATGCCTTTTTTATCTTTTACGCGGTTGTGAGTATGACTTGTTTTTACTTTTGGAGTTATGAAGGGTTTTGGGCTGGCCTACCCATAGGGTTGGGGATAATGGGTTATGGAGCAACCTACTTTTTAGTTCATGACATATTTATTCACCAACGATTCAAGTACTTTCGAAAAGCAAACAATTGGTATGCTAAAGGTCTGAGACGTGCTCATAAAATACATCACAAACACTTAGGGAAAGGAGATGGAGAGTGTTACGGAATGTTGTTTGTTCCTTTTAAGTATTTTAAACGTTAAGATTCTAAATGAATGGCGCACATGAAGCAGTATGATTATATTATAATTGGAAATGGTATTGCTGGTTTTCAACTAGCCTTAGCTCTTTCTCAGGATACTTTTTTTAACAATAAGCAAATTGCTTTAATTGATAAATCTCACAAAACCGAAAATGACAAAACCATAAGTTTTTGGGAAAAAGGGACTGGAAAATGGGATTCGATTGTTATAAAATCTTGGAGTGAAGCTTTAATCTTTACCAGTAAAAAGGAACTAGCTATAAAACTCCCCCCTTATGCTTACAAAACCATACATGCTTTAGATTTTTATAACAAAGCCAAACAAGAACTTTCAAAACAAACAAATTTTCATTTTATCATTGATCAAGTGCTTTCAGTTGAAAACAGCAAACAACCTAAGGTCATAACGGTTAAAAATTCCTACGAAGCCAAACACATTTTTGACAGCAGAATTACAGAAGATTATTTTTCGAAATCAAATAACTATACAAAAGTTATTCAGCATTTTAAAGGCTGGATTATAGAAACTGAGACACCTGTTTTTAAAACAGATCAATTTACAATGATGGATTATAGAATAAAAGATGGGGACCAAACCACTTTTACTTATGTTTTACCATTAAGCAGCACCAGGGCGCTTGTAGAGTTCACTTACTTTACTCCAACACTTGTAGATGATGCTATCTACGAAAGCTACTTAAAACTATACATTTCTAGTCTATTAAAAATAGAAAGTTATTCAATTAGTGAAATCGAAAGAGGAAGCATCCCAATGACAAGTTTTCCGTTTGAAAAGTATTCTACAAAACACATCACAAAAATCGGAACTGCTGCTGGTTGGGTTAAAGGATCTACTGGCTATTCATTTAAACATACAGAAAAAAAAGTAGCTTCTATAGTTACTAATTTAAAAGATGGAAATATACCTTCTAAAAACTTGTTTAAGCAAAAACATAAGTTTTACGATAAGATCTTTTTGAAAGTTTTACATGACGAAAATAACAAAGGAGAATGGATTTTTGAACAGTTTTATGCTAAAAACTCTGTAGAAGCTATGTTCAAATTTTTAGATGAGGAATCTACATTTATAGAAGAATTAAAAATCATGAAGTCCCTATTTTCCTTATCATTTATAAAAGCTTTCTTTAAGACTCTTATGAATTAGTTATTCTTCTAAGGAAGTGAAAGTAATAAATTATTATTAGAAAAAGATGATAAAAATACATGTAGAGTATTCTTAAAATAAATCTTTAATAATGGATTCTGAGGTAATTCCATCGGATTCTGCCTTATAGTTCTTAATAATTCTGTGACTTAATATTCCATTTGCGACAGATTGGACATCTTCAATATCTGGTGATAATTTATTGTTAATAGCTGCATAAGTTTTTGCTGCTAGAATAAGATTTTGAGATGCTCTGGGACCCGCTCCCCAGTCTACATATTGCTTAACTAAATTAGTTGCTTCATTGGAAGCTGGGCGTGATCTCACAACCATCTTAACAGCATAATCAACTACATTATCAGCTACTGGTATTTTTCTGATTAAGTTCTGAAATTCTAAAATTTCTTCAGCTGAAAAAATAACATTGACTTGAGATTGAGAGGCTGCAGTTGTTAATTTTACAACCTTTACCTCTTCTTCGAAAGTTGGATATGTTAAATTAATGGAAAACATGAAACGATCTAATTGAGCCTCAGGTAAAGGGTAAGTTCCTTCTTGTTCGATCGGATTTTGAGTTGCTAAAACAAAATAAGGGACATCTAATTCGTAATGCTGACCAGCGATAGTTACAGACCTTTCTTGCATCGCTTCCAACAAAGCTGCCTGAGTTTTGGGTGGTGTGCGATTTATTTCGTCAGCTAAAAGTATATTACAGAAGATAGGCCCTTTAATAAACTTGAATTGACGATCATGATCTAAAATTTCACTACCAAGAATATCACTAGGCATTAAGTCAGGCGTAAACTGAATACGTTTAAAATCCAATCCAAGAGCCTTAGCTATAGTATTGACCATTAGTGTTTTGGCTAAGCCTGGAACACCAACCAGTAAAGAATGACCTCCTGAGAAAATTGAAATTAATATCTGCTCAATTACAGCATCTTGACCAATAATTATTTTTGATATTTCTGTTTTTAAAGCCTGGTACTTTTCTAGCTGAAATTTTAGAGAGGAAACATCTGACATTAACTAATTATTTGTTTTAAACCAATTACTATTAAAGTCGCACGAACGTAGTTCACCATTTATTTTAATGTAAGTATCCATAATCTTTTCCTCTTGCCACTTAGAAACTGCATTCAACTGTTTTTCTTGAAGAGCCAGATCTTTAATTTTTAAATAATCTTGAGCAAAGTTAGCTTCATGCTCATTAATTCTATTTGTAACAGTTACAATTTTAAATTTGATCGGATTAACACGATCTCCGTCCTTAATAACCGGGCTAATTTCATTGTCCTTTAAACTTTCTATTTGGGAGTAAAATCCAGGATCCATTTTTGTAAGTTCAAAGTTGTAATCTTGAGTTTCTGGATTCCTAAGTTGACCTCCATCATATTTAGTTTCTTTTTCATCACTTGCTTCTATTGCTGCTGCTTTAAAGCTAATATCTCCAGCAACTATACTTTTCCTAACTATCTCAAGTTTTTCTTTAGCTGCATTAATAGCATCCTCAGTGACTTTAGGGATTAATAAAATATGTCGAACATCAAACTCTTGACCTCGAATTTTTTCTAATTGAATTATGTGATATCCAAAATCAGTCTTGAAAGGTTTTGAAACTTCACCTTCTTGTAACGAAAATGCAACTTCTCTAAACTCCTTAGCCATCTGAGGACGTTTTCTGTTTAGGGTGTATTTCCCTCCTGTTCTTTTAGAGCCAGGGTCCTGAGTGTACAAGACTGCTTTTGTAGTAAAACTGGTGCCATTATCTAAAACATCCGTGCGGAATTCATTTAAACGCTTAATAACCTTATCTACTTCTGATTGGGTAGTTTCAGGAACTACAACAATTTGAGCAATTCGTAATTCGGTACCAAACATTGGGCGCTCATCGATTTCTATATTATTAAAAAACTGACGAACTTCTTCAGGAGTGACTTCTAGTTCTTCTATGACACGTTGCTGCATCATAGTTGCCATTTGACCATTTTTGTTTAACTCAAACATCTCATCTCTAAGTTCTTGTTCGGATGATTTTTTGTAATAAGCAACGAGCTTATCCATTGAGCCAATTTGTTCAGCAAATCCTGCTAATTGTTGGTCAACATTAGACCGTATTTCTAAATCATTTACTTCAATACTATCTTGAATTGCATGGTGAATATAAAGTTTATCTTCTAAAAGTTTTCCAAAAAGCTGACAACGAGTAATATCATCCGTGGAGATTCCTCCAGCTTCTAACTGCATAAACTGCTTGTCTATATCTGAATCCAGAATCACAAAATCTCCTATAACCGCAGCTACGCCATCAATTTTTACACGCTGATCTAAGGAATCTACAACAACCAATTCTAATAACTCTGATGAAGCTGAATCTTCAATAATTTCTTGACAATAAGTAGAAAGGGAGGCTAAAAATAAAAACCCTAGGACGTTAATGTTATTTATAAATTTCAAATCTTTTATTTTTAATAGCATCATTAACTATGTCACTTTTTAGTTTTCTGATGAGCTTTAATTTTCGATTATTAATTACTATCTGTTTTAAAGTTGGAGAAACGTACTCAATTGGAGAAGGCTTACCACGCTCTAAAACTTCATTTATTTGTATCAAATATAACCCTAAAGAATCTTTGAGCTGTATAAAATTTGGATTTTTTAACAGTACTTTATTAAAACCTAATTCTAGGGGCTTGATTTTAGAAACCACCTGTTTTGATTTAATCCATATTGAATCTTTCAAATAAAAAGAGTTAAACTGGACTGATATTGAGTCTAACCTTATTTCATCTTCATAGTTAAAGCGTTTAAAGCGCTTTTTAACTTCTTTTAAATTAGACATTGAAGTATTAACATTGATGTACCTTAACTTTAGCAAGTCGTCTTTAAGAACAAAAAGTTGCTTATTGGCGGCATATACCTCTTGCAACTGCAGATTAGAAACTAAAGTGTCTAGAGTTTGACTTACCAAACCCTCAACATAAGCTGATGTGTAGAGATCACTTTTATATTGTTGTACTAGTTGCTCAAAATCAACTTGAGTCTGTTCATTTAAATTTAATATTGCACCATCTATTAATAATTGAGTTGTAGCCCAGTCATTAATTATATTTTGTACAAACAAAATACTGTCTAATTCTGTACTCCCTTTAATAAAACTAAAATCAATGGCATCTTTATATAGCAAGGAATTGTTAACTCTTGCTAATGGCTCTTTTTGAGTTTTGACTGTGGGTAAATCACATGCATACAGTCCAAGGAAAAGAATAGCTAATATTTTATTAAAATAGTTCAAACTTAATTAGAAATTATAGAGTTAACTTTTTGAAATATGTCTTGATTTACATTTACGTCAAATTTAGATTTTAATTCTAAAATCCATTGAGCCTCTAATTTAGTTTGATAATCAGAAATTAGCTGACCTTTAGCCTCTTCTAATGATTTTTGAGATTGAGGCTTGAATTCATTAACATTAACGACATAAAAACTATTATTTTCTTCAATAACTTTAGAAATAGGTGATTTAACTCTAATTGTAAAGCTTTCTGGTAAAGGTGATTCCCCTAAAGCAAATTCACCATTGGAAAATATAACATTCTGCTTTGTCTTGTTAAGTAATTCATCTATCATTTGGTTCGTATTGCCCTTGATCCATAATTTACGAACCTTTTTGATGTTTTTAAGATTTGATGATCGAACTACAGAGCCAACTACTCTATCTGGCCATAAATAATCTTCTTTATTTAAATTGTAAAAAGCCTTAATACCTACAGAGTCATTCTTCGCACCTTCCCAAATTTTGTCTTGCATCAATTCAAATAACAACAGGCCTTCTCTATATTCATTTAAGATATTAGCAAAATCTTGATTTTCATTTTCAAGATTATCTTTATGGTATTGAAATATAGACTGTTCTAAAAAGAGTTTATACTGTTTATTAAGAGTTAACTTAGTTGCCTGATTTTTATTTATTAATTTATTATTTTTATTTAGAAAAATTAAGAAATCCCGATACGAATAGGATGTTTTTTGAATGGATAAAATAGATCTAAGATCATTAAAATTATCTGACAACTCCCAAGAATTATTAGATGCATTATAGATAATATTTGACTTCAGCAGTGCTAAATCAGGGTTTAACCCTTTAAGTTTATATTGAGTAAGCAAATTATCTAGCATCTTCACTTTTACTAGCTGAGAGCGTGAGTCTTTACGAACTTGGTCTTCTAAATTTTCTTTTATTTTTTTAAACTCATCAACTGGTTGTTTGTTAATTAATTTAAGAATGTGCCATCCGAATTCAGTCTGAATTGGTTCAGAGATATCTCCTTTTTCTTTTAGACTAAAAGCTGTATTTTCAAATGAAATAGAGTTTATTTGGCCAGATTTGAAGGGCTTTAACTTTCCGTTCCGCATTGATGAACTCTTATCATCAGAAAACTGTTTAGCTAGATTTCCAAAATCTTCTCCCTGAAGTAGCAATCGGTATAATTCCTGGATTCGATCTTTGGTAACTAACGTAGTGTCTTTTTGAGTATTTGCGATCATGATGTGAGCAACACTAACCTGACCTTTGGACTTTCTTTTTTCCAAAACTTTTAACACATGGAATCCGAATTTGGTTCTAAACGGGTTTGAGATCTCACCTACTTTAGTATTATACGCAGTAGTTTCAAAGTTATATGCCATTTTAAAAGCTGTAAAAAAACCAAGGTCTTCAACGAAAACAGATTTTCCATCGTGAATTTCTTTTTTTAAAGATTCAAAAGTATCATTTTTTAATCTTTCTTGGAAGGCCTGTATTTCTGTGTATGCTTGAAGAGTGTCAGTTTCAAACTCTTTGACCCTAACCAAGACATGCTGTACTCTTATTTCATTAAGGGTGCGATCGTAAGCCTCTAACACTAAATCATCTGTAACATTACTGTCAGTTAAATAGTTTTGAGTGAGTTGATTTTTATAAGACCTTAACTCCCTCAAATACACCGGATCTTTATCATACCCCAGAAATCTTGCTTCTGCTAATTTTAATTTATAATTTATAAAAAGTTCTAAGTACGACTCGACTTCTTTTTGTGAATCATCTTGAACTAAGTTTAAGTTTTTATTATAAACACGAACAAACTCATTTGCTAAAACTGGTTCTTCTGATATAGTAAATAATATATCGGAGTCTAATATCTGAGCGTTTATAAAGTTAAAGGAAAGCCAAAATATAGCAAAGAAGGTAGGTAAGTTTTTCATATTATTAGTTTTTTGAGTAAAACAAAAATACTGATTCTGAGGGAGAATACAAGAGTATCCTAAAATAGGATAAAATAAATATTATGTAATCTATCTAGAGTAATTAGGAGCTTCTTTTGTGATCATTACATTGTGAGGATGACTCTCGCTAATACCCGATGCTGTAATTTTTACAAATTGTCCATTCTCTTTAAGAGTTTCAATGTCTTTAGCACCACAGTATCCCATCCCAGCACGTAAACCACCTATAAATTGGTGTATGCTTTCAAAAAGATCGCCTTTATACGGAACACGGCCAACAATTCCTTCAGGAACCAGTTTTTTAATATCGTCTTCAACATCTTGGAAGTAACGATCTTTACTTCCTTCTTTCATGGCTTCAACAGACCCCATACCTCTATAGGATTTGAATTTACGACCTTCATATATAATAGTTTCTCCAGGAGATTCTTTGGTACCTGCAAGAAGAGATCCTAACATTACACTGTCTGCTCCAGCTGCTAATGCTTTTGGAATGTCTCCTGTATAGCGTATACCACCATCAGCAATCACTGGAACTCCTGATCCTTTCAGAGCTGCTGCTACTTCAATAACTGCTGAAAACTGTGGAAATCCTACTCCTGCTACCACACGAGTTGTGCAGATTGATCCGGGGCCAATACCTACTTTTACGGCGTCAGCTCCAGCTTCAGCTAAATACTTGGCTGCTTCGGCGGTAGCAATATTTCCTACGACCACATCTAAATCAGGGAAATTAACCTTAATTAATTTCAAAACAGTTACAACTCCTTTAGTATGTCCGTGAGCTGTATCAATAACAACAGCATCAACTCCAGAATTTACAAGCGCTTTTGTACGTTCTACGGCATCTGGAGTAACTCCAATAGCAGCAGCAACACGTAATCGCCCGTATTGATCTTTATTTGATATTGGCTTCTGAGTTAATTTTGTAATATCCCTAAAAGTGATTAAACCTACTAATTTAAAATCAGCATCGACTACCGGAAGCTTTTCAATTTTTTGTTTCTGGAGAATAACCTCCGCTTGTTGCAAAGAGGTTCCTTCAGCTGTTGTTACTAATCCCTTAGAAGTCATGATTTCCGTAATTGGACGATTGTCTTGTTTTTCAAATCTCAAATCTCGATTTGTTACAATCCCTTTAAGAAATCCATCTTTATCTATAATAGGAATCCCACCAATACTATGTTCTTTCATGCTATTTTTAGCGTCTCTAACAATGGCATTCATTGGCAGGGTAACTGGATCGATAATCATTCCACTTTCGGCACGTTTAACTTTCCTGACTTTTATAGCTTGTTGCTCAATAGTCATGTTTTTATGCAGCACACCTATTCCTCCTTCACGCGCCATAGCTATCGCCATTTTACTTTCAGTCACAGTGTCCATAGCTGCTGAACTAATAGGAACGTTTAAGGAAATATTTTTTGTAAATTTTG
Source organism: uncultured Formosa sp. (assembly GCA_913052445.1). Lineage (GTDB taxonomy): Bacteria > Bacteroidota > Bacteroidia > Flavobacteriales > Flavobacteriaceae > Hel1-33-131. The sequence goes on from CAJXDP010000015.1 coordinate 14,113, forward strand.
ATTTAATACTCACATTTCTAGGTAGGATTTCAGAATATGCTGGTATTAAAAGGACGTCGTCATAAGTAAGACCTTCGCCGACAATTTTGGATAGATGTGCATTCATAGCAATTAGATTGTAATTGCAAACAAATTTAGTATTAATTTTTCAGTTTCTCTGACAAATAAAGGAAATTGTTGTTTTGGTTTCTAAAACGGATGTGTAGAGTTCTAATTAAAACTTTAGCTCGAAAGTTAAGTATATATTTCTAGGTGGTGAGGGGATGATACCTGGCCCAGGATAACCAGTAGCGCGGCGTGTAAAATAAGTATTATCTAGTACATTGTTTATTCCTGATTCAACTTTAAACTTTTGATACTTATAAGCAAAAGATAAATCTAAGACATCATAGGAGGGCAGGATACCTATAACTCCACTTAAATTGCTATCTATGGAGTTAGAAGCATCTGTAAACTGTTCTGAAATATAGGTATATTGAACGCTTGAAGAGAAATCATTAAATGATAATTTAAATCCAGACTTTAAATTTAGTCTAGGAATAAATTCTACCTTCTTTCCTGTGATGCCATTTATATCAGAAGATTCATATTTAGAATCAATAATCGAAGTGTTTACAAAAAATGAAGCTCCATAATTATAATCAATATTAAATAGCTTAATTAAATTAACATCTACTAAAGATTCCAAGCCATAAATGAGAGCATCTCCAACATTTCCTCTTTCTGATTTTACATTGCCGTCTTGGAACACTTTTTGGACAAAACCAATTCGGTCTTTGTAAGATAACCCAAATAGACTTATGTCATATGAAATGGTCTTATTAAATATTCCTCTAAATCCTAAATCTAAATTATATCCTTTCTCATCAGTTATATTTGGATTAATCACATATGCAGGATTTACAATACTGATATCAGCAAAAGTAACTGAGCGATAGTTTTGTGAGATATTAGTGTATATCTCTAAGTGTTCTTTAGGTTTGTAGCTAGTCCCTAATCCTAAGAGAACAAAAGTTCTTTTTCGGCTTTCATCACTAAATATAGTTTCATTTAGGAGCAAATTACCAGCTGCATCTAAATTAATTCTTTTGTAGTATCCGTCACTCTCTGTAGTGATATGTTCCAGTCTTATTCCTGGTGTAATGGAAATATTTTCTTTAAGGTATATAATCTGTTCACCAAAAAATGCTGTATTTAAATTTGGATATTTATAAAGAGATTGTGATGGGTAGTCAAAATATTGATCACTATCAAAATTAAAATCTGGCCCAGAGCTATTTGATCCTGGTCCTTGTTGGCTACTGTTGTTTGACTTATAAAACTTTACTCCTAAAAGGAGAGTTGCTTTTTTTGCTAAAAGGGTGTAATCATTAAGCAGTCTAGATTCAAAACCAAAGTTTCTAAATTTTCCTTTAATTAAATCTCTTTCTTCAAATGAATCAATTTGATCGACACGATTGGTTCTAAATCCAATTGCATCTCTACTAGCATTAAGTCCAAAAAAATTAAAACTAAATAAAGTTTGATCTGAAAACTGGTGTGTCAATTTAGCATTATAGAGCAACCAGTTTACTTTAAACCAGTTTCTGGAACGTACACTTTGATACGGATCATTATTAAACATTGAATCGTTGAGCCCCCCTGCTTGTTGGGCTAAGTAGTTTAAGTTAGTAAGCTCCAAAATAAAATTAGTTTTTGAAGAAAAAGAATATTTAATATGTGAAAAAATATTTTTAGACTCAAATTCTGAGTTAGGCCTAAAACCATCTCCAGTTTTATAATTAACATAAGAGTAATAACTTAACTTTTTTCTTGTCCCACTAAAACTAGTAAAATTAGTGTAAAGCCCATTGCTTCCAAATGAGTTTCTAAATATAACCTCAAGAGGTTTGACTTTGTTAGGAGATTTTGTTATAAAATTAACCAAACCTCCAAACTGAGTCCCGTATTGAAGCGAAGCTGCGCCTCTAACGATTTGAATTTCAGAAAGTGATTCAGAGGGAGGTGAATAATAACTCTCAGGATATCCTAACACGTCAGCACTAATATCATAATTATTTTGACGTGTATTAAAATTTGAAGTTCTATTGGGATCTAATCCTCGACCTCCTATATTAAGTTGCAAGCCTGCATCATCATTTTGATAAATATTAAGCCCAGCAATTTGACTGTATATTTGACGTGCATTATTACTAGCTAGGTTGGCCATGGTATTGTCAACTAAAATTACTTCAGTTTTTTTACCCGCAAATATAGATGTGCCTTGGACATCATTAAGTCGTTTAATTGAAAAGAGCTTCTGTTTTACTGCAATGAGTTCCACTTCCGTGAGTTGTTCAGCAGATAATTCAAGAAAAATAGTTTCTAACATTGAGCCATTAACAATTACAGAAGTTTCAAAAGGCTTATAACCATAGCTAAAAAAAATTAAATTAAGTTCAGGTTTTAAGGAATTAAACTGATATTTCCCATAAGAATTTGTAACGGCCAATAAATCGCCAAACTCATTATAAATTTCTACAGATTCGAGGCTACTTTCTGTTATTTTATCATAGACCTCCCCAAAAACATTTACTTGTGTAAATGAGAAAAGTGGAAAAGAAATTAAAAAAATAAGAACTTTAAAATCCTTTAATTTCATCATTTAGTGGTTTAATCCAATATTTGTGTTTAAAAGATTCTTTTAGCTCCATCAAGTTAGCCGAAGGATCGATAAATTGCTGGCTTAGTCGACCATTCAAAGATACATAACTTTCAACGAAAACAGCTACATTTTGATGTCCTTGACTTTTGAAATGATTGCCAAGATAATGCCCATATTCAAGTATCATATCTGGTTGAAAGCTCATTTGCTTTTGTTGTACTGGCGTAAGGAAATCGTCATTGTTTACATAAAAAAAGGAGTTGGTTTTTGAATTTACAATTTTAAAAACTGAACTGCCTTTTTTCTCCATCAACATCACACGCCAGGAAAACCGGTAGCCTTGCTCGTTCCAGAAAAGTTCTCCTGGATACAGTAGTGACCTCCAAGGGATAAAAACTTGTAAAAAAAGAAAAACAACAATTATTATAAGTGATGAATATCGAACTTTATAATTATTTTTTTGTAATAGAGGAATGCATAACTTCTCGGATTTAATTTTTAAAAAACTGAGAATTTTTAGTGTAAAGCGAAGTATCTTCTGATGAACGTCAGAATCGAAGAATATAATTGTAGACAATATCATTATGTATGGAAACATTCCTATTGGAAAAAGAATACGAGTAGCAATATGAAAGGCAACTACTAAAATAAAGGCATAGGATCGTGTTTTTCTAAATAATAGTAAAAAAGGAATACTAAGATCATAAAACATACCGCCCCAACTCATAAAAAAACTAAACCACTCTTGTTGCATTATTGTTTGACCAATAAGTGGTAAATCATATTTAGATTTTAACCAAAGCTTTAAAGGCATTGCATTTAGTAACCAATCAGAATTTATCTTAGTAAGTCCAGCATAGAAATAAACAATACCTAGGATTAACTTTAAACTATCTATGGTCCAATTAGGAACTAATTTGTATGATTGTTTTCTATTGATAGCGTCTACAGAAAACTGAGCATTACAAGGAAGAAAAAGCATCATAAAACTCACTACAGAAATAAAATAGTAATGATTAAGATAGGTGGTTTTATCCATTAATTCGATATATGTAAAACTTAAAAAAAATACTAAAATCGATATTCGATATTTATACCCTATAGCTACTAAAAAAGCAGAAACACCACATATTAAAAATAAAAAATACGTGTAGACTCCTAAAGGCTTTACCCAATCAAATCCATAATAAGAGAACTGAAAAGAGGGTTCTATGTAAAGGGAATGAATCCAACCTTTTGACCAGAATCGGATAATACTTATTAACATTAAAAGACCAAATAATAGCCTAAACACAGCCAGTGGGGCTGCATTTGTTTGTTTATTAAAATAATTAGCTATCCCGTTTTTCATATTAAAAAAAAGGCTCTCATATTTAAAAAAGAGAACCTTGATTTGTAAAAATTATTACTTAATTAAACCTTTATTAATCACCATCAGCATCAATATAATCTACAGAAATACTTAAAATAGATAACATATCTGTTTTTAATAATACAACTCCTTCTTGAAGTTTGTTAAAAACGTCAACCATAAGCGTATTATTACTACTAATCTGTGACGCAAAATTATCATCAAGATTATTAATAAGTTGTTGAGAATCTATAAACTTAGTCAGTATTTCAGAGCTCAGAGAGTTGTTTTCCATCATATAGTCTAAATAACTACTTAAAGACTCTCCAGTAGTTGAAGAATTATAACCCTGACCCTTAAAAAACTTTTGAACTGCGTCTATCGCTTCTAATGATAAGACTTTAGACATTGAAGAATTATAATATGCTTCAACATTTGCTGCTCGTGTATTGTTTCCTGAAAAAACACCTGCAGGTATACCAAATTTATTAGTTCTTAAACCCTTTTCAAAATAATAAATAAAATCATTTGTAAGCATATTCAAGCTTGAAGTCGCTGAGTTTTCAGATGAACTTACAAAGATATCTCTGGTTAAAACCCAGTCTTGATGAACTAGATCAGTTACTTGTAACATTTGGGAAACTAGAGATTGTAAATAATTCAAGTAAGCTGAATTTTCATTATTTTGGTAAAAAACAAGTGTATCAAGGTTTGTATCACCCAACCCAAACAATAAATAATCCAAAGCCGGGAACCCTTGAGCTGCCCAGTTATTATTGTTTGTATCTAAATCATAACTACCGGTATTAATGTTATTTTCTATTCTGGAGACACTAGCAGGATAAGTATTCATTTTTTTTATAAAATACACCTCTTCAGCCTTGGCTATATTAAACATCTCTAAATGTTGCCATGACTTGTAAGCCTCAACCCAATTCGATTGAACAGTTTCAAGATTAGCTATACTTTTTGCATTTGAAAATTGAGTAACACTTTCTTTTAACTGAGCAATTTTAGGATTAAAATCCTCAAAAGCAGGTAAAATAATATTATCAGTGACATTTTCTAATATTGATTGACGATCAAAATTATCAACTATGTTGTCGTCAGAGTTAGTTGAATCAGAACAAGAAAAAGCTATCAAAAAAGCTGTCAATAGATAAAAATAAAAAGTTTTTTTATTAGTCATATGTATAATTTAAAATGCAAGGGGGAGATGACTAATCAAATCCCCCCTACAAAAATAGTATAATTGAGTTTAAGAATTAATAGATATTTTCTTATAATTGAGTTAAAATATCTATTTAAAAATTCTTTTATAGTTTGGCCTCAATTTGTGAAGCCATATTATCTAACTCTGAAGGAGTTCTATCCCAAAACCCGTTTCCGGACTCAAGCGTTGATAACATTGAATCTACTTCTGAAAAAGAAAAATAATTCATTCCATCAGCGTCATAGGTGAATTGTAAACTTAAAACAAATCCATATCCTTCTGAGAGGCCGTGGAAATAGTCTGCATAATCTACATTAGCTGCAGCTTTAGCTTCAGCAGCTCCTCTTAGATAATGAGCAGCTTTATGAAGAATTACTCTAGACATTTTAGTTTTTACAATCTCAGCCTGAGCATCTCTTACAGAAGAGCTACCAGCAACGATAGCGGCTCTTCCTGCTACAAATGCATCATAAATTTCCATTCCTAAACCTGGCTCCTCTCCGGTATCAGAATTAACTTTTTTAAGATATTTATTAAATAAGACACCATTTCCTTGCGGAGTAGATGCAGTTGTTATATCAGACTCTTGTCCGTAAACATACCCAAGACCTTCGTCAAAATGATGTTCCATTGTTGTATATTCTCCAGCTCCTAATGCAGAAGCGTCATTATCAACACCATCTCCAATTTTAACTTCGCTCAGGTAGCCATATGCGACCTGATCCATAACTAAAGCTCCTATGAGTGACTTAGCAAATACTTGGTTTAGCTCCATTCCTTTTCCATTAATTCTAACAGTTCTTCCACCAGCGCCAGTATGTGATCCAGCTATACCTACTCCAGCATCTACATTGAAATTGGTAGAAACATTATCTGCATATTCAGTCAAAAATCCAGCAATTTTTGGTTGGATTGATGCATCTCCATAAGCAGCTGTCTTATTTCCTAGTTTTTTTCCTGAATTATTTAGCGCTTCAATAGCATCAATTTCGTCCTGTGAAGCACCTTCATCAGCCGTAAAACCAGTTCCGTCTTCAAACATTTGAGTAAGTGCAGCTCCATCTACATTTTCGTCATTAAGTTTACCAAATAAAGAGGCAGCCATTTCTAATCGGGCCGTTTGACCACCATAACTAACAGTACTTTCACTTCCTCTTTCAAATATGTAAGAGTCAGGTGGAGTTACACAGCTACCATCGTCGGTATTAGCATTAGCGTCATAATTAATTGAGCTTACATCAGTACATCCATAAACTAATACAGGTGAATCAACGGAGTCATCATCGCTTGAACATGAAAAATTTGTTGCAACTAACATAGAAACAGCAAATAATTTAATTGAATTGTAATAAAATTTCATAATTAATTTGTTTTTGTTTTTGTTTTTGTTTTTTAATTGTTATTTAGACTTATTAAAAATAATAACATAATTTTTGGCAAATTTAATACCAAAACATAAAGTATACAAGCTTATTTAGATTTATTTTAAATAATATTTTCTAACATCTCATTTAGTTCAATGTTAAAGCAAACTCCTGTTAATAAATCCATCAATCCTGTAAGCTCAATATCAGACATGGAAAAACTGATATTTTCACAGGGAGATGGAATTAAATTTCTACATTTTTCTTTGCAATTACAGCTGTTAGACTTAATATATTGAATGTCTGATTTATACGATAATAATTCAGATTTGGAAAGTAGTAGTCCTGTATCTTTGAATATCAACTGAATTTTGTTTTTAGAAGAAACAGAGTTTTTTTTCCAGTTAAATGCGATACCGAAATCATTGTAATGGATTACATTAACATCATCATAATGGTCTTTCATTGCGTTTATTATTTAAAATCATTCTAAATAGAATAAGCAAATATAATATAGAATGATTCTAAATAAAAATTATTTCGAAATAATTTTTATTGGTATACTGAAAAAATCTTGGTGGCTTCATTGTAAGAACTTTCAAAGCTAAGTGCATTGAGCTGAAGCGGGGCATTCTGAGCTGTAAAATAAGAAAGTAGTTTTTCTGTTGGCATATTACCAGTAAGTTGATCTTTAGCCATTGGACAACCTCCAAAACCTTGAATTGCACCATCAAATCTAAAACATCCAGCTTTATAGGCAGCTTCAACTTTAGAATGCCAATGCAAGGGATTTGTATGTAAGTGAGCTCCAAATTCAATGTGGTTATAAGTGGGGATTAAGTTTTTAAATAAATAAGAAATAGAGTCTGGGGTTGAAGTTCCTATCGTATCACTTAATGATAAAATTTCTACTCCTATATCATTTAATCGTTGAATCCAATCCCCTACTATATCTACATTCCATGGGTCCCCGTAAGGGTTGCCAAACGCCATAGACAGATAAACAACTAAACGTTTACCATGAGTGTCAGCTATTGATAAAATTTCTTGTAAAGTTTCTATAGACTCTTTAATTGTCTTGTGAGTATTTCGCATCTGGAAGTTCTCAGAAATAGAAAACGGATATCCTAAAAAGTCAATTTCTTTGTGTGATGCAGCCATCAAAGCGCCACGACTATTTGCAACAATAGCTAATAATTTACTCGAACTTTCACTTAAGTCTAATTGAGATAATACTTCTGCGGTATCTACCATTTGAGGGATGGCTTTAGGGGATACAAAACTTCCAAAATCAATAGTATCAAAGCCAACTCTAAGCAAAGACTGAAGATACTGGACCTTCTTAGAAGTGGGAATAAACGCTTTTATTCCTTGCATGGCATCTCGTGGGCATTCTATTATTTTAATTGGTAATGACATCCGAATATTTAGATTTTAAAATTACTATTAATTTTCGAATTAAACCGAATGCTTTAAAAATAAGGTATCAAGATTAATGCATTGATATTTTGTGTTTTATAATGATTACACTTAGGTCTTTTATCACTTTAAAGGTTCTACCCAATCCATATTTAGAAAGGCCATGAGTTCGTGGATGGTGAATGATCGGAATTTCTTTTATTAGAGCGCCATTAATATGTGCATTTAATGCCATAAACCTATGTAGCTCTCCGTGCAATGGAATGTTTTTAGCTGTTTTAGATGTCATCACTTTTAACGCACAACCCGAATCTGTTATTTTAAGTTGTGTAGCTGTTCTTATAATGAAATTAGCAACTTTTGAAGGAACAGTTTTAAGTAGTGGATCTTGTCGATTACTTCGAATACCTATCACCATATCTAAGTTTTCCTTAGAAATCATATGGATCATTTTAGGAATATCAAAAGGGTCATTCTGAAAATCCCCATCCATCGTGATTATATATTTTCCTATCGCTAATCGTATACCAGCTGCAAGTGCTGAACTTTGGCCTTTGTTTGAGTTAAAAACAATGAGTTTAATCTTTGAATCATCTAGTGAATTTATTGTAGCTAACGTTGAATCGGTAGAGCAATCATCTACAAAAATAAGTTCATAACTATAGTGCTTTAACACGTTTTCTATTGAAGAAGCTAATAGTTTTATAGTTCCCTCTTCATTAAAAACGGGGATCACAATTGACAACTGAAGATTAGGTTTCATGATTTTATTAAGCAGTGTCTATATTTGAAAACTCATAAACAATATTAATGATTATATTACAATGCAGAATACGATTTGAGCTAAAAATTAAACACATAATTCAATATTGATGCGGGCTAAATAGCGATACGAAAAGTAAAACATATCTTAATATAACAGCTGTTTTTTAGACCTATTTTTCCAACCTGCTTGATTTGAATAATCAACGAAGAAGATTTTAAGATCTGATTGGTTGGCATAGTCTACAAAGAAGATTTTTTTATCAGATTGATTTGAATAATCTGTGAAAAACCAAAGACCTTCATTTCCATCTGCCTGATTTGAGTAATCAACCTTAAAAACTTTCAAATCTGCTTGATTAGCGTAGTCTACTACAAACACTGAAATATCAGCTTGATTTTTATAGTCCGTAGAATATACTTTCTGAGCCACCACTTGTTGTGTGACAAAAATTAATAATCCCAATAATATAAACTGTTTCATATTTTTAGAATACTAGAAATTTAAATAGTTTTGACTGGTTAGAATCTTTAATATGAATTAAATATAACCCCTTAGGAAATCTAGAAACATCAATTTTATCTCCATTAAGTTCAAATTCCAAATCTTGACCTAACTGATTAAAGATTTTTACAGAATTCTGTAACCCTTTAATTCCTTTAACATACAAATAATCATTAGTGAGTGTAGGGAACACTTCCAAAAGTTGAAAGGGTAAATTCGGAGTCGACAAAACTCCCCAAGAATCCACAGTAACTGGACCATTCCAAATTTTAAAAGCTAAGTAAGGGTTATCAATAAATGGATTCCTATTTCCTTGATAAGAGTATATAACATCATTTCTGTTTAGTTCAAAGTCAGAAACGGGATCTTCATTATTCCAATCTAGAAAGATATTTGGAATATCCCCATTTGTAGAGTAAGAAGCACTTCCAACCCCAATATTTATAGGCTCACATTGTGATGGATAACGCAAATACATATACATTATAATTCTAGCAACATCACCTTTAAACTCATCTCCAGGATAAAAATAACTACTTGATATGCCAGAGTTTCCTGATCCAGTTACAAAAAGTCGATTATTTCGGGATGAGTTCATCTGACAATCCGCAGCTCTCAAGTTATGAACATCTGTTCCTGGGCCAGGTTGGTTTGTAACTAGGCTCGGGTTTGCTAAACTTTTAGCAAAAACATGTTCTCTATTCCAGTAGCCTATACAACTACTACTTTGATTGGAATAAATATCTCTAGTACGGTCGTTGTTTGTTGAGCTATCAGAATCATCATAGCCGTAAATCAACAATACGTCACTGGAATTAACATCTACTAAATCACTAATTCTTAAAATATCCCAAGTATCTGTGCTATTGGAAGTATAGGGAATGAAATTTGTGTGTGTATCAATTATTAAATCAGAAAGTTCAGCTTTTAGTGTATTCCCATTTAGAGTGAAGTCAATATTTGAATAATATTGAGGTACTTGAGCAGCCAAAAAAAATGGTGCGAAAAGAAAATAGATGGACAAGGAAAATAAAAATTTAATCTTCATAAAAAGTTTAGTATTATTTTAATCAAAATTACAACTTATAATTGATGTACATTAATTATAAGTTGTAATTTTGATTTTTACTTTCACATAAAAACTATACTGTTACAATAAACAAATTTTAAAAAATGACTTTATTACTTATGGCAGCTGGAAGCGGTAGCCGATATGGAAAATTAAAACAATTTGATGATTTAGGTCCAGCAAAAGAATTTCTAATGGAATTTAGTATTTCTGATGCATTAAAAAATAACTTTAATCATATAGTAGTCATTACCAAAGCTGCTAACAAAACATTCTTAGAAACATATCTTTCAAAACGTCTACCTAGCCAAATAAAACTAGATGTTTTAGTTCAGGACATAAAAGACATTCCTGATGGGGTTTCGTTAACAACAGAGCGTGAAAAACCATGGGGAACGGCCCATGCTGTTTGGACCGCTAGAAATGTGATTTCAGGTGATTTTGTGATTATAAATGCGGATGATTATTATGGTCAGAACGCTTTTGAAGGAGCAGCTAACTTTGTTTCAAACAATCAATCCTCTTCCAATTTTGCCCTAGTGGCATATAATCTCAAAAATACTCTTTCTGAATTTGGATCTGTTTCTAGAGGGATTTGTGAAGTAGAAAATAAGCGTTTAAAATCGATTATAGAGCGAACTAAAATCCTAGAAAAAGATGGGCAAATTATTGATAATGAAACAGGTGTAATTCTCGACCCCAGTTCAGCTGTATCTATGAATTTCTGGATTTGTAATGCGTCCATATTTAAGTACATCGAAACTTACTTTTGTAAGTTTTTAGAGAACCCTGAAAATCTTGAAAAAAGTGAAATTTATTTACCTTTTGTAACTCAAGAAATGATGGAAAATGGACACATAACGGTTGAAGTTATTGAAGCTAAAAGCACTTGGTTTGGAGTTACTTATTATGAAGATAAAAAGGTCGCTGTTGCAACACTTGCTAAACTTACTAGTCAAAAGGACTACCAAACTCCGTTGTGGGATTGAATATAATACTTTTTAACGCTATCACCACAGGATTCTCATCGGTAAACCTGCCTTTTCAAGTCATACACTTTTAAATCGGAATTTGTTATTAACTTTAAACCACTACTAGCGCTTTGATCACCTCGACTAATTTAAAAAATAAGGTAAAACTTTTTAACTAATTTCTGAACATACAATTAGAGAAATTCCGTTTAAAACAAAACGAGCTAATCAACATTAAAAATATAACAACTAAGCTTCAAAAACCCATAATTATGGTGTTAAAGCTGGGTCACTCCATCCTAAAAAGCCTCCGATGAGATTAAACGTCGACTTAAAACCCAATTGATCCATTATGGAACAGGCTTGAGCACTACGATTTCCAGACCTGCAATAAACATAATAGCTTAGGGTTTTATCAAGTTTATCAAGCCCCGAGATAAACTCTTGACCATTGTATATATCCATGTGAAGCGCTTCAGAAATCATTCCTTCTTCTACCTCTTCTTGGGTACGCACATCAATAATAATTGATTCCGGATCGGCTTCTAAGTGAGAAGCCCAATCATTTTGTGATAATTCAATCATGTAATATTATATTAAATACTAATTTATGTTATTGTTTGATAGAACAGCCTATCGCTTTGGTTTTCGTGAACTTAATTGCACCGCCATTCTTGAGCGACTCAATCGCGTCTTCAACAAAATTTGTTTTCACTAAAGTGGCGTCTTTATAGTTATCGTCTATCCCACCAATATACCTGACTACTGGTCCACGAGTTGTAGATTCCAAGATATATACATGAGGGGTTTTTGTGGCCCCATATTGAGGATATATTTTTTGATCAGCATCTATTAAATATGGAAATGTAAACCCTTTATCAATAGCTCTTTGTTGCATTGATTTCATTGAATCACCTGGCTTTGTTTCGACATTATTAGGCATGATAGCTACCACAGGATATCCTTGGAATGCATATTTTTTATTGAGTGCTTCAATACGATCTTCATATAAAATTGCATAAGGACACGTGTTACAAGTGAATACAATTATAAACCCTTTGGCATCTTTAAAATCAGAAAGCGAAACAAATTTACCGTCTATATTTTCTAGACTAAAGTCAGTTGCTATATCTCCAATATCATATCCATTTTCTAACGGATAGTTAGTTAATAATGTGGTAACGAAGATTAATATGCTATAAATTATATTCATTAGTATTTATTTAGTGGTTAGAAAAGTTTTGAGTTCAAAATCCAGTTCGTTGTAAGCAAAGGTACGCTTATAAAAGGTTCGTTTTGAACTGTTGTAAATAAGTGTTACTGGGATGGCTCCATCCCAATCAACATCAACCTTTGGAATCCAAGAATTCATATCGGGATCATCCAAAGCAATTACTTTGGACTTCAATTGGTGTTTTACTATAAATGGTTTTAATTTAGATTCATACTGACGTGGGAAATCCAAGCTAATCAATATAACCTCAACATCTTCAGAGTAGTTGGCTTGAATAGCCTCGAAATATGGTATCTCTTTAACGCAGGGAGCACACCAAGTAGCCCAAAAATTAACAATGTACGTTTTAGACCCTTTTAGGTTTAAATATGGCTCAATTCCTGAAAAATCATGAATTTCCAATGGCGGTAAACTCGCTGTAAGCTTTACCTTTGTTTTTTCCTTTGAAACGCAAGACAAAAAACAATAGACTATTAAAATAAAAAAAGATTTCATTTGATAAAGTTAAGAAAACTCAAAGCGAGGCCTAAAAAATTAACAGAAAATTATTAGTAATGATATGGCCTTGAAATTATAAAAAAATCTATATTTGTATATTAACTAATAAAAAATTAACAATGAGTTTAAAAAAAGTTATTCTAAAACCTACGCTTGTATTATTTGCAATTATATTATCAGCCTATAATTCTAGCGACGTTAAAAATATAAATGTTGCTGATAGCGTTATTAACTGGGTCGGATACAAAGTTACCGGACAGCACGAAGGGACAATAAATCTATTAAATGGTTCTCTTGATTTTAAGGAAAATATGTTAGTTGGAGGAAAATTTGCAATGGATATGACTACCATAAACACGACTGACCTTCAAGGGAATTCAAAAAAGAAATTAGACGGACATTTGAAAGCAGATGATTTCTTTGGTGTAAACAAACATAAAACTGCAACACTAGTTTTTACTTCTATTTCCAAAACTAAATCTGGATATAAGGTTACTGGAGACATGACAATTAAAGGGACCACAAATGAGGTTTCATTTGATTTAGCAGTTACAGATAATAGTGCTTCAACCTCATTAAAAATTGATCGTACGAAGTACGGAATTAAGTATGGGTCTGCTAGTTTCTTTGATGGTATAAAAGACAAGGCTATCTATGATGAATTTGATTTGAATGTTAAATTAAAATTTTAAAAAATAATTTTTCTTTTTTACTTTTTTAAAAAACGTTGTTAAATTTAAATTAATAATAAAAATATGAACCTTACTTTAAATAATACTTGGTGGTGGAACTCTCGAAATCGAAACTCGTGACGAACCTTTTGTTTATTTAAATCAAAATACCAAGACTTGTCATTAACGACAAGTCTTTTTTTATGAAATATTTTAAGCTAAAAACACATTATAAAAAAATACTGGCAGACACAATATCGCCTGTGAGTGTGTATCTAAAAATTAGAGATCAATTTCCTAATAGTATTCTACTTGAAAGTAGCGACTACCACGGCAATGACAATAGTTTTTCCTACATCTGTTGCAATCCTATCGCCTCCATAAAAGTAGAGGCTAAAGTTATTACTAAAACCTACCCGGACCATACAGTCGAAACCATGAGTGTAGAATCAGATAATTTGACACGAGAAATTGATGGCTTTACCAAGCAGTTTGAAATTAATAAAAATAAAACGTTTAGGTTTATTAATAATGGGATGTTTGGATTCACAGCATATGATGCAGTTAAGTATTTTGAAGATATTGTAATTTCAAAAAAAGAAGACTCGATTCAAATTCCAGATATGTATTATGCAGTATATCAAAATATCATTGCCATTAACCATTTCAAAAATGAGGCTTACATATTTGCACATTGCTTTGATTGTGAGAGCAATATAGATGCTATTGATCACTTAATAAAAATGCAAAGCTTTTCGTCCTATGATTTTAAATCCAAAGGAGAAATCAGTTCTAACTTAACAGACGAAGCCTTTAAATCTAATGTCGATTTAGCTAAAAAACACTGCAACCGCGGCGACGTATTTCAATTGGTTTTGTCAAAGAAATTTCAACAAGATTTTAAAGGAGATGATTTCAATGTTTACCGTGCGCTTCGAAGCATTAACCCCTCCCCCTTCTTGTTTTATTTTGATTACGGTAAATTCAAGATTTTTGGAAGCTCTCCAGAGGCACAGCTTGTTGTAGAAAATCAAAAAGCAGAAATTCACCCTATCGCTGGCACATTTGCACGAACAGGAAATGATTTGAAAGACGCTGAACAAGCAAAGAAGTTAGTAGCTGATAAAAAAGAAAATAGTGAGCACGTCATGCTAGTAGATCTAGCTAGAAACGATTTAAGCAGACACTGTGAAGATGTTATTGTTGAAAAATACAGAGAAGTTCAATTTTTTTCACATGTTATTCACTTGGTAAGCAAAGTGATTGGATCCGTCAAAGAAAACACACCAACCATGCAAATTGTGGCGGACACCTTTCCTGCAGGAACCCTTAGTGGCGCACCCAAACACAAAGCGATGCAACTCATTGAAAAATACGAAAAAACAAGCCGGGCCTTTTATGGAGGAGCTATAGGATATATGGATTTTGATGGAAATTACACCCATGCTATTATGATACGTACATTTTTAAGTAAAGATTATCAACTGCATTGGCAAGCTGGCGCAGGAATCGTTTCTAAGTCCAACTCAGAAAATGAACTTCAAGAAGTATATAACAAGCTAGGAGCTTTAACCAAAGCCATTAAACTTGCTGAAACAATTTAAATATGAAAAAAATAGTAGTCATCGACAATTACGATAGTTTCACCTTCAATCTGGTGCATTATTTAGAGGACCTAGACTGCGAAGTAACAGTACTTAGGAATGACAAGTTTGACTTAGATTACATTGAGCATTTCGATAAAATACTTCTCTCACCAGGCCCAGGGATCCCACAAGAAGCTGGTTTATTAAATTCTCTGATTAAACGGTATGCTTCAAATAAAAGCATTTTGGGTGTATGCCTAGGGCAACAAGCTATTGGCGAAGTCTTTGGGGGGCAACTTGTAAATTTGGAAGAAGTATATCACGGAGTTTACACAGACATCACTATTGTGGTAAAAGACGAAGTTCTATTTGATAAATTGGGACCAATACTACAAGTTGGGCGTTATCATTCATGGGTTGTAGACCCTAATCTTCCTGATGTTTTAGAAGCCACTTCGGTTGATGACAACGGACAAGTAATGTCATTGAGACATAAAACATACGATGTGAAGGGTGTACAATTTCACCCAGAATCAGTACTCACTCCCGACGGAAAACAACTCCTAAAAAACTGGATTAGTTCATAATTTTATAATAGAAAAAATGAAATATATTTTAAACAGACTTATTAATCACGAAACTATTTCTGCTGATGAAGCGAAACAGATTTTGATTAACATATCAAAAGGAGACTATAACAAGAGTCAAATTGCTTCTTTTCTTACTGTTTTCATGATGCGGAGTGTTACCTTAGAAGAAATAAAAGGATTTAGAAATGCACTTTTAGAACTGTGTATTCCTGTAGACTTATCAGCTTATGATCCCATAGATTTATGTGGCACAGGAGGAGATGGCAAGGACACCTTTAACATCTCCACACTCTCCTCGTTTGTAACGGCTGCCGCAGGTGTGCCAGTTGCTAAACACGGAAATTATGGCGTATCTTCTGCCTGTGGATCTTCTAATGTACTAGAATCGCTTGGGGTAACATTTTCAAATGATCCCGAATTTTTAGAACGTGCCATTTCCACAACAGGTATTTGCGTTTTACATGCACCCTTGTTTCATCCAGCAATGAAAAATGTAGCACCCATTCGACGTGAATTAGGGGTTAAGACTTTTTTTAATATGCTAGGGCCAATGGTAAACCCTTCTTCTCCCAAAAATCAAATGGTAGGTGTATTTAATTTAGAACTTTTACGGCTTTATACCTACCTATATCAAGACTCGGATAAGAACTACAGCATTGTTCATGACCTAGGAGGCTATGATGAAATCTCTCTAACAAATACGGTTAAGATTGTGTCAAACAAATCAGAGGTACTTTTTTCAGCAGAGGATTTAGGAGTGAAAAGTAATACCCAAGAAGCTATTTTTGGCGGAAATAACGTTGCAGAAGCCTCCAAAATTTTTAAAAAAATTATAGGAGGGCATGGCACTGAAGCACAAAATAATGTAGTATGTGCCAATGCTGGTTTAGCGATTGCAACCGCAAAACAGTTAACACACATTGAAGGCTATGAACTAGCCAAAGAAGCACTAATATCAGGAAAAGCAAACAAATGTCTCACTAAACTAATTTCTCTATAATGAGTAGTATCTTAGACCATATTGTCGCTGATAAACGCATAGAAGTAGCGCTTCGAAAACAACTGATTCCTATTAAGCAGCTAGAACACTCAGTGTTATTTGAACACCAGTCCCCATCACTTAGCACACTGTTAAAAAATAGCACTTCAGGACTCATCACAGAACATAAACGCCGATCACCATCAAAGAAATTTATCAATCAAGATTTAAACGTTCAAGATGTGGCAAAAGGATATGAAACTGCCGGAGCTTGCGGAATGTCCGTGTTAACGGATATGAAATATTTTGGAGGAAGCTTAGACGATTTGCTATTATCAAGAGCTAGTTGTAAAATACCTTTACTGCGAAAAGAATTTATTATTGACTCCTATCAAATTATAGAAGCCAAAGCCTATGGTGCCGATGTGATTTTACTTATCGCTGCTGTCTTGAGTCGTAAAGAAATTGAAAACTACTCAGTTTTGGCTCAAAAATTAGGAATGGAGGTATTATTAGAAGTTCATAACGAGAACGAATTACATAAATCGATAATGCCGTCCCTCAATATGATTGGCGTAAACAATCGGAATCTTAAAACGTTTGAGGTTAATCTAGAAACGAGCAAAACACTTAGTAAGCTTATCCCTAACGAATTTGTAAAAATTTCTGAAAGTGGGATTTCTGAAGTGGAAGACATTAAGAGTTTACAACCCTATGGCTATAAAGGGTTTTTAATTGGTGAGAATTTTATGAAAACAAAATGCCCTGGTGCCAGTGCAGCAGCATTTATAAAACAATTAAACGGATGAACCTAAAAGTATGCGGTATGCGGTATGACGAGAATATTCAGGCGATTGCCTCGATCGAGCCTGATTACATGGGCTTTATATTTTATGAAGGCTCTTCACGTCATGTGTCAACGTCGATCCCGACACTATCCACATCGATAAAAAAAGTAGGTGTTTTTGTCAATGCTTTGTTTGATAATATTGTTGAAAAAATCAATACACATGATTTGCAAGCGGTTCAATTGCATGGCGAAGAAACGCCTGAATTTTGCAAATCTTTACAAGCACTTAATATAGAAGTCATCAAAGTATTTTCCATTAAAAATGAATTTAATTTTGATATCCTAAGCCCTTATGAAAACGTTTGTGATTTTTATCTTTTTGACACAAAGGGTCCACTAGCGGGTGGAAATGGCTACTTCTTTGACTGGTCTGTTTTAGAGAACTACCCGTCTAGAAAACCTTATTTTTTGAGTGGTGGGATTGGATTAGAAAATATCGATCAATTACAAGAATTTAAAATAACTAATGCAGCAACCTATTGCTATGCCATAGATGTAAATAGTAAATTTGAAATAGCTGCGGCCAATAAAGATAAAAAAAGTTTAGAAAAATTTAAACAACTATTATGAGTTATCACGTGAACGAAAAAGGTTATTATGGCAATTTTGGAGGCGCATTTATTCCCGAAATGTTATATCCTAATGTAGAAGAATTACGTCAAAATTATTTGAAGGTAATGGCAGAATCTGATTTCAAAAAGGAGTTCAATCATCTCCTAAAGGATTATGTAGGCCGACCAACACCTTTATATTTTGCTAAACGATTATCCGAAAAATATAATACAAAAATATATCTGAAGCGTGAAGATTTATGCCATACAGGGGCGCATAAAATCAACAATACAATAGGACAGATTTTGATGGCCAAACGTCTCAAAAAAACACGTATTATCGCCGAAACTGGTGCTGGACAACATGGCGTGGCAACGGCGACTGTTTGTGCCTTAGCAGGTTTGGAATGTATTGTTTATATGGGCGAAATTGATATTGAACGCCAAGCGCCTAATGTAGCACGTATGAAAATGCTTGGAGCAGAAGTACGCCCTGCCCTTTCAGGGAGCCGTACTTTAAAGGATGCGACTAATGAAGCGATACGTGATTGGATTAATAACCCCGTAGATACTCATTATATCATAGGAAGTGCAGTAGGACCACACCCCTATCCAGATATGGTTGCTCGTTTTCAATCGGTCGTATCCGAAGAAACTAAATGGCAATTAAAAGAGGTTGAAGGCCGTGAAAATCCTGATTACATAGTGGCTTGTGTTGGAGGTGGCAGTAATGCTGCTGGTGCGTATTACCATTATTTGAATGACCCAGACGTCAAACTCATTGCAGTAGAGGCCGCTGGAAAAGGGGTGCATACCGGAGAAAGTGCTGCGACATCAGTATTGGGCAAACAAGGCATCATACACGGAAGTAAAACCCTACTCATGCAAACTAATGACGGACAAATAACAGAACCTTATTCTATTTCAGCAGGACTAGATTACCCTGGTGTAGGCCCTATGCACGCGCATTTGTATGAAACCAAACGTGCCGAATTTATTGCGGTGACAGATGATGAAGCCATGACAGCTGGCTTAGAGTTATCTCAACTTGAAGGCATAATTCCAGCGGTTGAAACTGCCCATGCATTGGCTATTTTTGAAGATAAAAAATTCAAGCCTGAGGATGTAGTAGTCATTAGTTTATCTGGGCGGGGAGACAAAGATTTGAACACCTATATTGATTATTTTAAACTCTAAGATTGTGAATAGAATACAAGCAAAATTACAAGAAGATAAAAAACTATTATCCATCTATTTTACAGCGGGATACCCTAGCCTAAATGACACCGTTACTACGATTAAAAATTTAGAGTCAAATGGCGTAGACATGATTGAAATTGGGTTGCCTTTTAGCGACCCATTAGCCGACGGCCCCACCATTCAAGCAAGCTCTACACAAGCACTTCACAACGGCATGACCTCATCCGTGCTGTTTGATCAGCTTAAAGACATCCGGAAAACAGTGTCGATTCCCTTGGTTTTGATGGGCTATTTTAATCCAATGCTACAATATGGCATCGAAGCATTTTGTGAAAAATGCCAGGAAGTAGGTATTGATGGATTGATCATTCCAGACCTGCCTGTGGAAGTCTATCACGAAGAGTATAAAGCTATTTTTGAACGCTATGGTTTGCTGAATATCTTTTTGATTACGCCACAAACTAGCGAATCTCGCATCCGTTATATGGACAGCATTTCTGAAGGATTTATCTATATGGTGAGTAGTGCCAGCACCACAGGAAACCAAAGTGGTTTTGGAAATGAACAAACTGATTATTTTAAACGCATTGCCGACCTGAGACTTGACAATCCACAAATTATTGGATTTGGAATTTCGGACCATGAGACGTTTAGCCAAGCCACGCACTATGCCAAAGGCGCCATTATTGGTAGTGCCTTTATAAAGCATGTGACGGCGCATGGAGTACATGAGTTGGGCAAATTCACAGAACCGCTGTTAAAAGGCTAAAAATAGGGTTAAAGGGTTAAAAATATTCCCAAAAACTCAGTATGCCAAAAGGAACCGTAAGCAAGGACTTGAAGTCCAAGTACCATTAAACAAAACCGAATTCCAAACAAACCCTAACAAAACCTAAACGTTAAATGTCATATCTTTTAAAAGATTAATATCTCCTTAACGCTTTTAAGAATTCTATATGCCGATATTTGCAAATATGCCAGCAACAGATTTTAATTATGGAAAAGGGTTTACTTTTAGTAAACACATCGAAAAAGACGTCTCGGATTTCGATCGGGTGTTTGGAGTATTCAAAGAATTACTCACGCACACCTCTGGCGATATTGAAGAAGCGTTTGAATGGCTAAAAACCCTTGATGCTGAGTATAACATCTTTAACGAAAACTATTCGTTAGAAGATTTTGAAGACGACCTAAAAAAGCGTGGTTATATTAAAGAAGAAATTGATCCGGACAAAGTGAAATCTGCAAACAGAACCGGAAAAGGGAAAAACAGACTGACTGCCAAGCTAGAATCGGCTTTGCGAGACTATGCTCTTAACCAGATATTTGGAAAATTAAAAAAGAGTGGTCTCGGAAATCACAACACAAAAAAAATAGGCGTTGGTGATGATCGTGATGGCGAAAATCGATCGTTTCAATTTGGTGATGATTTATCGACGGTAAACATGACCGAGAGTTTGAAAAATGCACAAATCAACAATGGTATTTCAGACCTTCGCTTAACAGAAAATGATTTAATTGTAGAAGAAACAAAGCACAAAGCTCAAATGAGTACGGTGTTGATGATTGACATTAGTCACTCCATGATTTTATACGGTGAAGACCGCATCACACCTGCTAAAAAAGTAGCTATGGCGTTGGTGGAATTAATCCACAGAAAATACCCAAAGGACTCTATCGATATTATTGTGTTTGGAAACGAAGCATGGCCCATAAAAGTGAAAGACCTTCCCTATTTAAAAGTAGGTCCTTACCACACCAATACGGTGGCCGGACTGGAATTGGCAATGGACATTCTGCGTCGAAAACGACATACAAACAAACAGATTTTTATGATTACTGATGGAAAACCAAGCTGCATAAAACTGCATTCGGGTGAATTTTACAAAAACAGTAACGGACTAGACGATATGATTGTCTCTAAATGCTTGAATAAAGCAGCTCAAGCAAGGAAATTAAAAATCCCCATTACCACTTTTATGATTGCTCAAGATCCGTATCTACGCCAATTTGTAGAACTTTTTACAGCACAAAACCAAGGAAAAGCATTCTTAACTGGACTGTCTGGTTTAGGAGAAATGATATTTGAAGATTACGAAAAAAATAGAACTAAAAGAATATGAGAAAAGATATAACATTTAAAGAGTTGAAAAACTCTGATTATGACAACAAAACAATTAACCAAGAGATTCAAGCCAATTTAATTGCACGAATTAAAGCCAAGCAACCAGTATTCGAAGGACTTTTTGGATATGAAGATACGGTTGTTCCTCAATTAAAAAAGGCTATTATTGCTGGACATCATATCAACTTATTAGGATTAAGAGGACAAGCAAAAACAAAAATTGCACGAAGCATGGTGGATCTTCTCGATGAATATATGCCGATTGTTAAAGGATCTGAGATAAATGACAATCCATATGAACCAATTTCGAAATATGCACGAGATTTAATTGCTGAAATGGGTGACAAAACCCCTATATCATG
This sequence comes from uncultured Formosa sp., assembly GCA_913052445.1. Taxonomy (GTDB): domain Bacteria; phylum Bacteroidota; class Bacteroidia; order Flavobacteriales; family Flavobacteriaceae; genus Hel1-33-131. The sequence goes on from CAJXDP010000015.1 coordinate 36,057, forward strand.
GGTACATAGATCTGAACGTTTCTTTGAAAAACTTGCAACACCAGATGTAAATGTCGCTGACTTGATTGGAGATATAGACCCTATCAAGGCAGCGACCTTAAAATTACCCTACTCTGACGAACGGGTTTTACATTACGGTATGATTCCCAGGGCTAACCGGTCTATTTTTGTCCTAAACGAATTGCCGGATTTACAAGCCCGGATACAAGTATCTTTGTTTAACATCTTGCAAGAAGGAGACATTCAAATCCGTGGTTTTCAACTTAGAATGCCTCTAGACATCCAATTTGTATTTACTGCAAACCCAGAAGATTACACCAATAGAGGAAGTATCGTCA
>CAJXDP010000016.1 GCA_913052445.1 uncultured Formosa sp.
GATTTGAAAAATAATTCGATGTGTTCTATCATTGTCTTTTATTTAAATTCTTACTGTAGGAATTAATCTTCAATTAATGTTGTATTTCTACTCCGTTGTACCCAAATAATTAGACCAACTATTATCAAAGCCATTGGAGGCATGAGCATAAATCCATTATTTTCATAACCTGTAGAATAGAGTCCTGTTTTTTCGATAGGATCACCAAGCACAGGAATTCCAAAAAGAGTTCCAGATCCTAAAAGCTCTCTAAAAAATCCAACAGCAAGAAGGATTACTGCATATCCTAATGCATTTCCTATACCATCTAAAAAGGCTTTCCAAGGTCCATTTCCAAGAGCAAAAGCTTCAAATCGACCCATAATAATACAATTTGTAATAATCAAACCAACAAATACTGATAAAGTCTTACTAAGCTCATAAGCATAGGCTTTAAGAACTTGATCAACAATAATTACTAATGAAGCTACAACAATAAGTTGAACGATAATTCTGATTTTTGAAGGAATGATATTTCGCATTAATGAAATAACAACATTTCCAATTCCCAATACAAAGAGTACAGCTATCCCCATAACTAAAGATGCTTTGAGTTCTGCTGTAATTGCTAAAGCAGAACAAATCCCCAATACTTGAATCGTAATAGGGTTGTTATCCGCTAAGGGATCTGTTATTAATTTAGCATCTTTTTTTGAAAGTAATCCCATTTTAATTCAATTGGTTTTTTAAATTTTTAAAATATGGTAAATACAATTTTAGATCACTCTTAATCATTGCAGATACACCGTCACCTGTAATTGTAGCGCCTGCTAATGCATCTACTTCATAATCGTCTTTTGTAAGATTCTTAGGGTCATTATTTCCTTTTGCTACAGTGATTCCTTTGAAATCTCCATTATCCGATAGTAATTTTTCCCCAACAAAATCATCCATAAAATAACGTTGTTTGATATTGGCTCCTAGACCAGGAGTTTCAGCAGCATGATCAAAAAAGGCACCTTGAACAACCATGTCTTCGTCTAATGCAACATAGCCCCAAATAGCATCCCAAAGACCTTTTCCTCTGATTGGAATGATGTAAAATGTTTCTTCCTCCTTTTTTCCGACAAATAGAGGTAATTCTCTTGTTCCTCCATTTTTAGCTTTAGCTTGTTCTTTTTTAACATCAATTAGGTAAGCTTCTAGGTTTTCATCAGATGAACCATCAGCATTAATGGTCAACTGTTTTGATATATATTTTGAAAACTCTCCTGATACTTTATCGGTTCCAATAAATTTAATATCAGTAGCTCCATTTTCATTAATTCCCATTGCATACAGAATGTTTTGTTGTTTTTCCATTCGCTCATTCTCTTGAATATTGGGTTTCAAAGAAGAAGCTGTAAATGCTAGCAGGGATCCTACAATTACTACCATTCCGATAGCAAACAAGATCGTATATTTATTAGTGTCTGTATTAGTACTCATAATTATGCAGTTTTAATTTTAATACGATTCATTCGTTTTTTTACATTTCCCTGAACCACATAATGGTCAATAGTTGGAGCAAAAACGTTCATTAAAAGAATGGCTAAAAACACTCCTTCTGGATAGGCTGGATTAAAAACACGAATCATAATGGAAATGAATCCAATCAAAAATCCATAAATCCATTTTCCTTTATTAGTTTGAGCTGCTGTTACAGGATCTGTTGCCATAAATACAGCTCCAAACAATACACTTCCTATGATTAAATGTTGCCAGAATGGCACACTCATCAATCCAAAAAATTTGCTAGAACTTGAAATCCAACCGGCATCTACAACTCCATTAAATATAAGTCCCATACAAAGGGCACCTATGAGCGTACTTAGTATAATTCTCCAGCTTCCTATTTTTGTAAATATTAAAAAGAATGCTCCAAGAATAATCAATAGTTTTGAGGTTTCACCAACTGAACCTGGAATGATTCCCCAAAACATATCCCAATAATCGTAGATTACGGAGTTGTTTTGAGCATAACTTCCTAAAATAGTTTCTCCAGAAATGGCGTCTGCTGTACCGGTACGTTCAACTGCTCCGTGAACCCAAACCTTATCTCCACTCATCCATGTAGGGTATGCAAAGAACAAAAAGGCTCTGACAGTTAATGCTGGATTTAGGATATTCATACCTGTTCCTCCAAAAACTTCTTTTCCAATGACTACACCAAAGGCAACTGCTACTGCTAGCATCCACAAAGGCAAGTCTATCGGTACAATAAGTGGCACTAACATCCCTGTAACCAAATAGCCTTCTTCAACTTCATGACCTTTAATGACCGCAAAAAGAAATTCAATTGCCAACCCTACTCCGTAGGAAACAACTACTAGTGGTAATACTTTCCACATTCCAATTATCAAATTGTCCCAGCTCCAAAAAGAAGGATCTAAAAATCCTTGAGCGGAATCAATAGCTCCCAAAGCTAAGTGATGCTGGTATCCAGCATTAAACATTCCGAAGATCAAGCAAGGAACCATAGCCATAATGACAGTATTCATGGTTCGCTTTAAATCATCAGCAGCTTTAATGTGCGTGCCATTGTGTGTAATTTCGTTTGGTAAGTACAAAAATGTATGCAAAGCATTAAACGCCGGAGCCATTTTAGTGCCTTTATACTTTTCTTTGAGATTGTGTAAATTACTTTTTAAACTCATTTTTATCCTATTTCTTTTAGCATTAAGTCAAGTCCTTCTCTAATTATTTTTTGATGTGGTTGCTTTGAAACACAAACAAATTCAGTCAAAGCAAAATCCTCAGGAGCAACTTCGTACATCCCCAAAGCCTCCATTTCATCCAGGTCTTGGTACATACAGGCCTTTAATATCTGCATAGGGAAAATATCTAAAGGGAATACTTCTTCGTAGTTTCCTGTAAGGACAAAGGCTCTATGTTCTCCGTTAGTATTTGTATTTAAATCAAATTTTTTATTTGGAGTCATCCATGAAAATGTCAAAGCTCTAGAAGTAGAAATTTTATCAAAAACAGGCTTGTTCCAACCAAAGAATTCATAATCATCTCCTTGTGGAATTACCGTTATTAAATTTGAATAGTAACCTAAAAATCCATCTGGTTTTATTTCCTTACCACTCAACACATTTCCTGAAATTATTCGAACATTTGCATCTTTTTCGATGCCACGGTCATAGACCATAGTTGCTATTTCACTTCCTATTTTAGTAACTAAATAGCGGGGCTCCTGAATACCTGATCCCGCAAGTGCTACAATTCTTTCAGCATTGAACTTTCCGGTAAGAAGAACTTCACCAATAATAACTAAATCCTGTGGAGATAAAGTCCATATGACCTCGCCTTTGTTGATGGGGTCTATTTTATTTATAAGGGTTCCAACGTTTCCTGAAGGATGTGGGCCAGAAACTTTATGAGTAACCACATCTTCTAGATTGGTGAAAGGAGAATGTGAATCTTTTGAAACACTCACATTTACTTTACCATTAGTTAGTTTTGCCAATGCTGTGACTGCTGCCTGTAATTCGGCTTGCTTTCCATTTAACACAAAGTCATAATTTGCCGCTAAGGGTGCCGATGCATAGGCAGAAATAAATATTCCTTTAGGAGTATGCTCGGGGTCAGCAATTACATCGTAGGGACGTTGAATTATAAATGGCCAACAACCAGATGATAAAAGTTTAGATATAATTGCTTCTTTTTTAGCACTTTTAACTTCTAGCTTTTTATGAACAAAGTAATTTTGAGTTTTATCTGATTGAATTTTAACTTCTAGTATACGACGCTTCTCTCCTCTTTTAACTTCAATTACCTCACCTGAAACAGGAGAAACAAACTGAATTAATTCATTTGATTTATCATAAAAAATTGGTTCACCAGCTTTGACATTTGCACCAACCTTTACTAATAACTTAGGAGTGAGACCATGAAAATCTTCGGGCTTTACACTGTAGAAGTTGCTTTTGATAGCATCGGCTTTGACTAGAGATGCCTCACCTACTAACTTAATATCTAAACCTTTTTTAATTCGGATGTCGTTTGACATAGGTATTATTGTTGGAATTATTATCTAAAAAACGCTGCAAATTTACAAATTTAAAGCGCAGTTTGCACAATAATTAATCACATTTTTTTGATAAATACATGATTTTTATTAGGGCTAAAAATTTGATTATATTTACCAAGAAATTTATAGTAAATATATGTATAAATATTTTTTCATTATTTTCTTTTTAGCAGGCCTGTCTACAGTAGGCTCACAAGTAAAAGAATTAGATCCTTTGGAAGAAATTAAGTCCATCACATTTAAAAGTAACACCAATCAGTCTGAACTACCTATTTTAAGTCTTAATGAGCGCTTGTATTTGGAGTTCGATGTGCTAAATTCAAATGAAGATGACTTTTACTATGTTATTGAGCATTATAATTTTGATTGGACAAAATCAAAGCTAATGAAGTCTGAATACCTTCAAGGCTTAGACAACTTACGAATCACAAATTATGAAAACTCATTTAATACCTATCAAATCTATTCTAATTATAAGCTTCAAATTCCAAACAAACAAACGCGACTTAAAGTTTCTGGAAATTATCTAATCAAAATTTTTGACGAAGATGATGAACTTGTTTTTAGTCGTAAATTTATGATCTATGAAAATTTAACTAATGTTGAGCTGCAAATAAAACGTTCAAGAGATGTTACTTTAATAAGTGCAAAACAGTCTGTCGATTTCATCATCAAAACCGATCCTGCCAGCTTACGCTTTAACAATCCAAAACAAACCGTTAATACGGTCATTCTTCAAAACAATAATCTAAAGACAGCTATTTCAGGTTTAAAACCTCAATATATACTAGGAAATGAACTTATATACAGGTACAAAAATGAGACTACTTTCTGGGGTGGAAATGAGTATTTATATTTCGAAAACAAAGACGTTAGAGGAACTAATTTAGGAGTTCAGTTTACAGATCTTGAAGAAATATACCACAGCTATCTATACCTAGACATAGACCGATCTGACTCAAAGTATACATATAATCCTGATATTAACGGAAATTTCCAAATTACGGTTCTTGATAGAGCAAACCCTTCGATAGAAGCAGATTATACTGTTATTCATTTTTCACTTCGTAAGCCCGAATTATTTAACAAATCTGTACATGTATATGGAAGCTACAATAATTATGCTCTGAATCAACAAAACAAGATGACTTATAATCCTGAAAGTAGTGCCTATGAAATTAGCATAAAGCTAAAACAGGGATTCTACAATTATAAATATGTAACTGTGAATGCTAGAAATGAATTAGAAGAAGGAGCTATTAGTGGCAATTTTTATGAAACCGAAAACAACTTCAAAGTTATTGTATACTATAAAGATCTAGGAGCACGGTACGATCGAATTGTAGGGATTGGAGAGGGTACTTCAACTCAAATAAGTAATTAATTTTTTAATTTGACATAATTGATTATTTTTATATGATATGACAGAACAAGTTACAAAAGGCATAAAAATCTCGGTTAAGACTGAATTTGAGGGTACTTTTTATAAAAACGAAAGAATTAACTATGCGTTTAGCTATGAAATCTCTATAGAAAATCTCAGTGGAGACACTACTCAACTATTAGCTAGGGAATGGACTATTATGGACTCACTAAATGATACCGAAACTATTACTGGAGAAGGAGTTGTGGGGGAAACACCCATTATTCTGCCAGGTGGGTCTCATAGCTACAAATCTGGATGTATACTACGATCACCCAACGGCTCTATGAAAGGTTTCTATCTTATGAAAAATCATTTAACCTCAAACCAGTTTCAAGTAACTATTCCTGTATTCAAATTAAACGCAGTGTTTGCGCAAAATTAAACTCAAAATAAGAATCTAAATTTGGGTTTTAAATCGTAATTTCGATATCTAATTTATTAAAAACATACACATGGGAAAAGGTTTTTTTAAGGTTCCAGTTGCTATCAACGAACCTGTTAAATCATACAAGCCAGGTTCAGAGGAACGTGAAGAAGTGATTTTAACTTATAATACTATGCTGGCAGAACGAATTGATGTTCCAATGTACATAAATGGTGAAAACGTTATTTCTGGTAATACTGAGACGATGCACCCACCACATGATCACAAATACGTTCTAGGGACTTATCATACCGCTCAAAAGAAACATGTAAAATCTGCAATTTCAACTGCTTTAGAAGCTCGCAAATCATGGTCACAATTACCATGGGAACAAAGAGCTGGAATTTTCCTAAGAGCAGCTGAATTAATAGCAGGCCCGTACCGTGCAAAAATAAATGCCTCCACAATGATTGCGCAGTCAAAAACTGTATTTCAGGCAGAAATCGATGCTGCTTGTGAGTTCGTTGACTTTCTAAGATTTAATGTTCAATTCATGACGGATATTTACAAAGACCAACCTGAAAGCACAAGTGCTGCATGGAATCGTATAGAGTATCGTCCTTTAGAAGGATTCACTTATGCTGTATCTCCATTCAATTTTACGTCTATTGCAGGAAATCTTCCAGCTTGTATGGCATTAATGGGAAATGTGGTTGTCTGGAAACCAAGTGATAGCCAAGTTTATTCTGCTAAAGTTATTATGGATATTTTTGAAGAAGCTGGAATCCCTCCTGGAGTTATTAATGTTGTTTTTGGAGATCCAGTAATGATTACAGATACGATTTTGGCAAGTCCTGATTTTTCAGGACTTCACTTTACGGGTTCTACAAATATTTTTAAAGACCTTTGGAAACAAATAGGAAATAATATACATAACTACAAAACATATCCACGTATTGTAGGCGAAACAGGTGGTAAGGATTTTATTGTGGCTCACTCTTCGGCGAATGCCAAACAAGTCGCTACAGGAATGCTAAGAGGAGCATTTGAATTTCAAGGCCAAAAATGTAGTGCCGCTTCAAGAGCATATATTCCCAAAAGCCTTTGGCCCGAGATTAAATCATTTTTAATTAAAGAAATGAAAACTTTTAAGATAGGATCTCCCGATGATTTTAGTAATTTTATAACAGCGGTTATTCACGAAGGATCATTTGACAAACTTGCAAGTTTTATTGATCAAGCTAAAAAAGATTCTGATGCAACCATAATAGCTGGAGGTGGATATGACAAAAGTAAGGGTTACTTTATTGAACCTACACTTATTGAGACTATTAACCCTAAATACCCTACAATGAGTACTGAACTGTTTGGTCCTGTGATGACTGTTTATGTATATGAAGACTCTGAATATGAAGCGACTTTAAAGCTTATTGATCAAACAAGCCAATACGCATTGACAGGCGCTATTTTTTCTAATGATCGCTTTGCTGCAAATGTAGCTACTAAAGCCTTAGAAAATGCAGCAGGAAACTTTTACATAAATGACAAACCATCTGGAGCTGTTGTTGGACAACAACCATTTGGAGGTGCACGAGCTTCTGGTACTAATGACAAGGCTGGTTCTGCACAAAACTTATTACGCTGGGTATCTCCACGAATGATCAAAGAAACATTTGTTACACCTACAAACTATCGTTACCCGTTTTTGGGTGAATAAACAAATCTTTTTAAATAAAAAAAAGCCACTCAAATGAGTGGCTTTTTTTTATTTAGTTGTAAAATTATAATTCCTGAAAAGTTTGGGTATCTCCAAAATAAGCAGATCTGGAGTTAATTGCTTGATTTGAACTTCCAGGAGTTCCATTACCGGAACTGTTAACTACTATAGCTACAATTGACAAATTATCGCTATTAGTCACATTCGAAGGAATATTAGTGGTAATAGTCTGGGTGAAAATATTATCCGCTGTCATAGAAGATTGTGGGATTGGATCGCCTAACAAGTCTGTCAAAGATGCCCTTAAAACATGATCATGTTCAAAATCAGTTAAAACAGATGCACCTCCATAATACTCAGTATAATTATCTTGATCAGAAAACAAATCATCCTCTAAAACATAAACAACTAGTGCTAATTCTGCTAAAGAGTAATCAATGCCAAACTTAACCTCTATTTGAATATTCATAGTATTATCTGTTATTGTTGGATTTATTGATAGACCTAAATCTGAAGCTCCATTAGTTAAATTTATAACTTGTCCAATGTTGTTTGGCTCTGGATAGCCCCAAGATATAGTTCTATTTAACATGGCAGTAGGGTAGCCAGTTAGCCCAATTAAGCTTTCTAAAGCCTGTGCATTAAAATTATACTCATCTTGTCTGTGAATAGCCACAACAACTGCTTTATCTGTTTCTGCTTTGACTAGTTCGATTCCATAAGAAACTCGAGGACAGTATCCACACCATGTACCTGTATAGTCTTCAATCAAAACATTTTTTTGAAAGCTTGCTGGGCTAGGCAGAACATCGATTTGTGTTTCATTGCTAACCAATGAGTTGTAAGTAGCTGTAAAAGTAAATGTACCTTCAGTAGTAGTATCGTAAGTATTCCCGGTGAGGACAGTGCCATCAGCCATTGTGATAGAAGAATCCGTTGTATATTCAATGCCATCATTTCCAATCACTGTGAATGTAGCAACTTCGTTTATTAAATATGAAGATAAATTTGATGAAAGAGTAATACTTGTTAGTTCATTGGAATTATTTTCTGTAATTGTGAAGGATAATTCATTACTAGTTAACCCCTCATACACAGCAGTAAAGACATAGGTACCTTCAGAAATGAAGGAATAAGAATTTGATGAAATTAAAGCACCATTAAGATAAAAATCCGCAGAAGATGTTATTGAGTCTCCAGTATTTGTAACAACGTTGAAAGTTATAAGATCGTTAAGGTTTGCAGTATTAGAATCAGCTGAGATTACAATTGAGGTAACATCAGGAGAATTGTCAACATTTTGCGCACTACCACCTACAGGTTCGTTAGGACCACATGCAATAAAAAAGCATGTTAAAAGAAAAAAGTAAAGCGGAAAATAAATTTTTGATATAGTTTTCATAAAACATTTATAATTTGTTCGAATATATAAACAAAAGAATAAATTACACTACTTTCGTGAACTTAAACTACTTATTTAACAGTTTTTAATAGTTGTTAAAAACAACTTGTCAAACATTTGATAGCACATTTTAATAAAATTTATAACAGATGAAAAAAATCATAATTTTAATTGCTCTAACATTTTCAAGTGGATTACTATTCTCACAAAACTTACCCAATATTAATTTGAAGGGATTAGACGGCAAGACTGTTAATATCAAAAAAATTTCAAAATCAAAAAATATAAAGATTTTCGCATTTTGGGCTACTTGGTGTGTACCTTGTATAAATGAATTAGATGCTATTAGTGAGGTTTATGAAGATTGGCAAGATGAAACTAATGTAGAGTTAATAGCTATCTCTACTGATGATTCAAGAACAAAAAAAAGAATTAGACCTCTTGTTAATGGAAAAGATTGGAGCTATGACATTCTTTTAGATGATAACCAAGACTTGAAACGAGCACTAAACATAACTGTACTTCCACACTTATTAATTGTGAAAAACGGAAAAATTCTCTACCGAAAAACAAGCTATATTCCAGGGAGTGAAGATGAAATATACGAAATCATTCAAAAATACACGAATTAAATAATCTTATTTATAAAATGAAGAAACTATTGATATTTATGATATCTATCCAAATTGGATTGATCCTAAATGCACAGGTCTTAGAGAACCTAACTATTGGCTTAGAAAGTAATACTGTTTGGTATAATGATGATGGTGAGACTGGTCCCTTTTTTGACACATCTAATAATGACGGAGATAAACATTTACGTTCAAACAACTATTTAAAAATCGATTATAATTTTTTACAAAACTTCACTGCCTCTGTACAAATTGAATCTTATGAACCTTTTGCATTATTAAATTATTCTAAGAGCTATGAAGGCACAAACCTTGGAACTTACAGTCTAAATTATAGAGACTCAAAATTAAACATCACGGCTGGACACTTTTACAGTCAGTTTGGAAGCGGACTTATTCTTAGAAACTGGGAAGACAGACAGCTAGGGATTAACAATGCCCTACAAGGAGGTAAGATAGTTTATGAGCCTGCAGATTTTATTTCATTAACTGCTTTGTATGGCAAGCAACGAGTTGGGTTCAAGACATCAGAAGGAGAGGTCTTTGGGTTTAATTCTGAACTGGACGCTGCAGCTCTTTTAGATTTTAGAGACTCCTCATTAGATATTGGACTAAGCTATGTGGGAAGAAAAGAAGACACTCCGTTTGTAAACCCAACCTTTGATGAATTAACCAATTTATTTTCTGGAAGAGTTGATTTTTATCAAAATAACTTTTATTCAAACGCAGAGTATATCCTAAAAGGTGAGGATGCTATTAAGCAAGGTGGGCAACTTTCAAACAGGTTTATAACTGGTGGAAACGCCATCCTGTTCAACACTGGATATTCCAAAAGTGGATTAGGAATTGACGCGACATTTAGGCGATTAGAAAATATGAGTTTTTTCTCTGAAAGAAATGCTGCAGGAAATGTTTTTAATGAAAGCTCTATTAATTATATCCCTGGTCTCACTAAACAACATGACTACCTTCTTACTAATATTTTTGTATACCAAGCCCAATCTATTGTCAACCTAGACACTTCGCAATCAGGTGAAATTGGGGGGCAATTAGATTTATTTTATAAAATCAAAAAAGAGACACTTATTGGAGGTAAATATGGGACCAAAATTGCCTTAAATGCTTCTTATTGGTCTGGACTCAAAGGAGACTATATCCAAGATAATCCCGATGCAGGGACTCTACCTAGCTATGATGTAGACTTATTTGCCTTTGGAAATAAATATTTTTCTGACTTTAGTATTGAAATTAGAAAGAAATGGACACCAAATTGGAGGTCAATATTCTACTTTGTGAATCAATCCTACAACAAAAAAATTGTTGAGGGTAGTGGACAAATGATCACATCAAATATTGGAGTAATTGAGTCCACTCATAAACTAGGTAATAGAAAATCGGTTCGGTTTGAAATTCAAAAATTAAATTCGGACTCCAAAAAACATGACTGGACAGGTGGAACTATAGAGTATAACTTAAACTCTAAATTTTCTATTTATGTAAATGATATATATAATAATGGATCAGATAGTGACACTGAAAAAACACATTTTTTCAACATCGGAGGTAGCTACACAAAAGGGGCAACCCGTCTGGGTCTAAATTATGGACGACAGCGGGCAGGATTATTGTGTGTGGGCGGAGTTTGTAGGTTTGTAGCAGAAGCAACAGGACTAACGGCTAACCTAAGTATGTCTTTTTAATACAAAAATTGTTTTTAGTATTCTAACCTTTATACTTTAGGGGGATGTGAACAATTTTTTTTGTTTCAAAAAAATCTTCTTCAAAATACGTACTTAAATCGTAAACAGTAGCTTTCTTATATAATTTTAGTTCTTCTGTTAAATCCCCCCCTTTTAAGCAAATAATACCGTTTTTTATAGAATGCAAGCTTTTCTTAGCAACTCTATTTTTAATCCAGCTTACAAAATCAGGCATTTTGGTAACTGCTCGACTTATTATAAAATCATAATGTCCTATAATTAATTCTGCTCTGGAATGAGTTGTCTTTATATTTGATAGCCCTAAACTAAATGCTACTCCATTTACGACATTTAACTTTTTATTAATACTATCAACCAAGTGAAATTTCACTTCTGGAAATAAGATTGCTAACGGAATCCCTGGAAATCCGCCACCAGTTCCAATATCTAATATTTTAGAACCATCTTTAAACTGAATTAGTTTCGCAATAGACAGAGAATGAAGTACATGACGTAAATAAAGAGACTTAATATCCTTGCGGGAAATTACATTAATCTTTAAGTTCCAGTCCTCATAAAGTTCCTGTAATGCTTCAAATTGGCTTACTTGAACGTCGGAAATTTCTGGAAAATATTTTGATATTAAATTCATAAAAAAATAAATTTGTGTAAAAATAGCCATTAATCTGTTAAATATGATAATTAACACTAACCGAAACTTAATAATTAATTATATTTGAAAGTATTATGATAAATCAAATAACATGTTAAATAAAACATTGACTTTTTCGAGGGTAGACACTGCTAAGTTTTTCAAAACCTTAAATGGTCGCGTAAACGAGTATTTCAAAGTTAATAATTTAAAACGCACCGGAAATTGGCAATTATGGTTAAAAACTATTGTGCTATTTTCAATATTTTTAGTCCCTTATTTTTTAATGCTTTCAATAGAAATGTCAGCATGGATTCAACTTTTATTTACAATTGTCATGGGAATAGGAATGGCAGGTGTCGGCATGAATGTAATGCATGATGGCAATCATGGTTCTTTTTCAAACAAGCCATGGGTCAACAATATTATGGGAGGTAGTATATACATTTTGGCAGGAAATGTATACAATTGGAAAGTTCAACACAATGTTCTACACCACACCTACACAAATATTCATGGACATGACGAAGATTTAGATGCAGGTCGTATTTTACGCTTCACAAAACATGCTGAATGGAAGAGTCACCATAAATTTCAACATATATACTCTGTATTGCTTTATGGATTATTAACGATTAACTGGGCTACTACAACCGATTATTTTCAAATGAAACGCTTCATGAAGCGAAAACTTTCATATGGTAAATTTCCTAATCCATTTTTAAATTGGAGTAAACTTGTTATTTCAAAAGTGATTTACTGGAGTTTATGGATAGTACTACCAATGCTAATTTTGGATATGGCTTGGTATAAAGTTTTATTAGGATTTTTCTTGATGCATTATACTGCTGGACTCATACTAAGTATGGTATTCCAATTGGCACACGTTATGGAAGATGCAGAAATGCCTTTACCTGAAGCTAATGGGACCATCAAAAATACATGGGCCATTCACCAGCTTAGAACTACTGTAAACTTTTCTCCTAAAAACAAACTAATTAATTGGTTTACAGGAGGCTTAAACCACCAGGTTGAGCATCATATTTTTCCAAACATCTCACATATTCATTATGGTAAAATAGCCGAAATCGTCAAGAAAACAACACTTGAATTTAACTTGCCGTACAACGAATATAAAACTACAAGAAAAGCCATCATTGCCCACTTTAAATACTTAAAGCAAATGGGAATGAAACCGGCATTACAATTATAAAAATATATAATGAGTAAATTACTTTCTGAAAGAATTTTAAATATGGCTACCTCTGCTACCTTAGCAATGGCGGCAAAAGCTAGAGAATTAAAAGCTGAAGGTAAAGACATCATAGGTCTTAGTTTAGGAGAACCTGACTTTAACACTCCTGACTTTATTAAGGAAGCTGCAAAAACTGCCATAGATGAAAACTATAATTCTTACACACCAGTTGATGGTTATCCTGAACTTAAACAGGCTATCATAACCAAGTTTAAGCGCGATAATAACCTTGAATATGACCCTAAACAGATTGTGGTTTCTACAGGTGCTAAACAATGCTTGGCTAATGTTGCTCTAGTTTTACTTAATAAAGGTGACGAAGTTATATTACCTTGTCCTTACTGGGTTAGCTATGCGGATATTGTAAAACTATCAGATGGCATTCCCGTAGAAGTTATTACTTCTATTAATAATGACTTTAAAATGACTCCTCAACAGCTAGAAGCAGCTATTACTCCAAAAACAAAAATGATTTGGTTCAGTTCTCCTTGTAACCCTAGCGGATCGGTTTATAGTAAATCAGAGCTAAGAGCTTTGGCAGATGTAATAGTGAAGTACCCTAATATTTATATTGTATCGGATGAGATTTATGAACATATTAATTTTGCAGGAGGTCATGCTAGTATGGCAGAATTTGATGATATGTACGATAGAACCATCACGATTAATGGCGTTTCTAAAGCTTTTGCAATGACTGGGTGGCGCATTGGGTATTTAGGAGGTCCAGAAGCCATTGCGCGTGCCTGCAATAAGATGCAAGGACAAATCACGAGTGGTGCAAACTGTATAGCACAACGCGCAGTGATTACGGCATTGGAGGAAGCTCCTACAAAAGTTCAATACATGATTGATGAATTTAAAGTTCGCAGAAATTTAATTCTAAACTTATTGAATCATATTGATGGGTTTAGTTGTAACATTCCAGAGGGGGCCTTTTATGTATTTCCAGATATTTCTGCTTTTTTTGGAAAAACTCTGGATGGAACACTTATAAAAAATGCAACTGACTTTTCATTGTATTTGTTAGAGGCCGCACTGGTTGCAACAGTCACCGGAGATGCTTTTGGTAACCCAAACTGTATTCGTATTTCATATGCAGCTTCTCAAGATCAAATAGAAGAGGCGATGAGTAGGATAAAAAAAGCCGTGAGTTAGATTACTTACTTAACGGTTTCTCCAGAAAAAAGGAGTCAATAATATAAAGACTGTAAATAATTCTAACCTTCCTATTAACATTAAGAAAGCTGCCCACCACTTTCCAGCTGTAGGCATTTCAATAAAATTATTAGAAGGTCCAAAGTCTCCCAAAGCAGGCCCTACATTGCCTAAACTAGAGGCTGCAACTCCAACAGACGACTCAAAATCTAGCCCTAACAAGGCGAAGCCTAAAGACCCTAAAATAAAAGACAACATATAAAGGATGAAGAATCCTAAAACATTAAAAACGATTTCACCTGAAACCGATTTATTATTATAACGCACAGGCAAAATTGCACTTGGATGTAATGTTCTTTTAAATTCTAAAAATCCATTTTTTATAAGAATTAGGTGCCGTACGACTTTGACCCCACCAGAAGTACTTCCAGCGGAACCTCCCAAGAACATTAATCCAAAAAAGAATACAAGTAGAAATGGAGACCATAGGGTAAAGTCTGCAGTTACAAATCCAGTAGTTGTAATGATTGCCACAACTTGAAAGAGCGCATGTCTTATTGAGCCTTCGGTACTTCCCAGAACCAAAGGATGTTCAAATGCAATTGAATCATTTAAATAAGAGTGACTATAAATAACTCCCCCAACAATCAACGTAAAAAATATAACAAATCTAAAATATAATTTAAACTCATCATCATTTATTATTTTGTTGACTCTACCTTTGAATGCGAAATAACTTAACACAAAATTAGTGCCCGCTAAAAACATAAATAGAATAATAATGTATTGAACAACTGGTGTGTCATTCCAATGGGAAACGCTTGCATTTTTAGTAGAAAAACCACCTGTTGATAAGGTGCTCATAGAATGGTTAAGTGCATCAAAGAAGGACATACCAGAGACAGACAGCAACAAAGTTTCGGCTGCGGTATAACCAAAATAAATAAGCCATAGTCTCTTAGCAGTATCTGTAATTCTAGGATGTAATTTATCAGCGCTCGGTCCGGGAGCTTCCGCAGCAAAAAGCTGCATCCCTCCTATTCCTAAAATAGGTAATATGGCAATCGCTAATACAATAATTCCCATACCGCCAATCCAATGGGTTAAGCTTCGCCAAAACAAAATGCCTTTTGGAAGTGCTTCTATATCATTTAATATAGTAGAACCGGTAGTTGTATATCCAGAAATTGTTTCAAATACTGCATTTGAAAAATCTGGAATTGCACCCGTAAATAAATATGGTATTGTTCCTGATAATGTCATTACTATCCATCCAAAAGCCACAACTAAATAGCCTTCGCGCTTATTCATTTCTTTAGTATGGTTTTTAGTGCCTAACATAGTCAAGCCACCTAGAGCCAGAACAGAAATTCCAGCTAAAAATAAATCAAGTGATGCGCCATCTTTATAACAAAAACTTAATAAAGCTGCGAGAAGCATAAAGCCCCCGTTAAATAATAATAAGAGTCCGAAAAAGTGAAAAATAATTTTATAATTGAGTTTCATTGCCTACTATTTTTAGTCGAAATAACTCTCTACTTTTTTTATCGATTGTGGTAAACAACAAACTACAACTCGGTCACCAGAGACAATCTTAAAATCTCCCAAAGCGATTATTCCACCTTCATTTCGAATCACACCTCCAATGATTGCAGAAAGTGGAAATTCTATTTCTTTAATGTACCGGTTACATATTTTTGAAGTAGGCTTTACAAAAAACTCAAGTAATTCTGCTTCCGTGTTACTTAATTTAGTCATTGCAACTACTTCGCCTCTTCGAATATATCTAAAAATACTGTTAGCAGCTAATAGCTTCTTATTAATGAGTGTATCAATCCCTATGGAGTGAGACAATTCATAATAATCCATATTTTCTACAAGTGCGATTGTTTTTTTAACTCCTTTAGATTTAGCAACTAGACAAGACATGATATTAGTTTCAGAATTGCCTGTTACAGAAATAAAGGCATCCATATCCTTGATGTTTTCTTCTTCCAGAAGATCTACATTTCGACCATCTCCATGAATTATTAAACTATTTGGTAGTTGTTCTGCTAAATCAAATGCTCTATCTTTTATTTTTTCAACAAGTTTAATATTAAAATTTTGAGAAAGGTCACTAGCTGTTTTAAAGCCAATCTTACCACCACCTAAAATCATCACATTTTTGATTTCAGTTTTTTGTTTTCCAGTCAATTTACAAAGTTCTTCATCTCCTCCTTTAGAGGTAATGAAAACAACTCTATCACCATCATAAAAGATAGTATCACCTCTTGGAATAATAGTTGAGTGTGACCCCAAACGTTGAATTGCTATGGGCATAAAATGAATGTCAGAAAGTAATTTCGCAGCAGCTTTAACAGACTTATTGACGATTTTGGCATCATTAGAAAGTGAGAGTCCAAGCATTGTTAATGCACCATCTTCAAACTCATAAGAATCATTAAAAACAGACTGACTTAGCAATAATTCAATTTCAGAAGCCGCGAGAGATTCTGGTGAAATAAGCTCATCAATTCCAAACTTTGTAAATCCAACTTCTTCTTTATTATTTATAAATTCAGGGTTTGAAATCCTAGCAATTGTGCGCTTAGCGCCTAATTGTTTGGCTAAAACACAAGAAGTAATATTAGAGGTTTCGGAAGATGTTACTGAGATAAATAAATCAGAATTTATAATCCTAGCATCTTTCAATACCGAAATTGAAGTCGAATCCCCTTTAATGACTTTAATATCCAAATGATTGTCTGCATATGCTAGGCTTTCTTTGTCTCGATCTATTAGAGTGATCTCCTGTGATTCGTAAGATAAAAGCTTTGCTAAATGAAACCCGACTTCACCTGCACCAGCTATAATGATTTTCATTAATTATCAGTTAAAAAAGATGAGTAAATATACGTTATTTTTAGGGATTTGTTTGTGAATTGTATTTCTTTGCACTGAATTTAATTAAGAAGAAGGTCACAATACATATGTCTGAAAAAATAACTCCTTACAAGAACAGTGCACTTGGTAAAAAACTACAGATTACTAAAATGTTCGACACAATTTCTAATGAATATGACGACCTGAATAGGGTGATATCATTTGGAATAGACATCAAATGGCGTAAAAAAGTAGTTCAAATTATTTCGAAAAAAAAACCTAAAAATATCCTTGATATTGCCACAGGAACTGGAGATTTGGCCATCAATCTAACCAAGACAGATGCATCTGAAATTATTGGGTTAGATATTAGCGAGGGTATGCTTAAAGTGGGGCGTAAAAAAATATTAAAAAAACAACTTGACAGTACTATTAAAATGGTTATCGGGGATTCAGAAAACTTACCTTATGAAAATAACTCATTCGATGCAATTTCTGTCGCATTTGGTGTTCGTAATTTTGAAAATTTAGAAATAGGATTAGCAGAAATCTTAAGAGTTTTAAAGCCAAAAGGGCTTTTAGTTGTTTTAGAAACGTCTGTACCTATAAAATTTCCTTTTAAACAAGGTTACTACATTTATACTAAAGCCTTACTTCCAATGATAGGAAGATTGTTTTCAAAAGATAAATTAGCTTATCGCTATCTGAGTGAATCTGCTTCTAAATTTCCTTATGGTCAAGCTTTTAACAATATTTTAAATAAAATAGGGTTTATTAACTCAACAGCAATGCCTCAGACTTTTGGAGTTGCCACTATTTACACTGCCACTAAAAAATAAAAATGAAGAAAGTTTTATTAGTAATTATTATTTTAATGTTTATTCAGCCTGTGTCTGGTCAACTTTTTAGTAAAGATCGCGTTCTTAACAACCAAAACTTTGACAAACCTCAATTATCATATGCATATTATTTAGGCTTTAATGTTTATGATTATGATATCGATTACGCAGCGAACGTTAAAGATGTTCAAGTGCTTAAGTCTATCGGACTTAATGTGGGGCTGGTCGGTAATTTGAGGATGGGTGATTATGTTGACATACGTCTTGAACCAGGACTTGTAATTTCTAAAAGGGAATTAAATTATAGTTACAGCTATTTTAATGGGCTTTCATTTGAAGATAGAGATTTAAGTCGTGAAGTACAATCAACTTTTATCCACATCCCACTATTGATAAAATTTTCAACAAAAAGAATTAATAATATCAAACCATTTATACTTGCCGGATTTTCAACAGCATTAAATTTGTCAAGTCAACAAGATAACCCTGAGGATAACAGTAATAATAATTTCAGGGTCACTAAAAACAATCTTTACTATGAACTTGGAATTGGTATCGACTTTTACTTATACTGGTTTAAGTTCACTCCGTCATTACGAGGGATTTTCTCAATCCAGGATGAGTTAGTAAACGACGTTGACCTAAATAGCCCTTGGACCAAAAATATTACACAAATGCAAACTAGAGGTTTATTTCTTAACTTTACTTTTCAGTAGCAGTTCTCTTAAATTCACTTAATATAATCGCTGCTGCGTTAGCAACATTTAAGCTTTCTGTCTGTTTAAGACTTCCAAATCTTGGGATAGATAAACGTGTATTTATCAATGCTTCTATCTCCTTGGATATACCATTAGCTTCATTACCTAGGACAATAACCCCTTTCTCAGGTAAGTTTTGATCATAAATAGATATACCTTCCATAAAAGTACCAAAGCAGGTTTCAGAATGCTCTAAGGCCATTTGAATATCTAAGTAATTGATATTAACACGTGCATGTGACCCCATGCCAGACTGCACTACTTTTGAATTGTAACAATCTACAGTGTTTTTACTACAGACTAAATCATTAATTCCGAACCAATCACAAAGACGAATAATGGTTCCCAGATTTCCTGGATCGTTGATGTTATCAAGAGCCAAAACAAGTCCAGACCAATTAACAGAAACAGCTAAAGGGGTTTTGAAGATTGCCAGCACTTTATTAGGTTCACTGAAAGTACTTATTTTAGATAATTCTTTAGAACTAACTTCTGTGAAATTTGAGCTACAGTTGGAGTAGCTCAAATCGTTTGAAAAAATTTCTACTAATTCGTAATTTGAATTTAAAAACTCATGAACAACTTTAACTCCTTCAGCGACAAACATGTGATGAAATGTTCGATATTTTTTTTGTCTTAGACTATGGATTAATTTTATTTGGTTTTTAGTTAACATCTAAAAAATGTACTTTTGGTTATTAATAATTTAGACTGTAAAGCTAAATTTTATTTATTGATTGTTGAAAGAAACTCTGACAAAAATAATCGCCTTGTGCATAATGATCACCTTTTTTACTGCATGTAATGTAGTAAAACAAGTCGGGCCTACTGATTATTTATTGACCGAAAGTAGTTTTTATATAAATGGTGAAAAAAGAAAATTAGAAGAATTTTCTAAACTCTCATTTCAGAAAAAAAATACGCAACTATTTGGAATACCACTACGTTTACATATTTACAATTTGGCCCTAAAAAATAAGGACTCTCTATTTGATTTATGGCTAAAAAAGAAACCTACACGAGAAAGAAAATTAATATCAATACTGTCTAAAAAACAACTTTATCAACTAAAGTCATCATCAATTGGGTTTAACAAATGGCTAAAAGAAACTGGAGAAAAACCGAGTTTACTAGATTCATTAAAAATCAACAAAACATTGATAAATCTTGAGCGCTATTATTTCTTAAATGGGTGGTTTGACAGAAAAGTTGATTTTAAAGTTGATTCATTAGGTCTAAAAAAGGTGAAGTTAACTTTTGAAATCAAAACAGGTAATCCATATAATATCGGAATAGTTTCAGAACAAATAGAGTCTCCTATTATTGACTCTTTGTACAAAAACCTAAAACCTAAATCAAAAATAAAAAAGGGAGAGCAATTTTTGTTGTCTAACTTTGAAGAAGAGAGGAATAGACTCACGACAGCGTTCAGAAACTTAGGAGCTTACCACTTTAGTCAAGATTATATTCGATTTGAAAATGACACAATCGCAACTAAAAACAATGTTAATGTTTCTGTTCAAATACAAAATAGAATTATCCGAAATGATGATTCAATTGTAAAAGTCCCATTCCAAACATACAAAATTAAAGAAGTTAATATTTTTACAGATGCTTCATTTGAAAATCGCTCTAAACCAATTAATGACTCTATAAAATTTAACAACTATAATGTATACGCTTACGAAAAGCTAAAATACAAACCCAAGGCACTTACAAATGCTGTATTGATTTCAAAAGGGAATCTCTTTAAAGACCTAGATCGCTCCAGAACCTTTCGCTATTTAAATGAGCTTAAGTCATTCAAATACCCAAATATAGAATACACAGAAAACCCAGGTGACTCAACGCTAACGGCTGATATCTTTTTGATTCCAAAGAAAAAATATGGATTAGGCTTTGATATCAATGTATCTCAGAGCAATATACAAAAGGTAGGACTTTCATTTTCTTCTGGAGTTGTTATCAGAAATGTATTTAAAGGAGCCGAAACTCTTCAAATTTCAGTACTTGGTGCTATTGGAGCCTCTAAAGATGGGGCAAAAACAGCAAAGAAATTTTTTGACATTAATGAAATTGGAGCTGACATTAAGCTTAATATCCCACGCTTATTTTTTCCAATTAAAACACAGAAATTAATTCCAAAATACATGTCTCCAAGCACACGAATCAGCACAGGATTTACGGGACAAACTAACATTGGACTTGATAAACAAACTTTTAATGGTATTCTCGGATATAATTGGTTTCCTTCAAAAAAAGTGACCAATACCCTAGATCTTGTCAACTTTCAATATGTAAGAAATCTAAATCCAGACAACTATTTCAGTGTTTATCAAAACTCATTCAGTCGCCTGGACAATATAGCTATTGATGTCTATAATACTCCATCAAATTTTATAAATATAAATTCAAATGGACAATCCGAGTTAATGATTTCTATGGCTGATGAGTTCATTAACTTGGTTAGTTCTGATTACTCTTTTCAAAACTCAAACCCGAACGATTATCAAACCGTTAAAAATATTAAAGAACGTAAAAATCGTCTAACACAAGACAACTTCATTTTAGCCAGTAACTTCAACTACGTTCGAAATAATCGAGAAAATGCCTTTGACACCAATTTTTCAATTTTTAGACTTAAACTTGAATTTGCTGGCAATCTACTCTATAGTTTTTCTAAATTATTAAGCCTAAAAAGTAATTCCGACGGAGCGTATCAAGTGAGTGGAGTGCCTTTTTCTCAATATTTTAAATCAGAAATCGACTACATTAGACTTTGGGATTTAGGAAGTAATAATGTATTAGCATTAAGAAGCTTTTTTGGAATTGCTATTCCTTTAAAAAATGCTTCCAGTATTCCATTCTCTAAAAGTTTTTTTGCTGGAGGATCAAATGATAACAGAGCATGGACAGCCTATGATCTTGGACCAGGAAGATCCGATAACAACAACGAATTTAACGAGGCTAATATGAAATTAGCTTTCAGCCTTGAATACAGGTATAAGCTATTTGGAAAGTTAAATGGTGCTTTTTTCGCAGATGCGGGGAATATTTGGAATGTTTTAGATGATGTCAACGATCAAAAAGCAACTTTTAACAATATCGAGTCATTAAAAGATCTAGCATTGGGAGCTGGGTTTGGGTTACGCTACGATTTTGATTTTTTTATTTTAAGACTAGATACTGGCTTCAAAGCATATAACCCAACATATGAAATTAATAACCGATGGCTTAAGGACTTTAACTTTAGTAATGCTGTATACAATATTGGGATTAATTATCCCTTTTAAGTCCTTAACTTAACGATATCGTTTTCGTACAAAATACTATTAATCCTATTCACTAAATTGAACGTAACTATTTAAAATCATTACTTTTACCAAAACTTAAATTAACTAAATGAGTCATCACATAAAACCAGGCGTTGCTACAGGACGTGAAGTACAAGAGATATTTAAACTTGCTAAAGAAAAAAGTTTTGCACTTCCAGCAGTAAATGTAATTGGATCTAACACTATCAATGGTGTTTTAGAAACTGCTAAGGACTTAAATGCCCCAGTGATTATTCAATTTTCAAATGGAGGTGGTGTATTCAACGCTGGAAAAGGTCTTTCTAACGAAGGGCAAAAAGCAGCTATTGCTGGCTCAATTGCAGGTGCTAAGCACGTACATGAGATGGCAATAGCCTACGGAGTGCCTGTGATATTACACACTGATCATTGTGCTAAAAAATTACTTCCATGGATAGATGGCTTACTAGACGCAAGTGAAGCTCATTTTGCTCAAACAGGAAAACCATTATATAGCTCACACATGATAGATTTATCTGAAGAGCCTATTGAAGAAAATATTGGAATTTGTAAAACATATTTAGAGCGCATGTCCAAGATGGGTATGACGTTAGAAATTGAGTTAGGAATCACAGGCGGAGAAGAAGACGGAGTAGACAATAGTGATGTTGATGCTTCTAAATTATATACCCAGCCAGAAGAAGTTGCCTATGCTTACGAAGAGCTTAGTAAAGTAAGCAACCAATTTACTATTGCTGCAGCATTTGGAAATGTTCACGGGGTTTACAAGCCAGGGAATGTAAAGCTAACCCCAAAAATTCTTAAAAACTCTCAAGAACATATCTCCGAAAAATATGGGGTTTCTAAAAACCATATTGATTTCGTATTCCACGGGGGATCAGGCTCTACTGTTGAAGAAATTAGAGAAGGAATATCTTATGGGGTAATCAAAATGAATATCGATACCGACATGCAATATGCATTTATGAGCGGAGTTCGTGACGATTTCAAAACTAATGAAGCCTATTTAGCAGCACAAATTGGTAACCCAGATGGGGAAGATTTGCCAAACAAAAAATACTATGATCCCAGACGCTGGTTAAGAGAAGGAGAAAAAGCATTCATAAATAGACTTAAAAAAGCTTTTGAAGACTTAAATAATGTCGATACATTATAAAAATTGTGTAGTTTTGTGCTATAATTTATAGTTTTGAAATAACTTATATGGCTTGGTTCAAAAGAAAAGACAAAGGAATTCAAACTCCTACAGAAGCGAAACGTGATACACCAAAAGGACTTTGGTACAAATCTCCAACCGGAAAAATAATTGAAACTGATGAGCTAGAAAGAAACTTCTATGTGAGTCCTGAAGACGGATATCATGTTCGTATCGGAAGTAACGAATACTTTGAAATGCTTTTTGATGAAAATAAATTCAAAGAGCTAGACATTAATATAACCTCTAAAGATCCTTTAAAGTTTGTAGACAAAAAAGCATACACTGATCGTCTTAAAGCTGCACAGTCAAAAACAAATCTGAAAGATGCTGTGCGTACTGCCGTTGGAAAATCTAAAGGAAAAAAAATAGTTATTGCTTGTATGGACTTTAGCTTTATTGGCGGATCTATGGGATCTGTTGTTGGCGAAAAAATTTCGCGTGCGGCAGACCACGCTTTAGAAAAAAAACTACCATTCATGATTATTTCGAAATCTGGAGGTGCTAGAATGATGGAGGCAGCTTTGTCTTTAATGCAATTAGCTAAAACTTCAGCGAAATTAGCACAATTAGCAGATGCAAATATCCCTTATATTTCTCTCTGTACTGATCCAACAACAGGCGGAACAACTGCCTCGTTTGCAATGCTAGGAGATATAAATATTAGCGAACCAGGAGCTCTTATCGGATTTGCTGGACCACGAGTGGTCCGGGATACTACTGGGAAAGAACTCCCAGATGGGTTTCAAACTGCTGAATTTGTTATGGAACATGGTTTTCTTGATTTCATCACACACCGAAATGAATTAAAAAATAAAGTCAATCAGTATATTGATTTAATTTTAAACCAACCTCTTAGAACCTAATTCTTACCTCAATAAGTTTCTAATCCAAACAAAATTATTATATTTGCCCACTAATTACGATAGACGTAGTTAATCGCATAAAAATTATTTAAATAATATTGGAATGTACTTAACAAAAGAAGCTAAAGAGAAACTCTTTAAAAAACACGGGAAAGATGCCAAAGACACTGGCTCTTCTGAAGGTCAAATTGCCTTATTCACTGAAAGAATAAACCACCTCACAAGTCATTTAAAACAAAATCGTAAAGATTACAACACAGAACGTTCATTAGTAAAACTAGTTGGAAAACGTCGCTCATTATTAGATTACTTAATGAAGTCAGATATCTTAAGATATCGTGCGATTGTAAAAGAATTAGGATTAAGAAAATAACACTAAAACTTTTAAAGTTCATAAATAATAGAAGAAGCTAATTAGAGTTTTTCATTGGTCACACCACACAACGACAACGACACAACACCAATGTTTAATTAGAACAAAAAATTATGATACCAAAAGTATTTAAAGAGGTCATAGACCTTGGCGATGGAAGAGAAATTTCTATCGAAACGGGTAAGCTAGCTAAGCAAGCCCACGGATCAGTAGTAGTACAAATGGGAAAAGCCATGCTGCTATGTACAGTAGTCTCAAACTACAAACAATCGGATGTAAATTTTCTACCTTTAACTGTAGATTATCGCGAAAAATTTGCTGCGGCAGGACGCTATCCAGGTGGATTCTTTAAAAGAGAAGCACGCCCCAGCGATGGAGAAGTCTTAACAATGCGTTTAGTTGATCGTGTATTGCGTCCATTATTTCCAAAAGATTACCACGCAGAAACGCAAGTAATGATTCAGTTAATGTCTCATGACGAAAATGTGATGCCAGATTCTTTAGCTGGACTAGCCGCATCTGCAGCTATTCAATTAAGTGATTTCCCATTTGAATGTCCAATTTCCGAAGTACGTGTTGCTCGAGTTAGTGGTGAGTTCGTAATCAATCCAAGCCGTGCACAATTAGCAGACTCTGATCTTGAAATGATGATAGGCGCTTCTGCAGATTCAGTAATGATGGTAGAAGGTGAAATGGATGAAGTATCTGAAGAAGAAATGGCCGATGCTATTAAGTTTGCTCATGAAGCAATTAAAATTCAAGTTGCTGCGCAAGTACGCCTGGCAGAAGCATTTGGTAAAAAAGAAGTACGTGAATATGAAACTGCTGAAGTTAATGAAGATTTGGAACAACGTGTTCATGACTTAGCTTATGACAAATGTTATGCGATCGCTAAAAAAGGAACGTCAAAAGCTGAACGTAGTGCTGCATTTAGTGAAGTTAAAGAAGAAGTAAAAGCATCGTTTACTGAAGAGGAAAACGAAGAGTTTGGACATCTTGTTAGTGGTTATTACAGTAAAGCTGAAAAAGAAGCTGTTCGTGAATTAACACTAAGTGAAGGCGTTCGTTTGGATGGTCGTAAGACTGACGAAATTAGGCCAATATGGTGTGAGATCGATTACTTACCTTCAACTCATGGCTCTGCTATATTCACACGTGGAGAAACCCAAGCCTTAGCAACAGTAACTCTAGGAACATCTAGGGATTCAAACAAAATTGACATGCCTTCTTTTGAAGGTGAGGAGAATTTTTACTTACACTATAACTTCCCTCCTTTTTGTACAGGTGAAGCTAGACCGTTAAGAGGAACCTCACGTCGTGAAGTAGGACATGGTAACCTTGCACAAAGAGGATTAAAAGGAATGATTCCTGAAGATTGTCCATATACAGTACGTGTAGTTTCTGAAGTATTAGAATCAAATGGATCATCTTCTATGGCGACTGTTTGTGCTGGTACAATGGCATTGATGGATGCTGGTGTTAAAATTGAACGACCAGTTTCTGGAATTGCAATGGGATTAATTTCTGACGGCGATCGTTACGCTGTATTATCTGATATTTTAGGAGATGAAGATCATCTAGGAGATATGGACTTCAAAGTAACGGGTACATCTGAAGGGATCACTGCTTGTCAAATGGATATTAAAATCAAAGGATTGCCTTATGAAATACTTGTAAATGCTTTGAAACAAGCACGTGCAGGACGCTTACACATTCTTGAAAAATTAACAGAAACAATAGCTGTTCCAGCTGAAGATGTAAAACCACACTCTCCAAAAATGGTAACTCGTACGATTCCAAATGAATTTATCGGAGCACTTATTGGACCTGGAGGAAAAGTAATACAAGAGCTACAAAAAACAACTGGAACTACAATTGTGATCAACGAAGATCCAGTGACTGAAGAAGGGATTGTAGAAATTCTTGGAACAGAACAAGATGGTATAGATGCTGTATTAACTAAAATTGACTCTTTATTATTTAAACCAACTGTAGGAAATACCTATCAGGTTAAAGTGATTAAAATGCTTGATTTTGGAGCGGTTGTAGAATATATGGATGCACCAGGAAACGAAGTACTACTTCACGTAAGTGAACTAGCATGGGAGCGTACTGAAAATGTCTCAGATGTTGTAAACATGGATGATATTTTTGATGTGAAGTATTTTGGCCAAGATCCTAGAACTCGAAAAGAGAAAGTATCACGCAAGGCTTTGTTAGAAAAACCTGAAGGGTATGTTGCCAGACCACCAAGAGATGACAAACGTTCTGGTGGACGTGACAATCGTGGACGTGACAATCGTGGACGTGACAACAGACGCTAAATCAAATTAAGTCATACTTAATTATATCTAAAAACCGTTTTTAATTTAAAAACGGTTTTTTTTGTAACATTTGGTGTCAAATGCTCGTATAACTATATGATACGAAGATTAACAACTTTCAAATAAAGCCTTTTAAAATGAGACAGCTAAAAATTACTAAGCAGGTTACCAACAGAGAAACTGCATCACTAGACAAATATCTTCAAGAAATCGGAAAAGTTGATTTAATCACCGCTGATGAAGAAGTTGAATTAGCACAACGAATTAAGGCTGGTGATCAGATTGCTTTAGAAAAACTAACAAAAGCTAACTTACGTTTTGTAGTTTCTGTAGCTAAACAATACCAAAACCAAGGCTTAACTTTACCTGATCTAATTAACGAAGGAAATTTAGGCTTAATTAAAGCAGCTCAACGCTTTGATGAAACTAGAGGATTTAAGTTCATTTCTTACGCAGTTTGGTGGATTCGTCAATCAATTTTACAAGCTTTAGCAGAACAATCTCGTATCGTTCGATTACCGTTAAACAAAATTGGATCTATAAATAAAATAAATAAAACCTATGCGTTTTTAGAGCAATCACACGAACGTCCTCCTAGTGCTGAAGAAATCGCAAAGGAGTTAGATATGACTATTAACGACGTCAAAGAATCTATGAAAAATTCTGGACGTCACGTCTCAATGGATGCTCCTTTGGTTGAAGGAGAAGATTCAAACTTATATGACGTACTTAGAAGTGGGGAATCTCCAAACCCTGACAAAGACCTATTACACGAATCCTTA
The DNA here is from genome assembly GCA_913052445.1 of uncultured Formosa sp. Lineage (GTDB taxonomy): Bacteria > Bacteroidota > Bacteroidia > Flavobacteriales > Flavobacteriaceae > Hel1-33-131. Next base: position 27,674 of record CAJXDP010000016.1, read on the forward strand.
CGCACAGAAATTGAACGTGCATTGGAAACCCTAACCCCAAGAGAGGCAGATGTGATTAGATTATATTTTGGACTTGGTAATCAACACCCAATGACTCTAGAGGAAATAGGTGAAACATTTGATTTGACTCGTGAACGAGTACGACAAATAAAAGAGAAAGCCATTCGTCGTCTAAAGCATACATCAAGAAGTAAAATACTAAAAACTTACCTGGGTTAATAATAGGAAAATAATTAATGCTCTGCTATTATTGTTTTAATAAAAGTATTCTATAACTTTTTTTAAACTACTGACTCTAAGCACATATAGAAATATTTGTGCTTTAATTTAGTTATGGGCCAGTTATGGGCTTATTTAATGTGTAAATATTCTTAAATTTGTATTAAACTACTTTTGCAATGAAAGTATATTTATATACGCATTATCAATGAGCCTTATATTACCTAAACCAGTTCGACTAAGTCCGCTTAATTATAGAAAAAAAAAAAAGACCGCTCATTGGTATGTTTTGTATGTAAAGTCTAATCTTGAAACTAGTATTCAAGACCAAATCAATAAACTTGGTTTAGACATTAAGGCTTATAGTCCAACACATGTGATAATAAAACAATGGAAGGACCGAAAAAAGAAAGTCATCTCCGCACTTTTACCAAAAATAGTATTTGTAAAAACAGAAGAAAAACTCCGGGAAGAAGTTTTTCAAATCCAAGGTGCCGTTCGCTATTTGTTCGAACAAAAAAAACCAGCTATTGTTAGAGAGTCAGAAATAGAACAACTAAAATGCGTTTCAGAGAATATAGGACTTATTAGTCATGAGGTCACATCTGTGGTAAAAGGAGATGAAATAGACTTAAGTCCCTATGGATTTAAAGGATTAAAAGGAATTGTTGACAAAGTTTCCAAAGAAGTATGTTGGGTAAACATAAATACATTGAATTTTGCACTAAAGATTAAGCTTAAATAGCCGTATAAGATGGAAACTATTAATTCATTTTTACTAGAAAATATCTTGTTCACTGTAGGAGCTGTACTTATTAGTTCGTTTTTGATTGCATCAAGTATTTTTCCAACAATCATATACCTAAGCTATGTAAAAAATCTTACTAAAAAGCCCAATGGTCGTAGCTCACACAGTTCATCAATTCCAACACTAGGAGGGCTAGCAATTTTCATAGGATTGATCATTACAAGTGCATTAGTCGCAGTTTTAATAGGAAATAAAAGTGAAATATCTGAAATTCTATCGGTTTTCACTACTTCTATAATTTTACTATTTGTGGGGATTAGAGATGACCTGATGGAGATTTCATCAAGAAATAAATTCCTTACCCAACTTGTTGCTTCGGTATTACTAATCACATTAACAGGGCATTATATTACAGATTTTGATGGGATTCTAGGATTACATAAAATCAGCAGCGAGTTCTCTTTCCCATTTACGATATTTGTCTATATTCTTATTATAAATGCTTACAACCTAATTGATGGCATTGATGGTTTAGCTACAGGGATCAGCATTATTTTATTTGGATTTTTTGGAACTTATTTGATATCCAATAACATGTATACCGGCGGCTTACTATCCATTGCTTCTATTGGAGGACTCATAGCTTTTTTAAGATATAATATCTCTAAAACTCGAAAAGTATTTATGGGTGATACCGGTTCAATGATAATTGGACATATCTTAGCCTACCAATCAGTACTTCTAATTGCTTGTAGCAGTAGTGAACAATTGGAAAATCAAGTTATCAACATGCCCATAGTAGTTTTAGCCTTACTATCCTATCCTCTGTATGACACTTTAAGAGTTTTTATTATACGGATCAGAGAAAAAAAGAGTCCATTTAGTGCCGATAGAAATCATATACATCACAAGTTCATTGATTTAGGTCTTACTCATATTCAAGCTAGTTCGTTCATTATTTTATATACCATAATCATTGGGTTTATAGCGATTATCATAGAACAGTTAGACATCAACATTCAACTGATTATTATAATAATAACTTCAATAAGTTTATTATCTATCCCAAGTTTGATCAAAACAAATAATAGAAATTAAAATAGACAAAACTATCAAATAGTTATTGTAATCTTTTAAAAATAAAAAAGTTTAAAAACCTATCCCCTACCTTCAACAATCAATAACAATTACTCAAATCACATAAGCGACAGAAAGTTTTGTGTATAATAAATTTACCGTTTTAAAAGTCTGTTAAAATCAATGACATAAAAAGGATAACTCTAAATATTTAGTTAATAACAATTATAGTAAAGAAAGTTGTTTTTTGAAGCGAATTCTGATAATAGAGGTCAATATAATCATACTGAAAATTAGAACAAAATACGAACAAACAACAAACAGTGTGGTTGTTCTAAAGGCTAATAAACTAAAAACAAAAATAAATAAAATTAATGCAGTAGTAATAACTAAAGATGTTACTAGATGTGACTTTGTGAATAACAGAACCAAGTGGTGTAAATGAAATTTATCCGCAGAAAAAGGACTCCTTCCAAGGTAAAGTCTGTACAGATAAATACTTGCTGAATCGATTATAGGAATAATAAAGATAACAAGAGGAGCAATCGGCAGGATCATGCGGTCAAAATCAAGGGTAAATGAAACAGGTGCATTGGTATTAACCACAAGCATCGTCATTACAAATAAAATGTAACCAATAAACATAGAACCAGAGTCGCCCATAAATACTTTCCTCTTGGTGCTAAAGTTAAAAGGCAAATAAGATGCAACGATTCCAATCATTAAGAAACAAGCTCCAAAATATCCCTTGTAGTCTAAAATCCAGAAAACAACTGAAAAAGCAGCAAAAGAAATAATAGCAATAAAACCTGACAGGCCGTCAATGCCATCGATTAAATTAAAAGCGTTAATCATGAAAACTCCAATAAAAGTGGTAAAAGCTAAACCTACAAATGGATTCAAAATTTCAATTCCTAAAAAACCATGTAAATTCTGAACAGCCAACTGGTTGTGTACAACTATAAAAAATATCGCAATTATTTGGTAGAATAATTTTTTATAAGCCCTCATTATTTTCAAATCATCCCAGAAGCCAACTACACAAATTATAAAACCGCCGGCAATTAAGCCTGTCAAATCCTTTTTATCAATAAATGGTTCTAAAATTATAAGACCTAAAGTAAATAAAAACAAAAAAACAACTCCACAAGAATTTGGAATAGGTTTTTTATGAAAGTCTCTTTTCTTAGTTTTTCCAAATATTCGGTAGGTTATAATGAATCTTCTAAATGAGCTAATCATGACCATTCCAATCATAAATATGATTAAAATAAAAGCTAAAATAAAATTAAAACTATACAATGTATTTAATTACAAATTTCAGGTAAATATAAAACATATAATACGATAATTAGTACAAAATAAACTATATATTTGTCTCATGAATATAAGACTATTATTTGTTTTAATTTTTAGCTATATAAATGCTTCATTTAGTCAAAATAGTGAATTTGACTTTTATAGAGGTGATTCAGATAATGTAAGTGTGTTAGGCAACAATGAGAACTATTTTTTTGTAAGAAAAAATAAATATATTTTAAAAAAAGATTACAAAAATTCTCTGTTAGAAACTTTTTTATTTGAAAACAATATTCCATCCAAAGAAATTCAGCTGGTAATTCAAAATGACATTCCAGTTATAGTTAGCCGAGGCGGTGGAATGGTTTGGAAAGTTACAAACGATACTTTTAGAAGAGTTGACAACTCATTTGACCACAAAATGACAAACCAATCGACTGTGTTTGTTCGTAATGATACCATAATGAAGTTTGGTGGCTATGGGTATTGGAGTAGTCGAAATTTCTTTACTTATTATTCTGAAACAACAAAAGAATGGGAGTTCTACCAAATTAACCAGCTAAGCGCACTCCCACCTGGAGTAAGTGACGTAAGTTCAACATATTCCAATAATAATTTTTATTTTTCAGGTGGTCTGAAGTCAGACCCGAAGTTTCCATTATCCAAAACTATCAACGACAATGTTTGGCGCTTTGATTTTACAAACAGGACTTGGGTAGATTTGGGAACAGCAAAATTTAATTCCAATACGCGGCGGGGTCAATCGTTAGAAATAGGCGACGGACGTATGCTATTTGACACTAATGATCCCCTAGTCAAGCTTGTTCAGGATGACCTTAAAATCAATTCCAAGTTCACAGATTTTAGTAAAGTAGACTATAATCAATTTGGGGCTTTTATTTACGACTATCAAAAAAATGAACTTAGCACAGTCGAACAGATTGGTCCTTATTTGGAAATTACAAAAGCTTTTGTAGCAAATGACAGCATTTACAACTACAGAAAAAATAAACTAATTGGAATAAGTCTAAATTCATTGCTTACAAAAGCTGTAAGACAAGGAGCGATGTACGTAGACACTAAAATACTATTTGATAATTTAACTCGTTTTACTGGAGTAGCACTGATTTTGCTGTTTATAGCTCTGCTATTTATTTATTCAAAAAATCGGAAACGACCTAGACTTTCAGAATCAGGATTCAGATTCAATAGAGTGCATTATCCTTTGAGTGAAAACGAATTATTGATTCTCAACTTAATAATATATAACAAACGAGTGGAGTCTAAAACGATATTAAAAAAAATTTACGATACAGATTTGAGTATTGCTCAAAATAATAGAATAAAAAATGAAGCAGTAGAGTCCCTTAATAAAAAAGTGTCTAACATTATGGGAGTGAAAAACTTTATTAATTCTAAAAAGAGTTTAAAAGATCAAAGAATGTTGATTTATTATTCAAATTTTAGAAAGGATTTTGTAATTTAAATCTTAAATAACTAAAGGCTTCCAACAGTTTTAAAAAGGAGTCTTAACTATAAACATAGCTTAATTTAATAGCTGTGACTCGAAATAATTAACAGGTTAAAATGTAACACCTATTGGCGAAGCCGTGGATATTTAAGATTACAATAATTATTAGTAATTAAAAATGAAAAATATGAAAGTAGGAATCACTTTTTCAACCTTTGATCTTTTCCATGCCGGGCATGTAAAGATGCTGGAAGAAGCCAAGCGTCAATGTGATTATTTAATCGTTGGATTGCAACTTGATCCATCAATAAATCGTCCTGAAAAAAATGCACCATCTCAGTCAATTATAGAACGTTATATTCAACTTAAAGGATCTAAGCACATTGATGAAATTGTGCCTTATGTTACGGAACAAGATTTAGAAGATATTTTAAAATCTTTCAAAATTGATTTACGAATTATTGGCGAAGAATACAAAGAAAAGAACTTTACGGGAAAAGACTATTGCCGTGAAAAAGAGATTGAGATCTATTATAATTCAAGAGATCATCGATTCTCTTCTAGCGGACTTAGAAAACACGTGAAAAAAGCAGAAACTAGTAAATAATTATATGAAAATTATAGTTTTTGACTCTATGGTATTCAGGGTTTTGTTAAATTGTTTAAGGCTTATAAATTTTAAAAATTAAAAGGTTACTGTGATCTCAAAACAAACCAATATATATATAGCAGGACATACAGGAATGGTTGGATCTGCAGTTTGGAGTAAGCTTGAGTCTGAAGGGTATACTAATTTAATTGGTGAGACCAGTAAGGTCCTGGACTTAAGAAATCAACAATCTGTATTTAAGTTCTATAAAAAAGAGCAGCCTGAAGTGGTGATTGATGCTGCTGCAAAAGTTGGTGGAATACTAGCTAATAATGATTTTCCGTATCAATTTTTAATGGAAAATATGCAGATTCAAAATAATTTGATTGATGGGGCTTTTAAAAATGGTATTGAAAAATTTATCTTTTTAGGCAGTTCATGTATTTATCCGAAGTTTGCACCACAGCCACTAAAAGAAGACTATTTACTAACAGATTCACTAGAACCCACCAACGAGTACTATGCTCTGGCTAAAATTTCCGGAATCAAAGCTTGCGAGTCCATTCGAAAACAATATGGAAAAGATTATGTTAGTTTGATGCCCACTAATTTATATGGGTATAACGATAATTTTGATTTAAAATCATCTCATGTGATACCCGCAATGATCAGAAAATTTCACCAGGCTAAAGTAGATAACCATAGTACTGTTACCCTGTGGGGCTCTGGATCTGTGAGGCGAGAGTTTTTATTCGTAGACGATTTAGCCGCAGCAGTTGTCCATGCATTGGAAAATAAATTAACAAATCATTTGTACAATGTAGGAACAGGAAATGACGTTACTATTAAAACATTAGCCAAAAGCATACAAAAAATAATTGGGCACAAGGGTGATATTATTTGGGATACTAGCAAACCTGATGGCACTCCAAGAAAACTCATGGATGTGTCTAAAATGAAAGAAATCGGATGGAGCTATAAAACAGAGTTAGAAGAAGGTTTAAAAAAGACCTATGATTGGTTTTTAAATAATCTTCTGAATTATAAAGAAAATAAATTAGATTAATGAAGGTAGCACTTATCACAGGCGTAACAGGACAAGATGGCTCCTATCTTGCAGAACTTTTGCTAGAAAAGGGATATATAGTACATGGGGTCAAACGACGTTCATCTTCTTTTAATACACAGCGTGTTGACCATATCTATCAAGATCCTCATGTCAAAAACCCTAGATTTAAGTTACATTACGGAGATCTAACAGACTCCTTAAACATTACTAAAATTATTAAAGACACTCAGCCAGATGAAATATACAATCTAGGCGCCATGTCACATGTGAAAGTGTCTTTTGATATGCCAGAATACGTAGCTAATGTTGACGGAATTGGGCCTTTAAGAATACTTGAAGCGGTGCGTTTGTTAGGATTAGAAAAGAAAACAAAAATTTATCAAGCTTCTACTTCGGAACTCTACGGAGGAATGAAAAACAATAAAAATGAAAACGGCTTTTATGATGAAAAATCAGCTTTTTATCCACGATCTCCATACGGAGTTGCTAAAATTTATGGGTTTTGGATCACCAAAAATTATCGTGAAGCTTATGACATGTTTGCTTGTAACGGAATTTTGTTTAATCACGAATCGCCTAGACGAGGAGAGACTTTTGTGACTAGAAAAATCACTCGAGCAGTGGCTCAAATTGCTCTTGGTCAAAAAGATAAATTCTACCTAGGAAATCTAGATGCTAAACGTGATTGGGGACATGCTAAGGACTATGTACGTATGATGTGGATGATTCTACAAGCCGATCAACCAGAGGATTGGGTAATAGCCACAGGTATTTCAACTTCTGTTAGAGAAATGGTTAGTATGTCCTTCAAAGAAGTGGGAGTCGAATTAGAGTTTAAAGGTAAAGGTTCGAATGAGAAGGCTTTTATAAAAGCTTGTCACGATAAAAAATACCAACTTAAAATTGGAAAAGAAGTACTCTCAATAGACTCAAACTATTATCGTCCAACAGAAGTAGATTATTTGGTGGGAGATCCTACAAAAGCAAAAGTAAAACTAGGTTGGAAGCCAGAGCATAATATTACTTCTTTAGTTAAAGAAATGATACAATCTGATCTAAAATCGTTTAAAAATAATTAAAAAGTTTATGGAAATTAAATCTATCTGTTGTATTGGAGCTGGTTACGTTGGTGG
>CAJXDP010000017.1 GCA_913052445.1 uncultured Formosa sp.
ATCTTTTGGAAGAAGTCGCATTTACAGCACGTAAAAGTGAATATGTAGATGCTAAAAGTGGGGTAAGTGCTCGACTCACGATCAGTGCAATGGAAAATCTTGTAGCCGCTGCAAAATTACGCTTGATTGAAAACGGTTCAGAAAAAACAACCATTCGTTTAGTTGACTTTATGTCAATAATCCCCTCAATAACAGGTAAAATTGAACTGGTATACGAAGGCGAACAAGAAGGAGCTGATGAAGTTGCTAAATTGCTTATTGACAGCGCTGTAATGGTGCAGTTTGAAAACCTGTTTCCTCGAATTTCTAAACTTGAAAAAGAAGGAGTGAAGACCCCTTACACAGACTTGATTCAATGGTTTGACAATAACTTTATTGAGCTAAACTACACAGATACGGATGATGAATTCTTTTCAAGTCTTAGATCTATAAAACCCCTGACTTCACTTATCGAAGACCATGCTGGTAAATTAAACAGCCAAGACCAAGTCTTTTGCATGGAACTGGTTCTTTGGGGATTAAGCGTTAACAACAAACTAGATAAATCAGAAAACAATAGCGCCTATAAATTTGATTCTACGGGCATAAGCCAGTATTTTAACAGAACTAATTAAATACTAAATTTAATTTTGAAGGCGTACTTTACAACGTCTTCACTTAAACGATTCATTAAATCAACTGAAATATAAAAAAGACCTAAATTTGTATTAAATAAACACTAAGTTAGTGATTGAATAAACAATAACTCTTAATCAATCTCTTAATGTCTAATATTTTATAATTTCAAATGCGTTTATTAATTGTATATTTAATAATTCCTTATTTATGTGTTTCACAAAATCTTTTAGAAACACGTATTCATGACGAAATCACTATTGAAGAAATTCAAGAAAGTTTTAAAAACAATGACTATACAATTGTAGAGCTCACAGATTATTATTTATCAAGAATCGAATCTTTAAATTTAAAAGGCCCAAAATTAAATGCAGTAATTACTATAAATCCAGACGCTATTAAAATAGCAACTGAACTCGAAACTGAAAGACTACAAGGTAAGCTAAGAGGTCCACTTCATGGCATTCCCATACTTTTAAAAGATAACATTAATACGTTTGATAAAATGCCTTGCACAGCAGGCTCTAGAGTTATGAGGAATTCATACCCACTCAGGGATAGCCCTTTGGTAATTCAATTAAGGAAATCAGGTGCAATAATCATTGGAAAAGCGAATTTAAGCGAATGGGCAAATTTTCATTCCTATGGATCTTCAAGTGGGTGGAGCGGCTTACAAGGGCAAACAAAAAACCCTTATAAGTTAGATTGTAATCCGTGTGGCTCAAGCGCTGGATCCGCTGTTGGAGTCTCAGCCAATATGTCGGTTCTTGCCATTGGGACCGAGACTAATGGCTCTATTGTTTGTCCTTCAAATAACAATGGTATTGTAGGAATAAAACCCACTGTTGGGCTTATTAGTAGAACTGGAATAATACCTATCTCAGAAACACATGATACGGCCGGACCCATGGCAAGGTCTGTTCGAGACGCTGTAATATGTTTGGGAGCTCTAACTAGTATTGATCCACTAGATAAAAAAACACTTCAAGCAAATCGAAAAATACATTCAGACTACACACCTTATCTAAAACTAGATGGGCTTAAAGGAAAAACTATTGGGTATTATAGCCATCCTGTTAAGGAAGACCAAAGACTTGTACCTATCATGGAAGAAGCTATTAAGTATTTCAAAGAAAATGGTGCTGAGATTATTGAATTAGATAATTTTATTACAAAAGATGTTTACCAGGCATCATTTACAGTCATGTTATATGAGTTTAATAATGGAATAAATAAATACTTAAATAATTTAGGAGAAAACTCAGTGGTTAAAAATCTATCTGAAATAATCGACTTGACTCTAAATGACAGTATTGAAATGGCTAATAATAAACATGAAATTTTGGAATTAGCGCTAACCAAGGGATCTCTTAAAAGTAAAGAATATTTAGACGGATTGAAGTTAATTGAAGAATTAAAGGAAACTTTTAAGGGTCTTATGGACTCACTTGAATTAGACGCTATTATATCTCCAACAGGAAGCCCTGCCTGGAAAACTGATATTGTTAACGGAGATGATTTTGGTGCCTCAAGCTCTAGTTTAAGTGCTATTACAGGAAACCCAAATATTACTCTCCCAATGGGGCAAGTTGAGGGTCTTCCTGTTGGGTTATCCATATTTGGACGGGCTTGGTCAGAGCCTATACTTATTGAAATTGCATATGCTTTTGAACAAGGAACAAAAAAAAGACGAACTCCTTTTTTTCTAGAAAAATAAAAAATAATCCAAAAACCAAACCAATGGTACAGTCTTATAAAAAAACTCCAAAACTTCAGACATCGTACGACACAATTGTAATAGGTTCTGGGATAGGTGGTTTGTCTACAGCTGCAATTTTAGCTAAACAGGGCCAAAAAGTTCTAGTCCTAGAAAAGCACTATACTCCTGGTGGATTTACACATGTTTTTAAACGTAAAGGCTTTGAATGGGATGTTGGCATACACTACATAGGAGAAATGCAACGAGAAACTAGCATTCTAAAAAAACTATTCGACTACATCACTGACGGTAAATTAAAGTGGGCAGACATGGGGGAGGTCTACGACCGGATTGTTATCGGAGATACGCAATATGATTTCAAAAAAGGGGTTGGAAATTTTAAAAAACAGATGATTACTTATTTCCCAGAAGAAGAACAAGCAATAAAATCCTATGTAGACTTAGTGTTTAAAGCTGTGAAAACAAGCAAAAACTATTATATCAGTAAGGCAATTTCGCCTATATGGAATATTATGTTTGGGAAAATTCTTAGAAATCCATTTTTTAAATTTTCAGACCTAACAACCTATGAAGTTCTTAGTAAATTAACCACAAATGAAACACTTATTAAAGTGCTCACAGCCCAGTATGGCGACTATGGTTTGCCTCCAAAGAAAAGCAGCTTCTCTATGCATGCCTCGGTAGTAAGGCATTATTTTGATGGCGGTAGTTTTCCTATTGGAGGCTCTTCCCAAATAGTAAAAACAATAGATCCAATTATTACAGAGGCAGGTGGTACTATTTTAGTAAGCGCAGATGTACAAAATGTCATTATTAAAAATAATACTGCTGTTGGAGTTCGCATGATGGATGGCTCACAGTTATATGCCAAATATATTGTTAGTAATGCCGGAATAATGACGACTTACGACAAACTCATCTCTAAAAAAGTGGTAGAAAGACATCATATTAAAAAACAAATACTAAAAGTAAATAGATCAGTCTCACATGCAAGTATGTATATTGGATTAAATGGAAATCCAGATGAACTTGGTATTCCAAAAACTAATTATTGGATATACCCAGAAAAAGGAGATCATGACAGCTGCGTACAAAAGTACTTGGATGATCTGTCTCAACCCTTTCCATTAGTATATATGTCGTTCCCTTCATCAAAAGACCCTGATTGGTCAAATCGTTATCCGGGCAAAAGTACGATTGACATTATTACTTTAATTCCTTACGAAACTTTCGATGCTTGGAAAGACAAGCCTTGGAAAAAAAGAGGAGTTGACTATGAAGCAAAAAAAGAAGAAATCGCTCAACGATTACTAAAAGAAGTTTATAAGCAATTACCTCAAGTAGAAGGTAAAATAAACTGTTATGAATTATCTTCACCCTTAACTACAGAGCACTTTACAAATTATGAAAAGGGGGAGATTTATGGATTAGATCACAGCCCATCCAGGTTTAGACAGACATTTTTAAAACCAAGAACCCCTATCAAAAACTTTTATTTAACAGGCCAAGATATTGTCACCGCAGGCGTTGGAGGTGCGCTCTTTTCTGGAGTGTTAACCACCATGGCCATTACAGGTAAAAATGTGATAAATAATATTTGAGAAACCCAAATGAAACTAAATATTTATCAAATCGATGCTTTTACCGACCAAGTATTCGGAGGAAATCCAGCCTGCGTTGTTCCACTGCCACATTGGTTACCGGATGACATACTCTTAAAAATTACAAAAGAAAATGCAGTGGCTGAAACTGCGTTTTTTGTCGAAAATGTCAATACAATTCATCTAAGATGGTTTACCCCAGAAATTGAGATGGATTTGTGTGGACACGCCACGTTAGCTACAGCACATTGTTTAAAAACGATCTTAAAATACTCAAAAGAAACCATTGTTTTTGAAACAATAAGTGGTGAACTGACTGTTGAGATTAATCAAGACTTGTACCGACTTAACTTTCCTTCTCGAATGCCTGTTATTTCAAAACTTCCATATGTCATTAAAAATGCATTGAACAAACTACCAAAAAGAATCTACAAATCTAGAGACTATGTTTTAGTTTATGATTCTGAGGCTGATATTCGAAAAATAAAAATTAATCGTCAAATTTTTGATCAAATAAACCTAGGTACTGGCGGTGTAATCTTGACTTCAGAAGGCTATTGTTGTGATTATGTGTATAGATATTTCACCCCTCAGTCGTCTATTCTAGAAGATCCAGCTACCGGATCAGCACAATGTTCATTAATTCCATTTTGGGCTTCGGAACTAAAAAAAGAAAAATTAACTGCCATTCAACTTTCTGAAAGAACTGGGCATTTTCAATGTGAAAATAAAAAAGATAGAGTTATAATAAGTGGAAACGCTAAAACATACTCAATTGGAAATATTTGGATACGCTAATTAAGCCACAAAATAAAAGTCCATAAAATGATTGTACATTTGATCGCTTAAACAAATAAACAACTTTCACAGAAAAGGAATGGCAAAACTACCAAAAGAATACCAGTTTTTAGACTTATCTGATTATGGGCGAACTGGCGGCAATTGGATTGCTAACAAACTTAAGCATACCCGATTCACTCCTATTCATGTAACTACTTTATTTATTTTTGCAGGACTTATTGCTATTGGATGCATGCTAAACGGCTATTATAAAACAGCTGCTTTTTTTATAATATTAAAATCTGTTTTAGATGCTGCTGACGGGGAACTGTCAAGACTTAAAAACACCCCTTCCTATACGGGACGCTATTACGATTCTATTGCAGATATCGTTCTTAATTTCTGTTTCCTACTTACCTTTTGGTATATTAATAATAGTTCAATAATTTATATGTTAATTGCCTTTTTTGGAATTCAACTTCAAGGAACCGTTTATAACTATTACTATGTTATTTTAAGAAATGCTGTGGAAGGCGACTCAACCAGTAGAATTTTTGAAGATGCTGCACCAAAAGCACTTAAGGGAGAGAATCAACGTACTGTAAATATCTTTTATAAGATTTATGATATCTTATACATCACTTTTGACAAGATCATGTATCACATGGACAAAAACGCGAGTGATAGCCCTCCATTTCCGAAATGGTTTATGACCTTAGTCTCTATGTATGGGCTTGGGTTTCAGCTGCTGTTTATGTCACTTATGCTTGCCTTAAACCTACATGAATTTGTGATCCCCTTTTTTATTGGCTACTCCGTACTTATCGTATTGTTTGTAGGACTTAGAAAGCTTATTCTTAAACCGCTATAAGGATTTGGCAACTTTTTCAACAGCCGCAATTGTTTTGTCCAAGTCATGATAAGTTAGAGCATCAGTAATAAACCAGCTTTCAAATGCACTTGGAGCAATGTAAATTCCTTCATTTAAGAGACCATGAAAAAAGGTTTTAAAACGATCATTATTTCCTTTTGCAGCCGTTTCAAAATCCACTACTGGAGTTTCAGAAAAATGCACCGAAATCATAGAGCCGACTCTATTAATTGTATGTGGAATTTGGTGTGCGGATAAAGCTTTTGAAATGCCCTGATGTAGATAGGCTGTTTTCTTTGCTAATCGATCAAACACTTCAATATCAGTATCTAAAACTTTCAGCATCGCATAGCCCGCTGCCATCGCTAAAGGATTTCCACTCAGAGTTCCGGCTTGATATACTGGGCCTAAAGGGGCTAAGTGTGCCATAACTTCGTGACGTGCTGCGAAAGCACCAACAGGCAATCCCCCGCCAATCACTTTTCCAAAACAGATAATATCTGCATTAACACCATATAACTCTTGTACACCACCCTTAGCCAAACGAAAGCCAGTCATGACCTCATCAAAAACTAGGATTGATTGATGAGCGTCGCATAAATCTCGAAGCCCCTTTAAAAATCCAGGTTGTGGTGGGATACAACCCATGTTTCCAGCTACTGGTTCTACAATAATACATGCAATTTCAGATGGGTTTGATTCAAAAAGCTTAGTAACAGAGTCTAGATCATTATAGACAGCTAGCAATGTGTCTTTAGCTGTTCCTTTGGTGACCCCGGGGCTGTTTGGACTTCCAAAAGTAACTGCACCACTTCCAGCTTGAATTAGAAATGAATCTGAATGTCCATGGTAACAACCAGCAAATTTTATAATTTTCTCCTTTCCAGAAAACCCTCTTGCTAAACGTATAGCGCTCATACAAGCTTCGGTTCCAGAATTAACAAAACGAATTTGATCTACATTGGGAACCATTGAAATAGCGAGTTCAGCAATTTGTGTTTCGATCTCTGTGGGCATTCCAAAAGAAGTTCCTAATTTTGCTTTTTCAACTAAAGCTTCTATTACCGGAGGAAAAGCATGTCCCAAAATCATAGGACCCCAAGAATTTATATAGTCTATCAAACGATTACCATCAGCATCATATAAGTATGCTCCTTTAGCTTTAGCTACAAAAACGGGAGTTCCCCCAACAGCTTTAAAAGCTCGTACAGGTGAATTAACGCCTCCAGGAATTACTTCCGAGGCGGCTATAAATAGTTGACTACTGCGTTGGTATTTCATAAAATTAGTTTGTAGAAATTTTGAGTTGTTGACCAATTATTAGTTCAGTTGAGTTAAGGTTGTTTTCTTTTTTAATCTTATCAACTGTGGTGTTATATAATTTAGAAATAGAATATAAAGTATCTCCTTTTTGCACCATATGATTTTTAGAAATTATCTTAGAAGATCGCTTTTTTTTGGAACGTTTGTTTTTAGACTTCTTATCAAACTTGTAAAGCTTGAAACGTTCTATTAGACTAATCAGTTTTTTTGGATATTTAGGATCTGTTGCATAGCCCGCCTTTCGAAGACCTTTGGCCCACCCTTTGTAATCATTCATTTTTAATTTAAACAAGCCTGCGTAACGTTTTCTATTTGCTAAAAATTCAGAATGATCTCTATAAGAAGCGTTAGGATCTTTATATTTTCTAAAACACTCTTGTGCTTCATCATCATCATGATAAATTTTATCTCCATTCCATGTGTGGCATTTGATTCCAAAATGATTATTAGCTTGGCGTGCTAAACGTCCTTTACCAGAACCAGACTCTAAAATTCCCTGGGCTAGAGTAATGCTCGCTGGGATACCATAAAGATGCATTTCATTTATAGCTACCGATTTAAAGTAAGCGATATATTCTATGGAAGTATTTATAACAGGCGAATTAATTTCTTTAGCTGACTCTAATGGATCCACTAACACTGGTTTTAAAACTAGTTCGCGGTTATTTGACTTTCGTCTAGCACCACAACTAGAAATTAAAACTCCCAAAAAAATTAAAACAATAATTCGATTCATATCTATACTATTTCTTCAATTCTTTTTTTCTTCAGCCTTATATTCATGCCTTCAACTCCTTGCAAACCTCCTGTATGAATCGCCAAAACCTTTGCTGTTTGAGATATTTTTCCAGATTGAATACTTTGAAATATACCATACATCATCTTGGCAGTATACACAGGGTCTAATGGAATATTGTAAGTCAACTTAAACTCATTCATAAACTTAATTAATTTAGAATCTACTTTTGCGTAGCCTCCAAAATGATAATCTCCCCAAAGTTCCCAGTTAGACTTTGTAGCAAATTTACAAATATCTTCCTTTAAAAAATCGCCTTTTAGAGCTGGAAATCCAATAATTTTTTGAGTTGGCAAACTTCCGTTAATAACCCCTGCTATGGTTCCTCCGGTACCTACAGAACAACATATAATGTCAAAAGATTGGTCATTTAATGTAAGAATCTCTTCGCACCCCTTAACAGCTAGTGCATTGGTTCCTCCTTCAGGCAGTATATAGTAGTCTTTAAAGGTTTCTAACAATTGCTGTAAATAGGCTGGATCAGTTTTATTTTTATATGTTAATCTAGATACAAACTCTAAATGCATTCCACAAGATTGCGCATACCTAAGCGACGGATTACTTTCAATTTGAGTTATGAGCTCCTCGCCTCTTATTACCCCAACTGTAGGAATTTTTAATTCTTGACCTGCTGCGGCTGTTGCTGCTATGTGATTAGAGAAGGCTCCACCAAATGTTATGAGACCTTTGTAATTTCCCGACTGTGCTTTTTTTAAATTATACTTTAACTTTCTAAATTTATTTCCAGAAACTGTAGGGTGAATTAAATAGTCAGGCTTGATAGCTACCTGAGAATTTAGATGTATATTTTCTAATGTTTTAATTTTTAGCATTAGTAAAAACTGAAGTGTAAAAATACTAAATACTTTAATAGTTTTGCTATCTAGGAATCTCTTTAACCTAAAACTGTTAAAAATTCATTAATCTAAATATTATATTATATTTGTTCAGCATGAAAAAATATATCCCTGTGGAAGATGGCGATTACTATTTAACTCCTGATGGCTACCGTTGTTTTACTGAGCAATACCACCTAAAGCGAGGCTATTGCTGTGAGAGTGGGTGCAGACATTGCCCCTATGGATATAACACCCGGACAAATACACAAAAACGAACAAATTGAATACAAAAGATATTACATTTAAAGAGGAAATTTTAGAGGGAATCCCTAACAACCTACCTTCAAATCAACCCTATGATGACAGCTATAATCATGCGCCCAAAAGAAAATCAATTTTAAGCAAAGAAGAAACTAAACTGGCATTGAGGAATGCGTTGCGTTATTTTGACAAAAAACACCACTCGGTTCTCTTAAAAGAATTTAAACACGAACTAGATACCTATGGGCGAATTTACATGTATCGGTACCGCCCAACTCATAAAATAATTGCTCGTCCTATTGATGCTTATCCTGCCAAAAGTAAACAAGCAGCTGCCATTATGTTAATGATTCAGAACAACTTAGATGATGCCATAGCACAACATCCTCATGAGTTGATTACTTATGGAGGGAATGGCAGTGTTTTTTCCAATTGGGCACAATACCGTTTAACGATGCAGTATTTAGCCCAAATGACGAACACCCAAACATTAGTGATGTATTCGGGTCACCCAATGGGACTGTTTCCATCTCACAAAGAAGCTCCAAGAGTGGTCGTCACTAATGGCATGATGATTCCTAACTATTCAAAACCAGATGACTGGGAGCGGTTTAATGCGCTTGGTGTCTCACAATATGGACAGATGACCGCAGGAAGCTATATGTATATTGGCCCTCAAGGGATTGTCCACGGTACTACAATCACAGTACTGAATGCCTTTAGAAAAATAAAAAAACTACCTCTTGGAAATATATTTTTAACCGCTGGTCTAGGAGGAATGAGTGGAGCACAACCAAAAGCTGGAAATATAGCTGGGTGCATCACTGTTTGTGCTGAAATTAACGAAAAAGCGCTATACACAAGACATTCTCAAGGCTGGGTAGATGAAGTTTTTACTGAAATAGATTCGTTAGTTGAACGTGTTAAAAAAGCCAAGAAAAATAAAGAAATTATATCACTTGCTTATCTAGGAAATGTGATAGATGTTTGGGAAACATTTTACACTTCAAATATTCATGTAGACCTTGGAAGTGACCAAACTTCTCTTCATAATCCATGGGCTGGCGGCTACTACCCAGTTGGATTGAGTTATGAGGAAGCCAATACGATGATGGTCTCAGACCCCAAATTGTTTAAAGAAAAAGTAAAATCATCTCTAATAAAACATGCTAAAGTTGTTGAAAAACACACAAATAAAGGAACTTATTTCTTTGATTATGGAAATGCTTTTTTATTAGAGGCCTCCAGAGCAGGAGCTGATATTATGGCAGAAAATGGGGTGGATTTCAAATACCCTAGCTATGTACAAGATATTATGGGCCCAATGTGTTTTGATTATGGTTTTGGCCCTTTTAGATGGGTATGCGCTTCTGGTTCTAGTGAAGATCTCGCTAAAACAGACGCGATCGCTTGTAAAGTTCTCAAGGCTTTAAAGAAAAAAGCCCCTAAAGAAATTCAGCAACAAATGACCGACAACATTAAATGGATAAAAGGGGCCCAAGATCATAAATTAGTCGTTGGTTCTCAAGCTAGAATTTTATATGCAGATGCAGAAGGTCGAATGAAAATTGCTGAAGCATTTAATGATGCTATTGCAAATAATGAAATAGGAACCATAATATTAGGACGCGATCACCATGATGTTTCTGGGACTGACTCTCCCTACAGAGAAACTAGTAATATTTATGATGGCTCACAATTCACAGCTGATATGGCCATTCAAAATGTGATTGGCGATAGCTTTCGTGGAGCAACATGGGTAAGCATTCATAATGGAGGTGGTGTTGGCTGGGGCGAGGTTATAAATGGAGGCTTTGGCATGGTTCTTGACGGTAGTGTTGGGGCGAAACGCAGACTGAAATCAATGTTGTTTTGGGATGTAAATAATGGCGTTGCAAGAAGAAATTGGGCTCGAAACGAAGAAGCAACATTTGCCATCAAACGCGCAATGGATTTAGAACCAATGCTGAAAGTAACCATACCTAATTGTGTTGATGAAAATATTTTAAATAAACTTTAAAAAATGAAAAATAAAATTATTTCCTTATTTGTATTTGTATTATTATTAAGCTCTTGTACATCTGTAAAAGTAGCAGTTGATTACGATAAGTCTGTTTCCTTTAAGACTTACAAAACTTACGGGTTTTTAAAGGAAGGCATTGATCGTGCCCAAATTAATGATTTAGATAAACGTAGAATCTTGAGGTCCATTGAGAAAACACTTCTCGAAAAAGGTTTTACAAAATCTGAAAAACCAGATATGATTGTTAACTTTTTTACTAAGGAAAATCAAGAAGTAAACATTTTCAACAACAGCTTTGGCAATTTTGGCTATGGCATGGGTTGGGGTTGGGGCTTTTATAATGGAACTCGAACCACTGTGTCAAACTCAACTAAAGGGATACTGTATATTGATTTGATAGATAACAAAACTAAACAACTTTTCTGGCAAGGAGTTGGAAAAGGATATTTGTCTTCAGACGTTGATCAAAAAGACAAAACTATTAATGATTTTGTGTCTTCAATTTTAGCAAAATACCCTCCAGAAATAGAGTTTATGCCTTAACGTCTAAAGCATCTCTCAAAGAATTACCTATGATCATAAAAGCCATCACTAAGCTCATTATACAAATTCCAGGAATGAGTGCTAAATAGGGTTTTCCTAAGATAATATAGTTATAGTGATCTTTAATCATTGCACCCCAACTTGACATTGGAGGTTGTGCTCCAATTCCTAAAAAACTAAGTCCACTTTCGATAAGAATAGCCGCAGCAAAATTTGCAGCTGAAATAACAATAACAGGTGCTAAAATATTGGGCAAAATATGTTTTACAATAATCCTAAAATCTGTAAATCCTAAGGCACGTGCAGCAGTTACGTACTGCATTTCTTTAACACTCATCACTTGGCCTCTTACTATTCTTGCAACCTCAACCCACATTGTGAGTCCAACAGCTATAAATACTTGCCAAAAACCTTTCCCTAAAGCTAGCGTAATTGCAATTACCAAAAGCAAGGTAGGGATGGACCATGTCACATTGATTACCCACATGATAAGGGCATCCCACTTTCCTCCAAAATAACCTGCAACACTGCCCAGGAAGAGTCCAATTAAGAGAGATATGAAAACTGCTACAAAACCAATTGAAAATGAAATTCTTGCCCCTACTAAAATTCTACTTAAAAGATCTCTGCCGTACTTATCAGTTCCAAGGAAAAATGTTTTTTGTGTTATAAAAGGCTGCAGTAAGCTTCCAGAATCTAAAGAAAACTTAATTGACTTTTCCAAGCCTTTAACACGTTCTGAGGCATACTCTGTGTAATAAACATAATTAGAATCGAAACGATGGGTTGATACTGGAATTTCTATTGCTGGGTTTGAATCTCCAAAAAATAAACGATTAAACAAATGTTGGTTCTCATTTAATGGATTAGGAACCACTAGCATTTGAACTGAGAAACCAGGAGATTTGGAATGGATTGACAAATGCATTTGATTGGCATACTGAGAGGAATCAGGAGCTAAAACGTAAGCAAAAACTGAAATAAATGCCACTAATACTATAAACCAAAAACTAAAAATACCCCAAAAGCTTCTTTTAAATTTTTGAAGTGCTAAGCTCGTTAGTCCTTGTTTCTGCATTACTAATTAATCTTTAAGCTGTGCTGTATTACCGGTACTATAGGAGTTTTTTAAATCATTTAAAACATTAAGGGCTTCATCCATATAGATATCCTTCGCAAGGTTTTCATGCCATCGATTTCTATTGATTTTAAAAACAGAATCTTGTTTCATAATTGGCAACTCATGAGATAAAGGCTGAAATATAAGTTCAGAATGATAGTCTGATAATTCATCAAAACGCTTGGATTCTAATTCATTCAAATCAATATTGTGAGAATATTTTTCAAAATTAAGTTGATAGACATCTTGATCTCTTATAGCTTTAATCCAACGAGCGTTCTCATCTATCAGCTTTATTTCTACACTTGAATTTAATCGGCTATTGCTATTTTCAATCATTGTTTCATAATTAAAAGAGTTTTGCCAAACTTTATAATTTGCAGGTTCAATTTCATCCCATTCCAATGGATTGTCTTGCTCTCTCTCCCCCATTTCTAGATAACTAAAACGTCCCGGCACTACTACATCACTTTTAACTCCTTCAAGTTGGGTGGATCCTCCATTAATGCGGTAATACTTCTGAGTGGTAAACTTAAAGGCACCCATGTCACCATTTGTGTTGGCTTTAACCATACGGTTTAGATCCACAATATTTTGAACTGTTCCCTTACCATATGTTTGTTTACTTCCTATCACAATAGCACGTTTATAATCTTGCATTGCTGCTGCTAAGATTTCAGAAGCGGAGGCAGACAATTCATTAACCAAAATGACAAGTGGACCGTCCCAATCAATACCTCGCTGTTTATCTTCTAGAACCTCTTTATTATTTCCAGTAGAACGGACTTGAACTATTGGGCCTTTATCAATAAACAACCCACCTATGTCAACAACTGTTTTTAGAGAACCTCCACCATTATTTCTTAGATCTAGAACTAAACCTTCCATACCTTCGGTTTTTAGAAGTTCAATTTCTTTTTTAACGTCAGTTGCTGCGTTTCTACTGTTGTAATCTTGAAAGTCAATATAAAACTTAGGGAGGTTAATGACACCAAATGTGACACCATCTTTAACCACTTTTGTAGACTTTGCATAGGTTTCTTCGAGTAAAATTTCGTCTCTGGGAATGCTTAAGTCTTGAATTGTACCATCTACTTTTTTAAGGGTTAAAATTACGTTTGATCCTTTGGGACCTTTAATTAACTTAACAGCATCATCCAATCGCATCCCTACTACATTAACAGCTTCTTGTTCATCTTCTTGTCTAACTTTCATAATTGCATCTCCAACTTCTAATTTATCTTGACGCCAAGCCGAACCACCAGAAATAAGTTCTGTAATAGTGATCTGATCCATTCGCTTTTGTAGACGCGCACCAATACCTTCATATTTGCCAGTCATTTGTGCATCAAATCTATCTTTATCGCTAGGAGCAAAATAAAAAGTATGTGGATCAAATTCTTCCGCAATTGCATTAATGTATACAGACAACCAATCTTGTCGTCTAATATCTTCTAGAAGAGAGAAGTTTTCTGTCATTGTCTTTAAAATAGAGGCTCTTGCCTTGCTTTCAATTTCAGAAAGCGGTTTGGCGGAATAACTATCGTCTAGTTCTCTTAGTTTGTTTTCAGCAATGATCAGATCATGGTAATTTGAAATTGTATAAAACTTTAATTGTTTACGCCACCTATTAAACATCTGTGATTTTGTTTTCACATAAGAGCTGTTTTCATAATCTGTTGAGTACACTTCGTCTAGTTTAAAGTCAAAAGGTTGTTGGAGAACTTGAGAATACCTGTTTTTAGAATCTTCAAAACGAATCAAAAAACGTTCGTATACTAAGTTAAAAAAACTTACATCATACGCTAAAATCTGATTATCTAACTCTGTTTTAAATTGTTCAAATTCATTGATGTCTGATTGTATAAAATAATTCTTAAAAGGATCCATTTGATCCAAAAATCTAGTGTATACCCCTACTGACAACTCATCATTTATGTCTTTGGGCTCAAAATGACCTTGTTCAAGTAAGTAAGTGATTAGTTGCATTAACAACTTATCCTTGTCAGGATCATCGAAGGACTTAGAAGTAAAGCTACAAGATGCAAAAGCAATTAACAGAGAAACTAAAAAGATATTGATATTTCTTTTCATAAAATGAACTGTATTTTAGACCAAATAAATAATATTCTAAATTAAAAGAAAAAATAATGCCAAAGTAATGTAAGGGTAATAATTTTTTGTTAAAGGCTGTAAAATAATCAAATGAGCAACAATTTATGTATTTTTGTAATAATTATAACTTCTCAGAAATGACAAATAGACCTTTAATTTTGGTGACTAACGATGATGGGATCACAGCTCCTGGACTGCGAACATTAATCAAAATCATGAACAGTATTGGGGATGTAGTTGTAGTTGCCCCAAATAGTCCTCAAAGTGCTATGGGGCACGCCATCACAATTAATGACACTATTTATTGTAAAAAAGAGAAAATAGACGACGGTCCACAAAATGAATACAGTACGTCTGGAACTCCGGCCGACTGTGTGAAACTCGCTGTTCACGAGCTTTTAGACCGCAAACCAGATTTATGTGTTTCTGGAGTTAACCATGGATCAAATTCATCAGTTAACGTGGTTTATTCTGGCACTATGAGTGCAGCTATTGAGGCGGGTATGGAAGGGATTCCAGCTATTGGTTTTTCACTATTAGATTATAACTGGGAGGCCGATTTTAGTCAAATAGAATCGTTTATAAAAACCATTACAAATCAAGTCTTAACACAAGGACTAAAAAAAGGGATTATTTTAAATGTTAACTTTCCAAAACGTTTAGAAAATGACATAAAAGGTGTTCGCGTTTGTCGACAAGCTAATGCCAATTGGATTGAAAAGTTTGACAAACGCCAAACGCCGCTTGGCAAGGACTACTACTGGCTAACCGGAGAGTTTAACAATTTAGACAAAGGGGAAGATACAGATGAATGGGCCCTTGAAAATGGCTATATTTCTGTTGTTCCTGTACACTATGATCTAACAGCACACTATTACATAAAAGAATTAAATGAATGGTCTCTCAATGGATAAAAAACCATTCATAACCGGCTTGATAATAGGACTTATTTCAAATACTTTTGGAGTCCTTATTGTTGGCATATTAGCCGCAAAAATATCAGAGCGCTCCCAAGGAGTTTTAGAAATTTTAGAGTTGGCTGTATTAGAAAATTTTATAGGAAAATTGATTAGCTTAGGAGCTATTCTAAACTTGATTTGCTTCTTTTATTTCATTCGAAAACAACAAGATAGGCATGCAGGTGGTGTTTTGGTCGCTACTATTTTGATTGCTGTTGGAACCTTTATAACTAAACTGTAAATGAGATATTATATTATTGCTGGAGAAGCCTCAGGGGATTTGCATGCTGCAAATCTAATGAAAGCCTTAAAAAAAACTGATTCTAAAGCAAAGTTTAGATTTTGGGGTGGCAACTTGATGAAAAACGTTGAAGATAACCTAGTAAAGCATTATAAAGATTTAGCTTTTATGGGCTTTTTTGAAGTGGTCATGAACTTAAGAACCATTATAATAAATCTAAGATTATGCAAAGCAGATATAAAAAAATACCAACCCGACTGTCTAATTTTTATCGACTACCCTGGGTTTAATTTACGAATTGCAAAATGGGCGAAAAAAGAAGGTCTTAAAACCCATTATTATATTTCTCCACAAATATGGGCTTGGAAAGAAAGCCGAATAGCGGCTATTAAGCGTGATGTTGACAAAATGTATGTTATCCTTCCATTTGAAAAAGGCTTTTATGAAGACAAGCACAAAATGCCAGTTGAATTTGTAGGGCACCCACTAATTGATGCAATTACCAATCGAATGCCTGTAAATGAGATTTCATTCAGACAAGTTAACGGACTAGATGAAAAACCTATTATTGCACTACTTCCAGGGAGTAGAAAACAAGAAATAAATAAAATGCTTTCTGTGATGCTAAGCATAGTAAAATACTTTTCGGGGTATCAGTTTGTAATCGCGGGTGCTCCGAGTCAAGATCCAGAATTTTACAACTCATTTGTCAAAAATAAGAATGTTTATTTTGTTGAAAATGCTACTTACGACCTGTTAAGCGTATCTTATGCAGCATTGGTTACTTCTGGTACAGCGACATTAGAAACTGCATTATTTAAAGTCCCTGAAGTCGTTTGCTACAAGACTAGTAGAATCTCTTATGAGATTGGAAAACGATTAGTCAAACTGAAGTATATTTCGTTGGTAAATTTAATTCTTGATAAAGAGGTAGTTACTGAGCTTGTTCAAGACGAGTTTAACACAAAACGTCTAACTAAAGAACTAAAATGTATTTTGGACATAAAAAAACGTGAAAAGCAATTTATTGCTTACCATGAGTTGGAAACTAAATTAGGAGGACAAGGAGCTAGTCAAAAAGTGGCAGAATTAATCTATGATTCCTTAAATTAGCGTTCAAAAGTTGGCTTAAAAGACTTGTAATAAATATTAAAAGCCTCTTGACTATTCATTTTCTTATAAGTTTCATCTTTAAATAACTGCAGATATAATTCTAGTTTTTGAGCAGTTTGATAACCTGGAATGGGTGCGATCAACTCACTTTCCAAACCTAGGAAAACAATCGTTGGATAGGCTCTGACTCCTAAGTATTGAGAAAATTGGTGAGGGCTATTCCTTCTCTTGGCTTTCGCAGGATCATAGTTTGGGTTAGTAAACAATTGCTTTTTATAATTGACCAATTCATTTCCTTCAGCATTAAACTTAACTGCATAATAATGTGAGTTTACAAAAGCAATTAAATCCTTGTTTGTAAATGTATTTTTATCAAGCATTTTACAGGGTCCACACCAAGATGTATACATGTCTATTATAATTTTTTTAGGCACTTTTTTCTGCAACTCAAAAGCCTCATTCATTGATACCCAATTAATCGATTGGGCATCAATTGAAGTAGAACTCAGTAATATTAGAATCAAAAAGAAATATAACTTCATAACTAATTTAATTTGCATGCAAAATTTGTTGTAATTTATTAACGAACTCCGTGCATTAATTTTTTGATTAATGGATATAACAATGCGGATATAATTCCTAGACCGACTGCTACAGCTGTTAAAATCCAAAAGAAATAACTTAGACCTTGCGTCTTAGCTATCCCTTCCGATGCTTCACCGAAAACACCCGCTAATTTCATTCCAATTGCTACTGCTAAATACCAAATTCCGAACATCATAGCAATCATTCTTCCAGGGACTAACTTACTTACATAAGACAAAGCAACTGGCGAAATACAAAGCTCTCCCATGGTATGAAAGAAATATACTAATATTAGCCAAATCATGCTTACAGAGGCTGTCTTAGCACCTGGCTCAATAGATGAAGCCCCAATCGCAACACAGGCCATTCCAATTCCTAATAACACCATACCAATAGCATATTTCATATTAGCATTAGGATTGTATTTACTCTCCCACCATTTAGAAAATAACGGCGCAAACGCAATGATAAACAAGGAGTTTAAAACTCCAAACCAGGAGGCTGGCACTTCAGCAATCTCTTTTCCAAATTCTATAGATAACATCCAAATTGCTATCGCCCAAATGATTATAAAACTAATCGCTAAGAAAATGTTAGAAAGCGCATATTTAGAAAATGTTTTCTTAAATAATAACCATAAGACCCAAGTGATAATTCCTAGTGGAATAATCGTCATAAGGGTATTTACTATTTTGAATATAAATGCCGAATTCCCCTCAAGAACACGTTGGGTATAATCGCGAGCAAAAATAGTTAATGAGCTAGGAGACTGTTCGAAAATAGCCCAAAAGAAAATCGTTATGAAAGCGAAGAACATAACTGCCAGCATCCGATCACGAGTTATTCTATCGTATTTAGGTATTCGGATGACTAGTAATAAAACAAACAAACCTAAGGCAGTTAGAATTGCCACATTAGAACCTTCCATTCCAAACATATTAAAATCAAATAAGTTATAAGCTCCTTCTGATATTTTAGAAATAGGGTCATTAAAAATCCATGAGATTCCTAAAACACTTGCAATAGCTATCAATCCTAATTGAAGTGATGTAAATGGATTTAATTTAGGCTCGTCAGCGCTTAATTTTAAATCATTAGAATCTACCTTAACTGGCTTAGTTCCAATATCTCCAAAGATGTTTTGAGCAAACCAAAACTGGAGTAATCCAAATAGCATAAAAATCCCTGCTAACCCAAAGCCCCAGCGCCACCCTACTTGCTCACCGAGGTAACCACATAGAAGAATTCCTAAAAATGCTCCTGCATTAACACCCATATAAAAAATAGTATAAGCACCATCTTTTTTCTCATCTTTTCCCTTGTACATTTCAGAAATAATAGAGGTCATATTTGGCTTAAAAAACCCACTTCCAAAAACCAGTAAAGTAAGTCCCAAATAAATGAAAAAGGGTGTTTCTACAGCCATTGCACCATGGCCCAATGTCATAAGTAAAGCACCAATAACAACTGCATATCGATAACCTATTTTTTTATCTGCAAAATAGCCCCCCAAAAGAGTTGATAAATAAACTAGTGAAGTATAAGTACCAAAAATGGCATAGGCATGTTCTCTTGGCCAACCCCAACCACCATCTAATAGTGAGGCAGTAAAGAACATCACTAGCAAAGCCCGCATTCCGTAATAGGAAAAACGTTCCCACATCTCTGTAAAAAATAACACAAAAAGTCCGGCTGGATGCCCTAAGACTTTATCTTTAAACATATTTTCAATAGCTGTTGTCATAGTTAATCGATTTATTCATTGTCTTAAATAAGTTTTAATTTTCCTCTAATATTCGTTCGTTTTCTTCAACATTATGTGTCAAGCGTTTTAAAGGTTTTAGTAATGCAATTACTAATAATCCGAAGATCACAGTGAAAATTACAATTCCAGAGAAAATAGTGTACTCTCCAAAATGTTCTGATTTCTCACCTAATATACCAGCAACTTTCCCACCAAGTCCAGTAGCTGCAAAATATAATCCCATCATAAGAGAGGCATATTTAACAGGGGCTAATTTTGTAACAAACGACAAAGATACAGGAGAAGAGCATAATTCACCAATGGTATGAAACAGATATGCTAAAACTAACCACTGCATTCCTGAGCTACCATTAGCATCGTATTCTCTAACGGCTAAAATCATAAACACAAAGCCTAAGCCCATAATAATTGTTCCCGTAGCCATTTTGAATAACGATGAGGCTTCTTTGTTATTAAGTTTGCGCTTGGCCCAAATATTGGCGACCCATACTGCAAGCAAAATGATAAATCCAGCATTTAACCCTTGAAACATTGGAGTTGGTATTAGATACCCAAATAGCATTCTATCTGTTTTTGTTTCTGTATAAACACTCATAAGCCCTCCAGCTTGCTCAAAAGCACCCCAAAACACAATTACCAATAAGAAAGAAAGTAATAAGACTAAGAAACGATCTTTTAATATTTGTGTTTCTAGACTTTTAAAAATCATCATTAATAATCCAACAACAATAGACAAAAAGATAAATAATGCACCATAACCCCAATGGTCAACACCTTCAAACGTGAAACCGGCATAAAGAGATAGAGTAAGTAAAAGGACTAGAATTAATAATTGAGCTGGAGAATTAAATATGTTACAAAATATTTTAACTAGAGAAACATCATTTCTCTTTTCTTCAGCAGACGGTTTATTACCAACATGCTTAATATACTTTTGTCCCCAAATATATACCACTAGACCTAGTATCATTGCAATTCCTGCTAAACCAAAACCAGCATGCCATCCCCATTTTGCAACTACAACTCCGATAATAGAAGTAGCTAACAATGAACCTAAATTTATACCAATGTAAAAGATACTAAAACCTTTATCTCTTCTGATATCCCCTTCTTTGTATAGTCCTCCAACCATGGTTGAAATATTAGGCTTTAAACACCCTACTCCTAAAATAATCAAACTCAAACCGGTGAAAAAGGCCCATTCAGCTTCAATTGCTAAGGTCCCATGACCTAAACATAAAATAATTGCACCAAGCATAACAGTTTTTCTCTGTCCTAATACTTTATCAGCTAAAATTCCACCTGGAATGGAAATCACATAAACTAACATGACATACCAACCATAAAGTTGATAAGCTTCAAGTTTTGACCAACCTAAGCCTGGGCCATCAATATGAGAGGCTTCTGCAATCATGTATATAACTAGTAAAGCACGCATTCCGTAGTAGGAGAATCGCTCCCACATCTCAGTGAAAAATAACACATACAGTCCAATGGGATGACCAAATAATTCTTTTTTAGTTGAAATCGTTGACGTTGACATAAATTTAGTGTTAGTTTATTATTTTAGTTTAATTAGTTCGCTTATCTCCCAATTTTTTATGTATGAAATTAGTCATTTTAGTATATAAATGCATGGTAGTATTTCCACCATAGATCCCGTGATTTTTATCCGGGTATATAGACCAATCAAATTGCTTATTTGCTTGAACAAGGGCCTCCACCATGCGCATGGTATGTTGAACATGAACATTATCATCTCCAGAACCATGTACCAAAAGGTAATCTCCTTTTAATAATTCTGGATAATTAAAAGGTGAGTTGTCATCGTAGCCTGCTGGGTTTTCTTGTGGGGTTCGCATGAAACGTTCTGTATAAATTGTATCATAAAAACGCCAGCTAGTCACTGGAGCTACCGCGATTGCCATTTTAAAGACATCATTTCCTTTTAGCAAACAATTCGTACTCATATGACCTCCAAAACTCCAACCCCAAATACCAATCCTACTGGAATCAATGTAGGGTAAGCTTCCAATTTGTTTAGCTGCCTGAATTTGATCTTCTGTTTCATATTTAACAAGATTTAAATAGGTTACTTTTTTAAAATCTGAGCCTTTAAAACCTGTTCCACGACCATCTACACAAACCACAATGTAGCCTTGTTGAGCTAAGTATTGGTGCCAGTAGTCACGTGAATTATTCCATTGATTAGCTACTTGTTGCGATCCTGGCCCTGAATACTGAAACATTAGTAGTGGGTAGGTTTTAGTGGCGTCAAAATCCGCTGGTTTCAGCATCCACATATTCAAATCATTTCCATTAACATTTAGGGTGCTAAATTCTTTATTTGAATATTTGTAGGAACCTAAAGTGGTTAAAAGTGATGAATTATCTTTAATATTTCTAATCAATCGGCCAGTTTTAGAATTGTGTAAGGTATATTTCGTAGGGGTATTGGAACTAGAAAAAGTCTTGATAAAATAAGTGAAGTCTGCACTAAAAGAAGCATTGCTTGTACCTACTTGTGATGTCAGACGCGTTTTTCTTTTGCCGTTTAATTGTATAGAATATACATCACGATTGATCGATCCATTTTCAACTGACTGATAGTAAATAGCATTTTCTGATTCATTATAGCCATAATAGGCAGTAACTTCCCAAGCACCTTTAGTGATTTGTTTTTTTAATTTTCCTGTTTTTGAGTAATGATACAGGTGGTTGTAGCCATCTCTTTCGCTCGTCCACAAAAAACTATTATCTTCTAAGAATGTAAGGTTATCTGTAACATCTACATAGGCATCATCTACTTCTGAAAGTATTAAATTAGATTGTAATGTTTCTGGGTTAATAAACCAAAGGTCTAAAGTATTTTGATGCCTATTCATGAATTGTGCTGATAGCACATTAACATCATTAGTCCACTTAATTCTAGGGATGTAAAAATCGTTGTAAGAACTTGATAAATCAACAGTCGATGTTTGATCTGAATTTAAATCATAAAAATGCAGTGACACAATCGCATTTTTCTCTCCAGCTTTTGGATACTTAAATACATGTTGTGTTTGATATAAATCTGTTCCATAAATATCCATTGAAAACTCTGGAACTTCGGTTTCATCAAAACGTATAAATGCTATTCTATCACTAGAAGCATTCCACTCAAAAGCTCTCACAAAAGCAAACTCTTCTTCGTAAACCCAGTCGGTAATCCCATTGATAATCCTATTTTTTTCACCATCAAATGTGATTTGTCTAGTCTCATCAGAAATCAAATCCTTTATAAATAAGTTATTGCTCAAGGCATAAGCAACCTTAGTTCCATCGGGTGAAAAGGTAGGTTCCTGTATTTTGTGCTCGGATATTAAATCAAGTTTTTCTAAATCAATATCATACACATAGTAATTACCCAATATTGAATATCTGAAAACAGGTTTGGAATTTGTTTCTAAAATTAGCTTACGCTCATCTGAACTAAATGTATAGTTTGTAAAATAAGGTATGGCCTGCATTGTTTTAGAGGTTGCAATGACTTTTAATTTTGATAATGTTGTGTAATCGTATAAATCGATAGAAGTAGATCCTGTAGATCTATCAAAATTTAACACTGAATATTGCTGCCCATTTTTCATAGAATGCAAAGCGGTGAGCCCTTGAGTTCTAAAAGATCCATCCCATATTTTATCCAGCGAAAAAGAGTCACTTTGCGATGTTACTGTAAACATAATTAAGCAGCTAAATAGGAAGATGAAAGGGTTTTTCATGAAAATTCTAATTATTCAATTATTATATGCCAAGTTTACTAAAAAAATAGCAGAAATCCGTGAACATTGACAGATAAATACGCAATAAAAATAATTGAAGTTCCATAATAAATCGAAGAATAGTATCTTTGTCTTTTAAAATAGATACTCATGCAGAATTCCATTTCTGGATTTTCAAAGTTAACAAAAATAGAAAAAATTGACTGGCTAATCAGCAATCATTTTCAAGACAACCCTAATGCCAAAGAAAATTTAAAACGCTATTGGAATTCTGATAAAGCTCTTCAAAAGCTACATGAAGAATTTGCAGAAAACACAATTTCTAATTTCTATCTCCCTTTTGGAATCGCACCTAATTTTTTAATTAATGATAAAATTAAAGTGATTCCAATGACGATTGAAGAAAGTTCAGTAGTAGCTGCTGCAAGTAATGCCGCAAAATTCTGGATGCAAAGAGGTGGCTTTAAAGCAAAAGTAATCTCGACCACAAAAGTAGGTCAAGTTCACTTTATGTTTCATAGGGAATTTTCTGAAATAGAATCCCTATTTGAAACTATTAAACCTGAGCTGTTTGAACAAACAAAACCAATAACTAAAAATATGGAAGCGCGTGGTGGAGGTATTTTGGACATAAAGCTGATTAACAAAACAGCTCAGCTAAAAGACTACTACCAACTACATGTAACCTTTGAGACTATGGATGCCATGGGCGCCAACTTCATTAACTCCTGCCTTGAGCAGATTGCTAGTGCTTTTAAGACCTGTTCTAAAGAGATTCATGTAGTAATGAGTATCTTATCAAACTATGTGCCTGACTGTTTGGTACGAGCAGAGGTAAGTTGCAATGTAGAAGAGTTAGTAACTAACGAGTCGTATTCAGGACAAGAATTTGCTGACAAGTTTATTCAAGCGGTGAAAATTGCTGAAGTTGAACCTTTTCGAGCCGTTACCCACAACAAAGGAATAATGAATGGAGTAGACTCTGTGGTTTTAGCTACCGGTAATGACTTTAGAGCCGTAGAAGCTGGAGTTCATGCCTATGCAGCACGTTCTGGAAGTTATTCCAGTTTAACACATGCCTCTATTGAAGATGGCGTTTTTAGATTTTGGATTGAAATACCACTAGCCTTAGGAACTGTTGGTGGGCTTACCAGGTTACATCCCTTAGTAAAAACGGCAATGGAATTATTAGGAAACCCGTCCGCAAAAGAATTAATGGAGATTGTGGCAGTCGCTGGATTGGCTCAGAATTTTGCCGCTTTGAAATCTCTTACCACAACTGGGATTCAGCAAGGTCATATGAAAATGCACCTTCTCAATATTTTAAATCAATTTGAAGCTACTGATAATGAAAAATCACAAATTATTGAGCACTTCAAAAAAAACACCCTTACCCATAGTTCTGTTGTGAAAGCCATAGAAAAACTTAGAGCATAATGGAAACTTTTTATAGCCATGGAAAATTATTAATTAGTTCAGAATATGCCGTCCTAGATGGCGCACAAGCCCTCGCACTGCCTACAAAATTTGGACAGACCTTAAATGTGGAGTCTGTTTCAGGGGCTATAATTAATTGGAAAAGTATTTCTAGTAATGGGAAAACCTGGTTTGAAACTCAATTTAGTATAGATAATAACTTAAAAATATCCTGCAAGAACAGCTCTGAAATTGCTCTTCGATTACTCCAAGTACTTGAAGCAATGCAGCAATTAAATCCGGCTATTTTTAAACGAAACATAGGCTTTAATATCACTTCTACTTTAGAGTTTCCTGAAAACTGGGGACTAGGCTCCTCCTCCACTCTGATTAATAATCTTTCGCAATGGGCCAAGGTTAATGCATTCAAGCTTTTAGACTTAACATTTGGAGGCAGTGGTTACGACATTGCATGTGCACAAAACGACACTGCTATTTTATACCAGTTAAGTGCAGGAATTCCGCTCATTAGTCCGGTATCTTTTGCGCCTGAATTCTCAAGCTCTTTGTTTTTTATACATCGTAATCAAAAGCAAAATAGTAGAGAAGGAATCACAGCTTATAAAAAAAGTACGAATCATAAAATAGTAGACTACAACAAAATCAATGGCTTAACTTTGAAACTATTAAACTGTAGTGATATAAATGCATTTAATATATATATCGAGAAGCACGAAGATTATATTGGCTCACTTTTAGAGCAAACGCCATTAAAAAAAGCCTTATTTTCAGATTATGATGGAGCAATTAAAAGCTTAGGAGCTTGGGGTGGTGATTTTTTCCTAGCAACTGGAAATTCAAACTCCATGGATTACTTCAAATCTAGAGGATATACAACCATCATTCCGTTTTCAGAGATAATTTTATAAAAAAAGGGCTCATTAATAAACCCTTTTATCTACATGAATTTTAATTAGTAAAATGAAGCTCTATAATCTTCAATTTCAGCTGCGTCTTTAAGGGCTGTGTAAAGGATTGAATTAACTGCATTTGATTTTGCTTGACCTACACGATTTGCTGCAGCTTGATAGTTTGGCAACTCGTTTGCAGGAGTTGACTTTGTTAATTGTACCGCATAAATACCGTTTAAACCTACAACAAGTTTTGAAGTCTCTCCTTCAATTAATCCAAAAGCAGTCCCGACCACCTTAGGTTCTCTACCAGCTCCAGAAAGTGTTGGGTTTTTCATATTAACAGCTAAGGCTGTCTTCACAGT
Source organism: uncultured Formosa sp. (assembly GCA_913052445.1). Taxonomy (GTDB): domain Bacteria; phylum Bacteroidota; class Bacteroidia; order Flavobacteriales; family Flavobacteriaceae; genus Hel1-33-131. The sequence goes on from CAJXDP010000017.1 coordinate 25,724, forward strand.
CTGATCTTCTTCAGATGCAATGGCATCTAAGGTAGTTGCCGAAATACGCTCTATAATAAGCGCTGCTTTCTTTTCTTTTCTTATTTCTGTAAGCGCAGTAACTGATGCTTTCTCAACGCTCATTAATCCTTTTTCATTAACTGATGTGATTTTTGCAACTACAAAACCGCCTCCTGAGATATTAAAGCTTTTAAAATCTCCTATCTCTACTCCTTCTTCAAAAGACCACCTTACAATAGCTCTTTGGGTCCCAATTCCAGGGATTGATTCATCCAATTCTTTGATACTACTTACAGGCATAGTTTTATAGCTGGCAGCGTCAGATATCTCATTAAAATCAGATTTAGCAATCGCTATTTCAAATTTAGATTTATTTTTGAACACTTCATCAATTGTTTTTATTGAAGGCTCAATTTCCTGAACAATAGTCGCAAGCTTGTAAGCTTGTTGTTTGGGCCCTTGAGTTAGAATTTCAATCACATGGTAACCAAAATCAGTTTTTACAACTCCTAAGCTTCCTTTTGGATTCTCAAAAGAATAGGCTTTAAATTCTTCAGCAAAGCCGTCTTTATAGGCAAATTCGATTTCACCATCTTTTTCATTACTTACTTTATCTGAAGATAACTCCAATAAGGTCTTGAATTTTGAACGGTTAGACTTAAGTACTTTGTATATACTGTCTGCTTGTATTTTGGCTTCAACTTCTGTTGATGTTACCGAGATATCTGCTCGAACTCCTCCAACAAAAGGAATTAAAATATGACGTACTTTTACAGAATCAGAAATCATTTGCTTAGCGACTAATTTTGATAGTTTATAATTAGAGTCTTCTTTATAAGGACCATAAACATCATTTACGCCTAAACTAACTATCGTTTCTAATTCAGTCTTTGGAAGACTCGACTCAAATACATAATTGTCATTATATTTAACAGATGAATTGGCATTAACAAACGCTTTAACATCAATAGAGTTTCTAAAACCAATTACAGTTTCATTTGCTTTAGCAGCTTCGTTAAATTCTACAGTATCATCAATGAGAGCTGATAACTCTGCTTGAATAGCTTGCTCATCTTCTAAAGAAGCCTGTTCTTTAAACTGAACATATACCAAATCTCTAGATGCTTCTATTTCGTATCTCTTTGGGTTTTTTTTAATATAATTCTTAATATCCGATTTTGTTATTGTCAAGATACTATCTGGAATGGATGAAAAAGGAATTTGTATATATTTCAAATCTACTTTATCATTTTCAAGCTGGTAATCTAGTTCGCCTTCAGTTAAGGTTCCTATTACACCTGCTTTAACAAGATTAAAATATGTTTGTTGAACACCAGTTTGAGAAATTGTTTGCTCAAAATCAGTCCAAGCTTTATAATTAACTGGATTTCCATTTAGAGTAGTTGTTTCTGGTGCAATGGCTTTAAGATTTACAATAAATTCATTTAGTTTGTCTTCATCAAATAGATCAGCTTCATTTTTAAACTCTTCTAAAGACCCTAAATTTTGCTTCAACAACTGTCTCATGTAGTCTCTTTCAATAGAAATACCTACGGCATCATATTGAGTCTGCATTACTTTATTCCTAATTTCTTGATCCCAAACACGATTCATTGCTTGCGTATTAGTAACTGAACCACCTGACTGGCGTTGAATATTTTCAACTTGGTTCATAAAAGCCTCTCTGTCAATATCCTCTCCATTAACCGTAGCTACTACGCTTTGTGACTTATCGGCGGAACCCATGTTTGTGAATATATCTCCAATGATAAATGAAAATAATGCAAGAGCAATAACGATGATTAAGAATATAGAACGTTGTCTAATTTTATTTAAAACTGCCATTAGTAGTGTGTGTTATTTTATTAAATAGAGTGCACGAAAATACCAATTTCTTTGAAATAATGAAAGCAGAAAAGAATATAATTCGATGTAGTTACTTAAATTAAAAATCTTGAATGATTTTAAGCTGGACTAATTCAATTTTTATATTAGACACCTCTTTGATTATCAACTTAAAACGACCAATACAAATTTCTTGATTTTTGGTTGGAATCTCTTCGGTATGATTAACTATAAAGCCGCCTAGAGTCTCATAGTTTTCACTTTCAGGAATCTGAATTTTGTAAGTTTCATTTAAGTAGTCAACTTCTAAACGTGCAGAAAAAATAAAGTTATTGGATGAGATTTTATGCTCTACAAGCTCAATTTTATCATGTTCATCTTCTATTTCTCCTACTAGCTCCTCAATAATATCTTCAACAGTCATGATTCCAGAAGTACCTCCATATTCATCTAAAACAACAGCCAGACTTTTTCGCTTTTTTGTTAAAATATTTAATACATCTTTTGCAAACATGGTTTCTGGGACATACTCTACTGGTCGTAGAATTGATTTAATATTTTTTGGGTTTTTAAACAAATCAAAAGAGTGCACATATCCTAATATATCGTCAATAGTGCTTTTGTACACTATTATTTTTGAATGCCCTGTTTGTGTAAAAGATTCATTTAGGGTCAGTACTGAATCGTGAATTTCAACAGCTGATAATTCGGTACGGGGAACCATAACTTCTCTTGATTTTACTTCTGAAAATTCGAGTGCGTTTTGGAATATCTGGATTTCACTATCTATAACATCATGTGCTTCAACAGATTCCATTTGTTCACTTATATAATTCCCTAATTCTACTTTTGAAAATGCTAGTTGAACTTCATCTCCTTCTGATTTAAAGAACGTCTTTAAAACCACATCTGTAATCCATATAACAAAGTTTGAAAAGACAGAAAATAATAGATAACATAAATACGCTGGTAGAGCAAACAACTTCAACAATTTATTTGCATAGATTTGAAAAAAAACTTTAGGAAGAAACTCTGCCGTCAACAATATTACTATAGCTGAAATCAATGTTTGCGTTAATAATGACAACTCATTAAAAAGATAAAAAATTAATGTATTTTTTGTTGGAAGGAATTCTGAAAACCAAGATAGTAGGAAGTCACCCATGTATAAACCATAAACAACAAGAGCAATGTTATTTCCAATCAACATAGTTGCTATAAACTTAGAGGGTCTAGATGTTATTTTAGCTAATAGCTTGGATAACAAACCTGACTGTTTTTTTTCAATTTCAATATGGATTTTATTGGCTGAAACATAGGCAATTTCCATTCCCGAAAAAAAGGCAGAGAAAAATAGACTTAAAATAATTATAAGGAGATCTGTGGACATGTCTACAGTTTACCACGGTCTTCAAAACGCTTCCTAAATTTTTTTCGAAAGAAAAACATAAAGACCGCTAAGACTGAAAAAAATAAAGATAGGTAGGCCGAGTTTCGATCATTGCTCCACTTATTAGACATATCAAACAAAAAGAGAGCAGCAAAACCAAGATATAGATACTGTAAAAAAGAGAGGATTTTCATTTAAAATGAATTTTATTAATTTAGATTCCATTAGTAAATATACAAATTATTGATCAATAAAAATCCGACCTGTGACTTCAAGCACTTGAGCATTTGTTACGTTTTTATTAGAATCAAATCCGTTGCCGTTAGTTAAATAATCTTTAGTTCGAAATTTAACAGCAAAGTTCGTGAATAGCCATTCTTTTTTCTGATCGTAAAAAAGCTGATCTGTAAATAAAGTATCGTTAGTGTTCGTTGTCAAAATAACATTGCCCTGAAGATCGATTAAATCTGTTTGACTATACACAAACGCATGGTCAGCAGTGACCGTATTTTTATTTTGTTTGTTATCTAATAGAGTTAAATCAATTCCATTAGGGAATTCATAGTATGGAAACTCACGGTTCGTAAAATTTAACATTTTGGGACTTACTAAAATGGAGGTAAGAATTCCTGAATCTGTATATTTGGTGTTAATATTTTCAGCAATAGACATAGGAGCATAAGAACTTGAATCTAAACCTTGAACTTTTTTTAATGTATTATTACAAGAAAAAAAAATAGCGACCACAAAGAGCGGTATGATATTTTTAGATCTTATGTTGCAATATGCCTTCATTAAAGACTTGGGACTGTTACACTACGATTAATCCAACATTCAACAGAAATTACCTGCCCAGCACGCCCCGAAGAGAATATTTCACTTTTCTGTGGAGCCTTAGCCTCGTAATTAGCAATTGATTTTTTTGCATTCTTCTTCATTGTAGGGTCTACACGACCAGCTTTTGCAGCTTCCTTAGCAGCCAACCAATAAACAGCCCTTTTTGAAAAATTATCAATCCCACAATTATTTGCACTTTTTGCATACATTGCAGAAATAGCCAAATAAGCTTTACCCATACTTGGATTTGCTTTAAGCGCTTTCATATAATAAATTCTAGCTTGACCGTAGCGACTTTTCTTCTTAAAATTTGTTGCAATTTTATACAAGATCTTGGACTTTTCAAAACTTGATGTTTCTAACTTAACCGCTTGGCTGTAAAAACTCAGAGCTTCCGTTGATTTCCCAGCCTTATCTTTTAAAATACCCAAATAAAAAGCAGTATCAGCATTTGGCTCTAACATATTTTTTTGTTCAACAATTTGAACAAACAAAGGATCGTCATTACATCCTTTAGCATACATTCTATTCATGGCTCGTTGTAACCAAACGCCATCATTTTTAAAAGCTTCAAAATCCCTAGCGTACAAAGGAATTAAATTCTCACAATTAGCTCTAGTTCCAAGTTTTGTATCTATACTGCCGACTATTTGATTGTATGCTCTTAAATAACTATTGTAGGATTTTAATCGCGAATTATCCTTTCTACTCAGCTCTTTAACTTCTCCACCTTCATTTAAAAATCCATTTCGTTTGTTAGTGTAGTTTTTAAATTCTAACTCAATTTTCTCACTAATATCATCGTATTTACTAAACAATTCTTGGGCTGATTTTAGGGAAGAATCATATAAACCAACCATCAATGAAAAGTAAGTATACAAGCTCTTAGGGTTTGTAAAGGTTTTAATATCAGTAAGGTAGGCTGTATCAAAAGCTATATATAAATCCTCATTCGATTCACCTAGAAGTTTTTTATTGTCGTATCTCAACTGACTTGCTTTAGCTAAGTAAGTACCTTGAGGAGTAATGTTTGGGAAAATAGCTCTTCGCTCTTCCCAAAGTTTTAACAAATCTAATATGTATGTTTTTTTTTCTTGTGCTGTAGAATTTAAAATCTTGTCTTTTATGATACGTTCTCCAAAGACATAAATAGCTTTATTGAGTCTGGGAGTAGCGGTTCTTAATTCCATCCATGGACCATAGGCATCGTTATAATTTTTTGCCTTAACATATTCGCTAAAAATAGAAAGCTTTTGTAAATCCTCTTGTGTCTGTGCAGAAATCAAAGAAATACTCAAGAAAAGTATTGAAGTTAAAATGTATATTTTCGTTTTCATGTGATAAAATTATTAATTTATTTCTGAAGAAGCTTTTTTTAATAAATACTCTATCTTATTATTTGACAGGCATTAATTAAATCTTAGCTTTTCAAACCAACGGTCATTCAAGGATAAGCTTAATTGAAAATTAACAAAATTCTCTTCAACTAAGTTTGCATTGGTGGTTCCTCTTTTACCTAATTCTAATCCTATGTTAGCATTTGAGAATATTCTACCAACTGGTAGTCCTACTCCAAAAGATATGCCAAACTCTTTGATAAGCTGATCATTGATCTTTAATCCTGTATTTTCAAAGCGAATTCCTGCTCTGTATGTTATGCGTTTCCAGTATTTGCTAAATGAATCAAATTCTGGAATATAAAAACCTCCAACAGAAATTGCAGAAGCATCATCATATGTTGAATTATCAACTACTATTAAACGATTTGTAAATTGGCTAGCTTTTAAAAAAGTATAGTCAATACCAGCAAACCATTTTCTTGGAGCACCAAAGCCAAACCCAATAGAACTCTTACTAGGCAACTTTAACTCAGTGGCGTCTAACCCTACGGCATTTAGATCAACATCAATTGAGTTAAGCGCAGCTTCTTGATTTGTATTTAAATCTGTAACAATTGACGAAAATATACGCTTATTTTTTGACGTTAAATTTGATGAAGGAGAATAGGTAGCAGAAGCTGTAAATTCAAAATCAGGCTTTAATAACTTATTATAAATTAATCCAAAATTGTAAGAAAGACCCCCAAGATCAGATCGATTAATTTCTCTTGTTTGATATTGCAACAATTCACCTTCATCGTTATATCCAAAAGCTATATTAGTATTAATTATATTTCCAAAGTTGTAACTGGCATCTATCCCTACTCTAAAGTTTTGAGAAAGCTGATACCCTAGTCCTAAAAAAACTTTGTTTAATCCACCTTCGCCTCTATATTTATATTGAAGAATTTCATCAGAGTTGAAAGACTGTAATTTATAACCTACTGAAGTATATGGAATCAACCCAAATCCTGCTCCAAATTTACCTAATGGAACAGCAATGGCTAAATAATCAAGTGATGATATACTAGACTTTTCAGTAGAAGAGTCTCCCTTGAGAGTAATTTGTGACTGACTTCCTCCAACGGTATATTTTATCGGTCTAGCTTCATTATTAAATGACTTTAAATTTTGACCGGCATAAGCTGCTGGATTTCGTAAATTTATATGAATACTGTCTGAATGCACACTTATTCCTCCCATTGATTGATTTTCAACAGTACCTTTAAATTTTAAACTTCCAATTCCATAAAAAGAATAAGGTGAGCTGGCACCTTGTTGAGCAAAACTGAAAGATGTTAAAACTATTGAAATAAGGAATAAAAACTTCTTCATAATTAATTTGAATTAAATTCTAATAGAAAATTTAAGCCTTCTAAAAGAAAATACGGGTTGGCAAATATGCTAATTTTTAATTGCTTACACAAGAAATCTGCGTCTCCTCCTGTTAAAATAATTGTTAAATCTGAGTATTTATTTTGATATTCATTAACTACACCCTCAATTTCATACAAAACTCCATATATGACGCCAGAGTGAATAGAGGCATTAGTGGAATTTCCAATAGAATGTTTTGGGACTTGTTTTTGTAGTACTGGCAAACTAGTAGTATTGTCTGCCATTGATTTATAGCGCATTTGAATGCCTGGAGCTATAGCGCCTCCTAAGTAATTATTTTCAGAATCAATAAAATCATATGTAATACAACTTCCAGCGTCAATAACTAAAACGTTTTTTTTAGAATATTGACTAACAGCAGCAGCCATAAGTGCTAAGCGATCTGCTCCCTGGCTGTTAGGAGTTTTATAATGATTCTTAAAAGGTAATTTTGAAGCTGAATTTAAAAAATTTATAGACAGACTCTTTTCCAAAATTTTTAACTCCTTTGAAGGCAAAAATCCAACACAGGATATAAACCCTTGTTTGATTTCAGAAAACTTTTTTACTAAGTTTTCAACCTCCAAGACTAAGCTATTTCTTGCTATAGTTTTAGTTTTTAAAACTTTATCTCTTTGAAATACAGCAAGTTTGGTTGATGTATTCCCAATGTCTATTATTAAATTCATTTCGTTAGTTCAGACTGTAAATTTACAAAACCATTTTTTATAAAAATTTACTTTGGGGATATTAAAATTCCATTATATTTGCAACCGCATTTAATGCGAGGAGGTGCCTTAGCTCAGTTGGTAGAGCAATGGACTGAAAATCCATGTGTCCCTGGTTCGATTCCTGGAGGCACCACTTTAAAAACCCACTCTATTTAGTGGGTTTTTTAGTTTTTATTTTTGTAGCAATTGATATTTGGTATATTTATTGTTTGAATTGAAATAAGTGTAATCGAAAAATAATGTATTTTTTAAAATATCTTTTTACTTAGGAATTTTTCTAATTCGGCCTTTTAAAAAAAAATATTTTAAATTAAAAGTTTTAACTCAATTTATGAAAAAACATCTATTTACTAAAATATTTTTCTTTTTACTATGCTTGAACTCATTTTCACAGGGTGAAGCTAATAATTGGTATTTTGGAGATGGTGCCGGACTCGTATTTGATAATGTGAACGGGACTGTTACTCCATCGGCAGAAGCTCAAAACACAATTGATACTTTTGAAGGTTGCTCTTCTATTTCTGATCCTAATGGAAATTTACAATTTTACACAGATGGTCGAGACGTATGGGATGCTAATCATCAGCTCATGCCAAATGCCAGTTATTTTTTAGGTTCTGGACTACTGGGTGACCCTTCTAGTACTAGTTCGGCAGTTATCATACCCAAACCAGGAGATTTAGATAAATATTATATTTTTACAGTAGATGAGCCGCATCATCAAAATGCCTGGGCATACCCAGAATCAGGACCTGCTCAAGAAGACGGCTCCCCTACATTTGACGGAACATACAGTCCAGGAGGTGGTGTACCAGATGAAGACGACGGGTTTAACAATGGCCTTAACTATTCTCTAGTGGATATGACTTTTAATAATGGAATGGGGGATGTTGATTCTTCAGAAAAAAATATACAACTTTTAACCTACGACCAAAATAACCCTGAACACTTAAAGTATAAATGTGCTGAAAAAATAACTGCTGTTGAGCACGCTGATGGACAATCTTATTGGGTTTTAACACATTTTATAAGTTCTTTTTATGCTTTTCGAGTGGATTCGAATGGAGTTAATACAGCACCTTCAATTTCAAATATAGTTCCATCTGTTGGAGTTGAAGGATATAGACGAAATGGTATTGGTTATTTAAAATCCTCTCCCAACGGAGAGAAAATAGCTATTGCCCACAGTCAAAATGGAGATCAAGAAGGAGGGAATAGTAATAACGGATCTGGATGGGTTTATGACTTTAACCAAGAAACTGGACAAGTATCAAATCCAACACTTTTATTGTCAAACGAGAGTTATTATGGAGTAGCATTTTCTCAAAATTCTGAAAAAGTTTATTTTTCAAGTAATAATGGAGTCCAACAAATCGACCTTACAGCAGTTGATGTTCCAGCATCTGCAACTTATCTCTTTCAAGGCTTTTCTTTCATGGGAGCCATGCAATTAGGTCCAAATGGAAAAATTTATGTTTGTAATACAGGAAATCAATCTTCTCTAGATGTTATTAATAATCCAAACGAGTCTGGAGCTGCTGCAAATTATGAGGAAGCCGGTCAGTCATTATCCCAGGGTACGTCCGCAGGTTTCGGACTCCCTCCATTTATTCAGTCTTTTTTAATTGCCAATATTAGCTATGTCAACGACTGTCTTGGATCAGCTACTGAATTTTCATTATCAACTTCTGAAACAATTGTTAGTTTAGAATGGGATTTTGGTGATTCTGAAACATCAACTGAATTAAATCCAGCCCACGTATACGCTAATCCTGGGGAATACACAGCCAGCGTAACCATTACAACATCAACTGAAACTCAAACTTTTGAAACTCCAGTTACTATTTTTGATACTCCTACGGCTAATGC